>NZ_JAUSXT010000001.1:3196261-3835514 GCF_030816235.1 Microbacterium sp. W4I4
CTTCCGCGCTGCATCCCGATTCCATGGTCGCCATCGCCCGCGATTCGATCCAGGTCGCCGAGTTCCTCAGCCTTCTCGTTGAGGATCTCGGACATCATGGCCAATGCGCGCGAGGCGATGACTGCTGACCGGCTGGACGTGCTGGAACTGGATGCTGATTCGCTCGACGCGGAGTCAGTCGGCGTGGCGAGCACCATGCAAGCGTTGCGGCCTTCGATGACACCGCGACGGTAAGCGGGCGTGTCGCAGGGGGCGAGCCAGAGCTCCTCCAGCTCTTCATCCATCCACAGCAGCGTCAGGGACAGGCCAGCCATATCGAAGCTCGTGCAGAGCTCCCCGACCTCAGGATCCACGACGACGAGACCGGCAGTCTCGAGCAGTTCATGAATCGTCTTGTACACGACGTAGAGCTCTTCATACTTGACAGACCCCAACCCGTTGAGGAGTGGGACGACGCGTGCGCCCTGGATATCGACGCCTTCGGGTACCTCCTGCAGAAGTTTCTCGACGAACAGCTCAGCGAGTGCTCTGGCGGAAGGGATATCCACCTCGGAGATGCCAGGTTCGCCGTGTATCCCGAGGCCGACAGCCATCTTCCCTGCCGGAACAGTAAAGAGTGGCTCCGTTGCACCCGGCAAGGTGCAACCACCGAATGCGACGCCGAAGGAGCGTGTACGAGTATTAGCCTTGCGTGCAACTGTTTCAACAGCATCCAGGTCCGCGCCTGATTCAGCAGCCGCTCCGGCAATCTTGAAGACGACGAGATCACCCGCAATGCCCCGCCGACCATCGATGTCGCTCGGCGGGGCGCTCCATATGTCATCGGTCACCACGACGGTGCGGCAATCTATGCCGTCCTCGCGCAAGCGCTCCTGTGCACGACCGAAGTGCAGCACATCTCCGGTGTAGTTCCCGAAGGTCAAGAGGATCCCCTTGCCTTCATGGGCGGCCTTCGCCACCGATTCCACCTGACGAGCCGAGGGGGAGGCGAAGACATTGCCCATCGCTGCTCCATGTGCGATACCTGGACCGACCAAGCCGCCGAAGGCGGGGTAGTGTCCGCTGCCGCCGCCTGTAACCACAGCCACGGTCGGTTTAGCGCCGCGAGTGGCCCGCACAACACCGCCGGATACGGAGCGCACCCAGCGTGAAGAGGCAACCGTAAATCCTGCGATCGCCTCATCAGCAAAATCTTCGGGATTGTTGAACAGCCACGTCATGTGCATACTCCGCTAGGTTGCTCAGGACGAGAGATCAGCCGTGATGAACGGAAGATTTCGCCTGGGTCACCCGAGATTAGCTCGCACGCAGTTCAAGATACTTGTACGGGCACGCCACAAAGTGGACGGACAGTGCCTTCCCCGCGCGTCCGAAATCAGAGCCGATCCGATTGGTTTGGATCGGACAAATGCGGATGTCTGAGAGCCGCGGCAACGCGGCGCTATCAAAGGCTGGCGACGCGCTCCGTGGACGATCTTTCGACGAGCTCCCAGTAATCCTCAGGCTTCTTCGAGGTGTGCGATCCAGGAGACCGGCCAACATCCTGAACGACGTCGGCGACGAGCTCGGCAGCCAGCTGTGGCCACTTGAATGCCACAGTGGACAGCTCGAGCGCAGCGGCGGGGATGTCGTCCGCCCCAATGATGGCGATATCTCGCCCGGGCTCGAGGCCGCGCATTCTCATGCGCGCGATGACCCGCAGCGCCACGTCATCGTTGTGCGTGCACAGGCCGGGCCAAGAAGGGCGGCCCAGGCATTCGTCGATCACGAGGTCGAGGCTGGACTCATCGAAGCCGACGAGGAACTTAGCCGGAGCACGAAGACCGTTCTGCTCACAGCCCTCCTGGACGCCGTTCCAGCTCCGCTCGGAATACTCGCGTAGATCTCGCTCCAGGGGGCCGGCATAGACCATTTCCGTGATGCCGAGCGAAGCGAGGTGCGTGGCCTGCATCCTCCCCACCAGGAGGTGGTTCGGGGCATCTCCTTCGTCCACGAGCCGGACATGCGATCGCTGGATCCTCTCCCGCACACTCTCCGGCAGTAGTCCTCCGATGACGACCAGGACTTCTGGACTCACGTGATCCCAGAGCGACAGGATCTGCTCGGCGGCCCCCGCACCGCGCGCCATCCTCGTCGTCATCGTCACTAGTCCGTGCCGCGTCAGGCCGCGACTCATTGCGTCCAGGTAAGCACCCATGACATGACCCTGGCTGAAGCTCGACGCCAGGATCAGCACGCTCGGCTGCTGATGGCCGCGCAGCGCGCGCGCCGGACCGTTGGGCAGGTGCCCGAGCTCGCGGGCAGCGGCTAGGACACGTTCTCTAGTGGCCTCGGCGACGTGCCGGCTGGCATCGCCGTTGATGACGTAGCTGACTGTCGCCCGAGATACTCCAGCGCGTTCCGCAATCTGTCGTGTTGTAACTGGCTTGCGCCGCTTGAGGGAGCCCGGGAGCTTGGCGGGTACGGTGTCCACGTCTTCGAACCTATCTGCTTCTCAGTCCCAAAATTTGTACGCTAGCGCCAAGAATGCCTGGCGCTGGTGCGTCGCGCACGGAGCGCCGAGATCTGTGCGGCTCTGACTACACCGGCAGGGTGACAACACCTCGCCGGATGAGATAGCAGGCGGGAAATGTGTCAGCCGAAACGATCGCGACCGAAGCCCGCACGGCCTCGCCGAGGAAGTCGAACGGCTCCGGCTTCACGAAATCACGGAAGTCGGGTTCGAACTCGCGGACGATCGAGCGAGAGGTATCCAATGTCGCATCGCTTCTCACGCTGATCGCGTCGGGTGCCTCTGTTTCGACGGGCAGGACTCCGAGGATCATCCGCAGGACCTCGGTGGCTGTGAGCGGAACGTAGTGGACCGGGCAGTTCACGCGAAGAATCGGGAAGTTGCTGTCGACGAGCAAGACGCTGTCGAGGTGCCCCGTGGTGGCGAGATCGCGCAGCAGATTCGGGGACAGTCGGGGATCAATGCCCTTCAGCATGAGAGGCCTCCGATTAGCGGGTTCATCTGGTTCCTTTCGAGCGTGGGTCCCGGGGATTTCTCCCCACCATAGTCAGACGATTTTCCCGCCTCGACGAGAAGTGAGAGGCCAAAGTACCCGCGCAATCGCGTTCTCCCCCCGCGTTCACGCGGAAGTGCCGTGATCTTGTATCGAAGTCATCCGCACGCAAGGCAGAGAAAGTCAACAATTGCGACCGCCACAAGCAAGTTGCTCCCAAACCCCGGTGAAAGAGTGATGAAGCCGCCCGACGGATTGGCGCACCCTTTGAGTTAGGAGACCGGCAGAATGAACGAACTGCGCGTGGCGCTTATCGGCGGTAACGGAGTCATGGGCAAGGCGCATAGTCTCGGTTACTCCCTGGCGCCCCTCATGGCTGATCTCGGAGTTTCGATCCGGAAGGCAGTGCTCGTAGACGCCACGGATGAGCTCGCAGCAGACGCGGCTCAGCGCCTTGGTTGGGAGGAGTCCTCTTCCAATTGGCGCGAGGTGATCTCACGGCCGGACATCGACATCATCGACATCGTGACTCCTCCGCACATCCACAAGGAGATCGCTGTCGAGGCTCTCAAGCTCGGCAAGCACGTGTTCGTCGAGAAGCCGATCACGAACGATTCCACCGAAGCGCTCGAGATGTGGGAAGCGCAGGTGGCTTCCGGCGCCGCCGGCCAGGTCGGCTTCAACTATCGTCACATCCCCGCTATCCAATTCGCGAAGAAGCTCGTGGATGAGGGGAGGATCGGAACGGCGCTGCAGTTCCGCGCAACCTACCTGCAGGATGTGCTCCTCAACGTCATCGACTTCGGTTGGCGCGGCAAGACCAGCACTGGTGCATCCGGCATGATCGGCGACATCGGCTCGCACGTCATGGACATGGCCGAGTACCTCAACGGCGACATCGTGCGCGTCTGCGGTCTGGCTCGGGCACGCGAGAACGGTGCCGCGCCCGAGGTCGGCTGGCTGACTGAGGACAAGCGGGCAGCTCGCGACATGCCGGATCAGGCCGGTGTCTGGGTTGCAGAGTTCGCCAACGGTGCGATCGGAACCTTCGCCGTTTCGCTCGTCGCTTCGGGCCGCAAGAACCTGATCCGCTGGGAGCTGGATGGCACGAAGGGCGCGCTGGAGTTCAACTGGAACCGTCGTGAGGAGCTGGGCATCAGCTACGCGGACGATCCCGCCGACCACTCGGGCTTCCGCTCCGTGCTGTCAACGCACGAGCACGAAGACGTCTGGTACAACGTGCCCGGCCTCGGTCTCGGCTACGTCGATGACAACGCCATCCAGATGTACAAGTTCGTCAAGTCCATTGCCGAGCACAAGCTTGCTCACCCGAACTTCGGTGAAGCAGCGCACACCCAGCAGCTCGTCGAGGCGGTTCTCGAGTCGTCGAAGACTGGCACCTGGGTGGATGTGGCTCGCACACCAGAAGGAGCGCGATAATGACCATGCCCAACGTTCGGATGGGCGCCACTCTCATCACTTTCTACAACACCGCGTGGTGGGGGCTGCCCAAGCACATGGAGTACGGCGACTGGGTCGCTGAGGTTCAGTCCAAGCCCAAGTACTACTTCGACCACATGCTCGACTCGGTCGCCGCGGCAGGCGTGGAGGGCGTCGAGCTCGCGCCGATTCCAGGTGGCTGGGAAGGCGCGCTGCAGGCATATGGCCACGTTGCGGGCGTGCGTGCTGCTTTCGATGTGAGGGGGCTCACCCTCGGGTCGAGCTACGCAGACGGCGGCTCGCTGATCGGAAACGCTCTCGAAGACAGTGCGGCCGAAGGCGCCGCTGACGACTACATCGACCGTCACGCCCGGTTCGTCGCTGAAATGGGTGCAGACATCATCGTTATGGGAACCGTGCCGCGCGCTCAGTTCAGCAACGGCAGCTTCGACAGTGATGTTCCTCGCGAGGCATCGGAGAAGGTTGCGTCGCAGATCAACCGCCTGGGCGCGGTGGCCGGTCGTCACGGTGTCCGGATCGCGCTGCACACCGATGCCTACTCGGTGTGCTCCCGCAATCACGACATCGACACCATGATGTCGCTGACCGACCCGGCGAATGTCGAGCTGTGCCTGGATGCCGGCCACACCACGCTGGACGGCGGGGATGCTGTGGCAGTCCTTGACGCGCACGTCGGTCGAGTGCCCGTCATGCACTGGAAGGACTGCATCGCTCCGCTGGACGGATCGACGCTGTCCGGACCGCTGATGAAGCGCCACGAAACGATGCTGAAGTACTTCCGCATTTTCGGCGACGGAATCATCGACTGGAAGGCCTGGCAGCGGGTGCTCGCCGACAACTCTTGGCGCGGCTGGGCAATGGCCGAGAACGACATGGCTCCGGACCCTATTGCTGAGGTCCGGCACGCGGTGGAGTTCTTCGAGAAAGAACTGGCGGTGATCTACAAATGAACATGCGGACAATAAAGGTGACCGGTGAGGCGCGCGGAAATTTCGAGCCCCTCGCGGACATCGTCGGACGACTCGTAGCCTCTCAGGGGATGGGCGGCGGCGCGCTCGCCATATATCAGCACGGAGTCAAGGTCGTGGACCTGGTGGCCGGCGACTACCGGCCGGAATCGCTCCAGCTCATCTTCTCCATCACGAAGTCCGTGAGCGCCATCGCGACGCACATGGCTCACGCTCGCGGCGAGATCGACATCGATGCTCCGCTGGCGTCGTACTGGCCGGAGTTCGACAAGCCGTCGACGAAGGACATCACCCTCCGCCTGGTGATGGCGCACCGTTCCGGCCTGTCTGCCCTTCGGGAGCCCATCAGCTACGAGGATCTCCTCACAGGCAGAGATGAGGCCGCGATCGGCCAGGTCGAGCCACAGTGGGAGCCGGGTAAGGCGCACGGCTACCACCCGATCACCTGGGGAACCATCGTCGGTGGCGCTTTCAAGCGCGTCGTGGGCCGCACTGTCTCCGACTACGCCCGCACGGAGATCGTGGAGCCGCTCGGGCTGGACCTCTGGCTCGGTACGCCGGAGGAGATCCTCCCACGCGTCGAGAAGGTGCTCTACCAGGAGTTCCAGCTCACTCCGAACCAGGAGAAGCGGATCGAAAACGGTGAGATCATCTACGACGGTGCGCTCGAGGCGCTCGGCTCGACCGATGCATGGAATGATCCGAAGTTTCTTGCGCGCGGTCTGCCGGCAGCCAGCGGAGTCTCGAACGCTCGATCATTGGCCAAGATGTTCGCCGCCACGATGGACAGCATCGACGGTGTGCGACTGCTCGACGTGACCGCACTGGACGGCATGGTGGCGGTGCAGGCGCGCGGCATGGACCGCACGCTGGGAGTTTCGAGCACCTTCGGTTCCGGCGTGCAGCTGCCGTTCCCGCAGCTGCCCTTCACTGGGGCGGCTTCGTTCGGGCACGAGGCCGCCGGCGGATCGATCGCATTCGGGGATCGTGAACTCGGACTCGCGTGCGCATTCGTGACGAATGCATTCCCGCCGATGCAGGGTGCGAGCGCAAGCGCTCTTGCGCTGCTCCCATCTATTCGCCATTGTGCGACAGCGGACTCATCACCTATTTCGTGACCAGCTTCAGGAGGGGTCGCTTCGCGGCCGTGCTTCGTCCCGAGGCGACCTCTCCGACTTCCTTGATTCTTCCGGGTCAGATCGAACAGCCGTGCCGCTGTGCCGTCACCCCTGAGTCCCACTTCCCCCACGGAGAGCGACACCAATGAACACGACCTACATAGCTGGCGCTGCAACAACTCGCTTCGGCAAGTTCCTCGACACTTCACTTGCGACACTCGCCAATGAAGCCGTCGATGCCGCCCTAGATGATGCGGGCGTGCGTCCTGAAGACGTGGGGTTCGTCGCCTTCGGCAACGCGACGAGTTCGGTGATCAGCGGCCAGGCCATGATTCAGGGTCAGCTCGCCCTGCTCGATGGAAAGCTGGCCGGAGCTCAGATAGTAAATGTCGAGAATGCCTGCGCCTCGTCCTCGAGCGCCCTGCACCTCGCGATGATGGCCGTCGCTTCGGGCAACTGCGATGTGGCGGTTGCAGTCGGTGCGGAGAAGATGGCGCATCTCGACAAGACTCGTGCTTTCGACGCGCTGGGTCGGGCGATCGATGTCACGACGCCGTTGGCGGCCGAGAACTCCTCGCGCAGTTCCGTCTTCATGGAGCTCTACGCGCAGGAGGCGCGCCAGTACGCCGCCGCAACCGGCGCGACGCCCGAGGCCTTCGCGCATGCGGCCGCCACCATGCATTTCCACGGCAGCCTTAACCCTAAGGCGCAGTACCGCGACGCGCACACGGTCGAGGAGATCCTTGCATCTCGCATGATCGCCGATCCTCTGACGCTTTTGATGTGCTCTCCGATTGGAGATGGCGCGGCTGCCATCGTGATCACGCGTGCGCGCCCGGATCGCGATCCGATTGCGATCACCGGAGCCGCACTGCGCTCCGGCCTGCGCAATGAGGGAGGCGCGCTCGTCACCCGGGCCGCTGAAGCGGCTCTCGAACAGGCCGGACGCAAGGCCTCTGAGATCGACGTCATCGAGCTGCACGATGCGGCCAGCCCGGCATCGCTGCTCGTTCTCGAAGAGACCGGTGTGGTCAGCGAGGGCGAGGCCTGGAAGCTCGCGCTCGACGGCCAGCTCCGCTTCGATGGCCGAGTGCCGGTGAACACCAGTGGCGGATTGATCAGCCGCGGGCACCCGGTGGGTGCGACTGGGGCCGCTCAGATCGTGGAGCTCGCCGATCAGCTGCGCGGACGAGCCGGTGCCCGTCAGGTCGCCAACGCCGAGATCGCTATGGCGCAGAATGCCGGCGGCGCGGTGAGTCTCGGTGACCAGTTCACCGCGGCAGTCTGTGCCGTTACGGTGCTGGAGCGGGTGTGAGCCGGTCCGACGCGGATGGCCGCGTCCTCACTGAACAGGTCGATCGAGTTCTGGTCATCACTCTTGACCGTCCCGCCCGGAGGAACTCGATGACCACCGTGATGGCTGCGGATCTGAATGCTGCGCTTGACCGGCTCGACACTGATCCGGACTTGCGCGCGGGTGTGCTCACCGGGAGCGGCGGCTACTTCTGTGCCGGTCAGGACCTGGGCGAGGCGCTGCGCGGTGAGTTCGCTCGCACGGTTGATCGGGGCTGGTTCGGTCTGGTCGACCGACCGCCGAACAAGCCGCTGATCGCTGCCATCGAGGGCTTCGCGCTCGCGGGCGGGCTCGAGATCGCGCTGTCCTGCGATCTGATTGTCGCGGCCAGTGATGCATCATTCGGGATTCCGGAGGTCCGTAACGGCCAGGTCGCCGCCGCCCGCGGGCTTACCCGTCTTCCCCTCCGGCTGCCGTATCACGTCGCGGCAGAGATGGCGTTGACTGGTGACCCGGTTCCGGCCGACCTCATGCACAGGCATGGGCTGCTGACGCGGCTCGTCGCTCCCGGCGAGGCGCTCGAGACCGCCCTTAAGCTCGCCCGTCGGATCGCGCAGAATCCACCTGTCGCCATGCGCGTCACGCTCGACTCCATTCGAGATGCCGTTGCATCAGTCGAGAGCATCGCCTGGGCGCGGCAGTCGTCGGCCCTGAGCGTCTATGCGATGGCCGGTGCGCCGGAGTACCAGGAGGGTGTCTCCGCGTTCTTGGAGAAGAGACTGCCGAACTGGGCGGATCCGACTCCGTCCGGTGGAGTGTAGTGATCCATTGGCTTCATATTCAGATCTCTTAAGGATAAGGAGGGTCGTTCATGTCTGAAACACTTGCTTTCGATCGCTTGAAAGCAGCCCGTGACTTGCTGTTGGATACGCGTGGAAACCTTGATCAGGCAGTCAAGAACTTCGTGTGGCCGGATGTCGGTCCGGTGTTCAACTGGGGCATCGACTGGTTCGATCGCATTGCGCGCGGCAATGCGGGCCTGGCGCTGGTCATCGTCGAGGAAGACGGATCGCGAACCACGCGGACATTCGATGAGATGGCCACGCGCTCTGATCAGCTCGGTTGGTGGCTCCGCTCTCAGGGTGTCGAGCGCGGTGATGCCGTGATGCTCATGCTGGGCAACCAGGCTGAGCTGTGGGAGTCCATGATGGCTCTGATAAAGATCGGTGCGATCATCCTGCCGACCACGGTTGCTATGAGCGGCGATGACCTCAGGAGCCGCATCGAGCGGGGCGCGGTGAAGCACGTCATCGCCGGATCTGCGGATCTGTACAAATTCGATGCTCTCGACGTCGAGTTCTCGCGTATTCGCGTGGGTCCAGGAGGCGGAGACTGGGCTGACTTCAGTGAAGCCTTCTTCGCCCCGGCAAAACCGCTGCCCCACCCTCAGAACGGTTCTGCGGACCCCATGATGCACTACTTTACCTCGGGGACCACGAGCCAGCCCAAGCTGGTCGAGCACACTCACACCTCCTACCCGGTGGGGCACCTGTCGACGATGTACTGGCTCGGTATGCGGCCCGGCGACGTCCACTACAACATCAGCTCGCCGGGTTGGGCAAAGCATGCGTGGAGTTGCTTCTTCACGCCCTGGCTCGCTGAGTCGACGGTCTTCGTCTACAACTACGGACGCTTCGATGCCACCCGCATGATGGAGATGCTCCGGGCGGAGCGCGTCACTTCGCTCTGCGCCCCGCCGACGGTCTGGCGGATGCTGATCCAGGCCGACCTGTCCGGCGGACCCGGCTCTCTCACACAGACCATCTCTGCGGGTGAGCCCTTGAATCCGGAGGTCATCGATCAGGTCCGTACGCACTGGGGTCTCACGCTCCGAGACGGCTTCGGGCAGACCGAGACGACCGCGATGGTCGCCAACCCGCCGGATCAGCCCACGAAGGACGGATCCATGGGGCGTCCGCTCCCCGGTACGAAGGTGGTCCTGATCGATCCGGTGACCGGTGAGGAGACCGATGGTGAGGGCGAGATCTGCCTCGATCTGCGTCAGAGCCCGCCGAATGTCATGACGGGCTATATCGGCGACCCTGCGCGCACGGCCAAGACGATGGGTGACGGATACTTCCACACCGGAGATATCGCCACGCGCGACGAGGACGGGTTCCTCATCTATGTCGGTCGGACCGATGATGTCTTCAAATCTTCGGACTACAAGATCAGTCCCTTCGAGCTCGAGAGCGTTCTCATCGAGCACCCGGCGGTGGTCGAGGCGGCGATAGTGCCAGCGTCCGATCATATTCGGCTTGCTGTACCGAAAGCGTACGTTTCATTGGCTGCAGGATTTGAGCCCACGGCCGAGACGGCCGAGGCCATCCTCGTTTACGCAAGGGGGCATTTGCTGCCTTTCCAGCGGGTGCGGAGAATCGAATTCTTTGAGCTTCCGAAGACGATCTCAGGAAAAATACGGCGTGCGGAGTTGCGTCAGCGTGAAGAGCGTATTGCCGCGGGTGGCGAAGAATGTCGAGAATGGCGCGACGACGATTTTCATGCAATAAAGCAGAACGTTGCCGGTGGTTGATCTAGATAAAAAAGGCGTTCGACAAGGACCGGGTGCGCGTTGCACGGAGCACGGAGCACGGAGTCGCTTCTTTGGGTCGGACGGTCGTAAGAATCGGAATAGTCTCACGGAATCCAGACGGCTGGATTCGTGGTAGTGCTCGGAATGATTGAAGGATAAATGTCTGCACAATTGATTCATCACATTGGTTTCCTCGTGGAAGATCTCGAGGCGGCAATGGAAAAATGGTCGATCGTATTTGGGTACACGTTTGGCCCAATTGCACGGTACCGCACAGATTCCTATTCGGATCACAGTGGCGAGGTGCCCCACGCACATGATGCCCGAATTGCCTTCTCCGTGGAGGGGACGCCGCATGTCGAACTGATGGAGTTCACCGGAAAGGGGACCCACAGCGCGTATGAGGGTGAAGGCTTCCACCACTTGGGATTTGTTGATCACCCGGATGTGGAAGCGCGGATGAAAGCCCTCGCAACCATTGACATTCCGGCTGACGGCAAGGTTTTCAATGACGCCGGTGACGTAATTCTTTGGTTCACAGAGAAGTCCGCGCTGAACGGTGTGAGGCTTGAGTACGTAGGTACTGATATTCAGCCGGTTTTCGCGGACGACGGGGTCACACCGTACAACCCGCTGGATGACACTACCCGATAAGCCCGTCGACGCGCAGGCAACTTCTCGTATGAGCAGCATCAAGGTTAAAGGGACGAAAAATGAATGTTGATGGCGCATGCGCCCTGATCACCGGCGGAGCGAGCGGGCTCGGCCTTGCCACGGCACGGCGGCTTGCCGCGGCGGGGATGACCGTCGCGATTGTGGACCTCCCTCAATCGGTGGGTGCGGAAGTGGCCGCCGAGCTCGGCGGAATCTTCATCCCGACGGACGTGACGAGCGCAACGCAGGTTCGTGACGCAGTGTCGATGACGGTCGCGCGCGGTCCGATTCGGGTGGTCGTAAACTGTGCAGGCATCGCACCGCCCGCGAAGGTTCTCGGTCGCGATGGAAGCCCCAACTCACTTGAGGACTTCGAACGCGTCATTGGCATCAACCTCATCGGCACCTATAACGTTATTTCGCAGACCGCCTCGGCGATGATCGAGAATGAACCGGGTGAGGACAGCGATCGGGGACTGATTGTCAACACAGCGAGCGTGGCCGCTTTCGAGGGCCAGATCGGTCAGCCAGCCTATGCTGCGAGCAAAGGCGGCGTGCACGCTATGATGTTGCCGATTGCGCGGGAGTTGGCACGGTTCGGAATCCGAGTAATGACGATTGCTCCGGGAACGATGGAGACTCCAATGCTCCTGGGGCTGCCGCTGGCGGCGCAGGAGTCACTCGGGCAGCAAGTGCCGTACCCGTCCAGGTTGGGGCGTGCGGACGAATACGCCGCACTCGTGATGCACTTAGTAGAGAACGGCTACCTCAACGCAGAAACGATCCGTCTCGACGGCGCTATTCGGATGGCCGGTCGATGACATGAAGCTCGACTACGCGGTCGATGATGGGCTTGCTCGAATAATGATGAACCGGCCCGACCGGATGAACTCGTTTGACTTTGAGTTGGCCGAACTATGGGCGGATGCTTGTGAGGATGCCGTATCACGCGACGACGTGGGGGCGATACTCCTTGAGGGGGTGGGTCGCTCATTCTGCGCGGGCGGAGACGTCTTCGCGATGGCCGACGGTGGCTTCTCCGGTGAAGCAATCACGGAACTTGTCCGGGTTATCAATCGTGGAATTCGCGCCCTGACTGAGTCATCTATCCCCGTGGTGGTGGCCGCGCAAGGGACTACGGCTGGGGGCGGGCTTGGTATCTTGCTTGCCAGCGACTATGCGATCGTGGGCACAGACTCACGGATCGGTAGTCTCTATGCCAATATCGGTCTGACGCCTGACCTGTCGGTCTCCGCCCAACTTGGCCGAGTGGTGGGGCAACGCAGGGCGCTTCAACTGGTGCTGCAAGATCGGCTCCTCAGCGCCGCTGAAGCGCTTGACTGGGGGCTCGTGGCAGAGGTTGTCGCACCCGAGCTTGTGAGACATCGAGCTACTGAAATCGCGCGCTTCTGGCTTGACAGTGCTCCGGGCGCATATGGCCTCGCGAAGCGCCTCGTCCGATCAGCGGAGGGGGCCGCGCTCACTGATCATCTCGATGAGGAAGCTCGTACGGTGGGTGCTGCACTCGAGACGCCCCGGGCGCAGGCACTAGTCGAGGCGTTCATGGCGCGGTCCTCCCGCCGCGCGGCGAGTCGATAGTCCGGGGCAGCAGTTCCTGCTCGAGGCCCAGACGAAACGGATCAGTAGTCGTCGCAGACTAGGGACCGACCGCGACCCTGCGGACGTGGAGCAGCACGGTGGACTCAAATGTGCTCGGTTGCACAAGCGGACAATACGAGTTCGCCTCCCACATTTCGCCCACGAACACACAAGATCGAGCCGGATCGAAGCCCGTTCCAGGTGGAGTTGGGCGGGGGCGAATCCACATAATTTCGGCGTCGTGGATTGAATAGGATCCACGAAGATGTCAGCGACTCTGGTTCAGATCCCACCGTCACCGCCAGAAAAACCCCCGCAGATCCCTGGAAACACAGGAATCGCGGGGGTTTCTTCATGCAGTGATGGCGCTACTCGACGAGCGTCACCTCCTGGACCCGGGTGTTGCCCTTGGTCTTGATGTGCACCCGGTACTCGCCGACGTCGAACGTGCCGGTCGAGTTCTTGGCGATCTCGAACCGATCCGTCAGCTTCTCGACGGCGCCGCTCTCGCGGGTCTCGGTGACGGTGACGGTCAGTCGGTTCTTCGAGCCGCGCAGCTTCTCCACCTGCGCGGAGGGGACGACGCTCGCGACGGCGTCAGCACCACCGGCATCCGCGCGCAGCACCGACAGGTCGATCGAGTCGGCGATCGCCTGCTGTCCCTCGACATTGGCGTGGATGGTGTCTCCCGCGTCGTAGCCGGCCAGGATCGCATCCGAATTCGACGGATCCCGAAGCACGGTGTCGAAGTCGAGAACCGCATCGCAGTAGCCCGAGCAGTTCCCGCCGGCCCGCACCCATTCGTTGACGGCATCGCGATAGTCGTTCTGCTGCGCCGTGTAGCTGGATCGAGGCGTCACCGGACTGGCGTAGACCTCGATACCGGCGTCATGAAGCCGAGCGAACGTGGACTTCATGGCGGCCACGATCTGCGCATCATCGCATCCGAACGCGAGGTCATTCGTGCCGTAGTAGTAGATGAGGCCGGTCACGCCGGTCAGGGAGAGGACGTCCCGGCCCAGTCGGGACTCGCCGTCCAGACCTCCGCCCGCGCAGACCGCCGCGGCGGCGGTGCCGCCGATGCCCTCGTTGACCACGGCGAACTGCTGCGCTTCGGGCAGTTCGGCATCCACCCGCCGCGCGAGATCGTCGGTCCAGCGGCGGTACTCGCCGAAGGCACTGGTACCGTCCGCGTGGCGCTCGCTGCCGTTGCCGTCGACGACCGAGCTGCCGTAGGCGACGATCGTGCCCGCAAGAGCGGGGTCGTAGACGTCGACGGCGCTGACCATGTACGTCCACGGCAGGGCTTCTCCGTAGGAGCCGCCGGAGGCTTGCGCGTTGCTGTTGCCCGAGCCGATCGGGGCGCCGTAGTTGTCGCGACCCGCCCGGTCGTGCAGGCTCATCTTCACGTCGTCGCTGAAGTAGAAACTGATGGCCAGGTCAGCGAGATCCGTCGTCTCGAAAGCAATCGGATCGCTCCACGCCTCGGTCCCTGGTTCGAGCGTCACCGCCTCGGATCCGCCGAAGGTCAGCACGTGATGCGTCGACGACTGGATGTCCGCGCCACCCGCGCTGAGCGCGACAGTCGTCTGATCCATGGTGATCGGCCCGTCGCCGAACTGGTTCTGAAGTCGGATGCGCAGCTTCTCGCCTCCCTGAGCGAGACGCGTGATCATCCGGATCGACTGGTCTCCGAAGGCCTTCGTCGACACGCGCTGCTGCGACTGCGTCCAGACGGTGCGCCAGCCGCTGTCGTCGACTGCCACCGGCATGCTCCACGTCTGCGTCCAGGCGCCAGGCAGGCAGTCCCAGATCTGCAGCTGCGTACCGTTGGAGTTGTCGCCTGCCGGCACATCGAGGCACCGTCCCGACTGGGGGTTCTTCAGCTGACCGTGCGGGAGCACGACCCACTGCTGTGCCTGAGAGCCGTCGATGCAGTCCCAGAGCTGCACCTTCGAGCCGTTGGCGGTCCGGTTGGCGTCGACGTCCAGGCAGTATCCGAAGGCGCGCACGGTGCCGTCTTCGCCGAATGCCCACTGCTGACCGGTGGCCGTGCTGCACTCCCACAACTGCGCGGCATTGCCGCTGACGGCGGTGTTGGTGTCGACGTCGAGGCAGCGCTGCGGACCCGCCGGCGGGCCCTGGTTCACGACCTGGCCCGTCGGACCCGGCAGGGCGCCGATGCCGAAGCGGACCTCGCACTGCTCGGCGGTGCCGAGCCACTGCGCGGCGAAGTAGACGTAGCTCGTGCCGTCGTCGCGCGGGATCATCGGCGTGGAGTATCCGGCGCATCCGGGCACAGGCGTGCTCTCGTTGTAGTCGCCGGTCGGCTGTACGGTCACCGGTGCGGTGGCCTCGGTCCACGGACCCTCGCCGAGATTCGTGTTGGCGAACAGCACCATTCCGGACTCGGCGAGCACCAGCTTGTCACCGGTCGGTCCGGACACGACGCGCTGGCCCGAGATGAGCAGGGTTCCGTTCGGGCCGCCGCCGGGCAGCCAGGAGATGTAGGGGGTGTGCAGCAGTTGGCGCCCGTCGCTTGTCTGCACGAGCGTTCCCCTCTCTCCCAGCGGCCCCCAGTCCAGGCCGTCGTCGCTGAACTTGATGTGCGTCTCGCACGCGTGGTCGGGATCGGTCGCGTCGCGGCACAGTTCGTAGCTCATCGCCACCCGCCCATCGGGCAGTGCGGCGAAGGTCTGCATGCCCGGACGCAGCAGGTTGTCATCGGGGAACGCGACATCGACTGTCTGGTCGGAGCTCCAGGTGCGACCCCCGTCATCCGAGATGTAATGGCCGATGATCTGGTTGTTCGTCGCGGTTCCGGCCGGACGCTCGTCGGAGATGAAGCAGGCGAGTGTGTCGTCCGGCGCGACCATGAACACGGGCTCCCAGATGCCGTGGCCCCAGGTGTCGGGCAGGCCGGAGGTCTGGGTGCAATTGGAGAGATACTGCCAGTTCTCGCCGCCGTCCTGGCTGCGGAACACCTCGATCTTCTGTGCCGAGTAGTCCCCGACATCCCAGGCGGTTCCCGCGGCGAGGATATCGCCGGCGTCGAGTCCGGGGATGTCGCGAGGCACCTCGAAGAGGGTCGGCGCCTCCAGGTCCCAGCCTGGGGTGTGGGACGTGAGAGTCGAGATCTTCGCCCAGCTCTCGCCGCCGTCGACGCTGCGGTAGACGGGCAGTTCCGTCGGCTGCGCCGGATCCTGTGCGGCGACGGTCGCGAGATAGTTCTCGGTCGCGGAGTCGTCGTGATCGAGCCGGATCGCGCGCGGGTATCCGCCGCTGCCGTCCGGATGGCCCTGACTCGCAGGGTTGTAAAGCACGTCACCCGGTTCGGTGGCCGCGGCGGGCGCCGGTTGCGTCAGTACGAGGCCGCCGAAGGCCAGGGCTGCGGCGATGGCGAGTGCCGCCGTGCGCCGCACAGGGACGGCGTGGGGGTAGGTCCCCTCCATTGGGAACTCCTCTTCTCTGGATGCGCCGGCTGATTTGCAGACGTCGGCAAGCAGAGTCGCACAAGTTTGCACACGTTGCAAGAGGTGATCGCGAAGAACTGCGGATGACGCGCCCAGGCTCAGACGGCGGCGGTGCTCTCTCGCGGCAGGAGGCGGTGCGGCGCGACGATCTGCGTCGGAGCGACGCTCGGATCATCGATTCGGGCGACGATCGCCCGGATCGCCTCGCGGGCGATGAACGGCGTGTCCAGCGAGACGGTGCTCAGCGAGGGGCGTGCGAACCGACCCTCTTCGATGTCGTCGATGCCGATCACCGCGACGTCCTCGGGAACGCGGAGTCCGGCATCGAAGATTGCACGCATGGCGCCCATCGCGAGCAGATCCGAGTAGCAGAAGATCGCATCCGGACGCATCCGCAGCAGCTCGACGGTGGCTTCGTATCCGTCGATGCGCCCGTAGTGCGCGGACGGGCGCATGAGCTCGGGGTCCACCTCGATGCCCGCTGCCTCGAGAGCCGCCTCGTACCCGGCGGTGCGCTGGCGCGGCGTCGCGAACTCTTCATCGGGCTGCGCGCCGATGGCGGCGATGCGCGATCTGCCCGAAGCCAGGAGATGATCGACGGCATCGCGAGCGGCCGCCACGTTGTCGATCGCGACGTGATCGAATCGTCCGTCGAAGTCGTGCTCGCCGAGCAGCGCGAGTGGCATCGTCGTCGCCCGCTTCATCTCGAGCAGCTCGGCACGCGTCACGAGCGGGCTGAACAGGATGCCGTCGAACAGCATCGTGCGGTTCTCGCCGAGCAGCAGCTCCTTCTCGCGTTCGTGATCGTTCCCCGTCTGATCGATCATCACCCGGTAGCCGACCTCGGCGGCCGCGTCGATCACGTCGCGGGCGAGTTGGCTGAAGTACGGCACGTCGATCTCGGGGACGACCAGTGCCAGCATCCCCGTGCGACCTGTCCGCAGCGTGCGGGCGATCGGATTCGGGCGGTAGTCCAGCTCGGCGATCGCGGCGAGGACGCGCTCGCGCATCCGCGTGCTGACGTGGGCATAGTCGCTCACGACATTCGACACCGTCCGGATGGAGACCCCGGCCTTCTCGGCGACGTCACGGAGCGTGGCTGACATGTGTACATCATAGGTCTTGCAACGTGTGCAAACATCCGCTAGCTTTTGCATACGATGGCAAATGTGCTGGCCCGTCAGCGTGGCATCCATCCACCCACACATCACGATCCACCCACACATCACGCACCACACAAGGGAGTGTCCATGAACCGCACAACGACACAGTCGGGTGTCCGCCTCCTGGCGGTCGGCACCGTCGCCGCCACCGCGCTGGCGCTCACCGCCTGCGGCCCCGGCGTCACGTCCGGCTCGAGCGATGACGAGGCATCCGACCGCTTGCAGGCGCCGACCTCGACGCAGCCCGAGGGAGAGATCACCATCTGGGATCGCTCGGGCGACCTGTACGAGGTCTTCGACTCCGTCATCGACGACTTCAACAAGAAGTACCCCGGCATCACCGTGCACCACGAGGCCGTCGACATCAACGCGAAACTTCAGAACACGCTCATCACCGGCACCGACGTCCCCGACGGCGTGTTCCTCGACGACGCGCTCGTCGGCAGCTACTCCGATCACCTCTGGGACCTCAGCGACGTGCTCGAGCCCTATCTCGCCGACATCGCGCCGCAGAAGATCGACGCGACGACGGTCGGCGGCGGAATCTACGGCGTGCCCTACGACCTCAACCCCGGACTGCTCTACTACAACGCCGCCGCGCTGGAAGCCGCAGGCATCGACGCGACCTCGATCGAGACCTACGACGATCTGCTCGAGGCTGCCCGCGACTATCAGGCCGCGAAACCCGGATCACATCCGATCCACCTGGAGCAGAGCGCCTTCCTCGGTCAGCTGCAGCTCGAGATGTACGCCAGCCAGCTGGGCACGTCGCTCGCGAACGCCGATGGTGAGCTGCGTCTGGACAGCCCCGAGTACACGCAGATCCTTACCTTCCTCGACACCGTGCAGACGGAAGGGCTGGGAACCCGCGCCGAATACCTGAGCCCGACGGACATCGCCGAGCTCGAGAACGGCAACCAGGTGTTCTACCCGTGGGCCATCTGGTTCGACTTCGCACCGCAGCAGCTGCTGCCGGAGACGAGCGGTGACTGGCGTGCCATGGAGCTTCCGGCCTGGGAGTCCGGCGGTGCTCGCAGCGGCGCGATGGGCGGATCCTCGTTCGTCCTGCCGAAGGACGGCGAGAACTCCGAGCTGGCCTGGCTGTTCTACGAGTTCCTCATGTACGACGAGACCGGATACAACGCGGTCTGGGGAGTCAACGACATCTACCCGGCGGGGCTGAACACATCCATCCCTGCCTACCTGCCCGCCGCCGACCCGGCCAAGCCCCTCTTCCAACCCCTTGACGCACTGGGCGGACAGGACCTGTGGGAGGTCGCGACCACCGCAGGCGCGCAGATCCCGAGCGGCTCGTCGATCCCGGCCTGGTGGAACGGAGCCGTGGACTACCTCGGCAACGACATCCAGAAGATGCTGGACGGCGATCTCGCTCCGGCCGAGGTCATCAGCAGTTCGACCGAAGGCATCCAGACCAACCTCATCGACAGGCAGTGACGGACCGACCCGCATGACGACCCCGACCCTCCACCCCGCGGTGCCGCAGCTCGGCCGCCGTTCGAGTGCCGCGAAGCTGAAACGACGCTCAGCGCCGTACCTCTTCGTCCTCCCGTTCATCGTGATCTTCCTCGCGTTCAGCGTGTACCCGCTGATCTTCACCGCGCGACTGAGCTTCACGAACTGGCACGGCTCCGGCGCCGCGGAGTGGGTGGGCTGGGGAAACTACACATATCTGCTCACCAGCGAGGCCTTCTGGAACTCGCTCGCCAACTCGGCGGTGCTCTGGCTGCTGATCCTTCCGATCCAGATCGTTCTCTCGGTCGTGGTCGCCGTGCTGCTGAACTCCGCGAAGCTGAGACTGCGCGGCCTCTACCGGGTCGCGTTCATCGTCCCGTTCGTCACACCGCTGGTTGCTGTCGCGCAGATCTGGGTCGTGCTGTTCGATCAGCAGTACGGCGCCATCAATGCCGTCCTCGGCACGTTCGGACTGCCCGACATCGGCTGGCTCACGACGAGTGCGTGGTCCAAGCCCACCCTGGCGCTGCTGTTCCTGTGGAAGACCACGGGCTTCATCGTCATCATCGTGCTCTCCGGGCTGCAGTCCATCGACAACTCGATCTACGAGGCCGCCGAGATCGACGGGGCCTCCCGGCTGCGGCAGTTATGGAGCATCACGGTACCGCTGCTGCGCCGCACGATCATGTTCGCGGTGGTGCTGCAGACCCTGGCCGTGTTCCAGATGTTCGCCGAGCCGTTCGTCGTCACGCAGGGCGGCCCGTACAACTCGACGACCACGGCGGGCTACTACCTCTACAACCACATCACGCGGGGCGACCTGGGCACGGGAGCCGCCAACTCGTTCCTGCTCGTCATCCTCGTGCTGGTGCTCTCGCTGTTCTTCGTACGCCTGCTGAGGGCAAAGGACTGATCATGACCGACACCCTCATCCGCACGATTCCGGAGATCGCGGTGCCCATCGCGCCCCGCCGCCGAAGGGAGAGCGGCGCCGGCCTGCGGACCGGCTCGCACGTGTTCCTCATGCTGCTGCTGATCGCGTTCCTCGCGCCCGTCGCCTGGGCCGTCGTCTCCTCGTTCAAGCAGCCCAACGACATCATCCGCGATCCGCTGGGCTTCGATCCGTCCACGTTCACGCTCGATAACTTCACCGCGATGTTCCAGGACGTGCCCATCGCACTCGGATTCCTCAACACCGGAATCGTGCTGGTCGTGAAGGGCGGCATCACGCTGTTCTTCGCACCGCTGGCCGCCTACGCCTTCGCCAAGTATCAGTTCGTCGGCAAGGACCTGATCTTCGGAACCGTGCTCATCACCCTGATGCTGCCGACGATCGTGCTCATCATCCCGCTGCTTCTGGAGATGAAGGCCCTCGGCTGGGTCAACACCTATCAGGCCCTCATCCTGCCGGGTGCGATCGACGCCTTCGCGATCTTCTGGATGCGACAGGTCATCAGCGCGGTGCCCGACGAATTGCTCGACGCTGCGCGCGTGGACGGATGCAGCGAGTTCGGGATCTTCTGGCGCGTGATCGTCCCCGTCATCCGTCCCGGCCTCGCCGGCCTCGCCGTGCTGACGATCATGAACATCTACAACGACTTCGTCTGGCCGGTGATCGTCGCCAGCTCGGAACGGATGGCCACCCTCCAGGTCGTCCTGTCCACACTCGCTCAGAACATCACCGGGAACCGGATCGGCGCGGACTACGCCACCGTCACCGGTGAGCTCCTGGCTGCGAGTTCCATCGCCCTCATCCCCCTGCTGGTGCTTTTCATCCTGCTCCAGCGTCACTTCATCAACGGCATCCTCGCCGGCAGCGTGAAAGGCTGAACGTGTCGCTATCCACCACCCTCCCGTCCCTGCGAACCACTGACCAGGAGGTGATCCCTCGCCCGGAGTATCCCCGGCCCGATGTCGACCGGTCGGCGCGCTGGCTGAGTCTCAACGGTCTCTGGGACTTCGACTTCGAGGACGAGACCCACGCCATCACGGTGCCCTTCGCCTGGGAGACCACGGCATCAGGAATCGGCCGGACCTGGCTCGAGCGCGCTGTCTACCGCAGGCACGTGACGGCGCCGGCCGAGTGGACCGGCAGACGGATCGTCCTGAACTTCGGCGCTGTCCACCACCGCGCGACCGTGCGGATCGACGGCACTCTGGTCGGCGAGCACGTCGGCGGCCATGACTCCTTCGAGCTCGACGTGACTGACTTCCTGGTTCCCGGCGTCGAGTCGGAGCTGTCGGTCGACGTCGAAGCTCCGGCCGACAAGCGCGAGATCGTGCACGGCAAGCAGCGCTCGATCCCGCGCGATGACTACGACGGCGTATCCTTCACGCCGACCTCCGGAATCTGGCAGCCGGTCTGGCTGGAGGCGCGCGGCCGCACCTATGCGCGGCTGATCTCGCTGCGCGGCGACAGTCTCACCGGCGTCGACATGCGCGTCGAGCTGAACGGCGACGCGCCCGCAGGAGCCGAGGTGCAGGCGCGCGTCGTCGGCACCGACTTCGCTGTCGCGCTGACCTCCGACGCCTCCGGCCGCGCCGAGGGCCGGATAGAGATCGCCGGGCCGCGCCTGTGGTCGCCTGCCGATCCGCACCTGTACCGCGTCGAGATCGTCGTCGGCGACGACGAGTACACCGACACGACCGTCGCCACGGCCGGCCTGCGCCGCATCGAGGCGCGCGGCGAGGAGCTGTGGCTGAACGACTCGCGGCTCTATGTGCGCGGGGTGCTGGACCAGGGCTACTGGCCCGACACCGGTCTCACCGCCCCGGATGCCGAGGCGCTGCGCCGCGACATCGCGCTGGCGCGGGAACTCGGATACAACCTCGTGCGCAAGCACCTGAAGTTCGAGGACCCGATCTGGCTGCACGAGGCCGATGTCACCGGAACCCTGGTGTGGGCGGAGCCTGCCTGCCCCAGTCGCTTTTCGGATGCTGCGGCCGCCGCCTTCGAGACGCAGATCCCCGCGATGGTCGAGCGCGACGGCAACCATCCCAGCATCGTGATCTGGGGCCTCTACAACGAGGAGTGGGGACTGGACTGGGACATCCCGGGCAGCCCCGAGCGTGCCGAGGCGGCGAGTCGTGCGTACGATCTGCTGCGCGCCATCGACGACACCCGCCCCATCGTGGAGAACTCCGGCTGGGCGCACGTGCGCAGCGACCTGGTCGACTGGCACTACTACGAGCCTGACATCGCCACGTGGAAGCAGGCCGTGGCTGATCTGGCATCCGGAGACCGCGAGACGTTCCCGGTGCGTCTGGGCCCCGACTTCACGGTCGACAAGTCTCTCTACGGGTCGGCGTCGTTCCCCCGTACGGGGGTTCCGATCCTCAACAGCGAGTACGGCGAGGGCTTCACCAGCCTTGAGCGCGCCTGGCACTTGCGGTGGGAGACGCAGGAGCTGCGCCGCCACGACCGCTACTCCGGGTACGTCTACACCGAGTTCTCGGACGTCGAGCACGAGTGCGCCGGTCTGCTGACCGCGGATCGGAAGTCCAAGGACTGGGGCGGATGCCGACCTGCCGACGTGAACGCGGAGACGGTGCTCGTCCTCGATGTCATCCCCGCGCAGGCGGGGGCGGACCTGGCGACGCCGGTAGCCGGCTTCGAGCTCGGCGTCCGCGTGTCGCATCATGGGACGGAGCCGCTGACGCTCGAGATCCGCAGCGCCTGGGTTCCGGCAGGAACGCCGACGGATGCGATCGTGGCCGCCACCGAGACGACTGAATCGGTCGAGGTGCAGCCGTTCCGGCTGTCGGCCGCACTGACGTTCGCTGTCGCCGAGCGTCAGGAGGCGGGCCGCCTGCTGATCTGGGCGGTCGACGACGCCGGCCGCATCGTGGCGCGCTCTTTCCTGGATGCGGCCGTGGTCGAGGCTCCGAACCGGCGAGGCGCGCGGACCGTTTGATTCGCCCCATCTGAAGCCCCCTGACACGGAAAAGCCCCCCGCTGATCCCGGAGAACCGGGATCGCGGGGGTTTCTTCGTCTGCCGGCGCGAGCCGAGAGATGCTGCGGGTCAGGCCCGGCCGTAGGTCTCGAGCAGGCGGAGCCAGATCTCGCTGATGGTCGGGTAAGCGGGAACCGCGTGCCAGAGCCGATTGATCGTGACCTCGCCGACGATCGCGATGGTCGCGGCGTGCAGCAGCTCCGCCGTGTCCTGGCCGACGAACGTGGCGCCCACGACGACATGACGGTCCTCGTCGACGACGAGCTTCGCGCGGCCGGTGTAGCCATCCGCGTGCAGCTTGGCGCCTGCGACGTAGCCCATGTTGTACTCCACGGCGCGCACGTTCAGGCCGCTCTCGAGAGCGGCGCGCTCGGTGAGCCCGACGGCGGCGACCTCCGGGTCGGAGAACACCACGCGCGGAACCGCGACGTTGTCGGCGGTCGCGACGTGCTGCCCCCACGGAGCGTCGTCGACCGCTGCCCCGGTGAGTCGAGCGGCGATCGCCTCACCGGCCGCACGCGCCTGGTACTTGCCCTGGTGCGTGAGCAGCGCCCGGCCGTTGACGTCGCCGACGGCATAGAGCCAGTCGGTGCCGTCGACCCGCATCGTCTCGTCCACTGTGAAGGCGCCGTCCAGGTCGACCGTCTCAAGACCGAGTCCGTCGGTGCTGGGGCGGCGACCGGTGGAGACGATCAGCTCGTCAGCCTGGAGTGAGGTGCCGTCGTCCAGCGTGACGGTGACGATGCCGTCGGCGTCGCGCTTCACCTGAACGGGGGTGGCGCCGATGCGCACATCGACTCCGTCCGCGGCGAGAGCGTTGGTGACGTACTTTCCGGCGAACGGCTCCTCGCGCTCGAGCAGAGCCGAGCGGGAGAGCATGGTCACCTGGGAGCCCAGCGACGAGAAGGCGAAGGCCAACTCGGTGCCGGCCACACCGCCGCCGATGACGATGATGCGCTCGGGCACGCTGTCGGCGGAGGTCGCCTCGCGGGTGCCCCACGGTGCGGCATCAGCAAGTCCGGGAATCGGCGGGAACACGGGAACCGATCCGGTCGCGAGGGCGACTGCCTTTGCGGTGATCACGCGGTCTCCGACCTGGATCCGACCGGGGCCGACGAGGCGTCCGCGTCCGCGGATCAACTCGATCCCGGCGGACTTGACCCACGCGGCCTGGCCCTCGTCGCTCCAGCCGTCCGTGAAGGACGTGCGGCGAGCGAGAAGAGCGGATGCATCCACACTTCCGGTGACCGCCTCCTTGGCTCCTGCCAGACGACGGGCGGCGCGAAGAGCGTGACCGCTGCGCAGCAGCGCCTTGGAAGGCATGCACGCCCAGTAGGAGCACTCGCCTCCGACCAGCTCGTCCTCGATGATCGCGACGCGCACGCCGCGCTTGGTCGCGTAGTCAGCGACGTTCTCGCCGGTCGAACCGGCTCCGATGACGATGAGGTCGTAATCGGTGGTCTGCACCTGGCCGCTCATCGTACGTCCTTCCGGATGATGCTGCTGAGACGGATGGCCGAAACGAGGAAGAAGATCGCACCGAGTGTCGCGTAACCTGCGACGCCCACGATCCCCTGTGCTCCCTGAAGTCCCTGGATCACGAACGATGTGCCCGCGAACACGGAGATGCCGCCGCTGAGCATCTGCGGCACCTGGCCACCGGTGCGGCGGTTGCGGATGGCGGAGATCAGCTGCGGGATGCCTGCGCCGACGGCCCAGATGCCCCAGACGATGAGCGCGGCGGACGTGGAGAACGTCGATGCGACGCCGAGGGCGATGGCGACGAGCACGCTGACGATGATGTTGACCCATTCGGATGCCGAGGACCGGTCCTTGGCGGGGTCGGCGCGCAGCTGCCAGAGCACCGCGCCCGCGTCGAAGAGCGGGTAGATGACGAGCAGAACGGTCAAGAGGGGGCCGGCGTTCATGGCGGCGATGACGAGCAGCACGGCCCAGACGACGGTGAACGCCGCCCTGATGAAGTACAGCCGTCGCAGTGCACGGCTGAACGTCGGAGGGGAGACGGTGGTGGAAGTGGTCATGAGGTTTCCTTACTGAGACAGGTTATGTAGAGTAACTAGTACGTCTACATGAAGAACCATAGACTGTTGTCATCGCTGGCGCAACCCAGCCCGACGCACGGAGTGAGAATGCACGCTGACGGATCAGATCCCGAGAAGGCGCCCGCACGGCGCGGGGCTACGCGAGAGCGGATCCTCGACGCGGCGAACCAGCTCTTCTACAGCCAAGGCATCCGCGCGACCAGTGCCGACCGCATCATCGAGATGGTCGGCATCACCAAAGTGACCTTCTACCGGCACTTCCGCACCAAGGGTGATCTGGTCGTGGCGTACCTCGAGCAGCAGGCGGCCGCGGAGCGCGCCTGGATGGAGAGCGTCATCGAGAAGGGCGACCCGATCGGGTCGCTGCGCGCCTTCGCGACGAGCATCGGCGAGGCGAGCTGCCAGCCGGGCTTCCGCGGCTGCGCCTTCATCAACGCCGCCGCGGAGTTCGCGGATGCCGAGGACCCGGTGCGCATGACCGTCGACGCGCATCGCGCCTGGATGCTTCACAAGTTCGAGGGCGTCGCGCGAGAGGCTGCAGTGCGAGACGTGGCCGCCACCGCGCGTCAGCTGATGCTGCTGCGCGACGGTGCGATGGTCAACGGCTACCTCGGCGCACCCGAGGAGGTCGCCGCTTCGCTCGGCGCGGCGTTCACGTCGATCGTCGAGCCCGCGCGCAGCTGAGCATGAAGACCATCGGTGTGCTGGGAGGCATGAGCTGGGAGTCGTCGCTCGAGTGGTACCGCCGGGCGAACGAGCAGGTGCGCCGGCATCTGGGCGGCCACCATTCCGCGCGCATCCTGCTCGACTCCCTCGACTTCGCCGAGATCGAGGCCCTTCAGGCGGCGGGGGACTGGGATGCCGCGGGTGCGCTCCTGGCCGAGCACGCCCGCCGTCTCGAGCTCGGCGGGGCAGAGCTCATCGTGCTGTGCACCAACACCATGCACCTCGTCGCCGACCGGATCGAGCAGGCCGTCGACGTCCCCTTCCTGCACATCGTCGACGTGACGGCGGATGCGGTGGTCGACGCGGGCGTCCGCCGCGTCGGACTGCTCGGCACTGCCTTCACCATGGAGGAGCCGTTCTACCGGGAGCGGCTGGAGGCCCGGGGCATCGAGGTGCTGATCCCGGATGCCGAGGATCGCGCCGTCGTGCACGCCGTGATCTACGACGAACTCGTGCACGGCGTCATCCGCCCGGAGTCACGAGACCGATACAGCCGGATCATCGATCGCCTCGCCGCACGCGGCGCTGAGGGAGTGATCCTCGGATGCACCGAGATCGAGCTGCTCATCTCCGCCGCGGACTCGTCGGTGCGGGTCTTCCCGACCACGGCGCTGCACGTGGATGCCGCGCTCGCCGCGGCCGGGGTCGGGCCGCAGACGGGGTCATGACGATCGCGCGCCGAGATCGGCGCGGACGAACTCGGGCTGCATAGGAGCATCCGGAGGAGGCTCTTGCTTCTTTCGTTCGTTCGATGCTTTAATGCTGTCGAACCGGTTCGACACTTTCGGCCGGAATCAGCGCCCCCCGGCAACGGCTCGATCAATGGAGACGAAGCAGATGAAGACAATCAAGCCCGCGCGACGGTCGCGGCACACGGATGCTCCCGATGGGGGCCAGCGAACAGGCGTCGCTCTGATGCCTCGCAGTCGACGAACTCTCGCGGTGATGACTGCAGCAGCGCTCGTGGTCAGCGGCGGCATCCTGACCCTGGCGGGTCCGGCGGATGCGGCCCCCGGTGCGGCGAGCACCCTCGTCGTTCAGGCCGACCAGCCGTTCCGGTCGGTCACCCACATGGCCAGCGGCTCGCTCTATGGACTGGCCGGCGCGAATGTGCCGACACTGGACAAGATCCTGCCGATCAAGCCCCACACCTTCATGCAGAAGCCCGAGGGCGGCACGCAGCAGCCCACAGGCGATGCACTGTCGGTCGCCGACACGGCCAAGGCCGCAGGTGCCGGAGTGGTCATCCGGCTCGTCGACTACCTTCCGGGGTGGCCGTATCGGTACAACAAGGCCGAGTGGCTTCCGGCCGTCGAGAAGATGGTCAACGACACCAAGGCGGCCGGAAAGTCGAACATCGTCGCCTATGCGATCTGGAACGAGCCCGACATCACCTGGCAGACGGCCAATGGGTCGTTCTTCGACCTCTGGACCGACACGTACCGGCTGGTGCGCAGCCTCGACCCGGCGATGCCGATTCAGGGGCCGAGCTACTCCGACAACATCTCGAACATGCGCGCCTTCTTCGAGCACGCGAAAGCGACCGACACGCTTCCGGACGTCCTCGAATGGCATGAGCTGATCCGCTCATCGAAGATCAAGGGCGATGCGGAGAACGTCCGCAAGATCCTGTCCGACCTGAACATCCCCGAGCCTCCGATCGATATCGCCGAGTACGCGGCCCCCGCAGAGGTGGGCCTGTCCGGACCGCTCGTCGGCTACATCGCGAAGCTCGAGCGGTACGGGATCACCCGAGCCGAGCTCCCGTTCTGGAACCAGTCGGGCGCACTCGGCGATCTGCTCACCGGGCGCAACGGCGACCCGAACGGCGCCTACTGGCTGTACACCTGGTACGCGCAGATGAGCGGTCAGATGGTCACCACGACGCCTCCGACCAATGAGAGCCCGCTTGATGGTGCAGCCTCCGTGAACGATGCGAAGGATGAGGTCAGGGTGATCACCGGCGGGAACACCGGGCCTACATCCGTGAAGATCAACGGGCTCGACAAGCTGGCACTCGGGTCGAAGGTGAAGGTGCAGCTGGACTTCACGGCCTCGTACGGGCGCACGGTGAAGACGGACGGCCCGATCAATATCTCCAACACCACCTACGAGGTCGGGGCAGACGGCTCGATCACCGTGCCGATCGTGATGAACCCGACATACGGATACCAGATCGTGGTCACGCCGGCACAGGAGACGCAGGACCTGTCCGGCACCTACTCGCTGACGAACATCAACGCCGGGCTCCAGCTCGCCACGCTGGGCGGCGCGACCGCGAACGGCACGCCGGTCGTGCAGGCGGATCCGGCCACGACGGCGGGACAGGTGTGGAAGCTCGCACCCGCCGGACACGGCCTCTACAAGGTCATCCACACGCCCAGTGGTCGAGTGCTCTCCATCTCCGGCGCCGCCGCATCGAACGGTGCAGCTGCGGTGATCGAGGATGACAGCACTGCCGAGGCGCAGCTGTGGCAGCTCATTCCCGACGGCAAGGGAAGCGTGCGCATGGCCAACTATGCGACGGGCAAGACGCTCGGGATCATGGGTATGAGCAAGAGTGACGGCGCAGCCGTCATCCAGTGGACCGACGGATCGCCGACATCGAACTGCCAGGCCGACGGCGCGCGTCAGCCGGGCAAGTTCGGAACGGCACTCGACTTCTGCAGGACGTCGTCCTATGGCTCCCTTCCGAGCGGTATCGTCAGCAGCCTCAACGGCGACTGGTCGATCTCGACATGGATCAAGCCGGCCGCGCTCACGAGCTGGTCCCGCGTGTTCGACTTCGGAACCGGTCAGAACGTCAACATGTTCCTCACGATGAACGCCGGTGGCGCAGGACCGCGATTCGCGATCTCGAACAACGGCGCCGGAGCGGAGCAGCGGCTGACCTACGGCGGGCAGAACTTCCCGCTGAACCAGTGGTCGAACATCGTCGTGACCGTCTCGGGTACGCAGGGAACCATGTATCTGAACGGCACCGTCGTCGCCACGAACAGCAACATGACCCTGAAGCCGTCTGCGCTGGGGAACACCAACCGGAACTATCTGGGTAAGTCTCAGTACAACGACCCGGCATACGACGGAGCGATCGACGACTTCGCGATCTACAACTCCGCGCTGACCGCCGAGGATGTGGCAGCCCTGGCCGCCGGCCGTGCCGCGGCAGGCAACGTCGCTCAGTACAAGTTCGACGAGGCCGGCGGAGCAATGCTCCTCGACTCCTCGGGCAGCAACCGCAACGGGACCGTGGTCCTCGGCACCGGCGGATCCGCGACCAGCACGGCAACCGACGCGCAGACGGCGGACCGCTTCTGGAAGCTGACCCGTATGGACATCACTGCACCGGTGGTGACTGTGGTGTGCCCCGCGGATGCCGTGAACCTCGACGCGACTGCCGTCGCGACGTGGACTGCGACCGACGAGGAGAACGGTTCGGGATTGGCCACGCCCGCGGAGGGCTCGATCGGGCTGGACACCTCGAGTGTCGGCGCGAAGACGGTCACGGTGCCGACAGCCACAGCGACGGATGCTGCGGGTAACAGCTCGACTGAGGTCAGCTGCGACTACAGCGTCGTCTACGACTGGTCGGGCTTCGCCCAGCCCGTCGATTCGGGTGACGTCGTCAACACGGTCAAGGCCGGGAGTGCGGTTCCGATCAAGTTCACGCTGAACGGCGATCAGGGACTCGACGTGCTGGCGGCGGGCTCGCCGTCCGTCCGGTTCGGGTCGTGCTCTGCGTCCGCCGCGGTGGACGCGATCGAGCAGACGGTCACGGCCAGCGCCAGCGGCCTGAAGTATGACGCGGATGCCGACCAGTACGTGTACGTGTGGAAGACGGACAAGTCCTGGGCCGGAGACTGCGCCACCTTCTCCCTGCAGCTGAGTGACGGGACGACGCACACCGCGCTGTTCTCCTTCGGCAAGTAGCAGCACGGCGAACCGATGATGCGGTGCGCGACCTCACCGGTCGCGCACCGCATCTGCGTCGGACCGGCAGCGCAGCCTCACCGCGAGCGAATCGGGTGTCAGCCGCGCGGACGCGCGATGCTCCCGCGGTCGTGGATGACGGGGGCGATCAGCTCGACGTGCGCAGGCGAGGTCGACGGTCCTCGATCGATGCTCGCGACCAGGGCTTCGACTGCGCGTCTGCCCAATTCATCGGCGGCGCTGTCGACCGCCGAGTACGACAGCGAGAACATCCGCGCGAAATCGTCGGAGTAGCGTCCCACGACGGAGATGTCTCCGGGGCAGGTCAGCCCCCGCGATGCCAGCACGTTCGGGAGCGCGGCGGCTGCGGCCTCATTGTTCAGGAGCAGGCCCGTCGCCGACGGGTGCGCGTCGAGGAATCCGTTCAGGTCCCTGCCGACCTCGGGCTGACCGGCTGCGCCGTTGTAGTCGTGCAGGATGATGCCCAGCTCCTCGGCGCGCTCGCGCGCGCGATCGGCCAGGCGCCACACATAGGCGCCGCCGCGTTCCACGACGTGCAGGGGCTGCGAGACGAGGATCAGTTCGCGATGACCGTGGGCGAACATCTCGTCCACCATCATCGCGCCGGCGGCGGGGAAGTCGAGATCGAAGACATCGAGCCCATCCGGATCTCCGGGCAGTCCGACCAGCGCACCCGGTTGCGGCGCACCGCGCAGGACAGGAAGCCGATCGTCCTGCTCCGCGACGTTCAGGAGCACGAAGCCGTCGACCATGCGGGAAGCGGAGATGCGCAGAAGTGCACCTGCGCCGTCGTCCTCGGACACCAGAAGCGTGTCGTAGCCCAGCTCGCGTGCGCGATTGGTCACTCCGAGGATGTAGTGCAGCATCGCCGGAGCGAACTCGTCGGAGAGGAATCGGCCCAGAAGGGCGATGACGCTCGTCCGCGATGTCGCGAGCGCACGGGCACCGGCGTTCGGCGTGTAGCCGAGGTCGCGGACGGCCTCGGCGACCCGGGCGCGCACTTCGGGCGAGATCGTCCGCTTGCCGGAAAGTGCGTAGGACGCCGTGCTCCGTGATACCCCGGCGGCTCGGGCCACATCTCCGATGTTCACCACGTCACGTCACCCCTTAGCGAACCGATTCGCCTCAGAATAGCCCCAAAGACGACGCAGGCCGAGGTCGCCCGGCCCGTGCTCGTGTCATCCGAGGTCGGATACCGGAATCCACACCCTCATCGTGGAGGGCCCACGGTTCGCCCAGCGGAAGTAGGGAATGAGATCGGCCTGCAGCGGCTCGCCGGCGGGTCTCTCGAGATCGCCGAACGGCCACGCGGCGGACTGCGAAGGATGGATGCGCAGGCGGACGCGTGCGCCGTCTGATCCGGTCGCCGGGGCACTCGCCGTATCGATGGTCACCCGGTCCACAGTGACGCCCTCGGGCAGGTCGACGTCCTCGAGTGCGAGCACCAGAGGTCCGCTCTCCACGGCCACCTGACCGCGCACCGCATCGACAGACGGGTGCGGCCAGGTGAATCGGGGCTCGAGCGGAAGCACGAGCTCGACCGCGTCCGTGGTCCGGAACGCACGGGTGATGGCCACGGTGGCGCCGGTGATCGGAACCGCCTGGCCGTTGAAGGTGGCTGTGGCGGTCCGCGCGGCCCAGGCCGGAATCCGCAGCGTCAAGGTGGTCGGTGAGCCGACATCATGCGTCGGGACGATGGTGATCCTCTCGTCGAACGGATACCCCGTGGACACGCGGAAGGCGACGCGCCGCCCATCCGGAAGAGTGGTGTCGAGCTGCATCGGCGCGTACTGGTGCACCTGGATGCCGTCGTCATCCGAAGTCGCGACATAGCCGGGGAGGCTGGCCAGCGTGCGGGCGATGTTCGTCGGGCAGCACGACACCTCGAACCACGGCGCGCGAAGGGTGGCCTCGGCCCGCTCGCTCAATCCGGGTTCGGATTCGCCCGTGCCTGCAGTGCGCTGGTGCAGGGTGTTCGCGTAGTAGAACGCCCGTCCGTCCTCCCGCGGCGAGACGAGGATGCCGTTCAGCAGTGTCCGCTCGATCAGATCGGCGTACTTCGGCTCGCCGGTGCGCAGCAGCAGACGCCAGCTCAGCATGACCGAGCCGATGCTCGCGCACGTCTCCGCATAGGCGCGATCGGCGGGCAGCTCGTAGTCGTCACCGAACTCCTCGTTCTGGTGATGCGATCCCATGCCGCCCGTGATGTAGGTGCGACGAGCGACGGTGTTGGCCCACTGAGTCGTGATCGCATCCAGGAGCTCGTCATCATCGCCGTCGATCGCGACATCGGCGGCGCCGGCGGAGAGATAGAGCGCCCGCACGGCGTGCCCTCTCAGCACTGCGGCGTCGCGGACGGGCAGGTCGTCGAGGAAGTAGTCGTGGCCGTGGAAGAGCGTCGTCTTCAGCATCCCGTGTCCCCGCCGATCGACCAGAAGTGCGGCCAGTTCGAGGTAGCGGTCATCGCCCGTCGCGCGGGCGAACTCGGCGAGGGCCATCTCCACTTCAGGATGACCGCAGATCGCTGGCCTGCCCTCGGGCCCGAACTCCCGATACAGGTGATCTGCGACGCGACGGGCGATGCCGGGGAGCTCGTCGTCGTGCCCGGTGCGAAGTCGCGCCACGGCGGCTTGGATCAGGTGCCCGAAGCAGTACAGTTCGTGGCCCCACTCGAGATCGCTGTAACGGGCCGGCTGTCCCTCGCGTCCGAAGCTCGTGTGCAGGTAGCCGTCCGGTTCCTGTGCGGCGCCTATTCGGCGCACGAGGTCGCGATACCGCGACTCCAACACGTCATCGGAGCGGGTGCTGAGTTCCCAGGCCATCGCCTCGAGCAGCTTGTACACCTCGGAGTCCACGAACTCGATCCCGGCGTGCTCGCCGTCCGCCGTGCCCGCAGCGCGGTCGAAGTTGTCGATCCAGCCGATGCGGGACATCCAGCTGTGGCAATGATCGAGGATGACCTCTGCGTTGAGTTGATGGATCTCGCCCCAGAGGCCGTCCTGAAGGCGCACTTCATCCAGACCGAGCGGTCGAAGAACTCCATGTCTCGGCGCGACAGGTGCTATCGGCTGGATCGCAGGTGTCGCTGAGCGGGGCGTGATGTTGGCGGTCACGAACAGGGATTCCTCTTGGTCGGTGGAAGAAGGACGCCGGTCTGCTTGCACAGTCGAACCGGTTCGATTACAGTATCCACTCAGGACGTCGAACTCAACCGGAATTCGACGATCAAGTGTCCGAAAGGGACACGTTCGACGACATCGCACCGCGTGAGGCGGTGCGAGGGACAGGTTCTCAGTCGAATCGGTTCGACGATGAACAGGAGGCGCCGTGGCCACGATAGGCGACGTCGCACGTGCAGCGGGCGTCTCGCGCAGCACCGTCTCCTACGCATTGTCGGGCAAGCGTGCGATCTCCAGTGGTACCCGCGATCGCATCGAGACAGCCATCGACCAGCTCGGATACACCCCGAACGCGGGCGCCCGCGCTCTGGCGACCTCCCAGACGATGGTCATCGGACTGTTCGTGCAGTTCTTCCGCGACGAATTCTCGCCGGCCATGCTGCAGTACGTCCTTCCCATCTCGGACGCCGCGCGCGAGGAAGGATACGACATCCTGATGGTGACCGAAGACGACGGTCCGCGGGCGCTGCAGCGGATCACCGACTCGGACATGGTGGATGGTGTTCTGCTCCTGAACGTCGGCCACGATGACTCCCGAGTGGCGCCCTTGCGCGCCGCCAGGCAGCCGGGCGCCCTGGTCGGACTTCCTCGTGACACCGATGGGCTCGATGTGTTCGACTTGGATTTCGGCGAAGCGGCGCGGATGCTGGTGGACCACCTCTATCAGCTGGGGCATCGCGAGATCATCCTGATCGCGCCGCACGAGCACGTGATCGCGCGCGGCGGGGCGTATGCCTGGCGATTCCGTGAGGCCGCGCTCGAGCGCGGCGCACGCTACGGCCTGCGGATGTTCCCTTACTACGGCGAGACCGAGCAGCCTCGGATCGCGGAGGCGCTGAACGCCATCCTCGACGCGCGTCCCACGGCGACGGCGATCATCATCCACAACGATGCGATGATCGCCGGGCTCCCCTCCGTGCTGAACGCGCGGGGAGTGAGGGTTCCGGATGACCTGTCGGTCGTGGGGATCTTCGCCGAAGACTTCGGACGATTGTTCTCGCTGCCGTACACGGCGATCGAGACTTCGCCGGACAAACTGGGCCGCGCCGCGGTCCAGGCGCTCGTGCGGCGGATGAAGGATCACGATGCCGCCGGCATGCCTGTGGTCCGATTCATCGCACCCGAGCTGACGGATCGGGGAAGCACCCGCTGATCCGCACCTGCGGCGAGGAAGTCCGTCGCCGCGCGTCTCGAACCGGTTCGACCAATCCCATGCAATTCCCGCACCACTTTTCAGAGAGGAACACAGTGGACAACACACGAAAGGCCCGCGCCGTCGGCGCTGTCATCGTCGCCATCGGCATCAGTGCCGCCACACTGACCGGATGCTCGACCTCGGCCGGCGGAGGAGGAGGCACGCCGTCCGCCGACTCGACCGAGTACACCCTGTGGGATCCGTATCCCGATCGTGACGCGTCGTCGACGTGGGCGAAAGCCATCGACGCGTGCGCGGCGGACATCGGCATCACCATCAAGCGCAACGCGGGCAACACCGGTGACACGGTCAAAGACGTCACCACCGCAGCCGCGAACCTTCCCGACGTCGCCATGGTCGACAACCCCAAGGTCTCGACACTGGCGGACGCCGGCCTGCTGACGACCACCGAGGACAACGGGCTGGACGTCTCGAAGATCGAGAAGAACATCCTCAGCGCCGGCGAGATCGACGGAAAGTACTACGGTGTTCCGGTCGGAGCGAACACGCTCGGCCTGTACTACAACCCGACGGTGCTCGCAGCCGCCGGCGTGGACATCGCATCGGTCAAGGATGCCGCATCCCTCACTGCCGCGCTGGAGAAGGTCGTCGCTGCAGGCAAGAAGGGCATCACGTTCTCGGCGGTCGGGACCGAAGAGGGGACCTTCCAGTTCCTTCCGTGGTTCTGGGGCGCAGGTGCGGACCTGAAGAAGCTCGACTCGCCCGAGGCGGAGCAGGCTCTCGGCCTGTGGACCGACTGGGTGAAGCGGGGAATCGCGCCGAACTCGGTGCTCTCCAACACTCAGGGCACGAGTTGGGACGAGTTCATGACCGGCGACTTCGCCTTCGCCGAGAACGGCTCATGGTTCAAGTCCGCCGCAGATGATGCCGGCTACAAGTCGATCCAGGTGCCCGGCTTCGACGGGGGAGCCGCGCCGGCTCCGACCGGGGGCGAGTTCATCACCATCCCGGTGCAGAAGGACACGTCCCGCTACGCCACCTCGGTCAAGATCGTGGACTGCCTGAGCACGGGAGACACCGGTGCGACGGCGCTGGGGTATGTGGCGCCCACCGCTGACGGCCAGAAGGCGCAGCTTGCAGCAGACGCGACGCTGGAGTTCTGGATCAGCGCCGTCGGCGATGCCAAGCCGCGCACGGCCGACAACCTCGGCATCTCGTACGGAGTCATCTCGGAGCAGCTGTACACCGCCGTTCAGAACGCGCTGAGCGGTGCAGCCGCACCGGCTGACGCGCTGAAGGACGCTCAGACGACCGCAGCCGAGAAGCTGAAGTAGTCTGCGGCTCGCAGCAGGTCGATTCCCGCAGGTTCCGAAGGAGTATTCAGATGTCAGCACCACCCTCCCCTGCGGAGACACCTGTGCTCGCGATCGCGGGGGAGGCCGCGTCCTCGATGGGCGCAGCCTCCTCCGCGCCGCGGCGCAGAGGAGAGTCCCCCGCCGCGCGGAGCGGCGGGGCCCGGCGCCGGCTGCGCCGCCGCGGGGCCCGGCGCCGGCTGCGCCGCCAGCTGATCGCGTGGGGGTTCATCGCCCCGGTGGCGGTCTACATGATCCTGTTCTACGCTTTTCCGCTGTATCAGAACCTGGACCTGAGCTTCCGGGAATACACGCTGCGCTCGTTCATCGACGGCACTGCACCCTTCGTGTGGTTCGAGAACTACGCGGAGATCCTGCAGAGCTCGGCGTTCATGCCGGCGCTCATCAACACCGGGGTGTTCACGATCGTCTCGATCGTGTTCCAGTACTCGATCGGGCTCGCCCTGGCCGTCTTCTTCTTCAAGAGGTTCCCGCTCGCCGCCACGCTGCGCGCACTGTTCCTCGTTCCGTGGCTGCTGCCGCTGCTGGTCTCCGCATCGACCTGGGCGTGGATGCTCAACAGCGAGTCGGGGGTCGTAAACGCCGGACTCGCCCTCGTCGGCGTCCCTCAGATCAACTGGCTCACCTCTCCCCAATGGGCGATGGTGTCCGTGCTCATCGCCAACATCTGGATCGGCATCCCGTTCAATCTCGTCATCCTGTACAGCGGCCTGCAGGGCATCCCGAACGACATCTACGAGGCGGCCTCCCTCGACGGCGCGAACGGGTGGCAGACATTCTGGCGGATCACCTTCCCCCTCCTCCGCCCGGTCTCCGCGATCACCATCCTTCTCGGTCTCGTGTACACGCTGAAGGTCTTCGACATCATCTGGATCATGACGCGAGGCGGACCAGGCAATGCGTCGACGACATTCGCCATCTGGTCCTATCGCCTCGGCTTCGGCGGCGGCTCGCCTGAACTCAGCCCCGCAGCCGCAGTCGGCAACCTTCTGATCCTCATCGCCTTCGTCTTCGGTCTCATCTACATCCGGACTCAGCGCCGAATGGAGAACTCATGATCTCGGTACGCCGCATCGCCAACACCGTCATCGGGCTGGTGCTGACCGCTCTCATGCTGTTTCCGCTGTACTGGATGGTGAACGTGTCGCTCACGCAGCCGACCGAGTTGCGCAAGGACCCGCCGAACCTCTTTCCCCTCAACCCCACGTTCGAGGGCTACCGCACGGTGCTCGACGAACAGCTGCCGTTCCTGGGGACCAGCCTCATCATCGGCCTGGGAACCGTGATGCTCACGCTGATCCTCGCCGCGCCCGCGGGATTCGCGCTGGCAAAGCTCCGGCCTCGGGGTCGGACGGCAGTGGACTTCACGCTTCTGATCGCGCAGATGATCCCCAGCATCATCATGGCGATGGGCTTCTACCTGATCTTCTTCAACTGGGGCATCCTCGATACCGTTCCCGGCCTGATCCTCGCCGATTCGACCCTGGCGGTGCCGTTCGCGGTGCTCATCTTCACGGCGTTCATGTCCGGCATCCCGGATGAGCTGATGAATGCGGCGAAGATCGATGGCGCGTCGGAATGGCGCACCTTCCGATCGGTGATCCTGCCGGTGAGCCGCAACTCGATCGTCACCGTGTCGCTGTTCGCCTTCCTGTGGGCGTGGTCGGACTTCATCTTCGCCTCCACGCTCAATCGCGGCGGCGACTTCCAGCCGATCACGATGGGCATCTACAAGTACATCGGCAACAACACGCAGGACTGGAACGCGATCATGGCGACGGCAGTGGTCGCATCCGTGCCCGCAGCGCTTCTGCTCATCGTCGCGCAACGGTACGTCGCCGCCGGAGTGACCGCCGGCGCGGTGAAGGACTGAGGATGCCGATGCTGGAGTTCTCGCTGGACGAGGTGCCGTTCAGCATGCGCGGATCCTGGCTTTCCGTCTCCCGGGTCGTCGGACTGCATGTCCGATCGCCGCACGTGCACCTGGTCTCGCATCAGACCGGGATGCACGCTGTGCTCGCGATCCTGCCGCACGATGGCGAGCTGCTGCTCGATGCGGTTCCCGCGGCCACGCCGCAGCGGCTGCGCTGGGAGGCGGCATCCGGTTTTATGGAGGCGGCCTTCGCGGATGCGAACACCGTGCGCCTGCGCGGCGAGGGCCTCTCGCTCCGACTCGAGGATGCCGCAGCAGGGCTCACCTCGTTCACCGGCAGCTACCTCTACACCTCGCCTTCCGATGGATCGGCGGTCCTCACCTCGTACGAGACGGGAAGACGGTATCGGATCAGCAGGATCACCGGCGTCTTCGACGTCGTCGGCTCGGAGCTCCTGGGGGCCGGCGAGCGAGGCGTTCGCGCGGGCACAGACGGGGGGCCCTGGGAGGTCGCCGTCGAGGAGCTCGACTCCGAGTCTCCCGCTCCGGCGCGCATCGACGCGTTCGATCAGGTGGTCGCCGCGCGGCACACCGAGTTCCATGCGTACGCCGATGCCGTCGCCCCATTCCGCGCGGAGCATCCGGCCGCAACCCTCGCCGCATATGTCCTGTGGTCCGCGACCGTTCGCCCGCTCGGCTTCATCACCCGCGAGAGCGTCCTGATGTCGAAGCACTGGATGGACAAGGTGTGGAGCTGGGACCACTGCTTCAACGCGCTCGCGCTCGCTCCATCGCATCCCGAGCTGGCGCTGGACCAGTTCCTCGTGGTGTTCGACCATCAGGCGGCGACCGGGGCCCTGCCAGACTCGATCACGCACTCGGAGGTGCTCTACAACTTCGTGAAGCCGCCCATCCACGGATGGGCGTTCGGGCTTCTGCGCGAGCGACTGGCTCGCCCCATTCCGCGGGACACTCTCATCGAGGTGTACTCCCGGCTCTCCGCATGGACCCGGTACTGGCTGGATTGCCGGCGCGCTCCAGGAAGCGTGCTGCCCTTCTACGAGCACGGCAACGACAGCGGCTGGGACAACTCCACCGTTTTCGACGCCGATCGGCTCATCGAAGCTCCGGACCTGGCCGCATTCCTCGTCCTGCAGCTGGATGAACTCGCCCGTCTGGCCGACGAGATCGCACCGGACGATGCGGCGGGATGGCGCGAGGAGTCGGATGCTGTCGCAGCCGCGCTGGCGGAACAGCTGTGGGATGGCGAGACGCTCTCCGCCCGCTCGGTGATCGGGAGAAGACCCGCATCCCGCACGAGCCTGCTGACGACCCTGCCCATCGTCGCCGCGCATCGCTTGTCTGCCGGGGCGGTCGCAACCCTGGTGGACCGGATCGACGCCCACCTGACCCGGTTCGGACTCGCGACCGAGCTCGTCGACTCCGAGCACTACACCGCAGATGGCTACTGGCGCGGTCCGATCTGGGCGCCTTCGACGTCGATCATCGAGGCAGGTCTGCGGGCGGCGGGAGAAGTGGCGAGGGCGGACGAGATCAGCGAACGATTCCGCCGGCTCTGCGAGCAGAGCGGGTTCGCCGAGAACTTCGATGCCCTGACCGGCGTAGGTCTTCGCGATCGCGCCTACACGTGGACGGCGAGCGTCTACCTCTCATTTGCCGAGGCCGCCTCTGAGCGCAACTCTCTCCCTGCTCGCCGAGATTCGGGAGGGGCTCGAACGGACGGACGTATGCCGCACCTGAAAGCTGACCCTTCACACACTGTCGGGGGACGGTGACGAACCGACCTCAGGCCCGGCGGTCGTAGTCCTGCTGCGATGCGACGACGTCGCCCAGGTGCTCGATCGACCAATCCTGCAGGGCCCGCAGCGGCACCAGCAGCGTCTCGCCGGCCGGTGTGAGCGCGTACACGACGCGCACCGGCACCTCTGCGTGCACGGTGCGGCGCACCAGACCGTCGCGCTCGAGAGCGCGGAGCGTCTGCGTCAGCATCTTCTGCGAGACGCCCTCCACGCTGCGGCGCAGCTCGGAGAATCGTGCATCACCCTGGCCGAGGACGCCGACGACGAGCACGGTCCAGCGGTCGCCGATGCGATCCAGGATGCGACGGGTGGGACAGTCCGCGCGATAGGGGTTTCCGGGATGGACCGGAGCCGAGATGCTGGTTACCACAAAGTGCCTTCTTCCCAAGAGCGACCTGCTCTCTTATCGTAACCATTGGCTGCCGTTCGGAGCCAGTGTTCTACAGAAGGAATTCCATGTCGCGCATCATCGTCCTCGGCGGAACGGGCTACGCCGGATCCGCCATCGTCGCGGAGGCCGCCGCCCGCGGCCACGAGGTCACCTCGTTCAGCCGGACGCTTCCGGAACAGCAGACCCCCGGCGTGACCTACGTGCAGGGCGATGCCACCGACACGACCGCGCTCGCGAGGGTCGTCGACGGGGCGGATGCCGTGGTCGGCGCGCTCGCGCCGCGTGGCGCGCTCGCCGAGGATTTCCGGCACGTGTACGCGTCCATCGCACGGATCGCCGATGCGGCGGGCGTGCCGCTGCACGTGGTCGGCGGCTATTCGTCGCTGCGCCCTGCCCCCGGCGCTCCGCGCTTCGTCACTGACCTCAGCCACGCCCCGGCGGAGTTCCACGCCGAGCTGACCACGGTCTCGGCCCTGGTGTCCGATGACCTGCCTGCGACCCCCGAGAGTCTCGACTGGGTGTTCGTCAGCCCGGCCGGACGCTTCGGAGCCCACGCCCCGGGCGAGCGTCTGGGGCGCTACCGCGTCGGTGACGATGTCGCGCTGCACCCCGAGGACGGCGGCGAGATCTCCGGTGCCGACTACGCCATCGGGTTCGTCGACCTGATCGAGCAGGCCGAGCACCACCGGGCGCACCTCAACCTCGCCTACTGAGCGCCGCGCTGCGGCCGGGTGCTCGCGGAATCCCGCACGCACGTCGGGGAGCTTCCCGGCCGCGTAAGCTCAGGCATCATGGCGACAGGCGCGACGATCCACACGTTCGATGTGCAGTTGGCGGATGTGGATCGCGGCGTGTACGACGATTTCACGCTGCGACTGGCACGGCATCCGTCCGAGACCGACACGTACATGCTCACCCGGCTGCTGGCCTACTGCCTCGAGTACGAGGAGGGCATCGCCTTCACCGAGGGCATCGCCGCGACCGATGAGCCGGCCGTGCTCGTGCGCGACCTCACCGGCCGTGTCACGGCGTGGATCGAGGTCGGCGCCCCCGACGCCGCCCGCCTGCACTTCGGCAGCAAGCTCGCCGATCGCACCGTGATCTACACGCACCGCGACCCCGCCAAGGTCATCGCGCAGTGGGCGGGAAAGACCATCCACCAGGCGGATGCCATCGTTCTGCACAGCTTCGACGCCGGATTCCTCGACGAGGCGTCCGCGGCGCTGGCCCGACGCAACACCATGACCGTCTCGGTGACCGAGCAGCAGCTGTACCTCGAACTGAACGGCACGCACCTCAGTTCGGGTGTGCACGACCACGCGATCCAGTCATGATGGCGCCGGCATCCTCTGTCATGCGGTACCGTGTTCCCATGATCACCCGTTGGTATGCGTATTTCGAGTCGGCTCTGGAGGGGCCGGCGCTGATCTAGCGCATACCGACACCTTCAGAGCCGACAAGCCAGAGCATTTGCTCTGGCTTTCGCCGTTTCGGCGGGCTCTGCGCGGGTCCGTCACCATCCACAGGACAGGACACCGCTGATGACCACCACTCTCGCCCCGACGACCACCGACCTGCACGTCACCGGGTTCACGCCGATCCCGTCTCCCGCCGAGATCACCCGGATGCTGCCGATCGGCACCGAACGCTCCGCTCTCGTCTCCCGCAGCCGCGACGAGGTGCGCGCCGTGATGAACGGCACGGACGACCGGCTGCTCGTCGTGGTCGGCCCGTGCTCGATCCACGATCCCGAGGCAGGGCTGGAGTACGCCGGTCGTCTCGTCCGCGAAGCCGACCGCTTCGGCGACGACCTGCTGATCGTGATGCGCACCTACTTCGAGAAGCCTCGGACCACGGTCGGCTGGAAGGGCCTCATCAACGACCCGCACCTCGACGGCAGCCACGACATCGAGAGCGGCCTGCGTCTGGCGCGCGGTTTCCTGCGCGACGTCACCGCCCTGGGGCTGCCTGCGGGTACGGAGTTCCTCGAGCCGATCAGCCCGCAGTACACCGCCGACCTCATCACGTGGGGCGCGATCGGCGCGCGCACGACCGAGAGCCAGATCCACCGGCAGCTGGCATCCGGCCTGTCCATGCCGATCGGATTCAAGAACGGCACCGACGGTGGGATCCAGGTCGCACTGGACGCCGCGTCGGCGGCATCCGCTCCGCAGGCCTTCCTCGGGATCGGCGCCGACGGGCGCGCCAGCCTCGTGGCCACCACCGGCAACCCCGACACGTCCGTGATCCTCCGCGGCGCATCGGATGGTCCGAACTACGGACGCGAGCACGTGCGTCGGGCATCCGAGCGCCTCGCCGCCGCAGGGCTCACCCCGCGCCTGGTCATCGACGCCAGCCACGGCAACAGCGGCAAGGACCATCTGCGTCAGGCGCAGGTCGCCTCAGAGCTCGCCGAGCAGATCGCCGTCGACGGGGCCGCGATCGCCGGCGTCATGCTGGAGAGCAATCTGGTCGCGGGTGCGCAGCGCCTCGATGTGACCGTGGGTCCTGCGAAGCTCGTGCCCGGGCAGAGCGTCACGGACGCCTGCATGGGATGGGATGCCACGGCCGCAGCGCTCGGTCAGCTCGCCGCATCCGTGCGGAGTCGACGCGGCTGAGGCCCGGGATGCTCTGGGGTCAGGCGAAGATCAGTGATCTCACCGATCCGGATGATGACCCCCGATGCGACGCTGGCGGTGTGCACATCGACATCTGGCTGGACGGCACGGATCCCCCGGCGGGGCGCGTCGGCGGTGACGGCCACGAGCTGCCGTTCCGCGGCTGGATGGACATGATGGCCGCTTTAACGAGACTCCTCGACGCGGTGCGCGAAGCGGATGGCGATCTCGGTGCGCGAGCGCAGTCCGAGCTTGGCGAGGACGTTTGACACATGCGTCTCCACCGTGCGTCGCGAGATGAACAGGCTCTGGGCGATCTCCAGATTCGTCTGGCCAGTGGCCACATGACCGGCGATCCGCTCCTCGGTGCGCGTGAGCGACTGCCAGCCGGATGTCGGACGGGATCGTGCCTGCGCGTGCACAGGCACGCCGGCCTGCCGGAAAGACGCGCGGGCTCGGGTCAGCTGATGATCCGCGCCGACCTCGGCGTAGGCGTGCAGGGCCGTGTCGGCGAGGCTCCCGCCGCGCGCGTCGTCGGCGGGCAGAGCCAGCGCGGCGAGCTCCGCGATGCGAGCATGATCGAGCAGGCGCGGCGTCGCCGACATCCGCTGCTCGGCTTCGATCAGCAGGGCGGCGTCGCCGGTGCTCAGGCCTGCCGTCGCGAGGGCTGTGGCCTGCAGATGCACGACCGACGGATTCTTCGCCGCGAGTCGGGCCACCAGCGCGACGACCTCATCGACCTCGTCGGTCGAACGCGCGCGCCCTGCCGGGTCCGTCCGCGGATCGTGCGCCACCTGCTGCGACAGCTGGATCAGGTCGAGGGCCATCTCAGCGCAGTCCATCGCCATGTCCGCGTCGCTCAGTTCCTGCCACCCGCGTCGCAGCACCTCGAGCGTGGCCGCGGCGTCTCCGCGCGCACGCGCGGTCTGACTCAGGCCCAGCCATACCCAGGACCGACCGCGCCCTCCCCACAGATCCCTTCCGGGCACCGGGTCGAGCTGGGCGGCGGCGTCCAGCGCTGCTGCCGGGCCGCTCTGCTGCGCGATCACGTGCGCGCGGAGCCCCCGAACAGGCGGGTCGAGGCGGATCTCCATCGATCCGAGCAGCGCGCGGTGCGCCTCGAGCTCAGCGGCGATGTCGGAAAGGTGACCGCTGTGGCTGCGCGCCTGCGCGGCGAGGGTGTGCGTGGCCAGGATTCCGGTGCGATACCCGAACTGCTCCGAGACCTGGAGTCCGCGATGCACGAGGGCGACGGACTCGGTCGAGCGGTCGACGTCGGCGAGGGCGATGGCCAGCAGTGCATGCGGGAACGCCTCGATGGCGGTCAGAGACGGATGCCGGTCGGCGACGGAGACCGCCTCGGTCTGCAGAGTGATGGCTTCATCGAGCTCACCACGGCACGACGCGATCTGCCCCTGCAGTGCGAGGGCGTACACCCGGGCGCCGTGATTGCCGTGTTCGGCGGCCAGTTCCGCGCCCTCGCGGGCCGTTCTGCGCGCACCCTCCACATCGCCGAGCATGAACAGGGGCCAGCCTGCGAAGGCGAGGTGCGCCGCCCGCTCGGCCGGCTCGATGATCTGCACCGCGGCGTACCCCATGGCGCGCTCGTGGGCGGCGGTGTGCTCATGCTGCATCAGCAGCGCGCGCAGCTCGATGGCGCGGAGCATCGTTCCCGCCTCGGTCGCTCCGGCGTGATCGAGCGCGCTCTCCGCGAGCCGGCCCGCCTCCTGCGCCCTGCCCGCGCTGAGCGCGGCGCGGGCCAGTCCCGCCGTGGCGCTGACGTGCATCGGATCGGCCGCGTCCGTGCCGGCGACCACACGGTCCCACAGCTCCACGGCGATCAGGGGAGCCGCGGTCACCGTGCGCCGCGCCAGGCGCAGCAGCCAGGGCAGATCCGTTCCCGCGGTCGGCGCCTGCAGCAGGTGATCGGCGACCGTCGCGGGCGACACATTCGCCGCGTCCAGCGTCACAGCGACTTCGCGGTGCAGCTCGGCGCGGACGGCGGCGGGCTGGTCGTGCAGCAGGACGTCCTGGATCAACTGATGCCGGAACCCGAACGTGTCGTCGTCGATCTCTTCGATGAATCCGGCGGCGAACGACTCCCGCAGCAGGGGCAGGAGCTCGCTCATCGGCTGATCGGCGACCAGGCGCAGCTGCGACGGCGAGAACCGTGTGCCCAGGAGAGCGGCGGTGGTCAGCAGCTCCCGGGTCTGCGGACTCAGATGACTCAGATGGCGCATCATGATCGTCGCCAGCGAAGGGGACGGGCCGATCGGCGCATCCAGCAGCGCCTCGCCGCGCCCGCCGAGCGTGACGGCGCCGTCGCGCAGGAGCGCGCGGATCATCTCGGTGAGGAACAGCGGGTTGCCTCCCGCGGCCGTCGTGTAGCGTGCGAGTTCGCCCTCGACTCGTGCGCCGGTGAGATTCTCGGCGATCGCCAGGCAGGTCTCCTCCGGCAGCGGGTCCAGCACGATCGAGTGCAGCAGCCCGCGCTCGCTGAGCACGCTGAGCAGACGATCGAGAGCCGGGACCGTCTCGTGCCTGGCCTGTGTGCGCAGAGAGGCGATGATCGCCAGCGGCAGCTGGTCGAGTGTGCGGCTGAGCCGGGTGAGCAGACGCAGCGACGCAGCATCGGCCCAGTGCAGATCCTCGAGCACCAGCAGCGCGGGCTCCCTGGCGACCTCCTCGATGATCGCCAGCAGGCGCTCACCGGCGATCTGCTCGCTCTGCTCCGCGGCGACGCGCTGATCGTCCTCGTCGAGCACGTCGGCCAGCGCATCCAGCAGCAGTCCGAACGGACGCCGCCGGTCCATGGCATCCGTCGCACCGCGCAGAATGCGCCTGCCCTGCGGCTCGCGTGCGAGCACCGCCTCGATCAGCGACGTCTTGCCGATGCCGACCTCGCCCTGCACGGAGACCACGAGTCCGCTCGACGACCCGGGTCCGAGCGCCTCGATGACGCGCTCGACCTCGGCCTCCCGGCCCAGGAAGAGTCTTCCGGGCGGGACGGTGGGCAGGGCGGACACAGGCATGCTGATGGCCCCCAACTCTCTGCCCCCGTTAGCTGGATTCTAGCGATGGAGGAGACCCATGTGGCCTGAATCGTCGGCGGAGGCCGATCGTGGTGACCCGTTCGCCCCGCGGCTCGTTCGCGAATGGCTCGCGCAGATGCCCGACGAGCGTCACCGCAGCCTGCCGGGAACCATGATCTTCGCGGACATCTCCGGCTTTACGCGGCTCACCGAGCGGCTGGCGCGACAGGGCAGAGTCGGCGCCGAGCTGCTCAGCGACACCCTCGACCTGACCTTCACGCGGCTGCTCGAACCCGCGTTCGACGACGACGCCGACCTGCTGAAGTGGGGCGGGGACGCCGTGCTGCTGTTCGTGCGCGGAGCCGAGCATGCAGCTCGCGCGGCACGCATCGCGCATGGCATGCGCGCGGCGCTGCGCACCCTCGTCCGCGATCGCATCCTCCCGGTTCCCGCGCAGCTGCGCATGTCGATCGGCATCCGCACCGGAGTGTTCGACATGTTCTTCGTCGGCGACCCCGCCAGCCATCGCGAGCTGATCGTCGGCGGACCGGACATCACTCGACTCGTCGCCATCGAGCAGACGTGCGACGCCGGTCGGATCCTGGTCTGCGCCGACACCGCCGACCTGCTGCCGTCACGGCTGCTCGGCGACGCGCACGACGTCGGCGGGGACAGGGAGGGACGGATGCTGCGCACGGCGCCCTCCGGGGCACGCCGCCCGCCGCGGACTCCCGTCGGGCCCGGCCCGTCGGTGCTGCCGACGCTGCCTCCCGGCATCCGCGCACAGGTCCTCTCGGGGCCCGGCGAGCCCGAGCACCGGCCGGTTGCGATCGGGTTCGTGCAGTTCACCGGCACCGACGCCCTGCTGCAGGACGCGGAGCGCGCGGCCGACGCCGTCGCGGCGCTGGTCGAAACCGTGCAGCGCGCCTGTCTGCGGCACGGCGTGACCTTCTTCGAGACCGACATCGCCGCGGACGGCGGGAAGATCATGCTCATCGCGGGGGCTCCGCGCAGCGCGGGCCGGGATGCCGCGCGGATGCTGTCGGTCGCGCGGCAGATCGCCGATCACACCGGTCCGCTGCAGGTGCGGGTCGGCGTGTCCACCGGCCCCGTGTTCGCCGGCGAGCTGGGGCCGGCGCTGCGGCGGGCGTACTCGGTCAAGGGCGATGCCGTGAACCTCGCCGCCCGGCTGCTCGGTCGGGCGCAGCCAGGGCAGGTGGTGGCCACTGCGGATGCCGTCAGCACTGCCCGTCTGCGCTTGCAGGCGGTGCCGATCGAGCCGTTCCTGGTGAAGGGCAAACGCGTCCCCGTGCACGCCCTGACGGTGCTGCACGTCGACGAGCAGACCTCCGACGCTCGGGGGGAGACGCCGTTCGTCGGCAGATCCGCCGAGATCGCCGTGCTGCGCGCGGCGCTGGCTGCGGCATCCGATCATCGAGGCAGCGTGATCGACGTCGTCGGCGAACCGGGCATCGGCAAGACGCGGCTCGTCGCCGAAGCGGGAGCGCCGGACGGCATCCGGTCACTGGTGACCAGCGCGAGCGGCTATGAGGCGGATGCTCCCTATGCGGCCGTCGGGGGTCTGCTGCGCGCGGCCCTCGGCATCGCCCCGCACGACGAGTCGGATGCCGTGGCATCACGCCTGTCCCAGACCGTGCATGCCGAGCGGCCGGACCTGCTGCCGTGGCTGCCGCTGATCGGCGTTCCTCTCGGCGTCGAGCTGCCCTCGACCCGTGACGTCGATGAGCTGGACCCTCGCTTCCGACGCGGGCGCATCGAAGACGCGGTCGTCGCACTGCTTGCGAGCCTGCTCCCCGCGCCCACGGTGCTGATCTTCGAGGACACGCATCTGCTCGACGAGGCGTCCGACTCGCTGCTGCTGCGTCTCGAGTCTGAGGCGCATCGGCATCCGTGGTGCGTGATCGCGACCCGCCGGGAGGTGCCCGTCGGCCATGTGCCGCGGCTGCAGGAACCGGCCGACCGCCGCATCGCGCTCGCCGCGATGCCGCATGAGCTCGCGCGTGCCCTCGTCGAGCAGGCGGCCGGATCGGTGCGGCAGAGCCGCCATGCGCTCGAGGCGATCGTGGAGCGCGGGCAGGGCAACCCCCTGTTCCTCACCTCGCTTGCGACCAGGCAGTCGGGTTCGACGACTGAGGAGGAGCTGCCCGGATCGGTGGAGGCGGTGCTGCTCGTCGACATCGACCGTCTCGACACCGCCGACCGTGCGCTGCTGCGGCTCGCCGCGGTGCTCGGCACCCGCTTCGATCCGCGATTCCTCGCACGGCTGCGAGATGCGGGTGCTGAGACGCGCCTGAGCGCCGAGGACATCGCCGATCGGCTGGCGGAGTTCGTGCGTCCGGTCGATGACGGCGACCTGGAGTTCCGACACGCGATGGTGCGCGACGTCGCCTACGCGGGCCTGCCGTTCCGGCTGCGGCGCAGACTCCACGAGCAGGTGGCGCTCGCCTGGGAGAACGCGGCCGACCAGTCGTCGTCCTCCGAACGGCTGAGTCTGCACTTCCATGCCGCCGGCTTGCACGAGCGGGCATGGGTGCATTCGCTGCATGCGGGGGAGCAGGCCCGGGGCAAGTACGCCTACGCGCAGGCGGCGGCCTTCTTCGCCCGAGCCATCGACGCCGCGATGCACCTGCCGCAGATCCCGCGTGCGGATCGGGCGGCGGCCTTCTCGTCCCTCGGCGACAGCCTCGACATGGCGGGGGATGCGACGGGCGCCCTGACGGCACTGCGCCGCGCACGGCGCGAACTCGCGGGGGACCCGGTCGCGACCGGGGACCTGCTCTACCGCGAGGCCCGTATCACGCAGCGTCTGGGACGCTACCGGGCGGCGATGGCTCAGTTGACGCGCGCGTTGCGCATGCTCGAGGAGAGCGTCGGCGCTGAGGCCGATGCGGTGCGCGCACAGCTCGCCACCCGCTACGGGTTCTGCCTGCACCTGCAGAGTCGTGCGCGCGATGCCGTGCGCTGGAGCCGCCTCGGAGTGGAATGGGCGGAGGCGTCGGGTGACCGCTCCGTGCTCGCGCACGCCTGCAACGCGCTGCACCTCGCCTACGGCGCGTCGGCGCTGGACGAGGACCGGCCGTACGGGCAGATCGCGCTGGGCCTGTACGAGCGGCTCGACGACCTGAGCGGCCAGGCGCTCACTCTGAACAACCTCGCCATCGACGCGTACAACGGCGGCGAGTGGAACGACGCGATCAGCGCCTTCGCCCGGTCGGGCGAGACCTTCCGCCGTCTGGGCGACGAGGCCAACGAGGCGACCGCGCTGTACAACACGGCTGACGTGCTGGTCGCCCAGGGCCGGCACGGCGAGGCGCTGCCGGTGCTGCAGGCGGCCCTGCGGCTGGCTCGCCGCGTCGATGACGAGGAGCTCGTCGGCCTGGTGCTGCGCGAACAGGCCAGGGCCGAGGCCGGCGTCGGAGACAGCTCCGTCGCCTGGCCGCTGTTCGACGAGGCGCGCGCGGTGCTCGCCGGGTTGGAGCTCGCCACCGAGGTGGCGCTGCTGGACGCGGCGCGTGCGGAGGCGCTGACGGATGCCGGGGATGCCGAGCAGGCACTGGCGCTCATCGACGACACGATCCGGGCCGCGCGGCTGCGGGCCGCCGACACGCTGGCTCGGCTGCATCGCATCCGCGCCCAGGTGCTCGTCTCCCAGGGTGAATCCTCGCAGGCCGCCGAGGCCGCGCGCGAGGGACTGGCCCGCACCACGGGCGGCTACGGGGGCTACGAACCGGCGCTGCTGCAGCTCGCGCTGGCCGAGGCCACCGGCGACGACGAACTGCAGTCGCAGTCCCGGCGCACGCTGCGCGACCTCGGTGTCGTCGTCTGATCACGCATCGACGGGCTCGGCCGCGCATGCGCCGCCGAGCCCGTCGAAGGGTGATCAGATCATTCCGCGCACGTCGTGCAGGAAGAGGACGACCAGTCGCAGGTCGCCGGCGTTCAGGCGGCTGCTGGAGACGACGTCGGTGCAGAACGTCTGATCGGCTCCGATGATGCCCTTCGCGGGGCACAGCGGGGCGATCGTCAGTGCCCCGGTCGCCGACTCCGACCACTGCGCCCGGTAGGACGCCACCCCGCCCTTGCCGCACAGCGTCTTGTCGCAGTAGATCGACATGCTCGCCGGGGCCGTCCGGGTGTACAGGTCGGCACCGTCAGGGCCGGTCAGGTCTCCCAGGAACTGCGTGACCAGGCTGCGGGCCGTGCAGGTCGCGCCGGTCGGGCATGCGCCCAGGCTCAGCGCCGTGCCGCCGGTCGCGCCGCGCGGCAGGGTGACGACGCCGCACATCGGGTGCGCCGCGTCCACGACCGCGCAGCCCGCGGCATCGGCTCCCGCCGTGCCGTTCTTCAGCGCGGGGCTCTGACCGTCGATGAGCGTCAGGCTCAGATCGACCGGGAACGCGGCGGCGACGCCCGAGACCGTCGGCGGCACCGTGGTGTGCTCCGGCGGCGTCGCGGTGATCGAGGCCGTCACGGTCAGTGCGGCCGTCGCCTGCGAGTACGAGGTCGAGATGTGCAGGCTCGACGCGCCGGCGGGCAGCGTGGCGGTCGTGGTCTGCAGCACGCCCGGCCCGGTGGCGGTGAGGGTCACCGTGGCCGGGTACTCGTACACGGCGGGCATGCCACCCGCATCCGTCAACGAGACACCCACGTCGAACGGCGTGCCGACGGCCGCGAGCACAGCGGGAAGCGACCCGGACGGCAGGGTGCCCAGCGACGCCGCGATGGCGGGGTCGGTGGTGACCGTGACGGTGGCGGCGGTCGGCAGCGGGGGCGGCGGGTCGGCGGACGCCATCTGCGGCGCGACCAGCGCCGACAGGGCGAGCGCCGCCACGGCGATCAGCGAGCGGGTGATCCGCAGGCGACGGTGCGACATGGGGGACTCCTCGGTGGGTGAACAGGCGGTGATCTCAGCCTGTCCTCGCGCGCACGGGAAAAGATCCGTGAGTTCACTGAGGTTTACGCTCCCCCGGCCCGAGAAGCTGGCGGAATGATGTTGCAGTCTGCCCGCCGGGGCGTGTCCGAGTCGCGCGAGCCCGGTGCCGTCGTGCGGCGGGGACGGGTACCTGAGCGGACCGTGCTGCTGGTGGCCTCGTTCGGGGCGCTGCTGGCGTTCCTCGACGCGACCATCGTCAACATCGCGTTTCCCAGCATCCGCGAGTCGTTCCCCGACGAGTCGATCAGTGAAATCTCCTGGGTGCTGAACGCGTACAACATCGTGTTCGCCGCGTTCATGATCGTGTTCGGCCGACTCTGCGACCTTCTGGGGAGGCGCCGGGTCTACCTGCTGGGGGTGGCCGTCTTCACGATCTCGTCGCTGGTGTGCGCGTTGGCGCCGTCGCTCGGTGTGCTGGTGGGGGCGAGGATCGTGCAGGCGCTGGGTGCCGCGATGCTCGTGCCCGCCTCGCTCGCCGTGGTGATCGACGGGTTCCCCGCGGCGAGGCGGGCGCGGGCCGTGGGCCTGTGGTCGGCGGCCGCCGCGGTCGCATCGGGGCTGGGGCCACCGATCGGGGGCGCGCTGGTCGAGGCGGGCGGCTGGCAGTGGGCGTTCTGGGTGAACCTGCCGCTGGGGGCGCTCGCCTGGTGGCTGGGGCGGCGTCAGCTGGTGAACAGCCGCGCCCCCGGCCGCCGTCGGATGCCGGACCTGCGCGGCGCCCTGCTGCTGGCGGGCTCGCTGGGGCTGATCAACGCCGCCATCATCAAGGGCGACGACTGGGGCGCGGCCAGCCTGATGCTGTGGCTCGTGGTCGGCGGGGCGGTGGTGCTGTTCGGCGGGTTCATCCTGAGCTCGATGAGGCACCGCTCGCCCGTGCTCGACCTGGCGATGATGCGCAATCGCTCGTTCCTGGTCGCGAACATCGCCACGCTCGTCGCGGGGGTCGGCTTCTTCGCGTACATGCTGGGCAACGTGCTGTGGCTGCAGTACGTCTGGCAGTACACGCTCCTCGAGGCGGGGCTAGCGCTGGTGCCCGGGGCGCTGGTCGCGGCCCTCGTTGCGGGACTGCTCGAGCCGATCGCCGCCCGGGTCGGCTACCGCTGGATCATCGCGGGCGGCTTCGTCGTCTGGGCGCTCGGCTACGTCTGGTACGTGACGGTGGTGGGGACCACGCCGAACTTCCTTGCGGAGTGGCTGCCAGGGCAGATCATCAGCGGCATCGGGGTGGGTGCGACCCTGCCGCTGCTGGCGGCATCGACGCTGGCGACGCAGCCCGACGGGAAGTACGCCACGGCATCCGCGGTGATCTCCAGCGCCCGCCAGATCGGCGGCACGATCGGCGTCGCGCTGCTGGTCGTCATCCTCGGCACTCCCACTGCGGCGACCGTCGTGCAGGATCTGCGCGACGGCTGGACGATGAGCATCTACGCGTTCGCGGCCGGCGCCGTGATCACCCTGTTCCTCGGGCGGGTGGATCACGGCGGTCACGTCGCGGCGACGGATGCCGAGGAGCGGCCCTCACCGCTGCGGATGCCGGATGCCGCACGGTCGGTGGTGCTGCGCCGGGCGATCCCGACGCCGGAGGAGTCGCTGTTCGGGCGCCTGCCGGAACCGGCGCGGGAGCGGCTGCGCGCGGATGCCCCGCGGCGCACGGTGCCCGCGGGGGAGTGGCTGCTTCGGCAGGGCGAGAGCGCCGACTCGATGTTCGTCGTGATCTCGGGGCGCGCCGAGGTCGTGATCGACGACGAGGTGGTGCGGGAGATCGGCCCCGGTGCGGTCGTCGGCGAGCTGGCGCTCTTCACGGACGGGCCCCGCTCGGCATCGATCCGCGCCCGCCGGGACTGCCAGGTGCTGGAGGTGTCGCGCGAGCTGCTGCAGCACACGATCGGCGAGGATGCCGGGGCGCTGTCCGCGCTGGTCACCGCCCTTGCGGGCCAGCTCGCCGAGGCCAGTCCGCCCGCCGCACGGACGGCATCGCGCCCGCGGTTGATCGCCGTCGTGGGTGCCGGTGCGGGCGCCCCGGTGCAGGCCGTGGCAGGCATGCTGCACCGCGGTCTCTCGGCGCACCTGAGGGTGGCGCTGCTGTCCGGCGCGCACACCCCCGAACAGGTCGATCGCGCCGAGGCGGACAGTGAACGCGTGATGCTCGTCGCCGACGGCTCGGATGAGGTGTGGGTGGGGCGCTGCGCACGGGAGGCGGATGCCGTCGTGCTGGTGGCCCGCGCGGAAGACATCCCGCCCGAGGCCTTGCCGACGATGACCTCCCGGCCGGAGCTCGTGCTGGTCGGTGCGCCGGGGCGCGCGGTCAGGCAGATCTGGCTGGATGCCGTGGACCCGTGGCGGGTGAGCGAGATCACGATGAACGACGCCGGATCGCCGGGGCGACCGCCGGAGGGCATCCGGGGTCTGATCGACCGGCTCGCGGGGCGCTCACTGGCGCTGGTGCTCGGCGGTGGCGGGGCCAGGGCCCTGACTCACGTCGGCGTGCTGATGGAGCTGGAGGAGGCCGGGCTGCGCGTCGACCGCATCGCCGGATCCAGCATGGGCGCGGTGGTCAGCGGCTACTACGCGACGGGCGCGTCCGCCGCCGAGCTCGGCGCAGTCACGTACCGCGAGTTCGTCCGCGAGGACATGCTGGGCGACTACGGGCTGCCGCGCACCTCGCTCGCCCGCGGACGGCGCGTGCACCGGGCGCTCGTGCGCTGCTTCGGCGACCTGAACATCGAGGAGCAGCCCCGCGGCTTCCGCTGCGTCAGCACCGACCTGCTCACCCGTGCCCCCGTGATGCATCGCCGGGGACCGATGGGGCAGGCGATCAAGTCGTCGGCACGGCTCCCGGTGCTGTTCACCCCGATCCCCAGCGAGGGGCGGCTGCTCGTCGACGGGGGAGTGCTCGACAACCTGCCGGTCGACACGATGGTCGAGCGCGATGAGGGTCCCGTGGTCGCGGTGAACATCTCGATGGGTGGCGGCGGTCACGTCCGCGCGCCCGGCGAGGCGCCGCGCCCGGTGCGGATCCCACCGCTGGGCGAGACCATGCTGCGCACCCTGATGATCGGCGGAGGCGGGGCGGCCGAGGCGCAGAACCTGGGCGCCTGGGTGATCACCCCGCACTCGATGGGGGTGGGGCTGCTGGAGTTCCACCAGTTCGACCGGATGGTCGAGGCGGGTCGGGCCGCCGCCCGCGACCTGCTGGATCAGGCGGGTGGGGAGCTGTTCGCGAGTCGGTGAGGCCGACCGTCAGCGCACCGGACCGGGGGTGGCCGGGGCCACGGCATCCGTCTCGGCCGGCTCGGCAGGATTGCGGCGGATGCCGATCCACGACACCACGCCGCCGACGGCGAACAGCGTCGCGGTCACCCAGGCGGCGCTGTGGAAGCCGTCGAGGTCGAGCGCGCCGCCGACGATGGTCGACAGCAGCGCGACGACCAGGAGACCCGCGACGCGGGAGACCGCATTGTTGACGGCGGACGCGATGCCGCTGCGGCTCTCGTCGATCGCGCCGAGGATGGCCGAGGTGAGCGGGGCGACGGTGAGGGCGAGCCCGAGTCCGAGCACGATCATGGCCGGAAGCACCTGCCACCAGTAGTCGAAGTCGGTGCCGACGGTGAGCAGCAGCAGCGCGCCGACCGCCATCAGGAGCGGTCCGACCGTCATGAACAGTCGCGGGCCGAGCTTTCCCGCCCACGCGCCTGCACGGGAGCTGAGCAGGATCATCAGGATCGTGATCGGCAGGCTCGCCATGCCGGCGGCTGTCGCGGGCAGGCCGGGGCCCTGCTGCAGGTAGACGCCGATCACGAAGCCGTTCAGCGACAGCGCCGCATAGACGAACAGCGTCGACAGGTTGCCCCAGCCGAAGTTGCGCACCCGGAACAGAGAGAGCGGCAGCAGCGGAGCATCCGACCGCCTCTGCCGGATCAGGAAGACGGCCGTCAGGATGATGCCGGCGATGCCGGGCATCCAGATCGCGGGGGACGCCCAACCCAGCCGCTCCTGCTCGATGAGCGCGAAGACCAGCGCGCCCAGGCCCAGCGCGCACAATGCGCCGCTGACCCAGTCCACCCGGACCGTCCGCACATGCTGAGGCAGGCGCAGCCGGCCCAGCATGATCAGGTTGACGGCGATCGGCAGGACGTTGATCAGGAACACGAATCGCCAGGACAGCAGGTCGACGAACAGTCCGCCCATCAGGGGGCCGATCAGCTGCGCGCCCGTGGTGAACGCCGTCCACACGCCGATCGCGCGCGACTGCACCTCGCCGCGCATAGTCGCGGTGATCAGGGCCAGCGAACTCGGCACCAGCAGGGCGCCCGCCGCACCCTGTGCGGCGCGGGCGATGATCAGCACGAGCGGATCCGGCGCGAGGGCGACGGCGACGGATGCCACGCCGAAGGCGATCAGCCCGATGCGCATCACAGTCACGCGTCCGTACGCGTCGGACACCGAACCCGCGAGCAGGATGAGTGCGCTCAGCGTGATCAGGTAGGAGTCCACCACCCACTGCTGGGTCACTATGCCGCCGCCCAGTTCGCGGCTGATCGCCGGGAGCGCCACGGTGACCACCGTGCCGTCGAGGAACGTCACGAACGAGGCGAGGATCGCGACGGAGACGACCAGGCGCTGCAGCGGGGTGAACGGTGTCACAGCCCGACTGTACTGCAGCCCTGGGACGGTGGGGCGGGTCGCGCGGATTCGCCCATCGACGCCGGCAGCGCACCGGCGTACCCTGGCGTCAGGCGGGTCCACCTGCCCGCCCGCAGCCGGCGAGAGCCGATGACGAGGAGCGGTGTGCGATGGACTCGATGATGATGGACGCCATGTCCAAGGACATGAAGATGCCGGGCATGGAGATGATGGACATGGCCGCCATGCAGGCGTGCATGGATGCGTGCGCCGCCTGCGAACAGGCCTGCACGGTGTGCTCGACGCAGACGATGGACTGCGCTCCGGCGTGCATGAACTGCGCCGACATGTGCAACACCATGATGCGCTCCATGCTGCGGATGCAGGGCATGACCCCGGCTGTGATGATGTCGATGCTCGACGCCTGCATCGCCATGTGCCAGATGTGCATGGAGGAGTGCATGGAGCACGCCGAGCACAGCGACGTCTGCCGGATGTGCGCTCAGGCGTGCAAGGCCTGCATGGACGCCTGTACCGCGATGCGCGAGTCGATGATGAAGATGGCTTCCTGACGAGATCCGCAGTTCAGAAGATCAGCGCGCGACGTTGAACTGCACGGCGCCCACGGCCAGCACGGCGTAGTCGCGGTGCAGGGCGACGGGAGTGCCTGCGGCGGCCTCGAGGGCCGCGCCCCCGGCGTTCCAGACGGTCGCGAGCTCGCCGTCCAGCGTGCGCAGGATCACGACTCCGGATGCCGCATCGGCATCCTCCACGAGCGCATCCACCCAGCCGAGCGGGGTCGCCGACGCCATCCGCGCCTGGATCAGGTGCAGGGCGTGGCCGGGAGCGAACGAGGAGCAGGCATAGCCGTGGGCGCACATGCACGCAGCATCCTGACGCACCTCAAGGGGCGAAAGGCGGGTCTGCGGCGTGGTCACGGTCGTCTCCTCTGGATCGGTTGATCCGAGGCTACGACCGGGATGTCACCCTGTCGATCCGCGGCGAAACGCGGCGAAACATGCTGGGCGTCAGCTGAACCCGCCCAGGATTACGATGCATGGGCCGATGACGATCAGCCACGCCGCCGCGGCGATGATCAGGATGCCCGTGGCGTAGGAGCGAGTCGCCCGGAAGAACATCATCACGATCGCCGCGATCGCGATCAACAGGAAGGGCCACAGCAGCCCGAGGATGCCGCCGTTGCCGCTCAGCATGTTGACGGATGCGAACATCGCGACGACTGCGAGGACATGCGCGACGACTCCTATCGCGATCCCGATCCCCAGTCCCGCGCCGAAGCTCAGTCCCTTCCGTTCGGGGACAGGTGGCGTCCAGGCGCCGGGTGCGTAGCCCATCGGTCCGGGCTGGGGCTGGCCGGACTGCTGCCACTGGCCGGGAACCTGAGGACCGGCGGCGTATGGATTGCCCGGCGCCTGCGGGATCGGGGGAAGGCCGGGCGGCGGCGGTGATCCCGCGTCACCCGGAACGGATGCCGCACCGGGAGGCGTCGCGTCCTCCGGCGGCACGACCGGCTCGGAGGCTGCCGCTGAGTCGTCGCGGGGATCCTCCGGGGGTGGAACGGGCTGGTCAGGCGTGCTGTCCATCGCGCACTCTCCTCTCATCGGTCACGGCACCGGCGACGCGGAAGCGTCCGGTGCGCAGCATCCAGATCATTCTGGCCGCCAGCAGCGGAATCGTCACCAGCAGGAACAGCTGCGGCCGGGTGAGTCCCATCCACGCGATCTCGTTCCCGCGCACGAACTCCACGGCGAAGCGGAACACCGCGTACGCGGCGATGTACAGCGTGAGCGTCTCGCCGGCGGCGATGCGGCGGTGGCGCAGCCAGAACCACAGCACCACGAAGGCGGCCAGGTGGAAGACGATCTCGTACACGAAGCTCGGGTGCAGCGGCACTCCCGCAGGCGAGCCGGTTCGGGTGGCGGCATCCGCATCCAGCACGATGCCCCACGAGGCGCCTGTCGGTGTGCCGGGCTGCTCGGTGAGCAGGCAGCCGATGCGTCCGATCGCCATCGCCAGCGCGACGGCAGGGGCGAACAGGTCGCCGCTGCGCTCAGGGTAGCCGCAGAGCTTCTTGGCGACGTGCACGCCCAGCCAGGCGCCGACCAGTGCCGAGAGCATCGAGGCGTTGCCGCGCGCGAGCTGGTCGATCAGGCTGAGGTTCTGCGACGGGTCGAGATGCTGTGCCCACGTGCCCAGCCGTGACAGCACGGCGGCGCCGATCAGTGCCCCGAGCACGAGGTACGCGATGCGATGATCCGTCACCCGACGGCGGCGCTTCTCGACCAGGAAGACGAGGCCGGCGGCGGTCAGACCCAGGGCGACGAACGTGGAATGCGTGTCCAGGGCGGGCAGCCAGGGCGCGAGGTCGCTCAGGGTCGGGAACATGTCAGCCCGCCAGCATCCGGACCCACAGCATGACCCAGAACGGGATCGCGACGGCGGCGCCGAGGGCGATCACCGACAGGTAGGCCAGCACCAGTCGGGTGTCGCCCAGCTTGCACTTCGAGCGCAGCAGCCCGCCTCGGCGGGCCTTCGCATATCCGGCGATCGCGATCAGGGCGAAGCCGAGCACGGCGATCGGACCCAGCACGGCGGAGATCAGCGCGATGGTGGTGAACACGCACAGTCGCAGCGGATCGAACGGCGGTGCCGGGTGACCGACGGCCGCGTCGAACTGGTTGAGCGGGGGAGTGGTCATCCGGACACCACCGGCAGGCGCGTACGCCCGCCCGTCTCGCGCACCTCGGTACTGATGGATGCCGGCCGACCTGTCGCGGTGGAGATGCGCGTGCGGCTGAGCGGCGCCCAAGCCTGCAGTGCGCAGAACGGGGCGCACTGGTGCGCGTTCGTCGTCTCGTTGACCGTCGCCACGTGCACGCAGCACTGGATCAGCCGCTCCTCGATCATCGTGTTGATGTCCATGAACGGCTTCACCGTGATGCGCAGCACCCGGTCGGCGAGCATCGCCCGCATCCGCTTGTGCTGACCCGGCAGCTTCGATGCCGCGAGCGTCGCGAGGGTGCCGACCCCGAGGTCGCAGTTCACGCAGATGTCGCGCCAGATGTCGCCCATCGACGGATGCGAGAGCGAGGACTGCTCGCTGAGCAGATCCATCAGCGAGCTCTTCACGACGTCGCGGATCGCCTTGTTCATGTTCGAGTCGGCGATGCGGTTGGCGATCAGGTCGGGGTTCAGGTCGAGGAACTCCTTCAACCGGCTCGTGTCCGATCAGCCCGACCAGCGACTTCCAGTCGCCCGAGTCGTCCTTGAGGAAGTAGCCCACCGAGCAGCAGTGCGGGTGGCTGCAGGGCAGAGCGGTCAGGTCGCGCCAGGTGATCTCGTCGCCGGTCTGCGGCCCGATCCGGGCCAGCACGCCGGTATGCGTGAGCCGGTCGTTCGGGTCGATGCCGGAGCTTCGTCCCGAGCCGAACACCGGCTGGATGGTCACACCGCCCACGTACGGCGTCGCCTGCGCTCGCCGGATGACCGCGCCGATCTCGTGGTCGTTCACCCCGAGGGTGGCGGTCATCGTCAGGGTGGTGAAGACCCCGGCATCCGACAGCCGCTCCAGCGCCCGCTCCTTGAACCGGCGGATGTCCGCGCCGCGGTGGAACGCGACGGACGCAGCCTCCTCGCCGTCGTACTGCAGGTAGATCTCCACCCGCTCGCGGTGCTTCTCGAGGAAGCGCACGAACTCGTCGTCGTTGGCGATGCGCAGCCCGTTGGAGTTCAGCAGGATGCGCACGATGGGCCGGGCGACGAGGTGCTCGATGAGCTGCTCCAGCCACGGGTACAGGGTCGGCTCGCCGCCCGAGAGCATCAGCACGTCGATGCGGTCGTTCTCACGGGCCAGTTTCGCGTCGACGGAGGCCAGCACCTCGGCGAGAGGGGCGACCGAGGACGCGGCGGGGCTCGACTCCGCGAAGCAGGTGGGGCATTTCAGGTTGCAGTGGTCGGTGATGTCCTCGAGGAGGATGCAGGTGTGCTGGGTCTGCATCTCGGGCAGGCCGTCCTCGTACGCCTGCGGGATGGGCTTGAAGTTGCCGGCGGTGTCGGGGGTGTGCACCTTGGTCGGCGCCGTCCACTGCTCCAGGTACCGCAGGATCTCGGTGCTCTCGTCGTACATCGTCGAGATGAGGCCGTGCTCGGGGCATCCGCGCTCCAGCCACACCGTGCCGTCGCGGTCGGCGAGCCAGCCCGACAGGCGGCGCACCTCGCTGAGCGGCTGGTCCGGCTTCTCCTCGTGACACTTCGGACAGAATGCGTTCACGTATCTGTGGATGCGGTGATCGCGCAACGGCATGCCCGCTCCTGGCTTCTGTGCCATGAGACCCCCTCGTTGCCACTCAGAGTAGCCGGGACCCGGCGGCGTACACTGTTCGACGTGCTGTTCATGGAGGGCGCCCGCGTGGCGCGAGAGGTGATCGTCGGTGCGTCGCGCACCGACGGCAGAGGCTGAGAGCGATCCGGCGGCGGAACCCCCGTCACCGGAGAATCGTCGCACCCCGGCATCCGGTCTGAGGATGCCGTCCTCCACGCACTCTCCCGCACGCCGTGCGGCAACGAACCGAAAGCACTTCCTCATGCGTCCCATCGACGAGCGCGCCATCCGCGCCTCCTTCCGCAACGCCTCCCGCAAAGAGGTCAGTTCCCTCACCCTGCCGGCCGACTTCGCCGAGCTCGACTTCGATCGCCTCGACTATCTCGGCTGGTACGACCCGAAGATGCCCCGCCGGGCGTACGTCGTCGCCGAGGTCGACGGCGAGCCGATGGGCGTGCTGCTGCAGCGCGCCGAGCAGCGCACCGCCAGGCGGGCGCAGTGCTCGTGGTGCGATGACGTCACCCTCCGCAACGACGTGCAGTTCTTCGCCGCCCGCAAGGCGGGTTCGGCCGGCCGCAACGGCGACACCATCGGCACGCTGGTGTGTGCCAACTTCGGCTGCTCCGCCAACGTGCGAAAGCTGCCACCGCTGGCCTACGAGGGCTACGACCGTGAGCTCGCGCGCGAACTGCGGATGCTGCGCCTCGGCGAGCACGTGACGGCGTTCCTGCGCGAGCTCGGCTGACCCGCCCGTTCTTGCCGGATGCTGGATCAGAAGTGCATCGGAACCGCGAGTCTCCGATGCGCTTCTGATCCACGTCGGGGGAATACCCGGCGGAGCACGACGTTGCCGGTGACATGACCACATTGGGAATCATCGGAGCAGGACACATCGGCAGCCAGGTCGCTCGAGCGGCGGTGACGGCCGGGTACGACGTGGTGATCGCGAACTCCCGCGGTCCCGAGACCCTGGCGGACCTCATCGCCGAGCTGGGGCCGAAGGCGAGCGCGGCCACGGCTGAAGAGGCCGGCCGTGCCGGCGAGGTGGTCGTCGTGACCGTGCCGCTGCGCGCGATCGAGCAGGTTCCCGTCGAGCCGCTCGCCGGCAAGATCGTGCTCGACACGAACAACTACTACTTCGAGCGGGACGGCCACATCGACGCGCTGGACCGCGGCGAGACGACCACCTCGGAGATCGTTCAGCGTCACCTTCCGACCTCCCGGGTCGTCAAGGCGTTCAACCACATCCTCTGGGGAGATATCACCACGGATGGGGCTCCGGCCGGCAGCCCGAACCGCCGCGCACTTGCCACGGCCGGTGACGACGCGGAGGCCGTCGCCTTCGTCACCCGCCTCTACGACGAGTTCGGCTTCGACACCGTGAACATCGGCCCGCTCAGCGAGTCGTGGCGCGTCGAGCGCGACCGTCCTGCATACGTCGTGCGTCAGAACGCCGAGGAGCTCACCGCGAACCTCGCGAAAGCGAACCGACTGCCCTGACCTCGGGCATGCGGCGGGGGACCGCGCCGGTTAAGCGGCGGTTGGTCCCCACGTCGCCGGCCGTTCACCCGGCATCGGGAGGATCCAGTGACTCTGAAGGAGCCTGATGCCACCCTCCGCCGACACTCGGCCCGCCGCACCCTCCGTCCTGCGACTCGTGGTCGCCCTGCTGCTCGCCGGAATGGGGATGCTGCTGGCAGCTCCCGCAGCATCCGGTCACGGCTTCAGCTCGGTCGTCTACGCCGAGGCGACCCAGCAGGACGGCGCGATGCACGTCGACCTCGCCCTGGAGTACGACCTGCTGGTCGTCACCGTCGCCGAGAACCAGGATGATCCCGACCTCTTCGAGGACGGGATGGCGGTGTGGAAGACCGGTGACGAGGCGGCGGCACTGCAGAAGCACTCCGACTCGCTGGTCGAGTACGTCTCCGACCGATTCCGAGTCGAGGCCGCAGGAGTCGCCTGCACCCCCGTCCTCGACGGCGAGCCGGGTGCCACGGTCCGTCAGGACGTGCCCTACGCGACGCTGCCGCTGCGATTCGACTGCCCGTCCGCCGGATCGCACGTCTTCACCAGCGGGCTGTTCCCCGACGATGAGGGCTACGTCACCGGAACGGTGACGCTGCTGGACTACGACCTCAGTGCCGCGCGCACCGGCAATGTCTCCCTCGACTCCCAGACGCCGAGCTTCGACACGTCCGAGCCCGTGCTCGAGCGGATGTGGCGCTTCTTCGTGCTCGGCGCCGAGCACCTGCTGTTCGGCATCGATCACATCCTCTTCCTGCTCGCGCTGATCGTCGGATCGTGGCGCCTGCGCGACATCGTGCTGGCGGCGACGGCGTTCACCGTCGCGCACTCCGTGACGTTCATCCTCGCCGCGCTCGGGGTCGTGTCGCTGCCCGACGCGATCGTCGAGCCCGTCATCGCCCTCTCCATCGCCGTCGTCGCGATCTGGTACCTGTGGCGCGTCTGGCTGGACCGTCGTACGCCGGATGCCGGGGTCGAGCGCACCAGGAGGACGGGCCACGACCGGGCGGACACCGCCCGTCTGGCGGTCGTGTTCGCGTTCGGGCTGATGCACGGACTCGGATTCGCCGGTGCGCTCGGCATCGACGAGCCGTTCTCGTGGGGCCTGCTCGGCTCACTGCTCGTCTTCAACGTCGGACTCGAGATCGCGCAGGTCGCGATCATCGTCGTGGTGTTCCCGCTGCTGCTGATGCTGCGCCGCCGGGCGCCGCGCACGGGGCTCGTCGTCGGCGTGCTCGTCGCCGCAGGGGTCGCCGTGATGGGCCTGATCTGGTTCGTCGAGCGGCTCGTCGCCCTCGGCTGACGGATGCCGTCAGCGGACGTCGATGACGATGCCGGTGAGGCCGTGAACGACGGCGGCGGCGCCGGCGGCCGCGGCGCGCTCGGCTGCGGAGGCGGTGTACGCGTCCACCACATCGGCATCCGCCGGGTTCGCCACTTCGGATCCGCGGGTGGAGGCTCCCGCCCACACCGCAGCCGTGACGTTCTCGGTCGGCTCGGGCAGTTGTGCGCCGATCAGCAGGAACTGCTCATCGAGGTGGCTGGCCGTGACCAGCGCGAGCGCGTCGACCAGGGCCGGGCTCGCCGACACGATCAGGTCGGCATGCAGATCCATCGCCTCGGAGATCGCCGCCACTTCCTCGTCCGGTGACGCGGCCCGCACGGACTTCAGGCTCGCGCCCTGCTCGTGCGCCCAGCGTCGCACGCCGTCCGCGAGGGCTGCGCTCGTGGGGTCGTGGTCCGCCTCCAGCAGCACCACGCGGTAGCCGGCGGCGACCTCGGCTCCGGCCCAGCTGTCCGGCTGCGGTGTGATGGTCGCGGCCGGTGACGGCATGGCATCCGGAGCCAGGAAAGCAGCGGGCAGGCTGCTCGAGACCGGCGCGCTGTCGCGCGGCGTCGACCAGTCGTCGACGCTGCTGCATCCCGCAGTCATCAGGGTCAGCGCGGTCACGGCCGTCGTGGCGGCGGCGGTCAGCGCGAAGCGCTTCCGAGCACGCCGGATGTCGGATGCGAAGGAGGTCACATCCTCGTTTCTACCCGACTCGATCCGTGCGGAAGCCGGTGGGAGGCCCCTGTCACCGGATGCCGGGGAAGAGTTCGGCCCGTGTTCACTGAGCAGTCATCCGGGGCGGCCAGCCTATCGATCAGCTGAGATCGGTTCGACCGACTCGGCCTTCTGCACGCCACGCATCACCTGAACAAGGAGCTCCCTCTGATGAAGGCATCGTCCCGCGCCCTCGGCGCACCCGCCCCCACGCTGAAGCGGCGCGCCGCCATCGGCGTCTTCGCCGCAGCAGCCTGCGCCGCGATGGTGTTCGGCGGCGTCGTCGCAGGCGCCGCCGCAGCCGAGTCCACCGATACCAGCGGCATCATCCTGCTCGCCGGCGCCGATGAGTCCCAGCGCGTCGTCAACTGGTACTCGTCCACCGGTGACGCCCAGGTCGTTCAGGTCGCCGAAGCCAAGTCGGTCAAGGGCGGCGTCTTCCCCGCGAGCGCATTCCAGTTCGACGCCGTGGTCAGCGCCAACACCGTGAACGGCGGCTTCAACGGGCACGCCGTGCTCTCGGGTCTCTCCGGGAACAAGAAGTACGTCTACCGCGTCGGCTCCGCCGGGCACTGGTCTCAGAGCTACGAGTTCGCCACGAGCAACGACAAGAACAGCAACTTCGACTTCCTGTTCTTCGGCGACCCGCAGATCGGCTCGTCGGGCGACATCGCCGCCGACGGCGAGGGCTGGCAGGCCACCCTCGCCACCGCCGGAATCCTCGACCCGCAGGCGCAGCTGTTCGTCTCGGGCGGTGACCAGGTGAACAAGGCCAACGCCGAGGCCGAGTGGGACGCGTTCCTTGCTCCCGACGAACTGCGCTCCACCCCGTGGGCCGCGACCATCGGAAACCACGATGTGGGCGGCAAGGCCTACGAGCAGCACCTGTGGACGCCCAACACCGATCGTTCGCCGCAGTTCTACCGCTCCGGCGATCTCACCACCCAGTCGGGCGGCAACTACTGGTTCACCTACAAGGACGTGCTGTTCATCGACCTGAACAGCAACGCCTACTCGGCGAGTGGCGCCGACGGAGTGGACGCGGATGAGGCGCACATCGGCTACGTGCGCGACGTGATCGAGGAGCAGGGCGCGAGCGCGAAGCACACCGTGCTCGTCTACCACCACTCGATCTACTCGCCCGCCTCGCACGCGAACGACGGCGACAACCAGAAGCGCCGTCAGGACTTCCCGACCGCGTTCTCGGAGCTCGGCGTCGACCTGGTGCTGCAGGGACACGACCACGCCTACTCGCGCTCCTACCTGCTGCGCAACGGCCAGAAGGCTGACGCGAACGAGCAGCCCGGCCAGGAGACGGTCTTCCAGGGCCCCGGCGGAGTCATCTACGTCACCGCGAACTCGGCATCCGGTTCGAAGTACTACGACCTGACGGCGCCGCGTGAGGGCTCGGATTTCGGTCCCGACCCGCTGAACCCGAAGAACCACTACGCGAACTCGGTCGAGAACCAGGACCACGTGCGCACCTACGTCAAGGTCGAGGTGCGTGACGGTCACCTCGCCGTGCAGAACATCATCGCCGGCGACTGCGAGACGGCGAACCCCGCCGTCGCGCGCGGCAAGGTCGGCTGGTGCGGTCCCGACGAGGGCGCCGGCGCCGAGATGGAGGTCGGCACCGCGCAGGACTCGGTCGTCATCCACAAGTACAAGGACGACGGCGTCGCCGGTGCCGAGAGCACCGTCGACTCGGTCCGCTCCGACGAGCAGGGCACGGTCACCTCGATCCGCTGACCTGCGTCACCATCACCGGGCCGGGAGGGCGTGCATGCGTCCTCCCGGCCCACCCCCGTCTCCGAAAGAACCTCATGGACTCTCCCTCCTCCTCGCGCCGGATGATCCCCGCGCTCGCCGCGATCGCACCGCTCCTGCTCGGCGGACTGCTCGTGCCGGCGGCATCCGCGGCATCCGACCTCGGCTGGGAGGTCTCGACCGTCGACGGCGAGCACGGCGCGGACCGGACGAACTACGAGTACACGGTGGAACCCGGCGTGCAGGTGGATGACAGCATCCGCATCTCCAACACCGGAACGGATGCCGTGACGATCGGCGTCTACCCGGCCGACGGTTTCACGACGCGATCCGGTGAGTTCGATCTGCGCACCCGCGAGAGCGGTGCGGAGGCGATCGGCGCATGGCTCTCCCTCGAGACCGATCAGGTGTCCCTGGAGCCAGGGATGTCCGCAGAGGTGCCGTTCCGCATCCGGGTTCCGAAGGGCGCCGGCGGGGAGTACGTCGGCGGTATCGTAACGACGGATGCCACAGCGACGGATGCCGTGGAGCGCCGCGAAGCCGTACGGGTGCGCCTGCACGTCGGCTCCTCGTTCCGCCCGGCGCTGACCGTGGGCGACGTGCACATCGACTACGCGCCCGCACCACTCGGCGCAGGACGGGCCACGGTCACCTACACGGTGCGCAACGCCGGTGACACGGTGATCTCCGCCGAGCAGTCGATCGCGGTGGCGGGCCCGTTCGGCATCGCCTCGCGCCGCGCGGGCGACTACCAGTCGACGCCTCAGCTGCTGCCAGGCGAGAGCTGGACGATGTCCGCCGACATCGACGGGGTGCTGCCGCTCGCCGTGCTCACCGCGACCGTGTCGGCCGTGCCGCTCTACATCGACGCCGCCGGATCCACCGGACCACTGCGGGCGATCGAGCAGACCGGGGTCGGCGCGGCCGTGCCCTGGGCGCTGCTCGGCGCCGTGGTCATCGTGGTGATGCTGCTGCTGTGGTGGACGAGACGACGGCGAGCACGTGCTGCCACGCCGGTGTCGTCAGTCGATCCGACAGCGCCGTGAACACCTCAGCACTGCGGGCGCCCGGCCAGTCTGTGGGCAGCAGCGAGGCCGGCAGGCCCGGATCCGTGTAGGGCAGCACGCGCCAGCTGTCGATCAGATGCACGTGGGCGGCGAACGGCGCGGCGGTGTCCAGTGCGTCGACGGATGCCAGGAACCGCTCGTGTTCGGCGCGCAGCGCCTCCAGGTCCCACCAGCTCCGCGCGGCATCGGCGAGCGGCTGCGCGGGTCGGGGATCGGCGGTGCGGAACAGCGTCGCGAACTCGCGGGCTCCGATCTCCTCCAGGAGTGCCTCGACCTCGGCATCCAGGTGCCCGGGCAGGATCCACAGGCCGGCAGATACAGCACCCGCGCCGATGAACTGCAGTCGTCGTCGCAGTTGGTGACGCAGGTCGCGCCGCGTCTCGGGAACGGTGGCCGACACCAGCATCCACTCGTCTCCCGGCTGCATGGTGCGCACGGTGAAGATGCGGTCGTCGCCGCGCTCCAGCATCCCGGTCGCGGCGGGGTTCAGCGCGTGGCCGCCGCTGTCGCTCGACAGCAGCAGGCCGCGCTGCTTGAGTCGGGTGATGGCCGTGCGCGCCTGCGGAGCCGGGATGCCGAGATCTCCCGCCAGCTGCACCAGCGCACTCGGCGCGATCTCGCCGCCCAGGGGTCGCAGGTACAGGCCGATGAACGTGCGCAGCAGCGAGGTGGCGCTGCCCGGGCGGGCGTCGATGTCGTCGAGCACCACCTCGGCGTGCCCTGTTTCGGCGTGCTCTTCGTCCTCGCCCCTGCTGGTCACCGCGGCCCCTGCTGATTTACGAGAATGAGCAGGGGCGGTGACGGTGAGCAGGGGCGGCGACTCCGAGGCCCGCGCGGGAAGGTCGGTCATGCCAGTGCGTCGCGGACGGCGAGGATGCCGCGCAGCGTCTCTTCATGCGACGTGCTCAGCGGCGACAGGCCCAGGCGGATGCCGTCGGGGAAGCGGAAGTCGGGGATGACCCCGTCCGCCCACAGAGTCTTCGTGACCTCCTGGAACGAATCGTGCCCGATCGTGATGTGCCCGCCGCGCTGCGATGCCTTGCGCGTGCTCAGCAGCCGCACGCCCAGCGGTGCGAGCAGCTCGTCGTAGGCGCGCACGGCGAAGTCGGTCAGCGAGACCGACTTGGCGCGCACGGCCGCGATCCCCGATTCGGCGATGAGGTCGAGCACCCCCTGCATGGCCAGCATCGACATCACCGGCGGGGTGCCGCTGAGCAGCTGACGGATGCCGCCGACCGGCGCGTACTCCGGACCCATCGCGAAGATGTCGGCCGCACCCCACCAGCCGTGGATCGGCTGCGTCAGCACACCCTGGTGCTCGGCGCGCAGATACGCGAACGCGGGAGAGCCGGGCCCGCCGTTGAGGTACTTGTACGTGCAGCCGACGGCGATATCGACGCCCCACTCGTCCAGCTGCATCGGCACGACGCCGACGGAGTGGCACAGGTCCCAGAGCATCAGCGCGCCCGCGTCCTTCACGATCTTCGTGATCGACTGCATGTCCGCCAGCGCACCGGAGCGGTAGTCCACATGGCTCAGCACGACGAGCGCGGTGCGGTCCGAGACCACGGCGGCGACGTCCTCGGCGGTGACGCCGGCCACGGCATCCGGCTCCACCCAGCGCAGGGTCGCGCCGGTCTCCTGCGCGACGCCGGCGGCGATGAACCGGTCGGTGGGGAAGTTCCCCGCCTCGATGACGATCTCATCCCGGCCCGGACGGGCAGCGATGGCGGCGCGAATCATCTTGTACAGCAGCACGCTCGTCGAGTCCGCGACGACGGTCTGACCGGCGGCGGCTCCCAACGCGACCTCGGCGATGCGGTCGCCGAGCACCATCGGCAGCTCCATCCACTGCTCGTCCCACGAGCGGATCAGCCGCGTGCCCCAGTCGTCGCGGATGAACGCGCCGACTCTGTCGGGCAGGTCCTTCAGCGGGCGGCCCAGCGAGTTGCCGTCGAGATAGGCGGTCACACCAGGGGCGTCGCCGAATGCCCGCAGATGGTGCGCGAGCGGGTCGGCCCCGTCGAGTCGACGGGCCTCGCTGAGCAGGTCGGGCGAACTGATGCCGGCCACGCGGCGATGCTCGTCCTCATGGGACTCGGGCGTGCGGGACTCGGGCGATTCGGGTGCTGCGGTCATGTCAGGCCTCCAGATCGGCGGGGGTGAGCGGACGGGCGAACAGAGGGTCGCCGGCGGGAAGGAAGAGCGGGTGTGCGTCAGGGGAGAGGGGAGCCAGGGCCTGCAGCAGGCGCATGCCGTCGACGCCGGCCTCGCGCAGGGCTTCGACCTCGGCGGCGTTCAGCTCGACGGGAGTGTCGCCGTTGCCCATGTCGGTGCCGTAGAGGATCGTGCCGCCGGCAGCGGCGAAGCGGCGCACGTTGTCGATCGCGATGGCGCGGTGCGGGCCGTCGTGCACCGCGAGCGTGGAGATCCACTGCACGGATGCCGCCTGATCGGCGATCTCATCTTCGGCGAGGCGCTCGCTGAACGGCGCGTGCGCCAGCCGGGTCGCGCCCAATCGCGCTGCGCGCTGCGCCTGGCCCGCGCCCTCGGCGTGCGCGACGACCGGCAGGCGGTGGGATGCTGCAGCCGCGACGATCGCGCGGAAGGTCGCGTCGTCGAGCACGGGGCCGGCCGCGCTGTTCAGTGCGGCCTTGATGAGGGATGCCCCTGCGGCGGCGGCCTCGTCCACCGCGGCGGCCGCGCTCGCGGCATCCGGAATCTCTCGCACGGAACCCGCCGGCGCCCAGGTGCGATCTGACGGATACCCACCGGGCGCGGTCAGGAACGCGCCCGCGTACTCGATGACGGCGCCGCGGATGGAAAGTGCAGGTTCCGGGGTGCTCTCGCCGACGTTTTCCATCCGTGACGCATCGGGACGGATGGAAAGTGCAGGCGCGAGGGGTGTTTCACCAGCATTTTCCATCCGTGCCGCCCGCGCCAGGTCGCGCAGCACCACGGGGTTTCCGCCGAGATCGACCACGCGACCGAGCCGCGAACCGGCCAGCCGGGTGTGGTCGACCAGCTGCAGGTGCACGTGATGGTCGGTGAAGCGGCCCGTGATGATGCCGCCGTCGACGGGGTGGATGCCGACTGGGCGGATGTCGATCACCGCCCGATCTCGGTGCGCACGCTGTACAGCTCGGGGAAGAACGTCAGGCTCAGAGCGCGCTGCAGGAAATCGACGCCGGTCGAGCCGCCGGTGCCCTTCTTCATGCCGATCGTGCGGGACACGGTGCGCAGGTGCCGGAAGCGCCAGAACTGGAAGTTGTCCTCGAGATCGACGAGCTCCTCGCACGCCTCGTACAACTCCCAGTGCTCCTGCGTGTTCTCGTACACCTCGCGGATCACGGGGATCAGCTCGTCCGTCTCGCGGTACGGCTGGCGCACGTCGCGCTCGAGGATGGATGCCGGGATCGGCAGCCCGCGGCGTGCCGCCAGGCGCAGGAACTCGTCGTACAGGGTGGGCCGCTCCCATTCCGCGGTGAGCAGTGCGAGGTTCTCGGGGTGGTCGCGGAACAGCCCCAGCATCTTCTCGTTCTTGTTGCCGAGCGCGAACTCGACGCCGCGGTACTGCACTGACTGGAAGCCGGAGGCGTTGCCGAGGAATCCGCGGAACTCGGCGTACTCGGTGGGGGTGAGCGTGGCCAGCACCGACCACTGCCGGGTCATGACGTCCTGAATGTGCTTGATGCGCGCGACCGGCTTGAGGGCTCCGCGCAGGTCATCGGCGGCGAGCAGGTCCCGCGCGCGGCCGAGCTCGTGCAGCATCAGCTTGAGCCACAGCTCGGTGGTCTGGTGCTGGATGATGAACAGCATCTCGTCGTGGTGCTCGGGGGTCGAGACCGGATGCTGTGAGCCGAGCAGTCTGTCGAGGTCGAGGTACGACCCGTAGGTCATCTTGTCCTTGAGGTCGGTGACGATGCCCTCTTCGAGTGCGCGCTCGTTCGCTTCGTTGCCCATGACCGCGACGATATCACTATCATGGCGACCGTCACAACGGTGAAATGGGCCCCGCTCCGTCGAGAGCACGGGACCTCGCCGAACGCACGGGACCTTCGCGCGAAGACGCCGTGCGCTCGGCGACATGTCGTGCTCTCGACGCGTGAGGGGTCAGGGCATCGCGAGGATCTCCGCCGTCGTCGCGAGCGTGATCTGCGGCGGGTACAGACCGAGTACGTGCAGCGCGGCGGCCTGGTTCTCAGTCGTCGATCCCGCGCATGCGTCGGTCGCGATCGTGATGCGGGCTCCGGCGTCCGCTCCGGGCAGCGCGGTCGACAGGACGCAGCAGTCCGTCGACACCCCGGTCAGCACGACGTGCGCGCCCGGGCCCACAACCGCTTCGAGCTGCGCACCCCACTTGCCGAACGTGGGCAGGTCGAGCGTCGGATGCGGGGACAGTCCGACCGCGTCCGGCACCAGGTCGTAGAGCGGATCGGATGCCGGCTTGTCGGCGAACGGCCAGGCGGCGAAGTACTCACCCCACGACGTGGAGCGGTCGGCGGTCGGCATCCAGCGCGTCACGAGCACGCGCTCGCCGAACGCATCGGCGAGACGGCGGATGTTCACCATCGCCTCCGCGAAGAACGGGGATCCCCATTCCGAATCCGGCGAGGCGAAGATGTTCTGCGGATCGATGACGACCAGCCAGCGCCCTTCGGCAGGCTCAGGGACCCGTCCTCGGCCGCTCACGCGTCGGCCTCCTGGCGGCGGATCTTCCCCGCCCGCGCGAACCAGGTCACGATGAACGACAGCACCAGGGCGAGGAAGACCCCCAGGTTCGCGTAGGCCCATTCGCCGTCCTTGCCGCCGATGAGGGGCAGCAGGTAGCCCTGCCAGTTGTTCCACGCGGCCTCATCGGCGAACAGGTTGATGACGAAGCCCCACCCGATGATCGAAGTGACGACCATGGTGATGATCGAGGTCCAATCCCAGGCGCCGTAGCGGCCGTTCGCGTCGAACAGGGCGCTCTCGTCGTAGTCCTTGCGGCGGGCGCAGGATGTCGGCGATGAGGATGCCGGCCCAGGAGGCCAGCGGCACGCCGAGCGTGATCAGGAACGACTGGAACGGTCCGAGGAAGCCCTGGTCGCCGAACACGACGAGAATCGTCACGATCGTGAGGATGACACCGTCGATGCCCGCCGCGGCGGGGCGGGGAATGCGGATGCCGAGGCTGAGCAGCGTCAGGCCCGAGGAGTAGATGCCCAGCACCGCGCCGGAGACCAGAGCGAGCACGGCGGTGACGAGGAACGGCACGAGCACCCAGATCGGCAGGATGACAGCCAGCGCGCCGATGGGGTCGGCGCCCACTGCGTCGAGCAGCTTGTCGTCGGAGCCGGCCAGCAGCACGCCGAAGATGACGAGGATGACCGGGGCGATCGCACCGCCGAACGTGTTCCAGAACACGATGGCGCCGTCCGACGCGGTGCGCTTCTGATAGCGCGACCAGTCGGCGGCGATGTTGATCCAGCCCAGCCCGAATCCGGTCATGACCATCACGAGGGCGCCGATCACCTGGCCGAGGTTGCCGTCGGGCTTCGCCATCACCGCCGCGAAGTCGATGTCGCCGGCCGCGAGGATCACGTAAAGGACCGTGACCACGCCGGTGATCCAGGTGAGCACCGACTGCAGCTTCATGATCGCGTGGTAGCCGAGCACGGAGGCCGTGACGATGAGAGCCGCGACGATCACGGTGGCGATGATCTTCAGCATCACGCTCTCGCCGTCACCGCCGAGCTGCGTGATGACGGTGGCCGTTGCGAGCACGGCCAGGATCGCCAGGAACGTCTCCCAGCCGATCGAGGTCAGCCATGACACGATGCCGGGCACCTTCTGCCCGTGCACGCCGAAGGCGGCGCGCGAGAGGACCATGGTGGGCGTGGATCCCCGCTTGCCGGCGATCGCGATCAGCCCGCACAGGAAGAACGACACCACGATTCCGACGATCGAGACGAGCGTGGCCTGCCAGAACGAGATGCCGAAGCCGAGCACGAACGAGCCGTAGCTCATGCCGAACACGGACACGTTCGCCGCGAACCACGGCCAGAACAGGTCGCGTGGCCGGGCGGTCCGCTGGGATTCGGGGATGATCTCGATACCGGCGTGCTCGATCAGCGCGGTCGTCGAGGCCTCTGAGGTCGCGGACATGGGTGCCTCCATGATGTCGGGATGGTGCTCATCCTGGCACCAGTCGCGCGTACGCGCGAGAGGCGGGCCGGAGTAATGGTCGAGCCGACCTCAGCGGGACAGCTCGGCGATCAGCCGCTCGACCCGGCGGCGGATCTCGTCGCGGATCGGGCGGACCGCGTCGATGCCCTGCCCTGCCGGGTCGTCGAGCTCCCAGTCCTCGTAGCGCTTGCCGGGGAAGATCGGGCAGGCATCGCCGCAGCCCATGGTGATCACGACGTCGGCCTGCTTCACAGCATCCACCGTGAGCAGCTTCGGCTCGCCGTCGGTGATGTCGATCCCGGCTTCGCCCATCGCCTCGACCGCGATCGGGTTGATCCGGTCCTTCGGCTCGGAGCCCGCCGAGCGCACGTCGATGCGGTCTCCGGCGAGGTGCTGCAGGAAGCCGGCGGCCATCTGCGATCGCCCCGCGTTGTGGACGCAGACGAACAGTACGGTCGGTGTGGAATCGGTCATGAGATCTCCTCGGGAGCGGCGGGACGACTGAACAGGGCGGCCGTGAGCAGGATGCCGATGATGGCGCCCACGAGCTGCGCGGCGACGAACGCCGAGGCGGACAGCGGCGAGATGCCGGCGAACGTGTCGCTGAACACGCGTCCGAGGGTCACAGCGGGGTTGGCGAACGAGGTGGAGCTGGTGAACCAGTAGGCCGCGCCAATGTATCCGCCGACGGCGATGGCGATAGCGAGGAGGCTCTGAGAGGCGCGCACCATGCCGGCGATCAGCAGGGTCAGACCGGCGGTGGCCACCACCTCGCCGAGCAGTGTTCCCGCACCGGCGCGGTCATGGGTGGAAATCGCCGCGGGAACCTCGAACATCGCGTTCGCGAGCAGTGCCCCGCCGATGCCGCCGGCCAGCTGGGCGATGACGTACAGCACGAGCTCGGCGGGCTTCAGCCCGTCGCGGCGACGCAGGACGGCGTCGGCCAGGGAGATCACCGGGTTGAAGTGTGCCCCGGAGACCGGCCCGAACAGCAGGATCAGGGCGGCGAGCCCCAGGGCCGTCGCGACGGAGTTCTCGAGCAGGCGCAGGCCAGGATCCGTGCTCAGTCGCGCGGCCGCGATGCCCGAGCCGACGACGATGGCGACGAGCGCGCCGGTGCCGAGGAACTCGGCCGACGCGCGACGGAGCTGATTCGTGTGTGTCATGTCGTGGACATCTTGACTCATCCGATTGCCTCAGTCAAGATTGAGGCAATGGATGCTGAGGAAGATCGTGAACTGGAGGCTCGAGCGCGACGCCACGCCGCGCTCGCCGAGCCCGTGCGCCTGCGGATCGTGGATCTGCTGGCACTGGGCGATCTGTCGCCGACGGAGCTCGGCCGGCGGCTGGGGTTGACGTCCAATCTGCTCGCGCACCATCTGAATGTGCTGGAAGCCGAGGGGCTCGTCAGGCGCGATCGTTCGGAAGGCGATGGCCGCCGCAGCTATGTGCGACTCGACGCGCACAGCCTGATCGATCCGACACCCGCCCGAACGGTCACCGCGCCCCGCGTCGTCTTCGTCTGCACCGCGAACTCCGCGCGGTCCCAGCTTGCGCAGGCCCTGTGGGGCGCTGCGAGTCCGGTTCCCGCGCTGAGCGCCGGCACGCATCCGGCGGACCGGGTCGCTCCCGCTGCCATCGACGTCGCCGCCCGCCACGGCCTGGATCTCACTCAGGCGGTGCCGCGACTCGTCGACGATCGGATCACGGCATCCGACCTGATCATCACCGTCTGCGACCGCGCACACGAGGAGTACCCCGCGACTTCACTGCATTGGTCCGTGCCGGACCCGGTGCGGGTCGGAACGCGGGCGGCGTTCGACGAGGCCTTCTCCGAACTCGAGACCCGCGTCTCATGGCTCGCGCCGCTGGTCCGTCTCGCAGCCTGACCGAGCGGCCGTGGACGTCAGCCGGCGAAGAACGCGCGGGCGACGCGCGAGAGGTCGTGCAGGTCGCTGACTCCGGCGAGCTCACGGGCCGAGTGCATCGACAGGATCGGGATGCCGACATCCACCGTGCGGATGCCGAGACGCGTCGCCGTGATCGGGCCGATCGTCGAGCCGCACGGCACCGCGTTGTTCGACACGAACTCCTGCGAGGAGACCCCCGCCTGCTCGCACCAGCCCGACCAGGCGGCGGCGCCGACGGCATCCGTCGCGTAGCGCTGGTTGGCGTTGATCTTCAGGATCGGACCCGAGCCGAGTACCGGCTGCACGACCGGGTCGTGCTTGTGCGCGAAGTTGGGGTGCACCGAGTGGCCCACGTCGCTGGAGACGTGCCATGAGGCCGCGAGCGCGCGGCGCTGCTCGTCCGCATCCGCTCCGAGACCGGAGTACAGCCGGGCCAGGACATCTTCGAGGAACGGTCCGGCAGCTCCCGAGCGCGACGCCGAGCCGAGTTCCTCGTGGTCGAAGGCGGCCAGGATCGGAATGACGCCCGGCGCCTGGGTCCCTGAGCCCGTCGAAGGGCCGGCAGCCTCGATCAGTGCGACCACGCCGGCGTGCACCGAGGCCAGGTCGTCGAGCCGGCCCGAGGCGAAGAACGCGTCGTCCTTGCCGAACACAGCACCGCGGGCGGCATCCGCCACCACCGCGTCATAGCCGCGGATCTCGGCGACCTCGACGCCGGCGGCTGCGGCGAGCTCGGCGAGGATGTCGGCGGATGCCGCATCTCCCAGCCCCCACACCGGCTGCGTGCCGGTCTGCTTGTCGAGGGAGAGTCCGTCGTTGACTCCGCGGTCCAGATGGATCGCCAGCTGCGGCAGGCGCAGCAGCGCCCCGGTCGCCGCCAACACGACCCGGCCGTCCGCCAGGGCCAGGCGCCCGGCCAGACGCAGCTCCCGGTCGAGCCAGGAGTTCAGCAGGGGTCCGCCGTAGACCTCGACCGCCGCCTGCAGCCACCCGTGGGAACCGGTGCTCGCCTTCGGCTTGAGCTTGAAGCCGGGGGAGTCGGTGTGCGCGCCCAGCACGTGCACGGGTGTGGTCGCCGCGGCATCCGTCGGAACGACCCAGCCGATCGCCGCGCCGTCGCGCACGACGACGAAGCGTCCGCCCGGCTGCGTCGGCCAGGCGTCGGTCTCGTCGAGACGGGTGAACCCGGCATCCTCGAGCCTGCGGGCGACCTCCTCCGCGGCGTGATAGCTCGACGGCGAGGCGGCGACGAAGTCCGCGAGATCGGAGGCGTGGGCGAGGGCGGCAGAGCTGACGGGCATGCCTTCGATGGTAGTCCGGCGGTTCGCGTGGGCTCGCCGCGCCCCGGCGTCAGTGGAAGTCGACGAGCCCCGCGTGCGCGGCGGCGACGAGGATCTGCACCCGATCGCGCACGTGCCACTTCGACATGATGCGGCCGAGATGCGCCTTGACCGTGCCCTCGGAGACGATCAGCGATTGCGCGATCTCGAGGTTGGACATGCCTCGGGCGAGACGATCGAGCACCTCGGCCTCACGGTCCGTCAGCGGCTCCAATGCCTCGGCCGCACCGTGAGCCGGCGCCGTGTCGCGCACATGGTTGACGAGCATCGCGGCGATGCGCGGCGAGAGGGAGCTCGCGCCGCTGTGGACTTCGCGGACGCCGTCGAGGATGATCTCGGCGCTGGAGTCCTTGAGCAGATAGCCGGATGCCCCGGCGCTCAGCATCGGCAGCACGGTGTCGCTGCCGTCGAGGGTGGTCACGGCGAGGATTCGGACGTCGGGCCAGCGCTCGCTGATGGCGGCGGTGGCCTGGATGCCGTTCATCTCAGGCATCTGCACGTCCATCATCACCACGTCGACGCTCTGGCGCTCGAGGAAGGCGATTGCCTCGATCCCGTTGTCGGCCTGCCCCACGACTTCGATCTCCGGCCCGCGCGCGACGAAGTGCGAGAGCGCCGAGCGCACCAGTGGGTCGTCGTCGACGATGAGAACGCGGATGTCCGGCATGACTGAAGCCTAACGGCGTGCACGGCTCCGACAGGGGTCGATGTGGACCTTTGTCCATCGAGGTCTGGCCTGAGAGGCGATGCGCTTTCCGGTCGCAGTCGAGAAGATCAATAGGTACTTGGACAAACGACCAGTGAATGAGGTGAATCACATGTCCATCTGGGAACTGCTCGCACGCGCACTCGGTATCTTCCGCTAAAGGTACCCCCTCGAATAGGGGATACTGAAGCATGTCCTTCGGTCTGGCTGCCAGGGAAGACTCCGGCACACTTCGCCTGACTCGAGGCGAGAAGCTCAGCTCCATCGAGCGGATCGCGCTCCTGGTGGGCATCGGCATCTTCATCGCCATCGACGTCGTCGGGATCTTCATGGTCCCTTCAGACAACGTCGCTTCCTCGATTCTGAGCATCTCGGCCACCGCGGTGTTCACCCTTTATCTCTGGTCCCCGGTCACCGCGACAGCCGTGCTGGGGGTCGTGTTCGCCCTCTCCTTCTTCGCCGGCACTGATACGTCTGTGCTGCTCGCCGGAACCGTCGCCGCCGGAATGGTCATGCGTCTGGGTTCCACAGCGCTGGTCCTCGCGTACGCGGGCGGCTTCCTCGTCGCCACCGCCGTCGTCGCATACGGTGACCCCGCGGTCCCCGTCAATGTCGGCATCTATCTGCTCATCGCAGCCATCGCCGGCGCCGTCGGCTTCACACTGCGACTGGCGTCCGATCGGGGTCATAGTCTCGAGAAGCGGCTCGCCGAGAGCGCCGAGCAGGAACGTCAAGCCGTCCTCGCCGAGCGGCGCTGGATCGCCGGCGAACTGCACGACAGCATCGCCCACCACCTGACGGTCGTGGCGCTGCACGTGCAGATGCTCGACGATCCGGTCTCCCTCCCGGGATCGCAGGAAGCGATCCGCGTCGCGGCGCGCAAGGCCATGGCAGACCTCCGTTTCGTCATCGAGCTCGCCGATGACGGCCCCCGCACCCGGGGCATGCAGGCGGGAGACCTCACGCAGGCGATCGACGAGGCGCGCTCCGAGATCGCATCAGCCGGGCACGTCGTCCGAGTGGACGGCGACGCCGGTGACGAGCGCATCCCGAGGGTGGCGGAGATCGCGTTCGCGCGAATCGTCCGCGAATCCGCAACCAACATCCTCAAGCACGCGGGGCCAGGCGAGGTGGACATCTGTCTGCAGGTCGACGATGAGCTCGTGGAGCTGACGATCACAAGCCCGCTTCCCGACACCCCGCGCCGGGATCTGCCGTCCAGCGGCACCGGGTTGAACCGGATGGCGGAGCGCGTTCTCGGCGCGAGTGGCGAGTTCAGCGCGGGTGCCGGGGACGGGCAGTGGCAGGTGCTCGCACGCCTCCCGCTCTCGTGATCGACCAAACGCTGGACGAAAGTCCATATGAGTCTCGCCCTTCGGCCCTATAGGTCCCGCTGCGGCCGGTCGTAGCCTGGAGTTCCCCAGATAAAGCGTCCCCAGCGCTGCGATCGCGGGCGTGATATATCGGCTTCTAGACCCGATGCGCCTGCGATCGCGTTTCTGTTTCCAGGCGGATCGCCCACTGAACGCTCACACGGGCAATGGGTAACGCCGGCGCAGCAGCGCACGCTGCACGAGCGTCCAGGTCACGGTGACGACGAGGTACAGCGCTGCGGCCAGTGGAACGAACGTCGCGAACACCGCCGTCAGGTAATGCAGGCCGTTCATCAGGCTCAGCATCCCGGGGGAGGCCAGCGGGCCCTCGGCCGGAACCTGCGGGCGGAACGCGCGTCGGGTGATGTCGGCGATCACGATGATGATCAGCAGCACCGCGCCCCATACGAGACCGGTCGGCAGGTCCAGCCCACCGCTGCCCAGCGCGTGCAGCAGCGAGGTGCCCAGCGGTGCCCCGAAGAGCTCGTGCGTCAGCAGCTCGTTCGCGTGCCCGGCGATCTGCGGGCGCAGGAACAGCGTGTAGAGCGTACCGACGACGGCCGCCTGCACCAGCAGTGGCAGGCAGCCGGCCAAGGGGGAGGCCTGCTCGTCGCGGTACAGGGCCATCGTCTCGCGCTGCAGCCGTTCACGATCCTTGCCAAGGCGTTTCTGCAGGTCGCGCATCTTGGGGGCCAGGCGCGCGCGCATCTGCTCCGCCTTGGCCTGGGAGACGCCGACCGGGATGAGTGCACAGCGCACCAGGAGTGTGACGAGGATCACAGCCATTGCCGATGCGGCAGTATCGGCCAGCGGCTCGAGCAGGGTGGAGAGGGAGAGCAGCGCGTTGTATGCGCCGTCGAGAAGAAGGGTCAGTGGAGGAAAGGCGAAGGTGTCCATCGGTGAGTCCGTTCGCAGTGGCGGGAAGGGTCGGCGAGAAGCCGCGTTCCCGTCCTCAGCGTCGGTCGCGAGAGGACATCGGGGTCACGCGGCTTGCGCGACTCCCGGTGCTCGCGGACGCGGATGCCCGGCGGCATCCGGATCGCTCTGCGAGAGGAGGGTGGAGACATCGATGGCCCGGCGAGGGTGCGGGGTGGAGCGGATGCCGAAGAGCGGCGAGACCAGCGTCACGGCGATGGCGATCACGGCGACCGCGACCAGCACGGCGGCGACGCCCAGCATTCCGCCGGCCTCCAGGCCCGAGGGGAGCGGGACGACGCCGAGCGCCGTCAGCGAGAGCAGCAGCAGCGCGTTGATCGACTCGATCATCCGGTCCCCCTTTCCTGGGACGAGGCTAGCACCCGGCGGACCTGGCCCGGAAAGGATGTCAACCCCCTCGGCGCCCGAGATGTCGGATGCGAGCATCGTGGCATCCGACAGTGAGGAGGAGGATTCTCATGACCGACCCCGAGATCCATACCTGGTGGCCCGGCCTGACCGCCGAGGCGAAGTACACGCTGGATGCGATGGATGGCGAGATCATCCCCGACCTGGTGCGCGACGAGATCGAGCAGCTCACCGGAAGCCGGATGTCACGGGACGAGCGCCTGAACATCGCGGACCGGGACTTCATCCGCACCCAGCGCGAAGCTGTCGATTGACGTCATCCGTCATCCGTCTTTGACCTCCTGGGTGCGGACCGTGTCCTGGCCCGCACGTTCGGCGGGATAGTCGGGCCGCTCAGGCTGCGGCAGCTGGTCGGAGAGTTCACCGCCCTCGCGTCCGCCGAACGGACGGCCGTGATCGGCGTATTCCGCCCGCCCGAAGACGAGGGTCCACTCGCCCAGGGTGAACCGGGCGCCGGTGCGCAGCACCTCGGTGCGCTCGCCCTCGTGGTCCGGCTCCGAGCTGGCATTCATCTCGCCCGCTCCGTGCAGGGTGAGCACGTACTCGTCGCGGTCGTCGTGAACGATCGTGGCGTGCACGGCATCCGTGCCCTGCAGCATCAGGTCGCTGCCCTGCCCCGATCCGATCGTGACCTCGTCCGCCGTGAGATCGAAGACGGAACGATCCTCGCCGCTGCGAGAGACCAGCAGGTGCGGCGCGCCCGACCCCCATTCGGCATGGGTGGTCATCGCGCTGTCGACCTCGGTCCGCCCGGTCATGGCTGCCCCTCGCGTGAGATGTGCTCGACGGTGTCGCCGGTGGTGTCGGGGTCGAGGCTGCGTGCGATGTCGGCCTGGCTGACGATGCCCACCAGCCGCTGCTCGTCGATCACGGGCACCCGCCGCACCTGGTGCTCGCGCATGAGCTCGAGCACGCTCGCGATGTCGTCGTCGGCCTGAGCGGTCAGGGGCGAGCCCTCCGCGAACCGTCCGGCGTTGGTGGTGTCGGGGTCGTAGCCGTCGGCGATGCCTTTCACGACGATGTCGCGGTCGGTCAGCATCCCCTTGAGTCGTCCGTCCTCGCCGCAGATGGGCAGTGCGCCCACGTCGAGATCGCGCATCAGCTCGGCGGCGATCGTGAGAGCGTCGTTCTCTCCGACGCACTGGGCGCCCGCGGTCATGATGTCGCGCGTCAGGGTCATGGCCCTGCTCCTCTCCTGCCTTTTCGGCGTTCGTTTCCTGTCGTCTGGTCACGACGCTAGCCAGAGCTCTCTCCGACGCTAATGGGGTTGACAGCGCCCTGCATGCTCGTCAACCCCCTTCTCGCAGGCGCAGGAGACGGCCACCCTTCAGAGGCGGACGAGCTCCGCAGGGGCCGGTGGTCCCGAGGACGAGAGGACCGGAGATGCAGCAGAATCCGAGTGGCGCCCTGACGATGTTCTGGATCTGGATGGGCACGGTCATCGTCGGCTTCCTGGCGATGATCGTGATCCTCGTGAGCGGCAGGTGAGTCGGATGCTTCGCACGCTGCGTGACAACGCGTTGAGTCTGTTCTTCTTGGCCCTGTTCGTGCTGGCGCTGTTCGGGCAGTCGATCGCGGGATTCCTGAGGACGAACGAGGAGCTGTCTCAGCACGCGATGCCTCAACAGGGATATCTCGAGTTCGTCTTCTCCAGCGACTTCGTCGTCGACGTCGCGGAGAACTGGCAGTCCGAGTTCCTGCAGTTCCTGCTGTTCATCGTCGCGACCGTCTGGCTCGTGCAGCGCGGCTCACCGGAGTCGAAGCAGCCGGGTGACGAGGGAGCAAGCAGCGACAAGGATCAGAAGGTCGGACCGTACGCCCCGGAGGATGCACCCGCGGGAGCGAAAGTCACGGGCTGGCGTCGCGTGGTGTACGAGAACTCCCTCGCCATCGTGATGGGGGCGATCTTCTTCGTGTCCTGGCTGATGCAGTCGCTCAGCGGCGTGGTCGTGATGAATCAGGAGAACGCCGAGCACGGCGAGGCACCGCTGACCTGGCTGCAGTATGTGGCATCGCCGGAATTCTGGGATCGCACGCTCCAGAACTGGCAGAGCGAGTTCCTCGCGGTCGGGACGATGGTGACGTTCTCGATCTTCCTGCGCCAGCGCTCGTCCGCGGAGTCGAAGCCGGTCGGCGCGCCGCACGTGGTGTCGTCGGAGTCGTCCGAGTGACGCGGCGGGGGATCACTCCCCGTCGAGGTGCTCCTCCAGCAGCATGATGCCGCCGCTGGAGTTCGCCGAATGCGCCATCGCGGTGATCCACTCGGCGCTCAGTTCCGGGCTGTCCGGGTCGCCGAACACGAATCGGAGCGGGATCGAGGGGTGCAGCCAGATCGTCGTGCGCCCGGGGTTCTCATCGCTCGGGTGCCGCCACGACAGGGTGAAGCTCTCGTTGCGCCGCAGTTTCGTGGCGATCACCACTTTCAGGTGCGCGAGAGCCCGATCTTCGATGACGATCGGCTCCGGGTCGTTTCCATAGAACAGCTGGCCCATGGGGCTAAGGTTAGCCCCGACGGCCCGTGCGGGCCAGGCATACTCCTAGTCCACGACGAAGAGAGGGCGCGGGCGAGATCATGGGAAAGTTCATCTATGACGCCTCGGTCAAGACCGACATCGAGGACCGGGCGCTCACACATCTGCAGCTCGTGATCTCGGCGAAGCTGCGCCGCGGGGAGCCGTTCCCGTTCAGCTGGCGGGAGGACCCGAGTGTCGGCGGCGGACGCACGACCGTCTGGGTGCACGCCGGCAGCTCGCTGGTCTTCAAGTACTTCGGCAGTCGTCAGCCGGCCATCAATCGTGCGTGGATCGAGGCGCTCGCCTTCACCGCCAACACCCCGAGCGGGCTGCATCTCGTTCCGGAGCCGCCCGAGGACCAGGTTCCCGGTCCCGAGGTGCACAACGGCGTCTGACGCCTCAGCTTCCGTCCGCCCTTCCCATAGGCAGGGACCCCCTCTCTCGTCAACCCCCGCGCGCCCCGGGCCTCGTACTCGTAGCGTCGGAGGCGACGAGAGGAATGGACGTATGGAGAAGGTCACTGCCGAGATCGAGGTGGATGCCCCCGTGCACCGTGTCTACGAGCGGTGGGCGCGTCTGGAGGAGCTGCCGTCATTCATGTCGATGGTCGAGGAGGTGACGCGCACCGGTGGTGAAGACGTCACCCACTGGGTCGTCCGAGTCGCGGGGGTGCGTCGCGAGTTCGACGCCCGCACGACCGAGCTGGTTCCCGACGAGAGGATCTCGTGGGCGAGCATCGACGAGGAGATGCACGCCGGCACCGTGCGCTTCATGCCGATCGACGCCGAACGCACACGCGTCGCCGTCGAGCTCGGCTGGGCGCCGAAGTCGTTCGTCGAGAAGGCCGGAGCGGCGCTGAACATCGATCGAGCGGCGATCGAGGCCGATCTCCGCCACTTCAAGGAGCAGATCGAGGACGACGCATCCGGCGCGGACTTCGTCGAAGGACGCGATCCCGACCTGCTGATCTGATCCGGCGGCGGGTGATGCGCTGATGACGAGCATCGGGTTCCACGCCTCGCACGAACAGCGCGCCCCGAGCCGGCTGCTGCGCGATGTCGTGCGCGCGCAGCAGGTCGGATTCGACGAGGTGATGTGCTCCGACCACATGGCACCCTGGCTGACCGCCCAGGGCGAGTCCGGTTTCGCGTGGTCCTGGCTGGGCGCGGCGCTGGCGACCACCACGGTGCCGATCGGCGTGGTGACCGCCCCGGGACAGCGGTATCACCCGACGGTGCTCGCCCAGGCGGCAGCCACGCTGGAGGAGATGTTCCCCGGGCGGTTCTGGGCGGCGCTCGGCAGCGGAGAGGCGCTGAACGAGCACGTCACCGGCGTCCCCTGGCCGAGCAAGCAGGAGCGGGATGCCCGGTTGCTGGCGTGCGCCACGGTGATGCGGAGGCTGCTGTCGGGGCAGAGGGTGAGCGTCGACGGGCCGGTGCGCGTTCATGACGCGCGGCTGTGGAGTCTTCCGGCCACGCCGCCCCCGCTGCGCGCGGCCGCGATCAGCCCGCACACGGCGACGCTGGTCGCCCCCTGGGCCGACGGCCTCATCACCGTCGGCGCCGATCCGGCATCCACCCGCGAGACGAGGGAGGCCTTCCGGGATGCCGGTGGTCGGGGGCCTCTGCTGCTGCAGATCCATCTGAGTCTCGAGGACTCGGACGAGGGCGCCCTGGCGTCGGCGCACGAGCAGTGGGCGCAGGCGACCGTGCCGCCGGAGCTGATGTGGGAGCTCGAGCAGCCCGAGGACTTCGAGGAGTTCGCCCGTCCGACCGAGGACCGGCTGCGCCAGAGCATCGTCATCGGCTCGAACGCGGGCGAGGTCGCCGGGCGGATCGCCGCCGCCGCGTCGGGCTTCGACGCGGTGTTCCTGCACCAGGTCGGGCCGGATCAGTCCGCATTCCTGGACCGATGCGAGGCCGAGCTGCTTCCGGCGCTGCGGAGGATGCTGTGAATCCCGCAGACACCAGTGACCTGTGGTGGCGCACCTCGGTGATCTACTGCCTCGACGTCGAGACCTTCCAGGACTCGGACGGAGACGGCTGTGGGGATTTTCCCGGACTCTCCCGGCGCATCGACGACCTCGCGGCCCTGGGTGTGACCTGCATCTGGCTGATGCCCTTCCAGCCCACCCCGAACCGCGACGACGGCTATGACATCTCCGACTTCTACGGTGTGGATCGACGGCTCGGCGACCTCGGTCACGTGACCGACATGATCCGGATCGCCCACAACCGCGGCATCCGGGTCGTCATGGACCTCGTGGTCAATCACACCTCCGATCGGCATCCGTGGTTCGTCTCGGCTCGTCGCTCCCGCGACTCGAGGCACCGCGACTACTACGTGTGGCGCGACCGCCCGCCGAGGGGCGAGCAGAAGGTGGTCTTCCCCGGCGAGGAGTCCAGCGTGTGGGAATTCGACGAACGCACCCGTCAGTACTTCCAGCACAGCTTCTACCGGCACCAGCCCGACCTGAACCTCGCCAACCCGCAGGTGCGGGCGGAGATCGCCCGCGTCATCGGTTTCTGGCTCGGACTCGGAATCGACGGGTTCCGGGTGGATGCGGTGCCCTTCCTCATCACGCGCGAGGGCATCGCCGACACGCACGACCCGCATTCCTTCCTGAGGGAGCTTCACCGCTGCGCGGGAAGGCGCCAGGGATCCGCTCTGCTTCTCGGAGAGGTGGGCCTGCCGCACGAGGACCAGATCGAGTACTTCGGCGAGGGGGGCACCGAGCTGGACATGCAGTTCGACTTCCTCACCGCCGAGACGATCTTCCTGGCGCTCGCGCGCCAGGAGGCCACACCGCTCGCCCGCGTGCTCGCCTCGCGGCCCCGGGTCGATGAGCGCCAGGGCTGGGCGATGTTCCTGCGAAACCACGACGAGCTGTCGCTGGAGCTGCTGAGCGAGAAGGAGCGCGAAGAGGTGTTCGCGGCCTTCGCGCCCGAAGAGCACCAGCGCGTCTACGGCCGCGGGATCGTGCGCAGACTCGCGCCGATGCTCGACGACGACCCGCGCAGGCTCCGCCTCGCGTACAGCTTGCTGTTCTCCCTGCCCGGAGCGCCGATGCTCTTCTACGGCGAGGAGATCGGCATGGGAGAGCTCGACGGGGACCTCGGCCGCGAGGCGGTGCGCGGACCCATGCAGTGGGATGCCGGACCCAAGGGCGGCTTCACGACCGCCCGGCGCTCACGCCGCCGCATCGCCACCGGAGGATACGGTCCTGCCCACGTGAATGTCCACGACCAGAGGCGCGACCCGGACTCACTGTGGTCGTTCATCTCCGTGCTCACCGCACGGTACCGCTCGACGCCGGAGATCGCGTGGGGCGACCTCGAAGTGCTCGATGCGGGGGACTCGCGCGTTCTCGTGCACGAGGCGACCTTCGGGGAGGTCAGCTTCATCGCACTGCACAATTTCTCCCCGGAGCCAGTGACCATCTCACTGAGGGAACTGCCCGAGGGGCGCACCGCCACCGTGCTGGTGGAGCATGCCGGAAGCACTCCCCAGGGCGAGCACACCCGCCAGCACCTGGGCGGCTACGGCTTCCGCTGGCTGCGGACGTCGGCGGCATCGGCATCCGCCGCCTGAGCCTCAGTCTCGTCGGTCTGGTCGTGCTCGTCGGGGTCGGCCGCCCCCGGATTCGCCACGTCCTCATCCACGGCGTCGTCGTCGGGTCGCTGCGGCTGCACGTGCTCCGGCATCATGCCCTGGTCGATGCCGCTCATGACCGTTCCTCGTCCTCGAGCACCGGCCCTGACGCGCCATCCGATCGCAGATCGTCCGGGGCATCGCCCGAGTGCTGTGCTCCGTCGCCCTCGGCGAGGTCTCCCTGGCCGTCCTCGCCCAGCTCCGCGTCGAGTGGCGCGTCGCCCTGACTGTCGGGCTGCAGATCGGGCCGGCCGACGACGGCGGCGTCCGGCTCGGGAGTGTCGCCGGCGGCATCCATGGAATCGGTCATCAGCATTTCCTCTCGTGATCTGCCAGTGTCCGGCGACCGTGGCGGAAGGGGCAGGGTGTTGACATCCTCTGGAACGAGGGGTACCGACGCCGGCATCCCGGCCGCCTGCCTTCTCGGCCCGTGACTGTCAACCCCCTGGCCGCCTGCGAGCACATCGCCGAAGCTGTGCAGACCAGCTTCCGAGACGCGACGAGAGGTGCGATATGACCGACAGCACACCCGATCCACGCCACGAGCATCGCGAGGAGGGGTTTCCTCCGCAGGAGCAGGATCAGCCCGGGCACACCGGCAGAACCGCACCCACGCCGGATCACGGCGAGGACTCGTACACCGGCAATGACCGCCTTCACGGCAGGAAGGCCCTGATCACCGGGGGTGACTCCGGGATCGGCCGTGCGGTGGCGATCGCGTTCGCACGCGAAGGCGCCGACGTCGCGATCGTGCATCTTCCGGAGGAGCAGAAAGGACGCCGACACCACGGTCGGGCTCATCGAAAAGGCAGGCCGGACCGGACTCAGCCTTCCCGGCGACCTGCGAGAGGAGTCGTTCGCCACCGACGCCGTACGGCAGGCGCGAGAGCGACTCGGGGGACTCGACGTGCTGGTGCTCAACGCCGGATACCAGCACGACATCGACGGTTTCGGGTCGCTGGTGACCGAGGATATGCGCCGGGTCTTCGACACGAACCTCTGCGGCACGATCTTCACAGCACGGGCGGCCTACCCGGACCTCGAGCCAGGTGCCAGCATCATCGTCACCGCATCCATTCAGGCCTACAACCCTTCGCCGGGGCTCATCGACTACGCCATGACCAAAGCGGCGCAGGTCGCATTCGTGAAGGCCCTCGCCGAGGAGGCGGGCAAGCGCGGCATCCGCGTCAACGCCGTCGCCCCCGGGCCGATCTGGACGCCGCTGATCCCCGCCACCGGCTGGGATGACGAGAAGATCGCGAGCTTCGGCGCGGACACCCCGCTCGGCCGGGCAGGGCAGCCGGCGGAGCTCGCCGGCGCCTACGTGTATCTGGCCTCGTCCGAATCCTCGTACACCTCGGGCAGCGTCGTCGCTGTGACAGGAGGAAAACCGCTGTGAGCACGCTGATCTCCGACCCTCCGAGCGCCTCGACGCCGCACGGCGACTGGGAGCTGACCCCCATCGGCCGCGGCAGCTGGCGCATCTGCGATCTTGCACGACGTCAGGCCGACGCGGACTGCCTGATCGCCTATGTCGAGCGCAACACCACCGGATCCCTCGATGTGCTGTGGCTGCGCCGGCCGTGTCCGCGCAGCACGCGCTTCCATGATTTCGACGAGCTGTACGCCGCGCTCGATGCGGCTGTCGCCGCAGCATCCGATCGATCCGCCTCTCCGTCGCCGATCCGGCACCTGCCTCCCCGCCGCTGAGCGGGCCCCGAGTCCTTCCGCCGCACCCGCCGCCGCCGACCCTCCCCCCGACCGGCGGCGGGAGCGGCGGAAGTGGTGGTGCACGGGCGTAGCCTCGGTGCATGACTGATCTGTGCGCGCTGCTCGGCATCCGGCATCCGATCGTGCTCGCCCCCTTCGGCGGGCTGTCCTCCGTGGCGCTCACGACAGCGGTGAGCGCGGCCGGCGGGCTCGGGTCGTACGGGCTGTACGGCTACGACGCGGACCGGATCTGCACGACGGCGGCAGCGTTGCGCGGATCCGGTCCGTACGCGCTCAACATCTGGCTGCCGACCGGCGATGAGGTCATACCCGGTCCCGAGCACGACACCTATGCGGCGGCGCTCGCGGACTTCTTCGCCGAGGTCGGGATCGAACCGCCAGCGCGGCCCGAACGGTATCTGCCGCCGCTCGATGAGCAGCTGGATGCGATCTGGGAAGCCGCACCGGCCGTGCTCAGCGTGGTGTTCGGCGTGCCTTCGGCCGGGATCGTAGAGGAGGCGCACCGCCGGGGCATCCGCGTTCTCGGCACAGCCACCACGGTCGCCGAGGCCGTCGCGCTGGAAGCAGGAGGAGTCGACGCCGTCGTCGCGACCGGCGCCGAGGCCGCGGGGCACAGGGTGTCGTTCCTGAAACCGGCGGAGGCGTCGCTGGTCGGGCTGGTCTCGCTCGTGCCTCAGGTGGCGGATGCCGTCAGCATCCCGGTCATCGCCGCCGGGGGCATCGGCGATCGTCGAGGCGTCGCCGCGGCGTTCGCGCTCGGCGCCTCGGGTGTGCAGGTGGGCACATCGTTCCTCGCCACGGCGGAGTCCGCCGCGAACGATGCGCACCGGGCCGCCATCCGCTCGACATCGGCGGATGGCAGTGTGCTCACGCGGGCGATGAGCGGGCGTCTCGCGCGAGGAGCCCGCAACCGCGCGGTCACCGCGATCGAGGAGTCCGGAGCGATCGCGCCGTTCCCCGCGCAGAACTGGCTGACCGGCCGCTTCCGCGCCGTCGCCGGGAAGCGCGGTCTCGGCGAGCTGCAGTCGCTGTGGCTCGGGCAGTCCGCGCCGCTCGCGCGGTGGGATGCCGCAGCCGAGGTCTTCGCCGAGCTGCTGGCGGGCGTGCCCGCGGTCGACTGAGAGTTACAGGATGACGGTCGAGCGGCCGTGCACGATCACACGATCCTCGGCGTGCCACTTCACCGCACGCGCCAGCACGAAGCGCTCCACATCGGCGCCGCGGCGCTGCAGCTCGGCGGCGGACTCGGCGTGCGTGACGCGCGTGACGTCCTGCTCGATGATCGGGCCCTCGTCGAGGTCGGCCGTGGCGTAGTGCGCGGTCGCGCCGATCAGCTTCACACCCCGGTCCTTCGCCCTGGCGTACGGGTTGGCGCCGATGAACGCCGGCAGGAAGGAGTGGTGGATGTTGATCACCGGCGCGCCGACCCGCTCGATGAAATCATCGGTGAGGATCTGCATGTACCGGGCCAGCACGACCAGGTCGACGTTGCCCTGCAGCAGCTCCAGCTGGCGAGCCTCCATCTCGGCCTTGGCATCCGGACCCTCGCCGCGGGGGACGTGCACGAACGGGACCCCGAAGGAGCGCACCGATGCGGCGAGGTCGGGGTGGTTGGAGACCACCATGGTCACGTCGATGTCCAGCTCACCGCGCTGCGTGCGCCACAGCAGCTCCATCAGGCAGTGGTCGTACTTCGACACGAAGATCGCGACTCGCTTGCGGGTGGACGTGTCGTGCAGCGACCACTCCATCGCGAAGCGCTCCGCGACCTCGGAGAGAGACGCCTCCAGTGCAGGTCGCTTCGTCGCGAGTCCGTCCAGATGGATCACCGTGCGCTGGAAGAAGCGACCGCCCACCTCATCAGTGGAGTGCTGATCGAGCGAGATGATGTTCGCCCCGTGCGACGCCAGCACTCCGGCGACGGCCGCGACGATGCCGGGCTGGTCGTCGCAGGCGATGAGAAGGCGTGCGGTGTCGGTCTGCGGCATGGATGCTCCTGAGCTGGGCGTTCTCTCGATTCTGCCCGTCACGTGTCGTGGGTGCGAATCGTCTGCTCGTCGTGGCCCGGCCTAGCGGGTGCGGGGTCCGGCGGCAATCCCCTTCCCGCCGCCGACGACACTCTCTACCGTGGGGACATGCTTCGACCGGTGCAGAACGGAGATGACGAGATGACCGATGCCGCACAGGAGCCGACGCGCGCCCCGGTCATCCTGATCAACCCTGCCGCTCCGGAGATCGACGATCTCGCGGCGCGCTTCGATCTGCATCCGCTCATCGCCGAAGATCTGCGGGCGGGCAGACAGCAGCCCAAGTTCGAGCGCATCGGCGCGCATCTGTATCTGTCCCTGTGGGATCTGAACTCCGAGCGGCCGGATGACGCGCCTGGCTCGCCCAGCGAACTCGCCTTGATCTTCGACCAGCATCAGCTCCTGCTCGTGCAGCGCGGCCCTCGCGAAGAGCTGCGTGATCTGAATGCGGTGCTTTCGGCTCCCGGCGTCGTGCCCGTGACCTCTACGATCTCGGCGGTGCACCGGATCCTCGATGTCGTCGTCTCGAACTTCGTCGAGCTCGGTGCGGCCATCGAGCGCGAACTCGACTCCGTGGAGGAAGAGGTGTTCGACAGCCGCGTGCGCGAGGACTACCGGCGCATCTACCGGCTGCGTCAGCGCATCGGACAGATCGATCGTGCGGCATCCGGTCTCGCCGAGGCGGTGCGCTCGGCGCAAGCGGAGGTCCAGGCGATCACGGAGCCGGAGCCGGAGCTGCGGCCCTACTTCATCCACCTGGAGCACGATGCGATCGGCATCGCCCACCTTGCGGCGGCCGAGCATGCGGCGCTGGATGCCGTCGTGTCGAGCCATCAGAGCAACGTGTCCACCCGGCAGAACCGGGACATGCGCACGATCTCCGCCTGCGCGGCGCTGCTGGCCATCCCGACCGTGATCGCCGGGATCTACGGGATGAACTTCAAGAACATGCCGCTGCTCGGTTGGGGGCTCGGCTGGCTCATCATGATCGGCATCATGATGGTGATCGATGTCTCGGTGTACCTCCTGTTCCGACGTCGCGGGTGGCTCGGCGGTGCGCCGGCGGCGCGCAGCGATGGCGATGGCGACGGCGAAGCCCGCACCTGACTCGCCGGCCGACGGACGCCGACGGTGCGTGGGGAGTCGGTCATGCGGGATAACACCGGAATTCGGGTGAAGTCAACCCCCGCGACCGGGACACCGTGGGCTGGCATGCTCGGGCAACATGCAATGCGGGCCCCGCGCTGCAGATCGATCGAAGGAGCAGGTCATGAACATCGCGCTCATAGTCATCATCGTCATCGCGGTCATCGTCGCGATCGTCTCCGGATTGAACGCCGCACTGAGCTGGCTGCTCTGGGTCGCGTTGATCGTCGGCGTGATCGCCCTGATCGCGTTCCTGATCCGTGTCCTCAGCGGGCGCAACACCAGCGTCTGAGAGACGCAGCGCGGGCCGTCCGCCCGTGACCTCCGGCGTTAGCCTGGTGGCATGGACACGACGGTCTCGCTGCTCGCCGATGCGCGTCGGCGACTGGCCGGAGCGCCGAAGGAGAGTCTGGGCCTGCTGCGCACGTCGCGCTGGCGCGGCGACCGCATCGTGCGGGCCGGAGAGGCCTGGCATCTCGGGGTGCTCTTGCTCACGGACGATGTGGTGCTCGCGACCGGTGAGATCCTGCGTGCGGCCGAGGAGGTGCGCCGCGGCTACACCGCGGACTCGTCGCGCGCGCGTGCCGAGCGGCGCGCGCAGGCCAGACGCGGTGGCTTCGCCGAGGGCGAGGTGCTGCACATCGATTGGCAGGTGCTGGACGCAGACGCAGTGGATGCCGGTGCGGCATCCGGTCCTCTCGCGCTGCTCGACGGAGCGCCGGGGGTGCGCTGGTCGCCGAACGGTGGACTGATCCCGCTGGCCGGGTATCTCGACGAGAAGATCGGATTGCTGCGGGGTTGAGCGGCGGGTCTACGTCCGGAAGTGCGAGGCGCCGTTCAGATCGAGGACGGCCCCTGACGCCCAGACGGCCTCAGGTGAGGTCAGGTAGAGCACCGCGTTCGCGACCTCTTCCGGTGTGCCGACCCGGTGGAACGGACTCTGGTCGCGGATGCTGTCGCCGGCGGGCCCGGTCAGCTTCGGAGTCTGCCGCTCGGTCGCGATGAATCCGGCGGCGACCGAGGTGACGGAGATGCCGTGCGGGGCGAGCGAGGCTGCCATGGTCTGGCCGAATGCGTGCAGTCCGGCCTTCGAGGCGGCGTAGGCCGGATGATCCGGCTCGCCGCGGAATGCGCCGCGCGATCCGATGTTCACCACGGCACCGGGCCTGCGCTGATCGATGAGGTGCTGGGCGACCAACATCGTGATGTTGGCCGCGCCCACGAGATTCACATCGATCATCTGACGCCAGGCCTGCTGCCATTCCGTGTAGGACGTGCCGACGGCCGGGTGACGATTGCCGACATTCGGCGCGACGGCGGCGTTGTTGACGAGGATGTCGATCGATCCCAGCGTGGAGACGGCGGTCGCGACGATGGTCTGCGCGGCCGCGGCATCGGCGATGTCTCCGCGGACGAGCACGTGGCCGCTGCCTGGCAGCGAATCCAGCGTCTCCTGCGCGGCAGCGGCGTCCGAGCCGAAATGCACGGCTACGACGTCGCCGCGCCGTGCGAGGGCCTGCGCGATAGCCCGCCCGATGCCCCGGGAAGCGCCGGTCACGAGAGCGTTGGTCATGCTCGATCCTCGATTCCGCTGTCCTCGGCTCGATGCCGTCCTCGGCGCGGCACAGTGCGCCGAGGACAGCATCGCAGAGAGGGGTCTCAGTTGCGGTAGCGATCCAGTCGCATCTGCGCGGTGGCTTCGTGCGCGGCCATGCCCTCCGAAGCTGAGATCGTGACGACGGCGTCGGCGAGCAGTGGCGTCGCCTCCTTCTCGATGCGCTGGTAGGTCAGCGGCTTCAGATAGCGAGAGACCGAGAGCCCGGCGCTGTGCTTCGCGCCGCCTGCGGTGGGCAGTGTGTGATTCGTGCCGGCCATGCCCTTGTCGGAGTAAGCCACCGTGCTCCACGGGCCGAGGAAGATCGAGCCGTAATTGCGCAGAGCGTCGTGGTACCACGCGTCGTCGGCGGTGATGACCTCGAGATGCTCCGGGGCGAGATCGTCCATGAGCGCTGCGGCGACCTCGCGGCTGTCGGCCACTGTGACCGAGCCGTAGTCGCGCCAGGCCGGGCCGCAGATGTCGCGAGTAGCGATGGTCGTCAGCTGACGCTCCACAGCGGCGATGACGTCGTGACCATGCTGCTCGTCGGTCGTCACGAGTGCTGCGGGCGAGTTCGGCCCGTGCTCGGCCTGCCCGAGAAGGTCCGCGGCGACGAGCTCGGGAGAAGCGGTCTCGTCGGAGAGGACGGCGACCTCGGACGGTCCGGCGAGCAGGTCGATCGCCACCCGCCCGAACAACTGGCGCTTGGCCTCTGCGACGAAGGCGTTGCCCGCGCCCACCAGCATGTCGACGGGAAGGTCATCGATGAGTCCGAATGCCATGGCGGCGAGCGCCTGGACTCCACCGATCAGGAACACGCGGTCGGCGCCGGAGACGTGGGCGGTGTACAGGACGGCGTCGTTCGGGCCGCCGTCGGGCTGAGGGGGAGTGCAGGCGATGACGTGCGGGACGCCGGCGGCTTTGGCGACGCCCACGGTCATGAAGGCGCTGGCGGTGAGGGGGAAGCGTCCGGCGGGCATGTATGCGCCGACCCGGCCGACCGGGATGTAGCGGACTCCGGTGCGCAGCCCCGGGACGAGCTCGACCTCGAAGTCGGTGTGCCCCGCACGCTGATGCTTGGCGAAGGCCTGAGTGCGCTCCGCTCCAAGCTCGATGGCTTCGCGAAGGCGGGGGTCGATGCGGTCGCCACTCGTGGCGATGTCCTTCGCCGAGATCTCGAAGTCATCGCCCTCCCAGCGGTCGAGTCGCTTCGCGTAGTCGCGGACCGCGTCGAGGCCGCGCTTCTCGATGTCGAGCAGCATGGCGGAGACCGTCTCGACGACCTGGGGGTCACGCTGTGCAGCGGGGACGTCCAGAGGTGTCTTCAGCCGCGTGAAATGGCCGTCGTGCATCTTGAGAACCGGATCAGTGAACTTCATGATCAGAGGTTAGGAAGCAACCGCACACCTGCACAACGAGGGCATCAACTCTGGAATGCATAGGATGAGGCTATGACGATCACGCAGCTGCGCGCCTTCGTGCACGCCGTCGCCGGAAAATCGTTCACGGCGGCTGCGGAGGCGCTCGGCGTGTCCCAGCCGACAGTGTCCGCGCTGGTGCGCAAGCTCGAGGAGCACCACGGAGTGGCTCTCTTCATCCGGACGGGTCGAAGCCTCACACTGACGGCCGCAGGCCAGGAGCTGCTGGTGTGGGCGCGTCAGATCGTGGAGTCCGCGGGGCAGGCGGACAACGCCATCGCCGAGCTTCGTGGCCTGCGGCGAGGTTCGATCTCACTCGGCGTGCTGCGCAACGCCAACTTCTACTTCCTGCCCGAGATGATCGAGCAGTTCCACAGACTGCATCCCGACGTCCGGCTGCGCCTGTTCGGACAGAACTCGTTCGAGGTGGTCGAGGGCGTGCGCGAGGGCACGCTCGAGGCTGGCATCGTCGTGCTCCCGGTTCCGGATGCAGAGCTGGAAGTCTTCCCGCTCATCCGTGACGAGGTCCTCTGGGCGAGCGCGGATCCCTCCCATGTCGCAGCGCCGGTGACGATCGAGCAGATCGTCACCCGACCGGTGGTGCTCTATGACGCGAGCTACAGCTGGAACGACCCCACGCGCCGCCAGCTGAGCGAGAGAGCTCAGGAGCGTGGGCTTCGATTGCAGCCGCAGGTGGAGGTCGAGTACCTGGAAGCGGCGCTCGAGCTCGTCGTCCGCGGAGTCGGAGACACGATGGTCTCGCGGGCGGTGACGCAGAGCAGCAGCTTCCCGCGTAGCGTGCACGTCGTGCCCTTCGACGTCCCGATGTACGACACGATCGCGTTCATCCGTCGCAGGAACAGCGTCCTGTCGCCGGCGATGCTTGAGCTCATCGAGCTGGTCAGCGGGCTCCTGCAGCGGCGGGCGCCCGCAGAGGACCGACTGCAGCGCGCGGTTCCTCGCCCCGAGTAGGTGACCGGCTGGCGAATCGCGAACCGGTCACCGACGGAGCGGGACTCAGTTCTCGTCTTCGATGTCGTCGTCCACGACGCTCAGCGCCTCGGTCTCGGGCGTCGCGAGGAGCCCGGAGCGGCGCAGCAGCGCCCTGGTCTTGCTGTGTCGAGGATTGCCGAACACGCTCTCTGGCGCGCCCTGCTCGACGATGAGGCCGCCGTCCATGACGACGATGCGATCGGCGATCTCCCGGGCGAACTGCATCTCGTGAGTGACGATCATCATGGTCGTGCCGCTCACCGCGATCTTCTTGATGACCGCGAGCACCTCGCCCACGAGCTCCGGATCGAGCGCGGAGGTCGGTTCGTCGAAGAGCAGCACGCTCGGCTCCATGGCCAGCGCCCTCGCGATCGCCACCCGTTGCTTCTGGCCGCCGGAGAGGCGTGACGGGTAGTTCGCCATACGGTCTTGCAGACCGACAAGTGCGAGAGCCGGTTCGGCGAGTGAGCGTGCGGCGGCCTTCGACATCTTCTTGACATCGAGAAGAGGTGCCATCACGTTCTCGAGCGCCGTCTTGTTCATGAACAGGTTGAAGTGCTGGAAGACCATGCCGATATCGGTGCGCTTGCGTGCCGTCTCTCGCGCCGACTCGGGTGCGAGGACCCCGTTGCGCTCCCGGTAGCCGACGAGATGGTCGTTGACCAGGATACGACCGGCATCGATCAGCTCGAGCTTGTTGATGCAGCGCAGCAGTGTCGACTTTCCCGAGCCGCTGGAACCGATGACCGCGACGACTTCGCCCGGTGAGACATCGAGATCGACGCCCTTGAGCACCTCGAGCGTCCTCCGGGTGTCCTTCCTGCCGATCATCCTCTGCCAGAGGGTCGGCTTCTCGCCGATCTCGAAGCTCTTGTACACGTCCTGGATGCTGATGACGGGATTAGGCACGGGCTCTCGCCTTCCTTTCAAGAACGATGACGAGGCGGGACAGCGGGAGCGAGAGCGCTAGGTAGAGCAGTGCCGCGGCCGTGTAGATCTCCACGGTCTGGAACGTCTGGGCGTTGACGGTGTTGGCTGTCTTCAGGATCTCCGACACAGCGATCACCGATGTCAGAGCGGTGTCCTTCACCATCGCGATGAAGTAGTTGCCGATCGGGCCGAGGGCGATCTTGAACGACTGCGGAATCACGATCCGCCACAGGGCCTTTGTCGGCGTGTATCCCAACGAGAGCGCGGCTTCGGTCTGACCGCTGTCGACCGCGAGGATCGATGTGCGGTACACCTCTGAGAGGTAGGCGGCGTAGTTCAGGCCGAGTCCGATGATCCCCGCCGAGACCGGATCGAGCTGAATACCGATGACCGGCAGCACGAAGTAGATGTAAACCAGCTGCACGAGCAGCGGAGTGCCGCGCAGGATCTCGACGAAGACCGTCGCGATGGTGCGCAGTGCCCAGTTGTGCGACAGCCTCGCCAGCGCGACAAGCAGCCCGAGGCTCAGCGCCAGCGCCATGGCTCCGATGGCGAGCTGCGCGACGACGGGGATCGCCCTGATAAGGCTGGGGAAGACGCCGAGGACATTCTGGATGAACTCCATGGAGTTCCTTTCATGGGGCGGTCGGTGGGCATCGAGATGCCCACCGACCGGTCGTCACTCGGCGATGTTGTCTTCGTTGAGACCGTACTTCTGCAGGATCTCGAGGTACTTCGGCGAGGCCTTGAGATCTGCCAGTGCGCCGTTCAGTTCGGTGATGAGCTTCTTGCTGTCCTCATCCTTGCGGAAGGCCGCGGCGATCGTCCCCGGGAAGTACGGCTCGTAGGGGGTGACCAGCTTGACCTTGTCGTTCGGGTTCTGGGTGAGGGCCCAGGCGACCACGGCCTGATCAGTGAAGGCCGCATCGACCTGCTTGTTGGCGACGGCCTGCAGCATGTTCGCCTGCGAGTCGTACATCTTGATGTGCGACTCGGCGGTCAGCTTCTGCGCGATCTCGAGGTGCGTGGCGCCGGTCATGACGCCGATGGTCGTGCCCTTGGCATCATCGCGGGACTTCAGCGTGGATCCGGACGGCACGACCATGCCCTCTCCCTGGTAGTACCAGGTGTCCGAGTAGGCGAGGGTTTTCTTGCGCTGGTCCGTGACGTAGAGGCCGTCGGCGATGAAGTCAGCCTTCTTCGAGAGCACGGTCTGCGGCATCGTCGCGAAGTCGGTGACGACGACCTCGATCTTCCAGTTCAGCTCGTCCGCCATCGCCTGCAGCATGTCGCCGTCGACGCCGGTGAGCTTGTCGGTCTTCTCGTCGATGAAGGAGAACGGTGCGTCGTTGGAAGTGACGATGGTGACAGTCCGTGCACCGCCAGCCGCCGAGGGGGTCGATGTGCCGCCTGCACTGCACGCACTGAAGACGAGGGTGGCCGCCGCGAGTGCGGCGATCAGGGCGGCGTTCTTGCGGATGCTCATCGGGTTGAACCTTCCTGTTGGGCGAGGCTGCATCGTTGCGGCAGGTGCTGATCAGTTTCAAGAATGCGGGATCAATGGACAAGACCCCAATTCACTATGCAAGTCATAGTGTTCGACTATGGCGGGAGCGTGCGGGAGGGCGGGGCAGTTCTCACGAGGGCCGGAGCAGCCGACTCAGCCGAGCAGGCTCGGGAACCGGCTCAGCAGGTCTGCGCCGTCCACCGATGACGCCAGCACCATCTTCTCGGTCGCGGCGTACTCGCTCGCGTCGAAGTAGCCGGATGCTCGGTACACCGCCATGCGGTCGGCGAAGTCCTGGGGCGACGCCTCCGGGTGGAACTGTGTCGCATACAGGCGGTTGCCGACGCGGTACGCCTGCACCGGGCAGGCATCGTTCGTGGCGAGCAGCACCGCGCCCGGGGGCGTCTCAGCGGCGGACTCCTTGTGCGCGGTGAACACCGACATCTCGGGCGCGTTCGGCCCGAACAGGGCATCAGCCGCACCCGCCTCGGTCAGCCGGATCCGTGCGGCCTGGACGCGCTCGGGATGATCCATGGTCACCTCGCCCCCCAGCATCCGCGTCACCACGCCGATGCCGTAGCAGGTGAACAGTGCAGCCGCCTTGCCGTCGATGGCGCGGGCGGCGATGCGCTCGAGGTCGCGCTCCACGACCCGCTGCTCGTCGCCTTTGTCGGCATCCGTGACGTTGAACGGCGACCCGCCGATCACGAAGCCGTCGTACTGCTCCCACTCGACCGTCTCCAGTGACGCGTGCAGGAGATCGAGTCGGTCGAGATCCCGGATGCCGAGATCGCGCGAGAAGGAGCGGTGCTCGGCATCCGCTGCACTGCGCTCCGGGCGCACGCAGACGTAGAGCACCGAGGACATGCGACGAGTCTATTCGGCGGGTTTGACGGACACCGGGAATAGGCGTCATCATGTGACGTTGAAGTTGATAGAACTGCACTCAAGTCTGAGAGGAAGCGAAATGCCCAACGACTTCAACCAGGCGGGTTCGGGCTCGTTCGACGAGTTCCTCGCCCGCTACCTCGCCGGTGAGCAGGCCCGTCAGGGTCGGTCGATCGACCTCAGCCGGTTCCTCACCGCGCGCACCCAGCAGATCCTGCAGAGCGCAGGACGCTTCGCGCTGGAGCGCGGCCAGACCGAACTGGACGCCCTGCACATCCTGCGGATGATCGTCGAGGATGACAGCGTCTCGGCCGCCATCGAGCGCATCGGGGTCGACCCGTCCGCGATCATCACCGCCGTCGAGGCGCGCCTGCCGCAGCACCGCGGCACGGCCGATGTGGATGCCGCGACCCTCACTCCCAGCGCCTCGCGGGCGCTGTTCCACGCCTACCAGGTCGCCCGCTCGTCGGGTTCGACGTACATCGACCCCGACCACCTGTTCTTCGCCCTCGTGCTCGGCCAGGACGTGCCCGCCGGGCAGATCCTCGGCCGCGCCGGCGTCACCGCCGAGGCGCTCACCCAGGGCCTGCGCGAGCCTGTTCCGGCCGGCGAGTCGCCTCAGCGCGAAGCCGCTGACCCGGCATCCGAGACCCCCATGCTCGACCAGTACGGACTCGACCTCACCGCGCGCGCCCGCGCCGGCGAGCTCGACCCGGTGATCGGCCGGGCGAGCGAGATCGAGCAGACCATCGAGATCCTCAGCCGCCGCACCAAGAACAACCCGGTGCTGATCGGCGAGGCCGGCGTCGGCAAGACGGCGATCGTGGAGGGTCTGGCCCGCGCGATCGTCGACGGCACCGTGCCCGCGCAGCTGAAGGACCGCCGTGTGGTCGCCCTCGACCTGCCGGCGATGCTCTCCGGCGCCCGCTACCGCGGCGACTTCGAGGAGCGGCTGACCAAGACCATGGACGAGATCGCCGAGCACAAGGGCGAGGTCATCGTGTTCATCGATGAGGTGCACACGGTCGTCGGCGCAGGCGGCTCCGGTGAGAGCGGCGGGATGGACGCCGGCAACATCCTCAAGCCGCGGCTGTCGCGGGGCGACCTGCACCTGGTGGGTGCGACGACGCTCAGCGAGTACCGCCGCATCGAGAAGGACCCGGCGCTGGAGCGCCGCTTCCAGCCCGTGAAGGTCGCCGAGCCGCTGATCGAGGATGCTGTCCGCATCCTCGACGGACTGAAGCCCGCCTACGAGGAGCACCACGCGGTGTCGTACACCGACGAGGCGATCCGCAGTGCGGTCGAACTGAGCGCGCGCTACCTGCCCGACCGGGTGCTGCCCGACAAGGCGATCGATCTGATCGACCAGGCGGGTGCCCGGCTGCGGCTGCGCCTGGGGCTGGTCACCGACATCGAGGCGCTGGCCGACGAGCTCGTCGACCTGGAGATGCGCAAGGACATCGCCGTCGGCGCCGAGCACTACGAGGAGGCCTCGCGCCTGCGCGACGAGATCGCCCGCGTGCAGGCACGGATCGACGAGGTGGACGTGCCGTCGTCCACGAGTGCGGATGCCGTGGTCGACGAGCCTGAGATCGCCGCGGTGATCTCGCGGGCCACCGGCATCCCGGTCAGTCGTCTCACCGAGACGGAGCGGGAGCGGCTGGGCGACCTCGAGGCAGACCTGCACTCCCGTGTGATCGGTCAGGACGACGCCGTGGCTGCCGTCGCGCGCTCCGTGCGGCGCAGCCGTACCGGCATGGGCGACGCCAACCGCCCGGTCGGATCGTTCCTGTTCCTCGGGCCCACCGGTGTCGGCAAGACCGAGCTGGCGAAGGCCCTGGCCGACCGCCTCTTCGACGACGAGACCGCCGTGATCCGCTTCGACATGAGCGAGTTCGGCGAGCGGCACACCGTGTCGCGCCTGGTCGGCGCCCCTCCCGGATACGTCGGCTACGACGAGGCCGGACAGCTCACCGAGCGCGTGCGGCGCAACCCGTACTCGATCGTGTTGTTCGACGAGATCGAGAAGGCGCACCCCGACGTGTTCAACCTGCTGCTGCAGGTGCTCGACGACGGGCGTCTGACCGACGGGCAGGGTCGCACGGTCGACTTCCGCAACACGGTGATCGTGATGACCTCGAACATCGGCTCGGAGTTCCTCGCGTCGCGCTCGGGTGCGCTCGGCTTCGTATCCTCGCACGATGCCTCGGGCTTCGCCTCGCAGGAGGACCTGCGCGCCCGCGTGATGGGCAAGCTGCGTGAGGCCATGCGGCCCGAGTTCCTGAACCGGATCGACGAGATCGTCATCTTCCAGAAGCTCTCGCGTGAGGAACTCGGTCAGATCGTGCGGCTGATGCTGCAGGCGACCACCAAGCGGCTGGCCGGCCGTGAGATCGGATTCGACGTCACGGATGCCGCGGTCGCCTGGCTCGGCGAGCACGGGTACGAGCCGGAGTACGGCGCCCGGCCGCTGCGCCGGCTCATCCAGCGCGAGGTGGATGACCGCATCGCCGACCTGCTCGTCTCGGGCGGCCTGGCCGACGGCGGCGCGGTGCGAGTGGATGTCGTCGACGACGGCATCCGAGTCGATGCACGCGTCGATCTGGCATCCGCCGCCTGACTCCAACACCCGTCTATATGGCGCAAACCGCCCTGGATTCGTATGAATCGGGGCGGTTTGCGCCATATAGACGGGCTTGTATCGCTCGGGTCAGCGGTGGCGAAGCGGGACCATGTTTCCGCGGCGGCGGGCCGTGCGGAGCAGGATGATCGAGGCGATCGTGCAGACTGCGATCGCGAACAGGCTCCCCTCCGGACCGAACGCGCCACCACTCAACCAGTCCGGACCCGAGGTGGTCGCCGCCACGAGCGAACCGGCCATCTCGCTGCCCGAGGTCACGGTGCCGAAGAGCGCGACGATGGCGACGTTCCAGCCGAAATGCAGTCCGATCGACAGCCACAGCGAACCCGTCGCCAGATAGGCGGCACCGAGCAGGAGACCCGCCTCGATCGTGATCGCCAGTGCGCCCCAGAGCGTGGCGTCGGGGTTGAGCAGGTGGATGAGTCCGAAGAGTGCCGACGAAACCGCGAGGGCGAGCCAGGTTCCCCAGCGCTGCTGGACGAGCCGGAAGATGATGGCGCGGAACAGCACCTCTTCGGCGATCGCCACGGCGACCATCGTGCCGATCACGGCCAGCGCGCCGCTCAGCGAGCCCCAGCCGGTGATCCGGTAGCCGCCGAACAGGGCCATCAGTCCGATCGTCACGGCCGCCAGCAGCACACCCGCCGCCACTCCGGTCAGCACGCGTCGCATCGCGGACGGCGCGGCGAGCTCGATCACAGGGCGCTTCTCCAGTCGGCGGACACTGACCCGGTAGAGCCAGAGCACGAGCACCCCGAGAACTGGTCCGATCAGAAGTGCGGCGACCGGGTTCTGCAGCGCGGAGGTGATCGCGCCCGTCGCGATCATCACGACGGCGAAGCCGACGATCATCAGCGTCGCGGTGAGGGCCGGGCGGATGCGCCGGCCCGCATCGGGATGGGCGCCGGCAGTGCGGCGGGTGTCGGTGTGTGCGGTTTCCATCGGATGCTCCTCGTGCGTTTCTGCGGACACGAGAACGCTACGGAGCAGCGCGGTCCGGGCACATCACCCCGGAGAGCGCATCTGTCTCCCACCGGGGAGGGATGCCGAAGGGGCGGCTCTGGCTCCGGGGTACGAGTCAGGCGCTGCTGTACATGTGGCACACATGGTCGCTCTGCGCATCGCGGACGCGGCCATGTGTGCCACATGTGCGTCGGAATGATCGGTCAGCGCGAGGAGTTCGCGGTGCGGCCGCGGACGATCCCGACGAACGCGTCGACATCGGGGGTGGTCGCATCGATCGGCCACGCCAGCGCGACCGTCGAGGTGCGTCCGCCCAGCAGGGGGCGGTAGTCGGCGTCCTTGCGACGGTGGAGGCGGGCGAGTGACATGGGGACGACGAGGATGCCGACGCCGGAAGCGACGGTCTCGACGGCATGCTCCGTGGTCGGTATCGTCGGGAAGTTCGGGGCGGCGGTGGGCAGATCCAGCGGACCCAGCACATCGTCACCCGGGGTGATCAGCACCTGGTCGACAAGATCGTCGGCGGTCAGCTCGTCGGCGGCCAGCAGGTGCGAGTCCTTCGCGGCCACCACCACGGGGACCTCGTCGTAGAGCGGGATGACGTGCAGATCCTGCGTGCGCTCGAGCGGCAGGCGCACCAGTGCGAGGTCGAGGTCGTCGAGGCGTTCGCGCTGATCGGCGAAGGAGATCGGCACGAGCTCGAGCTCGACGTGCGGCATCCGCTGCTTCCAGGCATCGACCCACTTGCCGGGGGTGGTGCCGGGGACCAGGCCGAGGCGCAGCGTGCGCGGCTCCTCCGCAGGACCCGGCATCGGCTTCTGGGGGGCGGGCTTCTTCTGGGACGGCTTCTGGCCGGACTTCTGAGGTGCGCCCTTCCTCTGCGCGGGCTTGCCGGGGCGCGGTCGTGCGGGGCGTCGCCGGTCGTTCCTCATCGCATCAGCGTATCGGCGACCGGGTCGTGGATGCTGTGCGGTCAGCCCGCAGGACGGATCGCGACGCAGCACTGGCCGGCGTGCGGTTCGCCGTGCGCGTGCAGGTGCGGGCAGTCCATCCCCTCGAGGATGCCGCCGATGAGGGCGAGGTTCGCCGAGCAGACCAGCTCGGTGTGCTCGCGGGCGAGCGAGTCGAAGGGACAGTTCGCGAGGGTCAGCGCGCCGTCCTCCTCGCGCGGCTCGAAGCCCTGCGCGGCCAGTACTCCCGCGACGCGATCGAGATCGTCCGGTGCGCCGGACGCAGGAGCGGATGCCGCGATCACCCGGCCCTCGTCGCGGGCGACCTCGGCGACCGCCTCATCCAGAGCGGTGCCGCCGGCCGCACGTTCGATGGCGCCGGCCAGCAGGTGGCCGACCAGGTCGTAGCGTCGCTCGGGAAGCGACACCGAGATGGTCTGATCCACCCGTCGGTAGAGCTTCGACGGCCGGCCTGCGCCGGGGCCGGAACGCCCGGTCAGGCGGCGGAACTCGGTCTCGAGCAGCCCCGCCTCGACGAGCTTGTCCAGGTGAAAGCGCGCCATGTGCGGGGCGATCCCGACGGCATTCGCAGCGGACTCGCGGCTGACCGGCTCGGGCTGCCCCGCCACGTGCTCGTAGAGCGCTCGCCGGGTGTCATCGGCAAGGGTCCCGATGCTCGAGACCTGTTCGGTGATGTCCATGGTGACCTTCTAAAAGAAGAACTACTTGCATTTAGAACAGACTGCTTCTATGTTCGATAGTAACTTCTTTTAGAAAGGTCGGCAGGAAAATGGGTGGTCAGAGCGAGGCACGATCCGCATCGATGCAGAACGGCGATCATCTCGCGTTCCTGCTGCTGCGCACGGTCTTCACCGTCGCGCCGATCCTGTTCGGACTCGACAAGTTCATCAGGATCCTCACATCGGATTGGGAGCGCTACCTGGCTCCCTGGATGAACGACATCATCCCCGGCGACGCTCGCACGGGCATGCTCATCGTGGGTGTCGTCGAGATCATCGCCGGTGTCCTGGTCGCCTTCCTGCCCAGGCTCGGCGGGCTGGTGGTGGCCGCGTGGCTGCTCGGGATCATCATCAGCCTGGTCAGCGTCGGCGGATACCTCGACATCGCCCTGCGCGACTTCGGGCTGCTCGTCGCGGCCCTGGCGCTGTCCTTCCTCGCTGCGGGCCAGGGCTACGGGTGGCTGCGGCGACGCAGCTGAACACGCCGCATCAGACCGACCGCGCCGGTGATGAGCACCAGCACTCCGACCGACAGCAGTGCAAGCGCGGTGATCGTGCCGGGGTTCAGCGAGGCGAACCAGTCGGTGACGTCGCCGCGTCGACCGACGCTGCTCAGCATCCAGATCCCGAACCAGGCGATCGCGGCGAAGCACGCACCCCACACGATCGCCGCCCAGCGGGTGCGGGGCAGAGGAGCGGATGCCGTGGGCTCCGCGTCTGCGGAGACACTCGCGGACTCTGCCATCGGCGCATCCTCGAAGCGACGCGTCTCGGTCAGATCGGACGTCGGCACGATCGGGTCGGTGCTCATTCAGGCTTCTCCTCGTCGGTGCGGGTGGAATAGATCACCAGGATCTGTCCGGATTCCTGGTCGATCGTCACGGGTACCGTCAGCATCGTCTGCGAAGCCTCGGTGTTCGAGGGATCCGGCGCAGATGAGACGGTCTCCCGGTAGAGGGTGCTGCCGTCCGCTTGCGGTATGCCGGTGAAGTCCCCGGTGGTGGTGGCAGCGTCTGCATCCACTTCATAGCTCTGCCAGCGCACGCTGCCGTCGGCGAGCGTTGCCGTCAGCCGCAGTTCGACGCCCTCGCTCACGAAGATCTCGGTGTAGCCGGTGCCCTTGTAGAGCACCACCGGCTGCGAGCGCACATCCTTCAGATTCTGCAGGTGGATGCCCGTGTTCCCGAACGGCTGTCGGATCGAACTGTCGTCGGAGTTCGAGAGATTGGTGTCACCGAACCGCACGTTGCCCACTGATGCCGCGGCACCCGTGATCGTCCCCGCGATCAGCGTCGCGACCGCGACGAACGCGAGGAATCCACTGCGCCGGCGGGCGACGCCGGCGACGATCATGCCGAAGGCCAGCACGAGCGCGGCCGTGAACAGCGCCATGCCCGCGGTCGCGGCATCCGGATCCTGCGACCAGAGCCAGACGGCGGTCGCGGCAACCAGTGCCCACGCCGACGACGGTGGCGACATAGGCGAAGCTCGCGCGGGGGTTGGAGGCGCGACGGATGCGACGACGCTGAGCCGCCTCGGCGGCGAAGGCGGCCGCGGTCGACTGCCGTTCCGCACGTGCCTGATCGCGGGCCGCCTTCTCGGCATCCTGCTGCTGCTGGCGCCAGGCCTGATCCTGCTGCTGCCAGGCGGCGTGCTGCGCACGCCAGGCGTCCAGCGCATCGGCATCCGCCGGCTCGTCGGGAGGCTCGGGGAGGAGGGAGGATGCCGGCGACGTACCCTCCGTACCGGCATCCTCCTCTCGGATCTCCGCGTCGACGGCGGCTCCCGAATAGCCGGCCGGAGCGGAGGGACGAGGGGACGTCGAGACCGCTGGCCCTTCGACAGGCTCAGGCACCGTTCGCGGATCCGACGAGACACCCCCCGGAGCGCGGCGCGCGGCGCGCACGATCAGGACGAGCAGGATGCCGACCAGCACCAGCCCGATGACGAACAGGAAGGCGCCGAACCCGCTGACCCCGTACGACTGGTACGAGTACGGGTTGAGGAAGCGCTCGACCAGGAACGGGCCGGAGACCGGTGCGATCGTCAGCAGCCCGACCACGAGACCGCCGAGGATGCCGAGCTGCGCCGGTTCGAAGCGGCCGCGCAGCAGCTCGCGCAGGTGGATGCGCCCGTCGGGATCGGGCAGCAGCGCCCAGGCGGCGGCGTACAGGAAGATGATCGGCAGGCCGAACAGCGCCGCCACCACCAGGATGCCGCGGATGACGAGCGGGTCGATGCGCAGCCGGGAGGCGATGCCGGCGGCGACGCCGCCGATCCATCCGTCCGAACGGGCCAGACCGAGTCCGGCGACCCACGCGAAGAAGCGGTCGGAGCGCTGCGACGATGCGGGGCGCTGCGTCTCGGGCGGTGGTGGGAGAGTCGGAAAGCTCATGCTCCGATCCTGTCTGTCGCCGGGAGCCGGTCGCTATGGGGTGATCCCCTGACTCGACCCTGAACCTGGTTCGCGGGCCCGCAGAAGTGTGCCGGTGGGTGATTGGATGGCGTCATGTCCTCTTCCGTGCTGCACTCGCCGCCGCGCCCGTCGCCTCCTCCTCGGCCGGAGTTGACGCGGGTGCGCGAGTGCCTGATCTCCGGAACCGCGGCGGGCCTGGCCCGGCATCTCGGCGTGCGGGCGTGGCTGGTGCGGGCGATGTTCATCGCACTCACGATGCTGGGCGGCGCGGGGGTGCTGCTCTACGTCTGGTGCTGGGTGTTCACACCGTGGGAACAGGGGGAGTCCGCGCCATCGCGGCGGGCCCCGGTGTCCTGGGTCCTCCTGGCCGTCGGCGGTCTGCTCGAGCTGATCGTGCTGCCGCAGCTGAACACCGGATACATTCTCAGCCTCCCCCTGTCTGACATGTACGCCATCGGCGACGGGCCGGTGATCTACGACCTGGGCATGCTGCTGATCGCGGTGGCACTGCTGGTCGGTGCGGCGCTGTGGGCAGACCTCATCGACCGGAGCGACCCGGCCCGCGGCCCGCGGCACGCGGCCGTGGTGCGGGGGATCGCCGTCGCGCTGATCCTCGTTCTGGTCGTCGTGATGCTGATGCGCTCGGTGAACCCGGTCCTGCTGCTCGCACCGTTCGCGGGCCTGCTGGCGATGTTCGCCTCGTCGCTCATCCACCGCTGGCGGGAGCTCTCGGGGGAGCGCATCCGCCGCATCCGCGAAGAACAGCGCAGCGAGATGGCCGCGCACCTGCACGATTCGGTGCTGCAGACCCTGGCTCTCATCCAGAACCGTGCGGGTGCCTCGAGCGAGGCCGCGCGTCTCGCCCGCGCCCAGGAACGCGAACTGCGGGCGTGGCTCTACGACGGTGATGCGCCGGCCGACAGCGACCTGGCCACCGATCTGCGCGACTACGCGGGTGCACTTGAGCTCGACTACCCCGTGCGCATCGATGTCGTCTCGGCAGGGCTGTCGACCGAACGCGCCAGCGGCGAGCTGGCGGCCGCCGCCCGCGAGGCGATGCTGAACGCGGCCCGGCACGCCGGTGGCGAGATCTCGGTCTACATCGAAGGATCCGTGACGGGCGTCGACGTGTTCATCCGCGATCGGGGATCGGGCTTCGCCCTCGACGACGTGCCCGCCGACCGGTTGGGCGTGCGGCAGTCGATCATCGGACGGATGCGTCGCGTCGGCGGATCTGCGCGGGTGCGCAGCGACGAGGGCGGAACCGAGGTGCACCTGCAGATCGTGGGCACGCACGCGAGGGCGACGGAGGACGCATGAGCGACAGCATCCGTGTGGTGATCGTCGACGACCACTCGATCTTCCGCTCCGGACTGCGCGCCGATCTCGACGGCTCTGTCGAGGTGGTCGGCGAGGCTGCCGACGTGCCTGCGGCGATCGCGGTCATTCGCGAGACCGCGCCGGATGTGGTGCTGCTGGACGTGCATCTGCCCGGCGGCCCTTCGTCAGGCTCAGGGACCCAGCTGCCCGAGGCGACCGGGGGTGAGTCCGTGATCCGCGGCAGCGCCCCGACATCGACGCGCTTTCTCGCGCTGAGTGTGTCGGATGCCGCGGAGGATGTCGTCCGCGTCATCCGTGCGGGTGCTCGCGGCTACATCACGAAGGGCTCGTCCGGCATCGAGGTCTCCCAGGCCGTGCGCGCGGTGGCGGACGGGGACGCCGTGTTCTCGCCGCGCCTCGCAGGATTCGTGCTCGACGCTTTCGGTGCGGTCGCAGGCGAGACCGCGGCGGTGGATGACGAGCTCGACCGGCTGTCGGCCCGCGAGCAGGAGGTGATGCGTCTGATCGCCCGCGGCTACGCCTACAAAGAGGTCGCAGCCGAACTGTTCATCTCGATCAAGACCGTCGAGACGCACGTGTCGGCGGTGCTGCGCAAGCTTCAGCTGTCCTCACGTCACGAGCTGACCGTCTGGGCCTCCGAGCGGCGGCTGCTCTAGAAGTCGGGTGTGCGGGTGACCAGGGGGAAAGCGGTCGGCGGCGTTCGTTCGGAGGACGGGCCGTCGAGCGTGCGCGCCGACATCCAGGGCCTTCGCGCCGTGGCCGTGGCGCTGGTGGTCCTCTTCCACCTGTCCGCGCGGACGCTCCCCGGCGGGTACGTCGGCGTCGACGTGTTCTTCGTCATCAGCGGCTACCTGATCACCGGTCACCTGCTCCGTGAGGTGAACCGCACGGGGACGGTGCGACTGGCGCGGTTCTGGGCGCGTCGCGCCCGTCGGCTCCTGCCCGCCTCCTTCACGGTCCTCGCCGTCTCGTGGCTCGTCGTGTGGCTCGTGCTTCCGGTCACGGCGCGCCATCAGAACTTCACCGAGATCGGCTTCGCAGCCGGCTATGCGCTCAACTGGCGCCTGGCGGCCATGTCGGTCGACTATCTCGGAGCCGAGAACGCGCCGAGCGTCGTGCAGCATTTCTGGTCGCTCTCCGTGGAGGAGCAGTTCTACCTCGTCTGGCCGCTGCTCGTGCTGCTCGCCATCGCCGTGTCCGTGAGGCTGAGGCGGGGGCGCGTGACGCGGCGGGGATTGATCGCGACAACCCTCGGCGTGGTCTTCCTCGCATCGCTCGCCCACTCCATCATCGCGACGTCGATCTCGCAACCAGAGGCCTACTTCGCCACGACCACGCGCGCCTGGGAGTTCGCGGCCGGAGGGCTGCTGTGCTTCCCCCCGGCGTCGCGTCTGTCACCGCTCTGGCGCGCCGCGCTCAGCTGGGCTGCGGTCGCGGTGCTCATCGCCGTCGCCGTGACCTACTCGGGGAAGACGGACTTCCCCGGTTCCGCGGCACTGCTGCCGGTGGTCGCCTCTGCCGCACTCATCCGCGCGGGCGGTGACGACGGATGCCGATGGGCACCGCAGCGGATGCTGGGCTCTCGACCCCTGCGCTTCCTGGGCGACACGTCGTATGCGATCTATCTCTGGCACTGGCCGGCGATCATCGTGGCGACATCGCTTTCCGGTGGGCCCCTCACCGTGCCCGCGGCGGTGATCGTGGTGGTCGTGACGATCGTGCTCGCCGCCCTGACGAAGCGGTACATCGAAGACCCGGTGCGTCGCGCTCCCGGCATCCTGAGCCGGCCCGCGCCGACTCTCGTCCTGACCGCAGCCGGGGTCGCGATCCTGCTCGCGCTGACCGTGGTCCCGTTGCGGGCCGCGCACGCGCACGCCGAGGCGTACGAGCATCGTGTCGCCACGCAGATCGCCGACACCGACGGGTGCTTCGGCGCCTACGCCCTCATGAACGGATGCGCGCATCCGTTCTCTGCGCAGGGCACCGACCCCCTCGCGACCCAGGTCGGCTACCTGTCGCGCATGCCGGACCCGAAGCATTGCACAGCGGAAGACGTGGCGGGGCGGCAGGAGGTGCGCTGCCACGTCGAGGGCGACGGGCCGCGGGTGGCGTTCATCGGCGATTCGCACGCGGAGCACCTCGTCGAGCCGATGCTGCTGGTCGCCGAGCGCGACGGCTGGGATCTCGTCGTGCGCACCAGGGGTGGATGCTCGGCGTTGGAGGACCCGGACGACATCGGCGGCGCCGGGCACAGTCGTCGCTGTGAGGCGTGGGGTCGCGAGGTGCACGAGGAGCTTCTCGCGGACGACCGCATCGATGCCGTGGTGTTCAGCCTGCGTCCGACGACGAAGAAGCCGTCCACGGCGTTCGCGTCCGACAGGATGGCTCACCTCATCGCCTCCGGGCGACGCGTCGGCCTGATCAGGGACGTGCCAGGCACCGAAGACGAGAAGGGCGTGGGAGCGCCCGCCCGCACGGGCCCGGAATGTGTCACCGGGTCGCCGGGGCGTGACGACCCGTGCGTCCGTGTCGATGCGGCCGGGCGGGACTGGGCATGGGATGCCGCCGTGCAGGCCGGAGCCACCGTGATCGACACGCACGAGCTGCTGTGTCCGGGCGGCGTCTGTCACGTGGTCATCGGCGGCACGATCGTCTATGGCGACAGCAACCACTTGGCCGTGCCGTTCGCGAAGACGCTCGCGCCGTGGCTTGCGACACGGCTTCGACCGCTGGCGGAGTGAAGTGCGGCGTCAGGCGGCGAGCCAGAGCCCCTTCGGGTCGGTGGCGATCCGCAGGCCGGCGGCGACTGTCTCGTCGTCGCCGATGCGCGCTCCTCGGGCGATGCGCGCTCCGGCGCCGATGTCGGTGCGGACGCCGACGTGCGCGCCGTCGCCGATCACCGCGCCCTGCCCGATGTGGGCGTGGGCGTCGATGTAGGCGTTCTCGCCGATCACGGCATCCGAGTCGACCCAGGCGCCGCGCACGATCCGTGCGCCGGCTCCGATCTTCGCCCCGGGTTCGACATAGGCCCCGGCCTCGATGAGCGCCTTGGGGTTCACCTTCGCGCCGTGCGCGACGAAACCACGACCATTGACGTGCTTGCGGTATCGCAGCGTCTCGCCCCGGTCGTCCTCGATGTCGATGTAGTTCTTACCCACTGTTCCTCCCGTGTCCGGAGACTTCCGGATATAGCTACAACGACGACCGGTGCAAATTCATTCCCCGCAGGGGATGCCGGTCATCGCTGGCAGCTCGGGCACCAGAACGTGACGCGCTCGCGGGTCGGATCGGCGCCCAGTTCGCCGCGGAGGATGGGGGTTCCGCACCGCCGACACGGACGGTTCGCGCGACCGTACACCCAGTCGGTGAAGCCTCGGCGGGCATCGCCCGTGAAGGTTCGGTCGATGCGATCGCGATTCGCGCGGATGGTGCGCGCGCCGAGCGCGAGAAGAGCGTCGACATCGACATCCGGGGTGGGCGTCTCGGGCAGGACACCGCGCAGGAAGAGCAGTTCGGCGGCGTACTCGTTGCCGAAGCCGGCGACGTTGCGCTGGTCCAGCAGTGCGACATGAATGCTGCGGGTGTCGGCGCTGAGCCGGCGCACGGCTTCTGCGGCATCCCAGTCATCGGAGAGCGGATCCGGACCCAGATGCCCGACCAGCTCGCCCTCGTCGCGGGTCGCGACGACGCGGACCTCGGCGATGTCGATGCCCACGGCATCCCTGGCTGCGGTGCCGACGATCGCGCGGACCTTGAACGCCGGATGACGCCACTTCTCGCCCGGCCGGTAGAGGCGCCAGGCGCCGTCCATGCGCAGATGGGAATGCAGGGTCTGATCGCCGATGCGCATGAGGATGTGCTTGCCGCGCGGCACGACCTGATGCACCGTCTGACCGGTGAGATCGACCGTGGCGGCGCCAGGGACACGCAGGTCGAAACGGGTGACGACCTGTCCGCGCAACGCCTCGTCGAGTCGCCGCGTGGCCTGGAAGACGGTGTCGCCCTCAGGCACGAACAGGGCCCTGGGGCTGATCGAGCAGATCGCGGGCCAGGATCGTCGCGCCGGCAACCGCGGTCGGCATGATGAACACGGCGCCGAGCGGCACCATGAAGCACAGCTGCGTCGCGACGCCGAAGCCGAGCAGACGCGAGCGTCGAGCGGCGAAGATCCTGGAGCGGATGTCGCTGGGGACGTCGCGGGCGTTGAGGGCGCGTCCGGTGAGTTCGCGAGCCAGCAGGCGGCCGGTCAGCAGGATGCTGACCACGGTCGCGAGCACCGCGCCGACCACCGGTATGAGGCCGATCAGCAGAGCGAGAATGGCGACGAGCACGCCGAGCGCGACCAGTCGGATGCTCTCGCCGAACGCCACCCGCAGTCCGCCGTCGCCCTCGGGCACCTGTCCGCCGAGGTCGTTCTCCACCGCGCGCCAGATGCGCTGGTAGAACGGGTCGCCGATCAGCAGCGTGAGCGCCGTGAACACCACGCTGGCCAGCACCAGTGCGCCGATCGCGATGACGATGCCCACCGCCGATCTCAGCGCCGTGGCCCAGAACGGATCCCATCCGTCGGCGAACGGGGTCATCCACTCGGTGATGGATCCGAGTGAGAGCAGCAGCGGCAGGAGTGCCGCGATCAAGAGCACCAGAGCGATGAGTCCGGGGATGAGACCGAGGAACATCAGGCCCGGGCGCTTGCGCCAGTATCCGAAGCCGCGGCCGAGGAACCGGATGCCGGTGAAGAACTCGCGGATCACCGGGCGTACCCCGCAGCTGCGTGGCGGCGTGCGGTGGCGGTGACCTCCAGAAGGTCGTCGGACGTCGTCTTCATGCGTTCAGCCAACCACACGGAGGTGCCGAGCAACCAAGCAAATGTCGAGCCACCAGGCGAACGACTGCCATCTGCCTGGTGGGTGGGTGATTGCTTGGTGGGTCGGCGATGTCGCATCTACGGGCGACAGTGGTCAGCTCGCCTTGCGGAGGGCGTAGCCGCGCGGGGTGGGAACGAAGCCGGCCTCCTGCAGTGCGAGGGCGAACGGGGTGCCGTAGACGCCGGCGCCGTTGATCTTCTCCACGGTGAGAGTCTCGAGGCGGCGGGCCCGCGACGTGGCGGCGAGATCGGATGTCGCGGCCCGCAGCGTCGCCGGGTCGTCGTCGAAGGCCAGCACGGTGCGTCCGCCGCGCTCCAGATACAGCACGAGCGCCCCGTCGACGAGCACCACCAACCCGCCGGCTTTGCGGCCAGGACGATGGGAGACTCCCTCGAGGCCGGGCCAGGCGAGCGCCGCCCCGTAGGGGTTCGCGGGGTCGGTTGCGGCGAGCGTGATCGCGTGCCGCGGTGGGGGATCGGTGAGCCCGGCGAACGTGCGCAGCCGGTCGACGGTGGTGGATGCCGCGAACTGTGCGGCCCCGAGCCTCTCGATCACGTAGCCGCGTCGAGCATGACCGGCCTCCTCGAACCCGGCCAGCACCCGATACGCCTGCGCGAACCCGCCTGGTACGCCCTCGGCCTGCACGGAGCCGCGCGTCACGACCCCGTACCGGTCGAGCAGCAGTCCCGCCGTGACGGTCGCGCGTCGCGCGGCATCCGGATCTGCCTCCGGCAGCACGGCCCAGCGTCCGCCGAGGCCGGTCGACGACGGGCGCGCGGCGGTCCGCGCCAGCGAGATCCCGCGATACGTGCGGGTGCGCGGCGCACGCCGGGTCGTCTTGTGCGCCTGCGACCCGCCCGCCAGCAGCGCCCGCACCGGCGAGAACGTGTCGTTGGTGATGTGCCCCTGCCAGGTCAGCGTCCAGAGGGCGTCGAGTACGGACTGCTCGTTCTCGGCATCCGTCATCGCCTTCAGCGCACCGGCGAACGACGCGCCGCTGAGTCGCAGCGAGTCGAGGATCCTCTCCTCCAGGGAGCCCGGTGCCGGCGCCTCCTCCGGGATCGGCAGTGTGAACGGCGCGAGGTCAGTCGGATGCAGCGACACCCAGCCGTCCCGGCCCGGGAGCGCACCATGCCCCGCCCAGACGACCTCGCCGGCTGCAGTGAGCTCGTCCAGCAGCGCGGGCGCATAGTCGCGCACCCGGCCGGGCAGGACCAGCGACTCCCACGCGCTCGCCGGGATCGGCACCCCCGCGAACTGCTCGATGACGCTCAGCACCCCGTCCACACCTTCGAGCGGTCGGGTCAGATGCTGCCAGTCCGGCAGGAACCGCGCGAACGCCTGCGGGCTGACCGGCTCCACGCTGCCCCGGATCGCGGCGAGAGAGCGCATCCGCAGGCGGCGCAGCACCTCGGCGTCGCACCATTCCTTGGACCCGCTCGGGTCCGCGTCGGCTGCCGGCAGGAAGTATCCGCTGGTGAGCCTGCCCGCGGATTCGAGCCGCTGCAGCGTGTGCCTCGCGACCGCCGCGCCGATCCCGAAGCGGGTAGCGACGGCCTCGGTCGTGAAGGGACCGTGGGTGCGGGCATGGCGGGAGACGAGATCGCCGAGCGGATCGGCGACGGGGTTCAGGAACGCGACCGGGATGCCGGTGGGCAGAGCCGCGCCGAGGGCATCGCGCAGCCGCCCGGCGTCCTCGATCACGGCGAACCGGGCGTGCCCGGCGATCGTGACGGGAATCGCCCGCCGCGCGGTGACGAGCTCGGTGAGCAGGGTGGCGGCGTGTTCGGGTGTCGCAGAGGCGGCGGGAGGCGTTTCGTCTCGCTGCGCTCGCTCAACGACCGGAGAAGGTTCCAGGCGCTCGGCGACCTCGGCGGCATCCATCGGCCCGAGCATGCGCAGCAGATCCGCGACCCCTTCGAGGCCTCTCGCCCGACGCTGGATGTCGAGGCGCTGCACCTCGTGCTCGAACTGCGCGATCACGTCGGGGTCGAGCAGCTCGCGCATCTCGACCGTGCCGAGCAGCTCGCCGAGCAGCGCCGGGTCCACCGAGAGCGCCGCGGCCCGCCGCTCGGCGAGAGGCGAGTCGCCCTCGTACATGAACGCGCCGACGTAGCCGAACAGCAGATCGCGAGCATAGGGAGACGGCTGGGCGGGCTCCGTCTCGATCAGGCGGATGCGCCGCTCGGAGACATCCGTGATCAGCCGCCGCAGCGACGGCAGGTCGTAGACGTCCTGCAGCACCTCGCGCAGCGTCTCCAGGATCACGGGGAACGTCGGATGCCGCCGTGCGACCTCCAGCAGCTGGGCGGAGCGCTGGCGCTGCTGCCAGAGCGGAGTGCGCTTGTTCGGGTTCATCCGCGGCATCAGCAGGGCGCGCGCGGCGCTCTCCCGGAACCGGGAGGCGAACAGGGCCGAGCCGCCGACCTCGCTCGTGACGATCTGCTCCAGCTCGTCGGCGTCGAACACGAACAGATCCGCGCCGGGTGGTTCGGCATCGGCATCCGGTATCCGCACGATGATGCCGTCGTCGCTCGCGACGGCGGAGCCCTCCACACCCAGGCGCTCGCGGACGCGCGCGTTCACGGCCAGCGCCCACGGCGCATGCACCTTCATGCCGTACGGGGAATGCAGGATGACGCGCCAGTCTCCGACCTCGTCGTGACCACGCTCGACGGTCAGCGTGCGGTCGGTCGGCAGAGTGCCCGTCGCCTCGCGCTGCTCGGTGAGATAGCCGATCAGGTTGTCGCGAGCCCGTTCGTCCAGGCCCGCGTCGATCAGCCGCTGCTGCGCCTTGGCGGGCGTCGCCGTGGAGACCTCGCGCGAGAACCTGCCCAGCGCCTCGCCCAGCTCGAAGGGTCGGCCGAGTCCGTCGCCGTGCCAGAACGGCACCTTGCCCGGTTGCCCGTAGGCGGGGATCACGTTCACGCGGTCGTGGGTGATCTCGGCGATCCGCCAGCTCGTGGTGCCCAGCGTGAACACGTCGCCGACGCGGGATTCGTAGACCATCTCCTCGTCGAGCTCGCCGACGCGCGCGCCGGTCGTCTCACCGGCGACGAACACGCCGAACAACCCGCGGTCGGGGATGGTCCCGCCGCTGGTGACCGCGATGCGCTGCGCGCCGGGCCGGCCGGTGAGGGTGCCGGCATCCCGATCCCACACGACGCGCGGGCGCAGCTCGGCGAACTCGTCGGACGGGTACTTGCCGGCCAGCAGATCCAGCGTCGCCTCGTACGCCGACCGCGGCAGCGTCTGGAACGGGGCGCTGCGCCGCACCGTCTCGTACCACTCCTCGACCGAGATCGGCTCGAGCGCGCAGGCGGCGACGGTCTGCTGGGCGAGGATGTCGAGCGGATTCCGCGGCACGCTGATCGCCTCGATCTGCCCCTTCAGCATCCGCTCGGCGACGATCGCGGTGTGCAGCACGTCGCCGCGCTGCTTGGGGAACATCGAGGCGCGGCTGATCTCGCCGACCTGGTGCCCCGCGCGGCCGATGCGCTGCAGACCGGATGCCGCGGACGGCGGTGCCTCCACCTGGATGACGAGGTCGACGGCACCCATGTCGATGCCGAGCTCCAGGCTGCTGGTCGCCACCACGCAGCGCAGGATGCCGGACTTCAGCTCTTCTTCGACGATCGCGCGCTGCTCCTTGGAGACCGAGCCGTGGTGCGCCTTCGCGAGCACCGGGTCTGCTCCGGCGGTGGAGCCTGCCTGCGCCGCCCCGACGGCCCCTCCAGACGGCGCATTCGCGCCGCCTGGAGCCTCTGCCGCGGGGGCCCGCGCGGCGGGCGGTCCTGCCGATTCAGGGAGCGCCACCCCGATCCGCTCCGAATAGATCTCGTTGAGTCGGCCGGTGAGCCGCTCCGCCAGTCGACGGGAGTTCGCGAACACGATCGTCGAGCGGTTCTCGAGCACCTTGTCGACGATCGCCTCTTCGACGTGAGGCCAGACCGAGCCGGTCACTTCCGTGTACTCGGCAGGCTCATCCGGGTCGGCCGCCGCAGCGCCCGGCGGCGGGGGAGGGTTGCGCATGTCGTCGATGGGCACGACCACGCCGAGCTCGAACGTCTTCACCGCTCGCGGCGCCACGATGTCGACCGGCGCCGAGCCGCCGAGGAATCGGGCGACCTCGTCGATCGGGCGCACGGTCGCAGACAGGCCGATGCGCTGCGCGGGGTACTCGGCCCCACGCGCCGTCCGCAGTGCATCCAGCCGCTCCAGACTGACGGCGAGGTGCGCGCCGCGCTTGGTCGCCGCGACCGCATGCACCTCGTCGATGATCACCGTGTGCACGTCGCGCAGCGTCTCGCCGGCGCGGCTGGTGAGCATGAGGTACAGCGATTCGGGCGTGGTGATGAGGATGTCCGGAGGCGCGCTCACGAGCTTGCGTCGGTCGCTGGCTGTGGTGTCACCGGAGCGCACCCCGACGGTCACGGACGGCACGGGCAGCCCCAGCCTGCGGGCCGACTGACCGATGCCGATCAGGGGCGAGCGCAGGTTGCGCTCGACGTCGACGCCCAGCGCCTTCAGCGGCGAGATGTAGAGCACGCGGGTGCCGGCTTCTGCTCCCCTGGGTTCCTGAGCCTGTCGAAGGGCCGCCTTCTCGCGGAACGTCCGGTCGATCGCCCACAGGAACGCGGAGAGCGTCTTGCCCGACCCGGTCGGCGCGACGACGAGGGCGTTGCGGCCTGCCGAGATCGCCTCCCAGGCTCCCGCCTGGGCGGGAGTGGGCGCGTCGAATGCCCCGCGGAACCAGTCCTGGGTCGCGGGAGTGAAGCGCTCGAGCACATCCGGCACCTCTCCATCATGCGGCAGGCCGCCGACACCGAGGCCATTCGTGCGGGTCACTCGGGTAGAGCTGCGAGCAAAGCGTCGTGATCGCGGCCACCGTAGTAGACGCCATGGACCTGGATGGATGTGGGAGCTATCGCGAAGGCGATGATGACTCGACGGCGGAAACCGACTGTGCGCAACGTTGGGCGTATGTCTTCGCGGCTGATTCCGATGTATGGGTGGCGGGCCAAGCCGTCGCAGAAGTCGAGAATGTCCGTGACGAAAGCTTCCGCCCGGTCCGGGAATCCAGACTGCTCGGCTATCCACCCATACAGCTCGGTCAGTTGCTGTCGGGCCTCGGGTGAGTAGAGGACCTCGTAGCTCACGAGTCGGTGATGGCCGTTCGTGACCGATGCGCTTCCGAAAGATGGGCACGCATCTCAGCGGCGCTGACTGCTCGTGACGGATCAGCCTGAAGTGCGTCGTACGAGACTGCGACTTCGTCCTGCAGCCACATGTCGACAGCTGCTTCGCGGGCGAAAAGTGCACGTAACCCGTCACGTACGACTTCGCTTTCGCTTGCGTACTCGCCGGACGCCACGCGTTCCCGTAGCGCCGCCGCCATTTCTTTCGGGAGGGTGATGCTGAGCTGTTTGGTGGTGCGCATGCAGAACCTCGATTCAGTAGGATTCAATCCTACTCGGCGGGCCGACATCCGGTGCTCGCGATAGCGTGACGGGATGGATGATGCCGAATTCAGTCGTCTCTACGGCGAATGGAGGCCGCGAACCCCGGCCGACGTCCGTGACTTCTTCGACGGCTACCCCGGCATCTGGTGGATCGCCGGCGGCTGGTCCCTGCAGGCGTTCACCGGCGTCGAGCGACACCACGAGGACATCGATCCAGGCATCCTGCTTGCACAACTGCCGTTGATGCGCGCGCACGCGCGGGGACGCCTGGACCTCTGGGCGGCGTTCTCGGGCGCGTTGAAGCCGGTGGCATCCGACGATCCCGCCGATCTGCCGGACGGTTGCAACCAGCTCTGGTCCCGGCCCAGTGCCGCCGACCCGTGGGAGTACGACATCCTGCTCGGCCCCGGCGACCCGGACGAGTGGCGGTACCGACGGGACCCCAGCATCCGGATGCCGATGGCCGAGGCGCTCTGGGAGCGCGACGGCATCCGCTACCTGCAGCCAGAGATCCAGCTGCTCTACAAGGCGCGCGGCCTGCGCGAGAAAGACCGGGCAGACTTCGCCGCGACACTGCCGTTCCTCGACGGACGCCGCCGGTCGTGGCTTACGGATGCCCTGGAGCGGACCATCCCCGTGCATCCATGGACACCGTCTCTGCGCTGACTATTGCCGATGTCGGCGCCGATGGCCAGGCTGTACCCATGGCTGAGCACACGACGAACTACCAGAACACCTTCATCGAGGTGTCGGAGGACTGCCCGATCGATCACGGTGCCGAGCCGCCGATCGCCGAGAACGCGTCGATCGCCGCGCTGCACTATCGGCTGATCTCCGAGCGGCCCTACGAGCTCACCTCCGACGACGTGCTCTTCGAGACCTACGCCCTGCGCAAGGGCATCGACACGGACGACGCCCAGGCGAGGGCCGAGTTCTTCTCGAAGGGTCAGGCCTGCCTGCGCTCCTCGCCGCTCGGCAAGCGCTACGGCTGGGGCACGCACCACGATGCGCAGGGTCGGGTCGGGCTGGTGCCGCGCGACTCGAACGAGTACGCGGCACTCGCCGCAGACCCCTCGGTCACCCACACGAGGGCGATGCGCTCCTCGCGCGCCTGAGAGGTCAGCGCCGTTCAGTACTCGTTCGGAATGATGATCCACAGCAGGATGTAGGCCCAGAGCGACAAGCCCGCGAACAGCACGGCGAGTACCGTGACGACCCGGACGGTCGTGGGGCTGATGTCGAATCGCCGCGCGACGGCTGCGCAGACTCCGGCGATGACACGGTCCTGGTGGGAGCGAACGAGAGGGTTCATGCCTCCAGCCTGCCTCACCACGGCATCCCGAACCAGCCGTGCTTCGCGATCACGACCTCTCGCATCGATCCCTCGGGTGAGACCAGCAGCACGACCGAGGTCACCGGAACCGAAAGGCTCGGCAGCACGCCGGGCAGGTAGCGATCGACGATCAGCACGGAGCCTCCATCGGGACCTCGCCGCGCGTGGGTCGTCCCGCCTTCAGCGGGGTTCGTGCCGAGCAGCGCCCCGTCCACCGCGTCGACTACACTGATCGCCCTGGCATCGTCGCGCGCGCTCGCATCGTGCTCGATGACGGCGTAGCCGGAGTCGGTGCCCAGTGCAACCGCCCGCGATTCACCCTCGGGGAACACGTCATCCGCCCACGCCGCATCGGGGCACGCGCCGGCGAGCGGTTCATTGTGGGTCGATTCGGCGACGAACCCCGGCGCGACGAACGCCTCCGTGCCCACAGTGGACGGCGAACCATCCGCACCCGGCCTGCTCAGTCGTTCGCCGGGGGTACCGGGTGCCGACCCGGCGGGCACTCCGAATCCGAGCTCGCCGGCATCGGTGTGCGTCCGCTCGCTGAGGACGGGATCCGGCACCGCGGAGAAGTACGCGTGTCCCATCCTGTCCAGAACGCACTCCCACGTGCTCCGCGTCCGGTCATCCACCACGACTGCAGTCAGGGAGTCGATCGCGATCGCCCGCACGCGCCCGTCGTCCGGTCGGAGCATGATCGCTCGTCGGGAGTCGCTGTAGAAGATCTCGGACTGGAAGACGTCGAGATCCTCAAGCCCATCGATGTCGCCCGAGCGCGCGATGACCGATCCATCCTCGAGATCGACCACGGTCAGCTCGAAGCTGTCGAGCAGGTAAGCGTAATCACGGCCGGCTGCCAGTGTGGTCGCCTCCATGGACCCATTGCCCAGGCTGCGATCCCAGACGCTCGCCCCGGTGTCGACGTCGATCGCCGCGACCCGTGTATCGAGCGCCCCAGGCAGGAAGAAGGGGAGCCCGGAATAGCCGGAATCCACGTATGCGAAGATCACGACGTCGCGGCCGTCGACCTGCGCGAAGGCGAGTCCGGGGCCGACGCGCGCCGCGGTGTTGATCAGCGGTCCGGGTACGACGGCGAACACCGCCACGAACGCGACGACGGCCAGCGAGGCCAGCGCCGTCAGCAGCACCTTCAGGCCCTTCTTCACCATCCGAGGAACCCCCGCTCTCCGATCACGGAGGAGCGGATGCCGTCGGCCGTCGCCACCACGAGAAGACCGCGGTCGGAGTCGTCGTCGGTGAGGATCACGACGTGGCCGCGACCGTCGTCGACGACCGATACCGCCGCATCATCCGCCTCGACCGTGCCGATCAGGCGTCCGCTCGCGAGCTCGCCCATCTGGAAGACATAGCTCGCATCCGATGACTCCGGCTCATAGGTCTGCGACACTGCGAACCCGTACTGCGAGCCGGCGGCATAGCCCGAGGCGGCATCCAGCAGCACATCGCTGTCCCAGCCCTCGGACGCCCAGTCGGCATACACGGTCTTGTCGTCCGGCAGCGGTGCGCTGTAGCTCAGCAGCTCCCAGCTGTCGGGGTAGTAGACGTCACCCGAAGTGTGCTCCTCCGTGTTCAGCACATCGCGCCACCGGGCGTTGACGGCGCTCGACGCGGGCGCCGCGTCCAGAGAATCCAACGGGATGCTCAGGACGGTGCCGTGCTGATCGAGCAGCACGATCTCCTTCGCCTCGGCATCCCAGGCGTATGCATCGAGCGAAGCGATGTAGTCGTCGTCCAGGCCCCGGATCTCGGCATCCTCGGCGACGATCTCACCGGATGCGGCATCCAGCACGGTGAGTCCGTCGTCCGAGCGCACATAGGCATACTCGGAACCCACCGCGAGAGCTTCGGCATTCGGCGACGGATACGCGTTCGACAGCATCGTGTCCCAGATGCGCTCGCCGGTGTCGAGATCGAATGCTTCTGCCTGCACGCTGTGTCCCATCGACTCGACCCGGAAGAGATCGAGGTGCGGGAACGTGTCGGTCTCGTACACGACCACCGCGATATCGCGTCCCTCGACCTCACCGACCGCGACGACACCGGAGACACGCGCGCGGATCGGCCCGGCGGTCGTCTCGATCAGGGTGAGAAAACCCCCGACGAGGAAGATCACCAGGATCGACCAGCCGATGAGCGGCTCCACCCAGGCGCGGCTCTTCTTCTCTGTCTCACGCATGATCATCCTCTGGTGTTCCAGCCGACCACCATGGAGCGTCGGCGTCCCGGATGTTCCGGGTCGTAGTGCAGGAGGAAGGTCTGCCTCTTCGTGACCGAGCGGATGCCGGCTGGCGCCGTCCGCGTGAACCACCGCTGCCTGCCCTCCCGATCGGTGAACGTCATCGTCGGACGGAAGAGGAACCGCTCATTGCGGTAGAGGGTGCGCACCTCGGTCACCGTCGCGGTGGCACTCGCCCCGGCGGACCGGATGCGGGAGTCGTGACGTGCACGCCGTGCGCGAGAGATCGCCAGCAGGTTCGGGGAGCCGTAGACGGCGACACCGCCGATGAGCATCACGAGCGCCCAGAACACCAGGACGAACTCGGGGCCGCCGAGCACGGACGCGAGCAGAGCGCCGGTGCCAGCGCCGGTGAACCAGGCCCCCGGCAGGCGGGGGAGCGAGGAGGACTCCTCGACCTGGCGCCGCTGCGCCGTGTTGAGGTCCGCGAACAGCACCCCGATGCCGGCGAAGATGCTGATGTTGAAGGCGACCATCGACGGCGATGTCGCGGCAGGGTCGCCTTGCAGCATCCGGACCCAGAGCGCAGCCGCAGCGAACGCGATGCCGCCGACGACGCCCCACAGGGCGGTGACGATGATGCGCGCGCCGCGGGCCGTTCCCCAGGGGCGGCGGCTCGGATCGTTCAGGCTCATGTCGCACCTCCTGCCCCGAGACTAGGAAGGCGCAGGTGCTCCCGATCACAGCCTCAGACGAGCGGAGGCGGGGGAGCCCAGGCGGTCGCGAGGGTGCCCCAGATGATCGGGGAGTGGCGCGGATCACCGGTCGCGGTCCATCGGCGACGCTGCTCGCGCTGCCATGCTCCCAGCACTGCGATCGGATCGACCGCTTCGTGTGCCGTGTTCACCGCGATGATCGCTTCGGCAAGCATGCCCTCGGCGCGTTCGGCCAGAGCAGGGACGAAACGGCGCAGCCCTGCCTCCGTCGGCAGCGTCCATCGGGTCGCGGTGACGTACTCCGCACCGCGCGTCGTGAATGCGGCGACCAGTCCGGTCGGCTCGGCGAAGCGCAGGTCGCTTCCGGAATCGCAGGCGATCAGCGCCACCCGGTTCGGTGCGCGCAGAGGTGGCAGCTCGGGTGCGCCGATCGCGATGTCGGCCGCCGAGTACGGCCGGTGTCCGCCGATCGGCGGTGTGAGCCCGGGAGCATCCGCCCGATCGGAGAGGTGCATCCGCGAATCCAGCGCATAGGTCGATGCGGTCACGTGTCCCACGTACAGCAGCCGACCGGCATCCGTCACCGCGTCGGCCAGGGCCGAACGCCCGATGTCGCGACGCCGGAACGCCGCCTCTGCGGAGCCCGCGAGCGGGCGCACGCGATTTCCAAGGTCCGCGACCATCTCCGCCAGCGGCGACTCTGCGGCCACCGGGCCGAGCACGCTGCCCAGCGCGCTCGCCGCCGGAAATCCGGGAACCACCGGATCCAGCACGGCCGCGACCGTCGACTCCGGATGCCACGGCGAAACCACTCGCGCCGGGTCATTGCGCAGGGACGCGGGCAGCAGAACGGAGGCGTCGACCATGTCGATGCCGCGCTCGCCGCCGGAGGTGCTCATCAGCTCCCACGGCAGCTGGGCGGTGGAGGGCGAGAGCTGGATGCGCAGGTGCGGGCGACGCCCGGCGACCTCGAGGGCGTTCAGCTCCAGCGCCAGCCACTGCGGGACGAGGGCGGACGTGAGTATCTCCGCCAGGTGCTGCTCGCGCTCCAGGTCGAGCATCGCCCCATCACTCAGCGCCCGACGGAGCGCCTGCTCTCCGCTCTCGCCGGCAAGGGGTGTGGGCAGAGCCTGTGCGAGGGCATCGAGAGCCGGAGCGACCAGCGACCGCTCGATCACGGTCATCCGCGGAGAATCGAGCTGATGGTCCCAGATCCAGTTGACGAAGAGATCATCGCCGTCGACGTACCGCAGGCGCGCGACCGGCTGGGCGCCGTCCGGAAGATCGGCGAGAACGATGTCGGGGTCGAACCGCGGTGCCGGCGCGAGCGGACCGAGATGCTTCATCTCGCGCCAGTTCTTCGGCGATCGCCACTTCACCATGCGGCCACCACCGTCTCGGATCGCACGGTGACGCCGTATTCCGCCTCCGCGATGCCGATCCACTTCTCCAGCGCCGGCGCTGTGCCGGGAATCGGCATCACCCGCGGCGGCGCGGCGAACCGGTAGGGCAGGGCTGTCGCCTCGGTGATGAATCCGGATGCCGCGGCCGGCAGCAGCGCGCCGGACTCGGGTGCGGATGCGGGGAGCATCTCGGCGACCGGTGCGAACGGCGCAGCATCCGGAGTCGTCTCAGCCGCCTCAGTCGTCTCAGCCGCCTGCGCCTCGAGCGCCTCGGTATGCAGGGTCGCGGACGCTGCGGCGTTCTCGATCAGGGCGAACAGCACCTCTCCGTCGCCGAGGGTGACTGCCAGACGGAACGCCAGTTCGCGGGCAGGAGCCGACACCTGCAGACTCCAGCGTTCCCGGATCGGCCCCGGTGCGAAGTCGGCGCGCAGCGCCTCGGTCGCCAGCAGCACGGGGATCGCCAGGTCCAGCCCGCGCTGCAGCCGTTGCGTCCGCTTGCCAGGCAGTGGGGTGAAACTCGCCCATTCCGCCTGCATCTCCGCACGCCGCAGGTCCACCCGGCAACGCTCGTGCGCCGAACGCGACAGTTCGCGGGCGGCGAGGTAGGCCTCATCAGCCAGCACGAACTTGCCGCGCTTCGACTCGGCATCGCCGAGGAAGCCGTACGCCTCGCGACGATCGTGGACGGCGCCGTCGGTACCGAGGTCGGCGATGAGCATCCGCAGCACCTTCGCCGCCAGCACGGGGTTCCCTGTCTGCAGGTAGTTCGCGGCGACCCCCATGCGACTCGCGATCTCACGCGTGACGAGATCGCCTTCGCGGGCGAGCGCGACGGCCTGCCGGAACAGATCGTCGGCCTGCGCATGGTCGCCCTGCCGCATGGCGCTGCGCGCCCTGTTCTCCATGGTGATCTGTCGGGTGACGATGCTGCCGGCCGGATCCTGGACGGTGCCGGCCAACGCGATGAACTCCTGCGCCGCAGCCATGTCTCCGGTGTGCTGCGCGATCGCGCCGAGGGTGAGATAGGGGTGCGCCGCGAGAGTCGGGTCGACGCGGGCGGCCAGATCGAGGGCGCGCCGGGCTTCCGCCTCGGCATCCTGCATTCGACCGGTGAGGAGCAGCAGCGAGGCGCGGACATTGTGCGCCTGAAAGCGCATCAGCTCGGCCTGACCGATGTCGTCATGGGCGTCGAGGAGTGCCAGGGCCTCGTCGATCTGCGCGCCCGCCTCCTCGAATCGATCGCTCTGCACGAGGATCTGAGTGCGCGAGACCATGGCGTTCGCAACGACCGTGCGGGTACCGCGCGCATCACCCGCCTCGTCGATGATCCCCGCGTTGATGGCGAGTGATTCGTCGACGAGTCGCAGCGCCTCCGTGAGTTCCGCACGGTAGTCGTGGGCGCCGGACAGATTGAGCAGCGCCCGGGCGCGCAGATCCCTGGCCTCGATCTGCGTGCTGCCCTCGGTGAGCGAGATCGCCTCGCGGAGCATCCGCACGCCCTCGTCGACCCTGCCCTGGCCCAGAGCCTGCGCCCCGTCGTTGTTGAGATCGCGCACCGGAATCCACGCCTCGCTGGTCGGCACCCGTCCGCGGATGTGACGCGCGTCGTCGCCGTCCGTCATTCGCCGGCCATCCGCTCCGCGATGCTCGCCGCGGGGTCGGCGAGGCGGCGTACCGCGTGGGCGCGCACCGCGTCGCGATCTGCCTCGATCTCGGCAGGCCCAGGGGTCGGGGCGAGCACCGGGTCGCGCACCCAGAGGATGCGCTGGTCGAGCGGGAGGAGAGCGACGGATGCCACGACCGGGATGCTGCCCGTGAACGCGTCACCGTCGCCGCGCAGCGGGAGATCGATCCGGAGGGACTCCGGCCCGAAACGTGCCCGGAGCCGGGCTGGGGCGCCGGGCACGCCGACGCCGGGGACCGCGACGACGGTGACCTGCAGATGTGGCACGCCGTCCACATGTCGCAGCGACCACTGCGCGTCACTGTCGGCGGCCACGGTCTGCGCAGGCACGTCGGACCAGCGGACAGGTGCGGTCCCGTGCCCGATCTCGATGCCTGCACCGACCGGTATGCGAGCGCCGGCGGCGAGCGCCCAGTCCTGGGAGGCGGCGGATGCCGCGGGGCGCAACTCGACGGCGTGATCCTCAGCCAGCTCAGCCAGAGCGTGGAGCAGTGCGGCGGCCTCGGCGCGAAGAGCCTGGGGCACCGCGGCGAGAGCCGTGGCCGCGTCCGCCGCGTCTCGAAGTGCGCGTTCGACAGCATCCTCGTCGTCGAGCAGATGCTCCACCGCGTGCACGGCGACAGCGATCTCGGCGGCGAGCACCGGAACGCTCAGCGCCGGGGTGCGGATGCCGGCCGGCCACCAGTCGCGGGCCCAGGTCAGCACGGCCAGATGGTGGGTGGCATCGACGAGCCCGGCATGGTCCGGCAGCGGCAGCGCGATGTCATCGCCGACATCGATGGCCGCGGCGATGTCGTGGCCGTAGATGTCGGCGAGCCAGCCCGCCGCCTCCACCGGACTGTGGATCTCCGCATCGGGGAAACGTGCGTCAGAGGCGGCGTCCCAGTGGAGCAGCGCTCCGCGCGCCTCGATCATCGCGGTGCGGATGACGGTGGATTCAGCGTCCGACCGGGAGTGCGAGAGGCTCGCCGTGCCGTCATGGATGCGGATCCGGATGCTCATGCCGCGCCCTCCGTGTCGCGCGCGAGCGCGAGCTTCAATCGATGTCGCTGGTCCATCACGACCGAGCGGAGGATGCCGTCGAGCGTGTCCCACAGCTCGCTCGCCGGTGTCGGCAGGTCGCGCAGCTCTCGCCCGTGCATCCGCACCCACAACCGGCGCAGATATCCCTGACGCACGGTGTGCACGTCCGCACGGATCGCCTCGGGAACACCGCTGAGGTCGGCGGGAAGGCGCCGCACTCGCCGCACGTACGCCTCGCGGTCCCACCGCCCGCGCAGCAGCCGATGCGCGTTCGTCGGCCGCAGCAGCGCGACCGGCTCCAGCGCGTGAGCAGCCTCGGCACCCAGCATCATGACCGCACGACTCCGCTCGTCGGCGAGCTCCCATCCCTGTGCGGTGCGGGCGATCTCGTCTGCCAGCACCTCTGCGGCATCGAGATCGGTCGCAGCCGTGCTGCCGGAGAGGGCGGCGAACAGCCGTTCATAGACCGAGCGGTCGAAGGGGAGGGGCAGGCTGCGCTTGGATGCGGTGGTTCCCAGCTCCGGCATCCCCGGGCGTACGAGCGTGGTCAGACCGAGCACGCGCGCGGCATCGGGGGATTCCAGAGCGGATGCCGCGGCGCTGCCCGCACACGTCGCGACGAGAGCCTCGAGATCAGGAGTCGCTTCCGTGCCGCAGGCGTTCAAGGCGTCGAAGACGAGTGCGGCAGCATCCGAAGTCGTGTTCTGCGGGAGCCCCCGCGAGCGCCAGGCGGCGAGGATCTCGCTGTGCAGCCGATCGGCTTCGTCCGCATCCTGCACGAGTTCGCGGATGCGTGTCATGACGTTCTCGCCGCTGGACTGCGCGATCTCCTGCACCGTGTCGGCGGCGGTCCGCTCGGCTGTCGCGGGGGTCGGCACGCCGTGCAGGCGAGCGAGCTCGAAGCAGCGCTGGAAGTACTTCTCCTGCGGGTTGCCGTCGCTGATGCGCAGCGCGCGACGGGCTGACTTCAGGGCGACGAACCACTGAGCGGTGGCAGTGAGCGCACCGCCCTCGTCCGCGATGCGCCCGACGAGTTCGGATGCGGCATCCGGAGTCAGCGACAGACCGGCCAGATGCGGGTTCTGCACCGGACGGATCACCAGCGGGTCGAGGATCAGCTTGATCGTGCGTGCGAGGGGCCGCCCCGAGCCGTTGCTGAGGACCTCCACCCCTGCACCGAGAGCCGCCCACCCCTGGGCGATCGCCACCGCACGCGGGACGGTGGCGATCGCAGAGGTGAGGTCAGCGCCGCTCGTGGTCGAAGCCATGATCACCCACCCTATCCACGGGGCGCCGGCCGATCGTCGATCTGCTGAAGCACACCCTCCCCGTCCAGCTCCAGGGTGAGATCGAGGTCGAGGCGCTGCAGGAAGACGTCGTCATGGCTGACCACCAGCACGGCTCCGCGGTAGGCGCGCAGCGCCTCGACGAGCTGTTCGACCGTGTCGAGATCGAGGTTATTGGTCGGCTCGTCCAGCACCACGACGTGCGGTGCGGGATCCGCGAGCAGCAGCTTGGCCAGCGCTACGCGGAACCGCTCCCCGCCGGAGAGGGCACTGACCGGCCGCTCCATCGTCGCGCCGCGGATCAGGAACCGGGCCAGCCGGTTGCGCAGCTCCTTGTCGGGCACGTGCGGTGCGGCCGCGGCGATGTTGGCGACGACGGATGCCGACTCGTCGAGCCCGTCCACGCGCTGGGACAGGTATCCGATCCGGTCGGTGTGCGCCTTGACGCGGACTTGTGCGGTTGCCACGGAGGAATCCGAGGATTCTGTCCGCGGCAGGTGCATTCCTCCGCACGAAGCGCCCGCATCCGCATCCGCATCCGCATGCCCTCCCGCCTCGACCAGGCGGCGCAGCAGGGTCGTCTTGCCGACCCCGTTGCGTCCGATCAGCGCGACTCGCTCCGGGCCCTGGACGACCCAGGAACGCGCCTCGTCGCCGATCGTCAGGATCCGACGCGAGGACGACACCCCGGGATCCGGCAGCTCGATCTTCATCGAGTCGTCGTCCCGCACGCGGTGCCCCGCGGCATCCAGCGCCTGCCGTGCGGCATCCTCCTTGCCTGCGACCTCCGTGCGCAGCCTGCCGGCAGAGACCTGCGCGGCCATCTTGCGCCCGTTCGCGATGATCTTCGGGACCCGCTTCTCCTCGAACGCCTTGCGACCCATCTGGGCCCGGCGGGCGAGCTTCGTCTCGGCCTCGATGCGCTGACGCTTCTCCTTCTTCAGTGTCTGGGCGGCATCGCGTTCGGCCTGCCTGGCGGCATCCTGTTCGCCGTCCAGCCACTCCCGCCACTGCGAGTACGACCCGCCGAACACGCTCAGCGTGCTGCCGTAGAGCTCGGCGGTGTCGTCCATCAGGTCGAGGAGTGCGATGTCGTGGCTGACCACGATCAGTGCGCCCTTCCAGGCGCGCACCATCTCGGACAGTCGGGCTCGCGCATGGCGATCGAGGTTGTTCGTCGGCTCGTCGAGCAGCGTGATGGGCGCGCGCCTCAGGCGGATGCCGGCTATCGCGACCAGCACGGCCTCGCCGCCGGACAGCTCGCCGACCGTGCGGTCCAGGAACGACGGATCCAGTCCTGCCTCGGCGAGCGACGCCTCAGCCCTCGCCTCGATGTCCCAGTCGTCTCCGACGGCATCGAAATGCGCCGGGTCGACGTCGCCTGCCGTGATGGCGCGCACCGCGTCCAGCGGTCCGGCGATGCCCAGCAAGTCGGCCACGCGCCGGTCGGTGTCGAGGGTGAGGCGCTGCGGCAGGTAGGCGATATCAGCGGATGCCGTGATGGCACCCGACGTCGGCGTGAGCTCGCCGGCGATCAGGCGCAGCAGGGTGGACTTGCCGGCGCCGTTGCGGCCGACGAGTCCCGTGCGACCCGAGCCGAACGAACCGGAGAGCGCGTCGAGCGCGATCGAGCCGTCTGGCCAGGTGAAGGTGAGCCGGTCGAGGGTGACGGCGGCGGAAAGAGAAGGTGTTGACATGGGCGACTCCCGGGGTATGCGGGTGCGCGGATGCCGACGGGGGTCCCTGAGCCTGCCGAAGGGCACGTCGTGGAAGACGTGGAAAGACAGATGCCGGAGCGGAAGGATCGTCGGATCAGCGCGTGGATGAGAACGCGGAGAGGAGACGATTCAGATCAAAGGACTTCCAGACACGGCGGACAGGACTCTGAGACTTTAGCCGGTGCCGGTCGGCGCGCGCAACCCGGGCGTGTCGCACTGCCGGACTGCACGATCTGCGGAGGCCTTTCCGATCCGCCGACGAATTCGGCGATGAGGCCCGCGGATCGGGAAACGGTCCGCAGATCGGGGCGGCCGCGGTTGGGCCGTGCCGCTCAGCCGATGGAGTCCTTCCACTGCGAGAGGAAGATGCGCACGTCGGCGAGCTCCTGCTCGGAGATGGAGTGCGTGAGTCCTGGGTAGACGCGGCCGGACAGCTCGGAGTGCGCGGGAAGCCACTGCGCGGTGTGGTCGACGAGATTCGGAGGGATGACGTCGTCGCGGCTGCCGCGCCCCCAGAACACCGGCGGCTTCTGCTCCTGCAGGGCGGCATCGTTCGGCAGGTCGCCGGGGGCCGCGTAGCCGCTCAGCGCGACCACGGCGTCGATCTGCTCGGGCGCGAGGCGCAGGGCCTGCAGTGAGACGGCGGCGCCCTGCGAGAAACCCAGCAGGGCGACGGACGAGGCCCGGGCAGAGGCGGTGGTAAGCCACCGCAGCAGGGCCTCGGCGGCGGTGGTGATGCCCGCCGCATCCCGCGTGTTCAGCGAGTCGATCGCGTACCAGGAGCGCCCGGGCATCGGCCACGGCGGAGCCAGCGGGGCGGCGACGGAGGCCACGGCGATGCCGTCCGGCAGGTACGGGACCAGCCCGAACAGGTCGTTCTCGTCCGCTCCGTAACCGTGCAGGAGCACGAGCAGCGGCATCCCGTCGCGGTCCTGAGGAGACCAGAGCGTCAGGCTGTCCTCGAGCGTCAGCACAGCATCCATGCACCCATCTTGCCTGCTCTCACCGACGTTCGAACGGGTGGGATCCAGCATCGGCTGGTAGAACTGACACATGGCGGTGCGCACCCCTGATCCTGACCCCGACGACGACTTCGGATTCGACGGCGTGCCCGCCGCGGACGACAATCCCGGCTGGCTGAGCGACATCGAGCTCGAAGAGGCCCGTCGTCGACTGCCGATGCTGTACGTCGAGGCGATTCCCGTCGTCACCGACGGCGCGGGCCAGGTCACATCCATCGGCGTGCTGCTGCGCTCGACGCCGTTGGGCGAGATGACCCGCACCATCGTGTCGGGGCGGGTGCGCTACGGCGAGACCGTGCGCGATGCGCTGTTCCGTCATATCGAGAACGATCTCGGGCCGATGGCCTTCCCGCTGCTGCCCGTGTCTCCCACCCCGTTCACCGTGGCGGAGTACTTCCCGATCCCGGGAGTCAGCGCTTTCGACGACGACCGGCAGCATGCGGTGTCGCTGGTGTTCGTCGTGCCCGTCACGGGTACCTTTGAGCCGCGTCAGGATGCTCTCGAGGTCACCTGGTTCTCGCCGGAGGATGCGGGATCCGATGCCCTCTCCGCCGAGCTGGAAGGCGGGCGAGGCACCCTGATCCGCATGGCACTCGCCCACCTCGGCCTGCTGCGCTGAGGCAGCTCCAGCATCAGCCGGCGGTCACTCCGCCATCGGCCACGAACTCCGAACCGGTGACGAAGGTCGCGTCGTCGCTGGCGAGGAAGGTGATCAGCGCGGCGATCTCCTCGGGGCGTCCCAGGCGGCCCATCGGAGTGCCGGCGATCAGCATGTCGCGGTCGGTGTCGCCGAGGATCGGCGTGTCGATGAATCCGGGGTGCACCGAGTTCACGCGCACACCCTCCTTGGCCCAGCCCAGCGCGGTGGTCTTGGTGAGCAGCCGCACCGCGCCCTTGGCGGCGTGGTAGGCGGGGCTCACGCCCGAGCCGACGATGCCGTACATCGAGCTGATGTTGACGACCGAGCCCTTGCCGCTCTTCTTGAGTGCGTCGGCGGCGGCCTTCATGCCGAGGAAGACGCTGGTCTGCGTGACGGCGACGACCATGTTCCAGGTGTCCAGCGAAGTGACCTCGATCGCCTCGGTATCGCCGATGCCGGCGTTGTTGACGAGGATGTCCAGCGCACCGTAAGCGTCGACGACCTTGGCGACGGCGTCGTTCCAGCCGTCCTCGCTGGTGACGTCGAGGTGGACGAAGAGGGCCTTGCCGCCGTTCTTCTCGATCTCGGTGGCGACCTGTGCGCCGAGGTCGTCCTGCACGTCGGCGATCACGACCGCTCCGCCCTCGGAGGCGATGCGCTGTGCCGTCGCCTTGCCGATTCCGCTCGCGCCGCCCGTGACCAGCGCCACACGTCCATCGAAACGAGTCATGATCTCCTCTTTCTTCGGTCGGGTCGTCCCGGCAGCCGCCGGCCCGATCATCATGTGCAACCGCGGGCGGTGCACTTATATTCCATTGAATACAGTTTGGGTGGTCGCGAGTCCGCGTAGGCTCGTCGGGTGATCGACAACATCGTCTTCCCCGCAGTCTCCGGCGACTGGCTCGCCTTCGTCACCACCCGCGTCTCGGAGCGGCTCGCTCGCGTGGACGCCCTCGCCGACCGCCTCAAGGACGGCCCCGCGCGCACGACGCTCGAGACTCTCGCGCTCTGGAACGATCTGCAGATCGCCCTGCGTCAGGCGCGCAGCGAGTCCGATGTGCTGTGCGAGGTGCACCCGGATGCCGAGGTGCGCGCTGCCGCGGAGAAGAGCGTCGCCGCTGCGCAGGCGGTCGAGGCCGCGCTGATGGCGGATGCCGCGCTCGCCGCCGTATTCGCCGGCACCGACCCCGCAGGCCTCGACGCGGATGCCGCACGGGTGCGCGATCACCTGCTGCGCGACTTCCGTCGGGGCGGTGCCGACCGCGACGAGGCGACCCGCGCGAAGGCACAGGAGCTCGCCGCGCGCGATGCCGATCTCAGCCTCGCGTTCGCGCGGAACATCCGCGAGGGCAGGCGCGAGATCCGGGTGAAGCCCGAGGCGCTGGCGGGCCTGCCCGAGGACTTCATCGCGCAGCATCCGGTCGGAGACGACGGGCTGGTCGCACTGAGCACGGATGCCATCGACGTGACCGCCGTGATGAACTACGCCCACGACCGCGACACCCGCATCGCGCTGCGCACCGCCCGCGCCGACCTCGCCTGGCCCGCGAACGACGAGGTGCTCGCCGAACTGCTCGATGTGCGCCAGCAGCGCGCCGACCTGCTCGGCTACGCCACCTGGTCCGACTACGAGACCGAGAACCGGATGGCGGGCTCCGCGGCACGCGTCGCCGCGTTCCTCGACGAGGTCGACGAGGCTTCGCTGGCGGCTTCCGATGCCGAGTACGCCCTGCTGCTCGAGCGGTTCCGTCAGGACGTCCCGGATGCCGCGTCCGTCACCTCCGCCGACCAGGCGTACCTGCTCACCCGACTGCACGAGGAGCGCTTCGCGGCCTCCTCGCAGGAGGTGCGCCGACACCTCGACTTCGAGAAGGTGCTCGCCGGCCTGCTCGACACCACGGGGCGGCTGTTCGACATCGAGTACGTGCCGACCGCCGACACCGCCTGGCATGAGGACGTGCGCTCTTACGACGTCGTGCGCGCGGGGGAGCGGCTGGGCCGCATCCACCTCGATCTGCATCCGCGCGAGGGCAAGTTCAACCATGCGGCCTGCTTCCCGCTCGCTCCGGGCGTGCGCGGACGGGTGCTGCCCGAGGCGGCGCTGGTATGCAACTTCTCCCGCGGCCTGATGGAGCACCGTCAGGTGCAGACCTTCTTCCACGAGTTCGGGCACCTGGTGCACGACATCCTCGGCGGCGAGCAAGACTGGGTGGCCTTCTCGGGTGTCGCCACGGAATGGGACTTCGTCGAGGCGCCCAGCCAGATGCTGGAGGAGTGGGTGTGGGATGCCGACGTGCTGGCATCCTTCGCCACCGACGACTCCGGCGCGCCCATCCCGGCCGACCTCGTCGCCCGCATGCGCGAAGCCGACGCCTTCGGGCGGGCGCTGCTCGTGCGCACCCAGCTCGGCCACGCCCGCGTCTCGTACCAGCTGCACAAGGACCGGCCGGCGGACCTCGCCGCCGCGACCGACCACTGGTACGCCGTGTCCACCCCGGTGGAGCACCTGGCAGGCACGCACTCCTACGCGGCCTTCGGCCACCTCACCGAGTACGGCTCGTGCTACTACACGTACCAGTGGAGCCTCGTCATCGCCCGCGACCTGCTCACCGGCTTCACGGGCCTGATGGATCCGGCATCCGCCACCCGGTACCGCAGGGAGATCCTCGAGCCCGGCGGAAGCCGGGATGCCGCCGATCTGGTCGAGGCGTTCCTCGGCCGTCCCTTCACGGTCGACGCGTACCGCGCGTTCCTGGGGGCGCCGGCCGCCTGACGCCGACACCCCGTGATACCGCCGAGACCCCGTGCTGCAGACGACCGCAGCACGGGGTCTCGGCGAGAAGGCGGGGTCTCGGAAACTCCACCACACCGCTGATCCAATTTCCTATAGGATAGCCAGACCAGCTGCACCACGAAGCGCCCGGAGCGCACGGAGGAGACCGCAATGACGCGCTTGTTCAACGATCCAGGCGACTTCGCCAAGGAGGCGGCAGAGGGGCTCGCCCTCGCCTCGGCGCGATGGGTGCGTCCGGTCCTGGGCGGCGTGGTGCGATCGACCAGGGGGCCGGAGCCGACGGTCGCCGTAGTGATCGGCGGGGGCAGCGGTCACTACCCGGCGTTCGCCGGCCTGGTCGGGCCCGGCCTCGCTCACGGTGCGGCGATGGGGAACCTCTTCGCCTCGCCCTCCGCGCACCAGGTCCACTCTGTCGCGACTGCGGCGGACGAGGGCCGGGGAGTGCTGCTCAGTTACGGCAACTACGCCGGTGACGTGCTGCACTTCACGCAGGCTCAGGAGCGCATGCGGGCCGCGGGCATCGACTGCCGCACGGTCACGATCACCGACGACATCTCCAGCGCACCTGTGCACGAGATCGAGAAGCGCCGCGGCATCGCGGGCGATCTCGTCGTCTTCAAGGTCGCGGGCGCGGCCGCCGAGTCCGGCGCCGACCTGGACGATGTGGAGCGCGTGGCCATCCACGCCAACGAGCGGACCCGCACCCTGGGTGTGGCCTTCGCCGGCTGCACTCTGCCCGGCGCCACCGAGCCGTTGTTCACCGTGCCGGAGGGGCGGATGGCGGTCGGACTCGGCATCCACGGAGAGCCCGGCATCGACGAGGTCGACGTCCCGTCCGCCCACGGCCTGGCCGAGCTCTTCGTCTCCTCGCTCCTGGAAGAGCTCCCCGACGGCGTCTCCCGCGAGGGTGCACGCGTCGTGCCCATCCTCAACGGGCTCGGCAACGTCAAGTACGAGGAGCTGTACGTCGTGTACGCCTCCGTGCACCGGCTGCTTGAAGAAGCGGGTCTCACCGTCGTGTCGCCGGAGGTCGGCGAGTTCTGCACGAGCTTCGACATGGCCGGCGCCTCGCTGACACTGCTCTGGCTCGATGACGAGCTCGAAGAGCTCTGGCTCGCACCTTGCGACACCCCCGCCTTCCGCAGGGGAGCGGTCGAGGGGCGCGTCGAGGTGGAGCACGTCGATGTCGCGCAGGAGCAGCGGACCCTCGGCGAGGCCACGTCCGAGTCGCGCGAGGCGGCAGTCGTTCTCGTCCGAGCCTTCCAGGCGGTAGCGGGGGTGCTGGATGCCGAAGCCGACGAGCTGGGCCGCATCGACCGCATCGCCGGCGATGGCGACCACGGTATCGGGATGCAGCGCGGCAGCCGCGCGGCGGCGAAGGCTGCGCACGAGGCGTTCGAGATCGGTGGCGGCGCCGGCGGCGTGCTGCAGTGGGCGGCTGACGCCTGGGCCGACGACGGCGGCGGCACCTCGGGTGCCATCTGGGGCGAGATGCTGGCTGCGCTGGCCGTATCCTTCGGCGACTCGGCGGCGATCGACGCGGAGCAGGTGCGCGTCGGGGTGCTGCGCATGAAGGACGCCGTGATGTCCTTCGGCAAGGCCAAGCCGGGTGACAAGACGATGATCGACGCGATCGTGCCGTTCGCCGATCATCTCGACGAACAGGTGCGCGGCGGCGCCGGCCTGGTGCCTGCGTGGACGGATGCCGCCGCCGTCGCCACCGAGGCGGCCGAGGCCACCGCATCCCTCACCGCCAAGCTCGGCCGTGCCCGCTCGCACGGCGACAAGAGCCTCGGCACCCCGGATCCGGGCGCGGTGTCCTTCGCGCTCATCACCCACACTGTTCTCGACATCCTGAAAGGGGATGACTGATATGGGACTTCGACTCGTGATCGGCTCGGACGACGCCGGATTCGACTACAAGGAGCGCATCAAGGCCGACCTGCTGAACAATCCGCTGGTCTCCGAGGTGGTCGACGTCGGTGTCGACGCGGACGGCCACACCAACTACCCGACCGTCGCGACGACCGCGGCCGAGAAGGTGGCCGCAGGCGACGCCGACCGTGCCATCCTCATCTGCGGCACCGGACTGGGCGTCGCCATCGCGGCGAACAAGGTCGCCGGCATCCGCGCCGTCACCGCTCACGACTCCTACAGTGTGGAGCGCTCGGTGCTCTCCAACGATGCCCAGGTGCTGTGCATGGGGCAGCGGGTGGTCGGCATCGAGCTCGCCAGGCGCTTGGCCGCCGAGTGGCTCACCTACACGTTCGACCCGCAGAGCGCATCCGCCGAGAAGGTCCGCGAGATCTGCGCCTACGAGGGCGTCTGACGTCGCGACCATGGCGAAGCGGATGCTGATCGGCGCGAGCCTGAAGATGTACTTCTCGCACGCGCAGACCGTGGCGTGGACCACCGCGGTCGCGGCACTGCTCGCGCAGCATCCGGCACGCGACCGGGTGGAGATGTTCGTCATCCCGCAGTATCCGTCGATCCCCGGCTGCCTCGAGGCGGCGGGCGGGCTCACCGTCGGCGCGCAGGACGTCTCCGAGCACGACTCGGGCGCGTTCACCGGCGAGGTGTCGGCCGCGGTCCTGGCGGAGCTCGGATGCCGATACGTCGAGGTCGGGCACGCGGAGCGGCGCCGGTTGTACGGCGACACCGATGAGGTCGTCGCCGCGAAGACCGCGGCGGCGATGCGCGCCGGACTCGTTCCGATCCTCTGCGTCGGCGAGGCGGAGCAGGTCGGGGACGAGGCCGCGGCCCTCGCCTGCTCCGCGCAGGTGGACTCCGCGCTCGCTCTCGTCGCCGACGTCGGCGAACTCGTCATCGCCTACGAGCCGCTGTGGGCCATCGGCGCGCCCGCTCCGGCGCCGGCGGAGCACATCCGCGGCGTCTGCGACCGGCTGCGCGCACACGCGGATCTCCGGGGCCTGAGCGCCCGCGTGATCTACGGTGGTAGTGCAGGACCGGGAACCATCGCCGACATCGCAGACAGCGTCGACGGGATCTTCCTGGGCCGCTTCGCCCACGACCCGGAGGCGGTGCGGTCGATCCTGGATGAGGCCGCCGCAGTGTGACGGGCGACGAGAGACGACGACGGAGAGCAGATGGCTGGTGAGGGCCGCACGGCACCCGGATGGGACTCGACGATCGAGCGTCGGGGCCTGCGCGACCGCGTCTACGAGCGGATCCTGCAGCTGCTGCTGAGCGGTGAGGTCGCGCCGGGGGCGCGGCTCTCGATCGACACGCTCGCCCGCCAACTGGACGTGTCGCCGACCCCGGTGCGCGAGGCGATGGTGCATCTGGAGCGCACCGGCCTGGTCACCCGAGAGGCGCTCAAGGGCTACCGGGTCGCGCCGCCGCTGGGGGCGACACAGCTGCGCGAGCTGTTCGACGCGCGCATCATGCTCGAGATCGAAGCCGCCAGGCTGGCCACCCCCGCTGATCCCGACATGCTCGACGAGCTGCGAGAGGCCGAGGACGAGCATCGCCGCAGTGGTGAGCGCGTCATCGAGGCGATCCATGCGGGCAGCAACGACGTCGAGCTGACCACCGCGTACTTCGCCGCGGATGCGGCGTTCCATGAGGTGGTCTTCCGGCACTGCGGCAATCGCTATCTGCGACAGATGTCGGAGTCCCTCGGAGCTCAGCTGCACCGGATGCGGCAGAGCATGGTGCACGGGGTCACGGATGTGCGCGAGGCCATCGCCGAGCACGAGGCGATCCGCCAGGCGTTCCTCGCGGGCGACCCGGAGCAGCCCGCCCGGATGATGCGCCTGCACATCGAGGGAGTCCGGGCGAGATCGCTGGACCTGGAGAAGGACTGACCGCAGTCCTGGCGGCTGTGACGGCCGGCCTGCGATGCGCAGGGGAGTCGTGATGGCATCCCTGTCGAAAGCTGCCTCTTGCCTCTTTCTCTATTTCCTATAGGATCTAGGAAGACTCGAGATTCCGTCGAACACATCGTCAATGGAGCCGCAATGACCGCAACGCCCGAACTCACCGCCGACAACTGGCCGATCGCCACCTGCATGCATGGCTTCGCCGCGGTCGCCGCAGACGGAACCCGCCTGCACGACGCACCGTCCGAGCGGTGGGACGAGGTGTTCGGACAGGTCGAGCGCCTCGGGTTCGATGCGATCGAGATCGCCGACAGCCACATCCGTCCTTCCGACCTGACCCCCGCGCGTCGCGACGAGCTGAAGTCGATCGCCGACAGCCACGGCGTGCGCCTTCTCTCGGTGCACGTCCAGCGCCAGAGCGTCATCGAACCGGGCAAGGGCGAGCAGAACCTGGCCTACGCGCACCAGGCGATCGACGCTGCGGCCGAGCTGGGCATGCAGGTCTTCTCCACCGGGCTGCACCAGCCCTTCACCGAGGCCCAGCGCAAGGCGCTGTGGTTCTGGACGGTGCAGGGCCCGGTCGACCCCGACGACGCGGAGACCCGCGCACTCGCCGTCCGCCGGCTGCGCGAACTGGGAGAGCACGCGGCATCCGTCGGCCTGCCGATGGCGCTGGAGATGTACGAGGACACCTATCTCGGCACCGCCGACAGCGCCGTTCGGCTGATCGAGGAGATCGGGCTGGACAACGTCGGCCTCAACCCCGACATCGCCAACCTCATCCGACTGCACCGTCCCATCGAGGACTGGCGCGAGATGCACGCGAAGACGCTGCCCTACGCCAACTACTGGCACGTGAAGAACTACACCCGCGACGAGGCCGGCGACGGCAGCTGGGCGACCTCCGTGCCGACCAGCATGCAGCTCGGGCTCATCGACTACCGCGCCATGGTCGCCGACGCCGTGCGCGTCGGCTTCCGCGGACCGTTCCTCATGGAGCAGTACGGCGGAGACAGCCTGGGCGTCTGCGCGACCAACCGCGACTACCTGCGCACGCTGCTTCCCGAAGACGGCGTGTCCGCATCGGGCGGCAACCGCACCCCGAACGCAACCGCCGCCCAGACCGTCAGCGCCTGAGCGCACCTACGAAGGAGACCGAGAAATGACTCAGCAGGATCGTCCCGTCTACGCCGTCGTGGGCAGTGGCTACATGGGCGGCGGCATCGCGCAGTCGCTCGCGCTCTCGGGTGCGGACGTGCGCATCGCCGATGTCGACATCGAGATCGCCCGCAGCAATCGCGAGCGCCTGATCGCCGAGGCGGAGCAGTTCACCGCCGACGGACTCTTCCCCGAGGGGGCCTCCGCGACCATCGCCGAGCGCCTCACCGCCGCGACCATCGAGGATGCCGTCGCCGGCGCCTCGTTCATCGAAGAGGCGGTGCCCGAGAAGATCGAGATCAAGCACGCCACGCTGCGCCGCATCTCCGAGGCCGCAGCCCCCGACGCCGTCATCGGCAGCAACACCTCCACCATCCTCATCGAGAAGCTCGCCGAAGCGGTCACCAACCCCGGCCGCTTCCTGGGTGTGCACTTCTCGAACCCGGCGCCGTTCATCCCCGGTGTCGAGCTGATCCCGCACGCCGGCACCGACGAGGCGACCCTTCCTGTCGTCGAGCAGATCGTCGCCGCCACGGGCAAGGAGACAGCGCGCGTCAAGGACGCCACCGGCTTCGTGCTCAACCGCCTGCAGTACGCGCTGTTCCACGAGGCCACGCAGCTGGTCGAGGCCGGCGTCGCGACCGCAGAGGACATCGACACGATCGTGCGCACCACGTTCGGCTTCCGACTGCCCTTCTTCGGGCCGTTCGCGATCGCCGACATGGCAGGGCTCGACGTGTACGCGTTCTGCTACGCGTCGCTGCAGACCGAGTTCCCCGAGCGCTTCGCGACGCCGAAGGCCCTCTCCGACCTCGTCGAGGCGGGAAAGCTCGGCACCAAGACCGGCGCCGGCTTCCTCGACGTCCCCGCCGAGCGCACCCCCGAGCTCATCGCGTACCGCAACAAGGCGTACGTCGCGATGAAGAAGCTCATCGACGAGCTCGGTCCGGCCCCCATCCACCCGGCAGCCGGCTGAAGGGCATCCGCATGGCAACTCCCTTCCCCGCCCCGCGCACGGTCATCCTGACCGGTGCGGCCAGCCCGCGCGGCATCGGTCGCGGCACCGCCTTCCACCTCGCCGAGCTCGGCTGGAACGTCGGCATCATCGACATCGACGCGGATGCCGCGGCGCGCACCGCCGCGGAGGTCGCCGACGCTCACGGAGTGCAGGCCGTCGGAGTCGGTGCGAACGTCGCCGACCGGGCGGCAGCCGTCGCCGCGGTCGATGAGCTCGAAGCGGCGCTTCCGCAGATCGTCGCGCTGGTGAACTTCGCAGGCGTGTCCTCTCCGGTGCCGTACCTCGAGGTCACGCCCGAGGAGTGGCACCGCGTCGAGTCGATCAACATCGACGGCGTGCACTGGGTCACCCAGCGCGTCGCGAGGACGCTCGCCGAGAACGGCGTGGGCCGGCTCATCGGCATCTCCTCGGTGTCCGCCCAGCGCGGCGGCGGGACCTACTCCAAGACGCCGTACTCCGCATCCAAAGCCGCCGTGATCGGCCTGATGCGCTCGATCGCCCGAGAGCTGGGACCGGTCGGCGTGACCGCGAACGTCATCTCTCCCGGACCCATCGACACCGACATCATGGGCGGGACCCTGTCGGAGGAGCGCAAGTCAGCGATGGCGGCCGACGGCGTGCTGACGCGGATCGGCACACCGCAGGACATCGCGGCCGCCGTCGCCTACCTGATCAGCGAGGACGCCGGATTCGTGACGGGCCAGACCCTGAACGTCGACGGCGGACTCTACATGCACTGACATCCCGCACCGACGAGGAGAACACCATGCTCGGATCCTGGTCCAAAAGTCGTCTCATCTTCCTGATCATCGGGGTGACCTGCGTCGCCATCGGCCTCGCCCTGATCATCCCCGGGCTCGGGTCCTGACGCGCACAGCACCATCTGATCCATCACTGCCCGATCCCGGGCGCCGATCTGCTCAAAGGAGAGTCAATGTCACATCAGAAGTTCGGCGCGGCCACCCGCGCCAACGCCACAGTCGCGAAGGGGCTGCTGGCGAATCCGAATCTCACCAGCGGCATCCGCAAAGCCACCTTCCGGCTCATGCCGATGCTGATCATCCTGTACTTCATCGCCTTCCTCGACCGCACCAACGTCGGCTTCGCCGAGGCCGCGATGGAGGTCGACCGCGGGATCACCGCGGGCGCCTACGCGCTCGGCGCCGGCATCTTCTTCATCGGGTACGCGCTGTTCGAGATCCCCTCGAACCTGCTGCTCGACAAGTTCGGAGCCCGGTTCTGGCTGGCCCGCATCGCGGTCACGTGGGGCATCGTGGCGGCGGCGTTCGCGTTCGTCAACGGCGAGACGATGTTCATCATCCTGCGCTTCCTGCTCGGTGTCACCGAGGCGGGGCTCTTCCCGGGCGTCATCATGTTCCTGGCGCAGTGGTTCCCGAACAAGCGGCGCGTGCAGATGTTCGCGCTGTTCTACCTCGCGCAGCCGTTCTCGCAGATGCTCGGCGCCCCGCTGTCCGGCGGCCTGGTCAGCTTCGGTGACAAGGTCACGCCGTGGGCCGGATGGCAGGTCATGTTCTTCGTCGAGGGTGCACTGGCGGTCGTCGCCGGCATCGCGGCGCTCTTCTTCCTAGTCGACTCACCGCAGAAGGCCAAGTTCCTCACGGACGAGGAGAAGGCCGCGATGAAGGAGGTCATGGATCACGAGGACTCGGTCAAGGAGGCGGACGGTCCCCGGGGCATCGCCGCAGCGCTGGTGAACTGGAAGGTGTGGTACTTCACCATCATCTACTTCTGCCTGCAGATCGCTGTCTACGGCACCACCTTCTACCTGCCGCAGCAGGTCTCCGCACTGATCGGTGAGAAGGTCGGCTGGCAGGTCGGTCTGGTCTCGGCCATCCCGTGGGCTGTGGGTCTCTTCGCCTGCTACTACGTCGGCAAGCACGCCACCACGGTCCGCCGTCGCCGCGTCTGGGGCGCTCTGTTCTTCATCGTCACCGGTCTCGCCATCCTCGCCTCGGCCTGGGCGGGAGCGAACGCACAGGGGCTGCTCGGAATCCTCGCGATCACCGTCGCCGTCGCGGCGTTCCTGTCCGTGGGGCCGATCACCTGGTCGTTCCCGACGTCGTTCCTCACCGGCGCCGCCGCGGCCACGGGCATCGGCCTCATCAACTCGCTGGGCAACCTCGGTGGGTTCGTCGCGCCGATCATGCGCACGGGCATCAACGAGGCCGCTCCCACCGACAGCGGTGCGTGGGGTGTGGTTTCGCTCGGCGTGTTCGCCTTCCTCGCCGCCGCCATGATGTGGGCCACACGGTTCTTCAGCTCGAAGGCCGACGCCCTGCTGGTCGACGACGAGAAGGTTCTCGCTCACTGAGGTCGTACGCAGAAGGCGCGCGTGCAACCGCACGCGCCCCTTCTGCGTATGCCCTGTGCGCTCGACGGAGTGCGAGCGCGGGGTTCAGGCAGTCGTCAGGCGGGAGAGCTCGGCGACGAAGGCGTCGACGTCGGACTCCTCGGTGTCGAAGCTGCACATCCAGCGCACCTCGTTGCGCGCGGCATCCCAGTCGTAGAAGCGGAAGCTCTCGCGCAGTCGGTCGGCGATGCCGTCGGGCAGCGTCGCGAAGACGCCGTTGGACTGGGTGGGCTGGGCGAACCCGACACCGCGGATGCTGCCGTCGGCGAGTCCCGCCTCGACCTCTCCGCGCAGGCGCTGCGCCATGGCGTTGGAGTGGCGTGCGTTGCGCAGCCACAGATCGCCCTCCAGGAGCGCGATCAGCTGGGCCGAGACGAAGCGCATCTTCGACGACAGCTGCATGTTGTACTTGCGGCTGTAGATGAGTCCGTCCGAGGCCTCGGGGTTCAGCACGACGATGGCCTCGCCGAGCATGGCGCCGTTCTTCGTGCCGCCGAAGCTGAGCACGTCCACGCCGGCATCCGTGGTGAAGGCGCGCAGCGGCACGTCGAGTGCGGCGGCGGCATTCGAGATGCGGGCACCGTCCAGGTGCAGCTTCATGCCGCGCTCGTGCGCGTGGTCTGCGAGGGCGGTGATCTCCTCGACCGTGTAGAGGGTGCCGAGCTCGGTGGACTGCGTGATCGAGACCACCAGCGGCTGCGCGCGGTGCTCGTCGCCCCAGCCCCAGGCCTCGCGATCGACCAGCTCAGGGGTGAGCTTGCCGTCGTCGGTGGGCACCGTCAGCAGCTTGAAGCCGCCGATGCGCTCCGGGGCGCCGCCCTCGTCGACGTTGATGTGGGCGGTGGATGCCGAGATCACGGCGCCCCAGCGCGGCAGCATCGACTGCAGTGCGGTGACGTTCGCACCGGTTCCGTTGAACACCGGGAATGCCTGCACGCGCTCACCGAAGTGCTGTGCGAAGACCTGCTGCAGCCTCTCGGTGTACTGATCCTCGCCGTAGGCGATCTGGTGCCCGTCGTTGGCGGCGGCGATGGCCGCAAGAACCTCGGGGTGGATGCCGGAGTAGTTGTCGGATGCGAAGCCGCGCACAGCGGTGTCATGCAGAGTGCTCACTGGATCAGCCTAGTTCGTTGTCGGCGTGCGGAATCCGTGAGGAGCCCTGTCGGATGTCGGTCCCCGTGACTACCCTCGAACCCGTGAAGGGAACCGTCGAGACCAGGGCGTTCGCGAACGTCCTCGTGAACACGCTCATCGCCAATGTGACGACGAGCTTCCTCTGGTTCGCGCTCACATTCTGGGTCTACATCGAGACGCAGTCCGTGCTGGCGACCGGTGTCATCGGCGGGGCTTACATGCTTCTCGTCGCGTTCTTCTCGATGGTGTTCGGCACGATCGTCGACAGGTTTCGGAAGCACACCGTCATGGTGCTCTCCAGCGTCGTCTCGGCCGTCGCGTTCTCGGCGGCCGGGATGCTGTATCTCTGGCATCCGGAGTCCGAGCTGCTCGACATCGGCGCTGTGTGGTTCTGGCTGTTCGCGCTCATCATCCTCTTCGGCGGTGTCATCGAGCAGCTGCGCAGTATCGCGCTGTCGACCACGGTCACGCTGCTGATCCCCGAAGAGAAGCACGCCAACGCCAACGGACTGGTCGGCACGGTGCAGGGCATCGCGTTCCTCGTGACCAGCGTGTTCTCCGGGCTGTCGATCGGGTTCCTCGGCATGGGCTGGACGCTCGCGATCGCGATCGCGGCGATGATCCTGACCTTCGTTCACCTTCTGTTCGTGCGCATTCCCGAGAGCGCACCGCTGCGCGACCCGGGTGCCCCGAGCGCACTCGATTTCCGCGGCAGCGTGCAAGCGATCCGCCAGGCACCGGGACTGTTCGCGCTGATCGTCTTCTCGACGTTCAACAACCTCATCGGCGGCGTCTACATGGCGCTGATGGATCCGTACGGACTTACCCTGTTCTCCGCTCAGCTGTGGGGCATCGTGCTGGCCGTCGCCTCGACGGGCTTCCTCATCGGCGGCGCTCTGGTGGCGAAGTTCGGTCTGGGCCGGCGGCCCGTGCGCACCATGCTGCTGATCGTCATCGCCATGGGTCTGCTCGGAGCGGTGTTCATGCTGCGCGAGTGGTGGCCGCTGTACGTGGTGGGCATGTGGATCTACATGATGCTGGTGCCGCCGGTGGAAGCCGCCGAGCAGACCGTCATCCAGAAGGTCGTGCCCTTCGCGCGCCAGGGGAGGGTGTTCGGCGTCGCCCAGGCGTGCGAGGCAGCGGCCGCACCGATCACCGCGTTCCTGATCGCCCCGCTCGCCGAGTTCCTCATCATCCCGTACATGCGCGCTGAGCAGGGGCGGATGCAGTGGGGCTGGCTGCTGGGTGAGGGCGAGGCCCGCGGCATCGCCCTGATCTGCCTGTTCGCCGGCATCATCATGATGATCGTCGGCGCGCTCGCGTTCCTCACGCGCTCGTACCGCCTGCTCACCGAGCTCTATGCCCGTGCGCCGGGCGAACCCGCCGGCGGGGAGAGCGCATCGACGGCTGCTGGGCCAGCGCCCGACCCGGTCGCCGCGCGCGGAGGTCGGGTGCCGCTCGAATCAGTCGATGGCCCGCACGACGACGGGCAGGTCGCCGGTAGGCGGTGAGCGACCGGCGGATCAGAGCGCGATGACGGTGTCGTTCAGGTCGGCGGCATCCGAATCCCACAGCGATACGACGGCACGGGCCAGCGCCTCGGGTTCCAGTGCGCCCTTGGCGCGGAAGACGACGGATGCCGCGCGCAGCGGCTCACCGGCATCCCGGGCCGCCTTGGCGTAGCCCTGCGCGACCGCGCGTGCCCACGCCTCGCCGGCCGCCTTCATCGCGGCGTAGTTCGCCCCACCCGCAAGCGGACGCTCCACCACCGTCGAGGACACGATCGCGAAGCGACCGGCATCCGACGCCCTGATCGACGCGTCGAAGGCGCGGCTCGTCGCGCGCACCGCCTGCAGCGCGGGCAGCAGTGCGTCTAAGTCCGCGTCGCTCTGCCCGGCGAGACCGCCGCCGCCGCGCCAGCCGCCGACCAGCGGGATCACCGCGTCGACCGCGCCGATCCGCTCGGCCAGTGCCGCCATCTCGGTCAGCGACGAGGCATCCGCGACCTCGGTCCGCGCTCCGGCATCCGCCAGCGCGGCCAGCCGTTCAGCCGAGCGGCCCGTCGCGATCACGCGCGCGCCGGCATTCAGGAGGGCACGAGCGGTGGCCAGACCCGCGGCGCTGGTCGCGCCGGCGAGAAGGACGGTGCATCCGGATGCTGTCATGCTCGTGCTCATTCCTTCAGGCGACGGATGTCGGACGAAAAGACGGATGTCAGTCAATACACCCATTCTGCGCCGACATCCGTCGTTCGCGCCGACATCCGTCGAGCACGGGCCCGCGGTCCTGATTCGGGTGTGGCTACAGATCGGTGCCGCGGATGCCGACGGTCGACTCGATGACCGGCATCATCTTCTTGTTCAGCGTCTCGAAGAACATCGACAGCGGGAACTCGTCATCCATCACCGCGTCGGTGTAGCCCTTCGGCGCGCCGGCGAGGATCTCGTCCGACAGGCCGCGAGCCCACTGCGAGGCCGGGTGCGGGGTGAGGGTGCCGCGGACCAGCTCGTACGCCGCGAGCCAGTGCGCGATCTTCGGACGGTCGATCGAGTGCCAGTACAGGTCGTCGATCGCATCACCGAGTGCAACCACCGCGTCGGGCACGTTGTCCCAGTCGAAGGCCAGAGCCGTGTCGGTCCAGTGCAGCACGCCGCGCTGGTGCAGCCAGGCGAACAGCAGCTGACCGCCGACGGCGTCGTAGTTGCGCGTGCGGTTGCCGGTGATCGCGAAGCGGAAGATGCGATCGAAGATCACCGCGTACTGCACGAGGTGCGCGTACTCGTGCATCTCCTGCTCAGTCTCGGTGAGCATCTCGCCGGCGGCGACGCGGGCGTCGAAGGCCCGCTCGATCCTCACCGACTCGCGGAACGCCGTCATGTCGCAGCGCATCTCCTCGAGCGAGTAGAGGAAGAACGGCATCCGCTGCTTGATCATGAACGGGTCGAAGGGCAGGTCGCCGCGCATGTGCGTGCGGTCGTGGATGATGTCCCACATCACGAACGTCTTCTCGGTGACCTCCTGGTCATCGAGCATCTTCGCGGCGCGCTCGGGCAGCTCGAGGTTGGTGATCTCGGATGCCGCGCGCACGACGCGACGGTAGCGGGCGGCCTCGCGATCCTGGAAGATCGCGCCCCAGGTGAACGAGGGGATCTCGCGCATGGCGACGGTCTCGGGGAACAGCACGGCCGAGTTCGTGTCGTAGCCGGGCGTGAAGTCGACCAGGCGCAGCGAGACGAACAGCTTGTTGCCGTAGTCGCCGGACTCGAGCTCGGCGATGAACTCCGGCCAGATCGTCTCGACGATGAGGGCCTCGACGAGGCGCTCGCTGGAGCCGTTCTGCGTGTACATCGGGAACACGACGAGGTGACGGATGCCGTCGACGCGGTGCTGCTGCGGCTGGAAGGCCATCAGCGAGTCCAGGAAGTCGGGCTCGGCGAAGCCGCCGTCGGCCCAGCGCTGGAAGTCGACCACGAGCGCGTCGAGGTACTCCGCGTCGTGCGGGAAGGCGGGGGAGAGGGCGCGGATGCCGGCGATGATCGCGGCGACGTGCTGCGAGGCGGTCTCGCGGTCGGCGGCCTCGGGCACGGAGCCGTCCTTGATCTGCAGCGGGCGCAGCGCGATCGCGGCGTCCTTCAGCTGCAGCCAGGCGGCGCTGGTCTCCACGGTGGACGCATCCTCGACGACCTCAGGTTCGCCGATGATGGCCGGGTTGTGGGTGGTGATGAGGGACATCGGAGCCTCCGATCGAAAAGGTAAGCGGAAATTTTCCGGTGTAGTCCGGTTTCTACCGTTATTATTCCATTCATGGATGACTCTGTCGACCACACGATCCTCTCGGCCCTCGCCCGGGACGGGCGCGCCACGCTCGCGCAGCTGTCCGACGAGACAGGCTTGTCGACCTCCGCCGTGCAGTCGCGTCTGAAGCGCCTGGAGAGTCGGGGCGCGATCACCGGCTACCAGGCCGTGCTCGACCCCGAGGAGGTCGGCGTGCCGCTGTCGGCGTTCGTCGAGATCACGCCGCTCGATCCGGCTCAGCCCGACAACGCCCCCGAGCTGCTCGAGCACCTCGGTGCGATCGAGGCGTGCCACTCGATCGCGGGGGATGCCGCCTACATGCTGTTCGTGCGGGTGGCCACGCCGCGTGCGCTGGAGCAGCTGGTCAACGACATCCGGCTGACGGCGAACGTCAGCACCCACACCACCGTCGTCCTGCAGACGTACTACGAGCGCCGCCCCATCATCTGACCAAGCCCGTCTATTTGTGCCTTACGCGCCCCGAGAAGCGTTTTCCGCCTGCATACGGCACAAACAGACGGGCTTGGGGCATCGGCCGGGTCAGTAGGATTCTGACCGTGGCATCCAGAAGCAAGAAGAAGCGCACCAGCGGCAACCCGGCCAAGCGTCCCGTGGTCGAGGCCGGCCCCGTGACCGTCGGCGACTGGATCGGCGCCGCGCGGCTGAGGACTCTGCCGCTCGCGGTCGCGCCGGTAATCCTCGGAACCGGCGCAGCGCAGGTGACCGACCGCGAGCTGCACTGGGTGATCGCGCTCGCCTGCCTCGCCGTGGCGGTGCTGCTGCAGGTCGGCGTGAACTTCGCGAACGACTACAGCGACGGCATCCGCGGCACCGACGCCGTCCGAGTCGGACCCGCCCGGCTGACCGCATCCGGACGCGTGTCCCCCCGGCAGGTGCTGATCGCCGCGCTGATCTTCTTCGCGCTCGCCGCTGTCGCAGGTCTCGCGATCGTGATCCGCACGCAGCAGTGGTGGCTGCTCGCGGTCGGCGCCATCAGCATCGTCGCCGCCTGGTTCTACACCGGGGGCAAGCGCCCCTACGGCTACAACGCCATGGGCGAGCTGTTCGTGTTCGTCTTCTTCGGGCTGGTCGCCGTGCTCGGCACGACCTGGGTGCAGTCGTCCGCACTGCCACTCGAGGCCTGGCTCGCGGCCGTCGCCGCAGGACTGTTCGCCTGCGCCGTGCTGCTCGCGAACAATCTGCGCGACATCGACCAGGATCGCGAGGTCGGCAAGCGCACGCTCACGGTGCTGATCGGCAAGCGCGCGACGCAGATCGTGTACACGCTGTTCGCCCTGGCCCCCTTCGTCATCGCCGCGATGTTCGCCCTGCTGCTCTACCCGATCGCCTGGCTGTCGCTGCTGGTGCTGCTGGCGATCATCCCTGCGATCCTCATCGTCTGGACCTACCGCGAGCCGCGTGAACTGGTGATCGCGCTGAGCCTCACGTCGCTGTCGTCGGTCGGCTATGCGGTGCTCATCTACTGGGCGCTCGTCGCCTGATGACGCCGGAACTGTTCTCCCTCTCGGCCGAGGTCGGGCAGGAGAGCGAGGACGCCTGCGCCATCGGCGTCGGCATCGGTGTCGTCGTCGACGGGGCGGGGCTGCCCGCGTCCATGCGGAAGGGGTGCTCGCACTCGGTCGCCTGGTACGCGCGGATGCTGGCGGAGGAGCTGCGGATGCGACTGGAGTCGAGCCTCTCATCGATGACGGATGCTCTCGCCGGCGCCATCGCTGAGGTGACCGAGGCGCACGCGACCACCTGCGATCTCTCACAGGGGTCGCCCAGCGCGACGGTCGCCGCCTGGCGGATCGTCGGAGACGAGGTCGAACATCTGGTGCTCTGCGACGCCTCGGTCGTACTGATCGGAGTCGACGGGAGTGCGCGTGAGGTCACGGACGACCGGATCACGGCTGCAGTGCAGACGCGCGCCGAGTCGCTGGCGTCCGCTGCCGGTATCCCCACCGCGACAGCCGGCATGCGCTTCGCCGCGCTCGACGACGCCCGCAACGTCGAGGGCGGCTTCTGGTGCGCGCACATCGACCCGGATGCCGCACGGCATGCGCTCACCGGGCGCACTCCGATCAGTGAGCTGCGGGCCGTCGTCGCCGCCTCGGACGGTGCGACGCGCGGGTTCCAGCTCGTCGGCGCGCACACCCTGCGGGACTTCGCGGACCTCGCCGTGAACGGAGACGTCGCGCGAATCGCGGCGGAGATCCGCGCCGCGGAGGATGCTCACGGCGTGCCGCCGTTCACCAAGCCGCACGACGACATCGCGCTGGTGTCCGTCAGGTTCTGATCGTCAGAGGCCCGCGCCGACCAGCGCCTCACCGAGCGGGGTGCGCAGATGCAGCATCCGGTTCCCCTCGCGCGAGCTCGTGACCAGCCCGGCCCCGCGCAGCACGGTCAGGTGATGGGATGCCGTGGACACGGCGATCCCGGCATCCGCGGCCACCTGCGACGTGGTGCGCGCGGTGTGGGCGCGCAGCAGGATCCCGGAGCGCACCGGCCCGAGCAGCGCGCCGAGCGACATCTCGAGCTCCGCGCTGTCCCGCGCCCATCCTGCGGTCACGCCGCGCGCCGGGTAGAACAGGGTGGGCTGGGCGGGCGGCTCGGTGATCACCATGCACCCCCATGACGACATGACCGACGGCACCAGTACGAGGCCGGATTCTCTGCAGTCGACGTCTTCGCTGTGCCGGCGCAGCTGCACCCGAACCGCTCCGTCGCTCCACTGCACGGTGCGGTGCAGGCCGCCGGCCATTCGTGCGAGCTCATCGGCTGTGACCGTGCGGGCACGCACGGCGATGTCTGCGCGCAGCATCCGCTCCAGTTGCGGCCAGACCGGCGCCAGCACGGCATCCCAGACCTGCTCGCACGCCTGAGCGACCAGCGCTCGCGTGCGTTCGGGATCCTTGCGCATCCGCGACAGCGCGGCCCGCTGCGCGCCAGTGGAGCGCGCGATGCGCTTGTCCAGGTCGATCAGGATGCCTGGAATCGGCGCCGCGGCGAGCGCGGCGAACTCATCGGCCGGGGTCATGTCCCAGCGGGCATCGGCGGTCAGGAAGTCCGGCATGTAGCCGTCGGCTCCGACGACCTGCGCAAGCAGTGCCAGCGGTTCGCGCGGGACGCGGTCGCGCACCTGTCGCAGCCAGACCCACTGCAGCGGATGCTGTGCGGGGCGGAGCAGGGTGCGAACGGCGTGCGTGAGTTCGTGGCCCGGTGAGATGCCGAACCGCACTGCCTGGATGTCGCCGGGGCTCAGGCGGAAGTCGACGCGGTGATCGGGATGATCCATGCCCTCGACAGGTTGCGCCCCTCTGTTTCGATCCACATCGAAACTCTAGGGAGTCGTGCCGCGCAGCGAAAGAGTGAGAGTGCACATCGAACACAGAAGGGTACGACGATGAAGACACTGGCTGAACCGACCCGGGTCAGGGCGGCCGAGATCCCGCTGGGGACGGGGTCGAGCAGACGATTCGAAGGACGCGACCACGGGGCGGCCGTGTCGTACTTCTACATCGATAACCAGCCGGGTCAGGGATCAGGGCTGCACTGGCATCCGTATCCTGAGACCTGGGTGCTGCTCGAAGGCGAGGCGACCTTCCAGGTCGATGACCAGCTGATCCGTGCCGCGGCCGGCGACACCGTCACCGGTCCGGCGTTCGTGCCGCACCGCTACACGAACACCGGTACCGGAGCGATGCGACTGATCTGCATACACGCCTCGTCCGTGATGATCCAGACAGACCTCGACTGAACCACCATCGAACCTCCATCGAACGGAACACCTCATGTCCTTCCAGGCATACCTCGACAACATCGAGACCAAGACCGGCCTGACCCCGCGCCAGTTCATCGAACTGGCCACGGAGCGCGGCTTCGGTCCCGACACGAAGGCCACACCGATCCTTGAGTGGCTGAAGGCCGACCACGACCTCTCCCGCGGCTACGGGATGGCTCTCGTGCACGTGATCACCAAGGGCCCGCAGATCAGTGCGAAGCACGTCGGGTCGGATGGCGCCCACGCCGATCCGACCGACCGGCTGTGGCTGGACGGTAGAGCCACGAACCCCGAGAACGCCTGAGGAGGCGCACCCATGGCTGTGAAGGTCGATCTCAACATCTCTCTGGACGGCTTCGCCACGACGACCGATCAGACGCCCGAGAACCCGTTCGGCGATGACTGGCAGCGCCTGGTCGCCGCGTATGTCGGCACCCGGACGATGCGGGAGCGCGTGCTCGGCGACACCTCAGGAGCCGGCACGACGGGCATCGACGAGAAGTACGCGAGCGCTTACTTCGAGGGCACCGGCGCCGAGATCATGGGCGCGGGCATGTTCGGCCTGCACCAGAACGCCGACGACCCCGACTGGCGCGGCTGGTGGGGAGATGAGCCGCCGTTCCAGGTGCCCGTCTTCGTGCTCACGCACACAGCGCGCGCATCGATCGAGTTCGACACCGGCACGGTGTTCCACTTCATCGAGGCGTCACCGCAGGACGCACTGGCGCGAGCTGCAGAGGCGGCGGACGGCGGAGATGTGCGCGTGGGCGGCGGCGTCGACGTGGTGCGGCAGTTCCTGGCAGCGCGACTCGTCGACCGCATCCACTTCGCGGTCGCGCCGATCGTGCTCGGTCGTGGGGAGCGGATCTGGGACGGACTGCGCGGACTGGAAGCCGAGTACGAGGTCACCAGCGAGGTGGCCGAGAGCGGCGTGACGCACCTGAGCTTCCGGCGCTGACCGGCTTCCGGATGCCGACGCGGCTCACTCGGTCGCGCCGTCCTCCGCTGCCTCGTCTTCGATCTCCCCGACGGATCCGCCGCGCCGGCGCCGCTCGTAGAGCTCACGCGAACTCTGCGAGAGCGGCGTGCGCAGGAAGAGCAGCGAGATGCTCATGCCGATGAGAGCGGCGAAGAGTGCTGCGAGCCACCAGAACTCGCGGAAGATCGGGAAGAGCCACATGATCGCCAAGGGCACGAGGAACGCCAGCAGCCGCAGCACGGTGTAGACGAGGAGGGGTGGCAACTTCTTCACGCCCCAAGTCTAGGAGCGGCGATTAGGCGCCGGCTGTGCGGTGGCGATGGGTGCGGCTTCGGATGCCGTGCCCAGGCCGCTCATCGCAGGCGGACCTACACTGGAAACATGGCACGTTTCCTGATCATCGGCGGATTCCTCGCCGTTGTGTTCTGGGTCTACAGCATCGTCGACTGCGCCGTGCAGCCGGCGACGCGGCACCGGGGCGTCTCCAAGTCCGTCTGGGTGCTCATCGTCGTGCTGCTTCCCGTCATCGGCGGCATCCTCTGGTTCACCCTCGGTCGCCTGAGTCGCGGCGAGGTCGACACCGGGTACGTGGTCCCTCCGGATGATGACCCGCAGGTGCTGCGTCGCATGGGCAATGCCGAGCAGGACGCCCGCATCCGCGAGCTGGAAGAGGAGCTCGCTCGGCTCGATGACGAGTCCGACGGCGCGGATCCGCGCTCGTGACGGCGTCGCCGGCGAGTGACGCGGCGGCCGAGCTCCTCACCGAGCTGATCGGGAACGGCGTGCGCGACCTCGTGCTCTCGCCGGGGTCGCGGTCGCAGGCGATCGCTCTCGCCGCGATGGAGCTGTCGCGCAGCGGTGCACTGCGCGTGCATGTGCGCATCGATGAGCGGGTCGCAGGATTCACCGCCCTCGGGATCGCCCGCGAGACGGGTCTGCCGGTACCCGTGGTCTGCACATCGGGGACGGCGGCCGCCAATCTGCTGCCGGCCACGATGGAGGCGTTCCACTCGGGAGTGCCGCTTCTGCTGCTGACCGCCGACCGTCCGCCGGAGCTGCGCGGCGTGGGCGCGAACCAGGCCACCGTGCAGCCTGGGCTGTTCGGCGCCTTCGTGCGGATGGCTGTGGATGCCGAAGTGCCGTCGGCCGACGCAGGGGACGCGACTGTCTGGTCAGGTTTGGCTTCGCACGCGATCGAAGCGTCGCTGGGCATCGCGGGCAACGGAATCCCCGGCGTCTCGGGGCCGGTGCATCTGAACCTTCCCGCGCGCGATCCGCTGTCCGCCGCCGGTTCCGTCAGCGCCGCGCCCGGTCCCGCGCCCGCACGGGTCGCGGCCGCGCCGCTCGTGCTGGAGCGCGGTCCGCGCACGATCGTGATCGCCGGTGCGGATGCCGGTGCGGATGCCGAGGCGCTCTCGCACGCGGGAAGCTGGCCGCTCATCGCCGAGATCGTCAGCGGAGCCCGGTTCGGCCGCCTCGTCGTGCACGGGTACCGCGAACTGCTGCGCGACGAATCGCTCGGCGGACGGGTGGAACGCGCGGTGATCTTCGGGCATCCCACGCTCAGCCGTGAGGTGGCCGCCCTGCTGGCTCGCACCGACGTGGACGTCGTCGCGGTGCGCCGCGGCGGCGAGGAGCTCAACCTCAACGGGCGGACGCGGCCGGCGGATGCCATGTCCGTGGCGGACGGGCCCGCCGACCGGCAGTGGCTCGGCGCCTGGATGAACGCCTCGGCTGCCGCCGTGGTGGATCTCAGCGCACCCGCCCCCGATCAGGAGGGCCTGTCTTCGGCGGACAAGAACGCACGGCTCGGTGCGGTGCGCGCCGAGTTGGAAGCCGTGCGGAAGCGGGTCGATCGGCAGCTGCTGGCGGATGCGGTGTGGCGTGCGACCTGGCCGCACGATCGGCTCGTGTTCGGGTCGTCGCGACTCGTCCGTGTCGCCGATCAGGTGCTCGGCGGCAAGAAGGTTCCGGTGCACTCCAACCGCGGGCTCGCGGGGATCGACGGCACCATCGCGACGGCGATCGGCATCGCCCTGGCCAGTCAGGCGGCGGGCGCCGCGGGCGTGACCCGGGTCCTGCTCGGCGATCTGGCGTTTCTGCACGATGTCGGCGCGCTGCTCCTGCCGGAGGGCGAAGCGCGACCTCGCATCCAGGTGATCGTCGGCAACGACGGCGGCGGAACGATCTTCGACGGCCTCGAGGTGGCGGCATCCGCCCCCGCTGAGGATCTCGACCGAGCCTTCTACACGCCGCAGTCGGTGGGGCTGCGTGAACTCGCCGCCGCCTACGGGTGGGAGTTCACGCAGGTGGCGACGCGATCGGCCCTGGATCAGGCGCTGACCTCGCCCGCGGCAGGTCCGCAGATCATCGAGGTCCCGCTGGAGCGCTGACTCGGCGCGCTCGACGTGTTCGGCGCGCTCGCCGTACCGTCACTCCAGGCGCTGCGTGATATCGCCGACGTCGGCACTGGCGTACCGCTCCCCCTCGTGCTCGCCCTGCTCGAGCTCGTACAGGTCGGCCTTCTGCGGGGCGATCGCCAGCGCCTCGACGGGCGAGGTGTCCGAGAGCACCTCGTCCAGGCCCTGCAGGGCACTGAACCTGCGCGCCTGCGTGACGACGTTGCGATCCAGGGATCCCGCGAACCTGTTGTACGCGTCGACCGTGGTGTTCAGGCTCCGCCCCAGCTTCGCCAGGTGCTGTCCGAGCGTGCCCAGCCGCTTGTGCAGCTCTTTGCCGACCGTGAAGATCTGCTGCGCCTCCTGCGCGAGCTGGTCCTGACGCCAGGCGTGCCCGACCGTGCGCAACAGGGCGATCAGCGTCGACGGCGTGGCGATCACCACGTTGCGCTCGAACGCGTACTCGTACAGCGTCGAGTCCTGGTCGAGCGCCGCGGCGAGGAACGGCTCCGCGGGTACGAACATCACCACGAACTCGGGGGAGCCGGCCACGACATCCCAGTACTCCTTCGTGCCGAGGTCGTCGATGTGCTTCTTGAGATGGCGGGCGTGGGCCTGCAGGCGCTGTGCGCGCACGGTGTCGTCGGTGGCCTCCATGGCCTCGAGGTAGCCGTTGAAGGCGACCTTCGAATCGACGACCACACGCTTGTCGCCGGCGAGGTGAACGACCATGTCGGGGCGCAGCGCACCTTCATCAGTGGAGTGGTGCAGCTGCTCGTCGAAGTCGACGTGATTGATCATTCCCGACGCTTCCACCACGCGACGCAGCTGCAGCTCGCCCCATCGCCCCCGCACCTGGGGGGCCCGCAGCGCGTTCACGAGCTTGCGCGTCTCGGAGCCGAGCGTCTCGGACGACTGCCGCATGAACTGCAGCTGCTCGGTGAGCGCGGCGTTCGCCTCGAGCCGCGTCTTCTCCGCGGTGGTCATCTCGGTCTTGACCGTGTCGAGCGTCTTCTGGATCGGCTCGATCAGCTGCTGCACGGCATCCTGACGCTTCTGCAGTTGCGGCAGCGCCCTCGCTCTGGCTGCGCTTGAGGCGCTCCTCCGCCTGCTCCAGGAACACCTTCGAGTTGGCTTCCAGCGCCCGTCTGCTCAGCGCGTCGAACTCGTCGGACAGCCGCTTCTGGTCGGCCTTCAGCTCTTCCAGCCGCTCGGCCGCGCGAGAGCGCTCGGCCGCGACATCCGCGTCCGCCTCCTCGCGCACCTCCGCGAGCCGGCGCACGTGCTCGGCGCGCACCTCGCCCAGCCGCGCCTCGGCATCCGTCTTCGCCTGCGCGACCGCTGCCTCGCCTGCCGCGCGCACCTCCGCGACACGGCGCTCGCTCAGTGCCCGCTCGTCCCGCACGCGCGCGGTCACCTCGGCGCGCAGCGCCTCGGCCTCCCGCTCGAGCGAGTCCGTGCGCAGACGGGCGGACTGCGCCTCTGCCCGCACTGCGGCATCCGATGCCCTGCCGCGCAGCATCCCGAGAACGAACCCGAGGCCACCGGCGAGAGCCGCGGCGATCACCGCGACCACGATGACGAGAAGCGAAGTGTCCATGAGGCGATTGTGCCCCGGGCCTCGGACACCGGGCCGAAGGCGGGCATGATGTCTCCATGGGAAAGCACACCTGGACCGACCGACCGAGTGACATCCTGCGCGTGGAGAAGGGTGCTGCACTCGATGCCGTGGCCCCGGACAGCACCCCGGGCTTCAGCGGGGACAAGGCGGCCGGCGAAGCGCAGCTCAAGGCGCGGCGCAAAGCGCTGGGCGAATTGCAGGAGCGGCTCTTCGCGGGATCGCGCGCAGGCGAGGCGACGGATGCGGTGCTGCTCGTGCTGCAGGCCATGGACACCGCGGGCAAGGGCGGCATCGTGCGGCATGTCGTCGGCGGAGTCGATCCGCAGGGCGTCGAGCTCGCCGCGTTCAAGGCGCCGACGACCGAAGAGCTGGAGCACGACTTCCTCTGGCGCATCGAGAAGCGCCTGCCGCAGCCCGGGTTCATCGGCGTCTTCGACCGTTCGCACTACGAGGACGTGCTGATCGGCAAGGTGCGCGGCCTCGCCGGCCCTGAGGAGATCGAGCGTCGCTATGACGCGATCGTCGAATTCGAGCGGCGCGTCGCGGCATCCGGCATCCGCATCATCAAGGTCATGCTGCACATCTCCCCGGACGAGCAGAAGGAGCGTCTCGCCGAGCGCCTGGACCGTCCCGACAAGTACTGGAAGTACAACCCCGGCGATGTCGACGAGCGCCTGCGCTGGAACGACTACATGGCTGCGTACCGTGACGTCGTCGAGCGCACGTCCGCGCCCGAGGCGCCCTGGTCCGTCGTCCCCGCGAACCACAAGTGGTACGCGCGCCTCGCCGTGCAGGAGCTGCTGATCGATGCGCTGGAGGACATCGACCCGCAGTGGCCGAAGGCCGACTTCAACGTCGAGGCAGAGAGGAAGAGGCTCGCCGCGAGCTGAGCCGACTCAGCGCTCGACGAGCAGCGCCGTACCCTGACCGACTCCGACGCACATCGTCGCGAGACCGCGACGAAGGTCGCCGCGTTCGAGGCGAGACAGAAGCGTCACGACGATCCGCGCGCCGGAGGAGCCGAGCGGATGCCCGAGCGCGATCGCCCCGCCCCAGGCATTGACCCGGTCCGCATCGAGGTCGAGCGCATCCATGCAGGCGAGGGACTGCGAGGCGAAGGCCTCATTGAGCTCGACCGCGTCCACCTCGTCGACAGTCCACCCTGCACGACCCAGTGCCTTTCGTGTGGCCTCCACCGGGCCGAGACCCATGATCTCCGGCTGGAGAGCGGATGCCGCATGCGCCACGATGCGTGCTCGCGGGATGAGTCCGAGCTCACGCACCGCGCGGTCGCTGGCCACCAGCACGGCCGAGGCGCCGTCGTTGAGACTGCTGGAGTTCCCGGCCGTCACGACCGCACCACCTGAGACCACAGGGCGCAGACGCCCCAGTGCCTCGATGCTCGAGTCGGCGCGCGGGCCCTCGTCGAGGCGGACGGTGCCGCCGGTGACCGGAACCTCGACGATCTCATCGTCGAACATCCCGTCCGTCTGCGCCTGCAGGGCGCGTCGGTGGCTCTCCAACGCGAACGCGTCGGCACGGTCGCGGTCGATGGCACGGCGCTCGGCGACGAGCTCGGCCGTCTCGGGCATGCTCAGTGTCGCATTCTCGCGCTGGGCCAGTCGTGGGTTGACGAATCGCCAGCCGATCGAGGTGTCGAAGCTCGCACCGGGGCCCGCGAAGGCGCGCTCCGGTTTCTGCTGCACCCAGGGCGCGCGCGACATGGACTCCACGCCGCCGGCGATGACGAGGTCCGCCGATCCGGAGGCGATCAGTGCGTGCGCGGTCGTGATCGCCGTCATGCCCGAGGCGCACAGCCTGTTCACGGTGTACGCAGGCAGGCCGTCGGGGAGCCCCGCCAGCAGCACCGCCATGCGGGCCACGTTGCGGTTGTCCTCGCCGGCTTGGTTCGCGCAGCCCAGGATCACCTCGTCGAGCCTGGCGGGATCGACGCCGGTGCGTTCGACGAGGGCGCGCAGGGTGAGGGCGGCGAGGTCGTCGGGCCTGACGCGCGAGAGCGCACCGCCGTACCGTCCCACCGGCGTGCGCACCCCGCCGACGAGGTGGACGGTCTCGGTCATCGGGCACCGCCGTTGATATAGAGCGTCTGGCCGGAGACGTAGGATGCGTCGCGGCTCGCGAGGAAAGCGATGACGGATGCGACCTCCTCCGGTTCGCCGACGCGCCGCAGGGGAGTGGCCAGGGCCGCGCGATCCTGATGGTCCGTCGCGGTCATCCCGACTCGGGACGCGGTCGCCGCCGTCATTGCCGTGGCGATGTATCCGGGTGCGACGGCATTGACGCGGATGCCGAAGGGGCCGAGCTCGATCGCCGCCGTCGCCGTGAGCGCCTGGATGCCGGCCTTCGCGGCGGCGTAGTTCGCCTGTCCGCGGGCACCGAGGGCCGAGCGGCTGGAAAGGCTGACGATCGCCCCTGACATCGCCGGCGTCATCCAGCGCTGTGCGGAGCGGATGCCGTGGAACGCGGAGCTGAGGTTGGTGCGCAGGACCAGGTCCCAGTCGTCAGGGCTCATGCGGAACAGCAGGTCGTCCCTGGTGAGACCGGCGTTGTTGACGAGCACGTCGAGGCGGCCCTCTGCTTCTGCGAACGCGCTGAAGGCGGCATCCACGGCCTGAGAATCGGTCATGTCGGCGGCGAGACCGACGGCGCTGCCGCCAGCGGAGACGACGACCGGGTCGGCGGTGATCGACGTCGCCGTGCTCTGGGCCGCGTCGAGCACGAGGTCGAGCACCGCGACCCTGGCGCCCTCCCTGGCCAGCCGCAGTGCGGTGGCGGCGCCGATGCCGCGGGCTGCTCCCGTGACGATGACTGTCTGTCCCTCGAAGCGCATGACGCTCTCCTTCTCGCTCACTTGAATGCCGAGACGCCGGTGATCTCGCGGCCGATCAGCAGCGCTTGGATGGTGTCGGTGCCCTCGTAGGTGTACACGACCTCCATATCCGTGAGGTGCCGTGCGACATGGTTCTCCAGCAGAAGACCGTTCCCGCCGAGGATGTCGCGGGCCTCGGAGCACACCCAGCGACCCTTCTCGGCGGTGAACATCTTCGCCACGGACGCCATCGGCCCGGTCAGGTCGCCCTCGTCCTGGAGCTCGGCGAGGCGGAAGCACATCAGCTGCATGGCGGTGATCTCGGCGAGCATCTTCGACAGGCGCTGCTGCACGATCTGGTGCCCCGCAATCGGCTTGCCGAACTGCACGCGGGTCTTCGCATACGCGACGGCGATCTCATAGGCGGCCATCGCGTGACCGGTCGCCTCCCACGAAGCACCCGAGCGCGTGCGCGCCAGCACGGCACTCGCATCGCGGAAGGAGGTCGACTTCGCGAGCAGGTTCGCCGCGGGCACGCGCACGTCGACCAGGGTGATGTCCGGCTGCAGGATGGCGCGCTTGCCGATCTTGCCGGTGATGACCTCGGCACGGTAGCCCGCAGGGTGGCTGCCGTCGGCATCCTTCTCGATGATGAAGGCCTTCACCTTGCCGTCGGCGGTGTCCCGCGCCCAGAGCACGACGACGTCGGCCGAGTGGCCGTTTCCGATCCAGCGCTTCGCGCCATTGATGACGTACTCGTCGCCGTCGAGCGTCGCCGAGGTCTCGAGTGCGACGGAGTCCGAGCCGTGGCCGGGTTCGGTGAGCGCGAAGGCGCCGATCTTCTCCAGCCGGGACATTCCGGGCAGCCATCGCTGCTTCTGCTCCTCGGAGCCGAGCAGGTCGATCGTGCCCATGCTCAGTCCGGACTGCACGCCGAGGAAGGTGTTGATGCTGCCGTCGCCTCGCGACATCTCCAGCGCGACGAGTCCCGCGGCCAGGGGGCTGAATCCGGGGCATCCGTACCCCTGGATCGTCGTGCCGATGATCCCCAGCTCGGCGATGTCGGGCACGAGTTCCTGCGGGAACTCCGCTCGTTCCCAGTAGTCGTTGATCACCCGAAGCAGCCGGTCGTCGACGAATCGGCGAACACGGGAGACGATCTCCTGCTCCTGGGGGGTGAGGTGATCCATGAGCAGGAAGAAGTCGGTCGCCTCGCGCTCTGCGGTGATGGTGGTCACGATTTCCCTTGGGTCGGATGGCACTTGCAAACGTCAAGTGTAATCCTTACACTAATTACGCTGAGCATCACTCCCGGCCGTGCGACCCGCACGAATGTGCACAGCCCCGCAGATCAACGAGGACCCGCCATGCCCAAGACGCTGCAGACATCGCAGCTCGCGCCCCACGTCGGCGCCGAGCTCGGTGTCAGCGACTGGCTGCTGATCGACCAGAACTGCGTGGACGTGTTCGCCGCAGCCACGGGGGACGAGCAGTGGATACACACCGATCCGACGCGCGCGGCAGGCGGCGTCTACGGGACGACGGTCGCGCACGGCCTGCTCACGCTCTCGCTTCTGCCGCAGCTGGCGGCTCAGGTCTACCGCATCGACGGCGCCCGCAGTCGCATCAACTACGGCTACGACCGGGTGCGCTTCCCGCAGCCCGTGCTCGTGGGCAGTCGCATCCGCGACCGGATCGTCCTCGACGCAGTCGAACCCGTCCCCACCGGACTGCGGGTGCGGATGACGCACACCGTGGAGATCGAGGGGACCGACCGTCCGGCGTGCGTCGCCTCTGCACTGCTGCAGCTGATCATGGAGGAGGGCGCATGACCTCGCGTCTGGCCGACTCGCGCCCGGGGCCGCTGGATGGGATCGTGGTCGCTGATCTCTCGCGCGTGCTCGCGGGCCCTTACTGCGCCATGCTCCTCGCCGATATGGGTGCGACGGTGATCAAAGTCGAGAACTCCGTCGGTGACGACACGCGTCGGTTCGCGCCACCCGTCCACGAGGACGTCGCGACGTACTACCAGTCGGCCAACCGCAACAAGCGCTCCATCGTCCTGGACTTCACCGATGAGGGCGATCTCGCGATCGTCAAGGACATCATCCGCGAGGCCGACGTCGTCGTCGAGAACTTCAAGGCAGGCGGGCTGCAGCGGTTCGGGCTGGACTACGAGAGCGTGCGCGTCGATCGCCCGGATCTCGTGTACGCGTCGATCACCGGATTCGGGACCGGCAAGGGCGCGCGGTTCGCAGGCTACGACCTCATGGTGCAGGCTCTCAGCGGCTTCATGGACACCACCGGCCCGGAGGACGGCGAGCCGCACCGCGCCGGATTTGCGATCTTCGACGTGTTCACCGGCCTGCACACCGCCCTCGGGATCCTCGCAGCGCTGCGCCACCGTGACGCGACAGGGCTCGGCCAGCTCATCGAGACCAACCTCCTCTCCTCCGCACTGTCGTCGATGGTGAATCAGGCGCAGGCGTACGCCGCAGCCGGGATCTCACCACGGCGCATGGGCAACCAGCATCCGAGTCTCTACCCGTACGAGCCGTATCCGACTGCCGATGTCGCGATCATCATCGCCGTCGGCAATGACGGCCAGTTCTCCCGGCTCTGCTCGGCTCTCGGCCGAGACGAGCTGGCGACCGACGACCGCTTCGCGACCAATGCGCTGCGCAACAGGCACCGAGACGCCCTGCGGCCGGAGATCGTCGCCGCGCTGGCCGCTCGCGGCGCGGCGGAGTGGTTCGAGCTGTTCACGGATGCCGGCGTGCCGAGCGCGCCGATCCAGACCATCGCCGGGGGAGTGGACTTCGCCGAGAGCATCGGCCTGGAGCCCGTGGTGCACGCCGGAGGCGGCCTTCCCGTCATCCGCAATCCACTCAGCTTCTCCCTGACACCCGTCGACTACCCCCTGGCGCCCCCTGCCCTCGGCGAAGGCGCATCGGAAGTGCTCCGCCGACTCGGCACCGACTCATCGAAGGACAATGCATGACCACGACCGGATTCGCAGCCGTCGACCGGCTGCTCGACCTGGATGACCGGGTGTCTCCCGAGGATCGCGCCTGGGAGCAGAAGGCCGTCCGCCTGACCGCCGACCTCATCCGTCCCCACATCGAGGACGATTTCGAAGCCGCGCACTTCCGCGCGGAGATCCTCCCGGCCTTCGCCGAGGCGGGTCTGCTCGGCATGCACCTGAATGCTCCCGGCTGCGCCGGTGCCGGCCCCATCTCCTACGGGCTGGTGTGCGCTGCCATCGAGGCCGGCGACAGCGGCTGGCGCACGTTCGTCTCCGTTCAGGGGTCGCTCGCGATGACCGCGATCGACAGGTTCGGGTCCGAGCATCAGCGGCAGACGCTGCTCCCCGAGATGGCGGCAGGGCGGATGCTGGGATGCTTCGCGCTCACCGAGCCCGCGGGCGGCAGCGACCCCGGTGCCATGACCACCACCGCCGTGCGCGACGGCGACGAGTGGGTGCTCAACGGCGCCAAGCGCTGGATCGGGCTGGCCACGATCGCGGACATCGCCATCGTCTGGGCGCGCACCGATGACGGCGTCCGCGGGTTCGTCGTTCCCACCGACACGCAGGGCTTCACCGCGACGCCGATCACGCAGAAGCACGCCATGCGCGCATCGATCCAGTGCGAGATCGACCTCGTCGATGTACGTCTGCCAACTGACGCCGTGCTCGAGCGCTCTCGCGGTCTCTCCGCCCCGCTCAGCTGCCTGAACGAGGCGCGATTCGGCATCTCCTGGGGCGTGATGGGGATCGCACGCGAGTGCCTCGCCATCGGAATCGACTACGCGCTCGAGCGACAGTCGTTCGGCTCCGCACTGGCCGGCAAGCAGCTGGTGCAGGCGCGACTGGCCGAGATGATGGTCGGATATCAGAACGGCATGCTCACGGCCCTGCACATCGCGGATCGCAAGGCCGCCGGAGTGCTCCAGCCCGCGCAGATCAGCATCGCCAAGCTCAACAACGTCCGCACGGCCATCGCCATCGCCCAGTCGACGCGCGAACTGCTCGCCGGCGACGGTGTCACCGGGCTGCATCCCGTCATGCGGCACATGGCCAACCTCGAAGCGGTGCGCACCTACGAGGGCACCGACGACATCCACGCACTCACGATCGGCCGGGCGCTCACCGGCGTATCGGCCTTCTGAGGAGCAGAAATGGTTGAGATCGCGGATCGCACCAAGCTCGCCCTGAAAGCGGCGCAGCTGTACTACGTGCGCGACCTGAAGATGAAGACGATCGCGGACTCGATGCACATGAGCCGCTCCTCCGTATCGCGGCTGCTCACGTACGCACGCGACACCGGGCTCGTCGACATCCGCATCAAGGCGCCCACGGATGGCATCTCCCGCCTGCAGCACGAGATCCGCCTTCGCGATGGAGTGACGGCGTACATCGTGCCCGTCTCCAGTGGCATGAGCGCACGCGACTGCTCGATGCAGGTCTCCCGTCATGCCGGCCGCATCCTGTCGGCGATGATCGAGCCCTCCACCGTCGTCGGCGTGGCGTGGGGCACGACCATGGCGGGCGTCAGCCGGCATCTGACCGAGCGCGCGCTGCACGACGTGACCATCGTGCAGCTCAACGGAGCCGCGCACCCCGAGAACTTCGGGATCGACTTCGCCGGCGACATCCTCGAGCGCTTCGCGGCGGCGTTCAGCGGCCGGGCCGAGCCCCTGCCCGTTCCCGCGTTCTTCGACGATCCGCTGACAAGACAGGCGATGTGGCGCGAGCGCAGCGTCGCACGCATCCTCGCGCTGCACCGTCGGATGGACGTGGCCGTCTTCGGCGTCGGAGCCTCCGGATCCGACATCCCCGGTCACGTGTACCGCGGGGGGTACCTCAGCGACGCTGATCGTGCGGACCTGGAGTCGGCCGGTGTGGTCGGCGACATCGCCACCCGGTTCGTCCGCGCTGATGGCAGCCACGACGGCCTGGCGCTCAACGAGCGCTCCAGCGGGCCCGACCTCGATGCACTGCGCCGCACCCCTCGTCGCATCTGCATCGTCGGAGACCGCAGCCGCATCCCGGCGGTGCGCGGTGCACTGGCGGCGGGCCTCATCACCGACCTGATCATCGACGAGCACTCGGCTCGCGAGATCACCAGCACGTATGTGCAGGGAGCTTGACCGCCATGACAACAGGCGGTTTGCTAGCCGAGATCTCGCGCATGCACGACCCCGAAGTCGAGACGCAGACACACCTTCATCACCCGGGACTCCGCATTCCCGCGCGGCTGTCCACCACCATGGAATGAGAAGAATGCAATGACGCACACACCACGAAAGACCGCGCGACGGGCTGTGATCGGTGGCCTCCTCGCCACTGCGATGGTCGTCGTCGCCGGCTGCAGTTCCGGCTCGGCAGGCGCTCCTGAAGGCGGCGGAGTCGGTACGGCCAAGAAGCCCGTCACCGTCCGCATGATCGCCAACGAGGCATTCGCGAACCAGTGGCAGGACCTGATGGTTCCGGAGTTCAACAAGAAGTACCCCAACATCAAGGTGCAGATCGACGGCGTGCCCTACGCCGAGCTGCTCGCCAAGAGCATGCTCGACCAGACCGGCGCCAAGCCGACCTACGACGTGATCATCGCGGACGACCCGTGGATCCCGCAGCTCGCGCAGACCGGCTCGCTGCTGGACCTGAAGAAGGACGCCAAGCAGTGGACCGAGGACGACTACGACTGGGACGACTTCTACGCCGCTCCGCTCGCAGCCGGTGAGTGGGATGGCGTGCAGTACGGCGTGCCCGTCCGCTCGAACCTGCTGCTGATGTTCACCAACAAGACGCTGTACAAGGACGCCGGCGTGCCGGTTCCCACCGACAAGCTCACCTGGGATGAGTTCTTCGAGCAGGCGCCGAAGCTCGTGCGCGACACCAACGGCGACGGCAAGGCCGACGTCTGGGCCACCGACACGTACTTCACGCGCGACTCACTCACCCCGACCGTCTGGCAGACGGTCCTCAACTCGGACGGCGGCCAGCTGCTCGACAAGGACAACAAGCCGGCGTTCGACAACGCCGAGGGTGTGAAGGCTCTGCAGACGCAGATCGACATGATCGAGTTCGCCCCTCCCGGAGCATCCACCCACGGTTTCAACGAGTCTCTCGAGGCGTTCCGCCAGGGCAAGGTCGCGAGCCTGTTCATGTGGGGCAGTGTGTTCAAGGGCACGGCCGTCGACCCCAAGACGACGACCCTGACTCCCGACCAGGTCGGCATCCAGGTCATGCCGGTCGGCGACAAGATGGCGGGTGCCCACCGCGGCATCTGGAGCGCCGCGGTGAGCTCGAAGAGCGCCAATCCCGAGGCCGCCTGGGCACTGACCCAGTGGCTGAGCTCGAAGGAGGGCGAGGTCTGGCAGGCCAACGAGCTCGGAGTGTTCCCCGCACGCAAGTCCACGCTCGCGTCGACTCCGCACGCCGGATCCGAATGGCTCGCTCCGGTCTTCACCGCGCTCGCCGAGGGCTTCCAGGCCGCCGGCGATGGCGAGATGTGGCGCCCGCGTCTGGCCGAGTCGGATGCTGTTCAGCAGATCCTCGCCACAGAGACCGCCCGCGCCACATCGGGTGAGGTCACTGCGAAGGAAGCACTGAAGAACGCCGCCGCTCAGATCGAAAAGCTGCTGGGCTGATTCATATGGCCAGGCTCTCTTCTCAGACGACGACGCACCCCAGCAGGCGCAGGACGCAGACCATCGACCTGTTCAGCAGGTGGAGCTTCCTCACACCGGCGACGGTCATCCTCGTGGCGGTGCTCGCCTATCCGATCATCTACACGGTCGTCATCAGTTTCTCGGAACTGAGCCTGGCCACCTTCAGCCCCAGCTCGTGGGTGGGCTTCGACCACTACGTCGACGCCCTCAGCAACCCGAACTTCCTCAACTCCATCCTCGTCACCGGCATATATCTGCTCTTCGCGCTCCCGATCCAGATGCTGCTGGGCTTCGGCACCGCATTCCTGATGAACGCCGAGTGGAAGGGACGCGGCGTCGTCCGCGCGCTCTTCCTCATCCCGATGGTCGTCGCGCCCGTCGTCGCCGGTGGTATCTGGCGGCAGCTGCTGGACCCCCTGTGGGGTGCGGTCAACTGGTTCATCGGGCTCTTCGGCGCCCCGGCGCTGGACTGGCTCGGCGATCCGACGCTCGCGATGATCACCATCGTGCTCATCGACACCTGGCGGTGGACTCCGTTCGTCGCCCTGATCGCTGCGGCGGCCATGCTGTCATTGCCCAGTGACGTCTTCGAGGCCGCGCGCATCGACGGCGCCAACTGGTGGCAGACGCTCACGAAGGTGACCATCCCGCTGCTGACCCCGATCATCGCCGCGACCTTCGTCGTGCGCTGGCTGGGGGCGGTGAAGATGTTCGACATCGTGCTCGCGTCGACCAAGGGCGGGCCGGGGCAGGCGACCAACGTGGTCAACCTGTACATCTACGAGGAGGCGTTCCGCGGCCTGCACTTCGCGGAGGCATCCGCCATGTCGGTCATCGTGCTCATCATCACGATGGTGCTCACCGCAGTGTTCCTGCGCGCGAGCAACAAGCTGGAGGAGAAGTTTTGAGCATCGCAGTGAGGTCCCATCGCACGCAGAGGCGCGTCGGTCATCAGGTGCGCATCTGGGCGGGCGTCATCGTCTGCCTGCTGTTCCTCTTCCCGGTGCTCTGGATGGTGATGACCTCCTTCAAGCTGCCGAAGGACATCTTCACCGTCCCCCCGACGATCTTCTTCACCCCGACGATCGAGACCTACACCAGCTATCTCCAGTACGCGGATGTGCCGCAGCGGATGCTGAACACGGTGATCGTCGCCTTCGGCGCCAGCATCGTGTCGATCGTCGCGGGAGCGATGGCCGGATATGCGCTGGCCCGCATCCGCATCAAGGGCGCGGCCACGCTGGGTGTGCTGATCCTCGCGTCGCGCGGCGTCCCGCCGATCGCCCTCGCCGTGCCGATGTTCCTCGTCGCACGCAACCTCGGCCTCGCCGACACGCATATCGTGCTGATCCTGGCGTACTGCTCGTTCCTGATCCCCTACGTGATGTGGCTGCTGCGCGGGTTCTTCGTCGCCCTGCCGAAGGAGCTCGAAGAGGCGGCGCAGCTGGACGGATGCTCCCGGATGGGCGCGTTCTTCCGGATCATCGTCCCGATCTCACTGCCCGGCATCGTGTCGGCGTTGATCTTCAGCGTGATCCTGGCATGGGAGGAGCTGCTGTTCGCCCTGGTGCTGACCAACAACTTCGCCACCACCATCCCCGTGGCCGTCGCCGGCATCGCCGGTGACACGGTCAACGGCGCCAACTGGGGCGCCCTCGCCGCCGTCGGCACACTCACCGTCATCCCGGTCGTGCTCTTCGCTCTTCTGGTGCAGAAGTGGCTGATCCGCGGGATGGCCGAAGGGGCGACCAAGGGATGACACTCGTGGGCGAAACGGAGATCACCGAGCGTGTCGCGCTGTCCCTGCCTGACGGCCGGGTCAACCCCGCAGCGATCGGCTGGTCCCGCACCCCGCTGCACGACACCGCGCTGCGCGGGTGGGGTCGTAACAAGCGGTTCGAGTACTGGTGCCTGATCACCCCCGAGCTCGTGACTGTGGTGAACATCTCGCACCACGACTACCGGGCGAACATCGCGGCGATGGCGATCGACCTGGACACCGGCGAGAAGGTGGCCATACGCAAGAACAAGTGGCTGCCTGGCCGGAACAACGTCCCGGTGACGCTGCACGACGCTCCCGCCGAAGGGCGCGCCGACGGCATCGTCGTGCGCATCGATCCGGATGCCGAGGGCGTGCGCCTGTACGCGAAGGGCACCGGCCTCGAGATCGACCTGCGGGTCGACATCGCGCCCGGCCGCGAGTCGATGTCGGTCGTCGTGCCGTGGTCGGCGCGCCGCTACCAGTACACCAAGAAGGACAACTGCCTGCCGGCATCCGGCACTGTCACCATGAACGGCGTCGCCCGCGAGGTCCGTCCCGCGGATGGGTACGTCATCCATGATCACGGGCGCGGGCGCTGGCCGTACCACACGAAGTGGAACTGGGGTGCGGGCAGCGGCACCACCGACGGCCACGAGATCGGTCTGCAGTTCGGCGGCAGGTGGACGGTCGGAACCCCGTCGACCGAGAACTCGATCCGCATCGACGGCCGCGTTCACAAGATCAGCGAAGAACTGGTCTGGGAGTACGACGACAGCGACTTCACAGCACCGTGGCGCATCACGGGTGAGCGCGTGAACCTCACATTCCAGCCGGTCCACTACCACCACCACATGTTCGACCGACGGGTCATCACCTCGCGCGGTGACCAGTGCTTCGGCACCTACAGTGGTGAGGTCGTCGCCGATGACGGCACCCGCTACGCGGTGCGCGACGTGTACGGACTGATCGAGGAGGTCGAGCGCAAGTGGTGAGCAATCTGTTCTCGCGTCCGGTGGCCAAGTCGGAGCGCGAGCACGTCGGCGGCGTCGTCGACCTGGTCGGGCCGCGCGATCATCTGAATCCTGCTGCGGCATCCTGGTCGCGCCACCCGCACATCCGCGCGAACATGCGCTGGTGGGGGCGTCGCAAGCGCTTCGAGTACTGGGCGATCTCAACACCCGATTTCGTGTTCGCCTTCAGCTTCTCGCACTCGGATTACCGGGGCGGCCTCGCGGTCTACTTCCTCGATCTGCACACGATGACCGAGGTGAACGACGGCGAGACCATCTGGCTGCCGGGCGCCTCCGATCTGCCCGAGGTCGCCGGTGCGGCGATGAGTCGGGTGACGAAGTCCACCTCCGTCTCGATCACTCCGGATGCCGAGGGCACGCTGCTGGAGCTGCGCGCCGCGCGCGTGAGCGCGCGCATCCGCATCCACGAGCCGGCGGGCCACGAGTCGATGGGCGTCGTCGTGCCCTGGACGTCACGCCGCTACCAGTACACCCGCAAGGACAACTGTCTGCGCCCCGAGGGCTGGGTCGAGGTCGACGGCGAGCGACGCGAGATCGCCCCCGCCGTCTCCTGGGCGGCGCTGGATGCCGGCCGCGGCAAGTGGCCGGCACAGGTCGTCTGGAACTGGGCGAGCGGATCCGGCATCACGGACGGGCACGAGATCGGCATCCAGCTGGGCGCGAAGTGGACCGACGGCTCCCCGGCGACCGAGAACGCGCTGCGCGTCGACGGGCGCCTGGAGAAGCTCAGCCATGACGTCGAGTGGCACTACGACACCAGTGACTTCACCAGGCCGTGGACGTTCACCGGTCCGCAGGTCGATCTGACGTTCACGCCGGTGCACAACCGGCACGCACTGGTGAAGAAGTACCTGTTCATGACCCGCGAGGATCAGGCGTTCGGATGGTGGGACGGCGAGATCCGTCTCGCGAACGGAGAGACCTACCGCGTGGAGCGGATCTTCGGCTGGGCGGAAGAGGTCCAGCGCCGCTGGTGACGAGTTCGGCATCCGGCTCGAGTGGGCCGGATGCCGCCTCACCAGGCCGAGGCCCGGATGACGGGCTTGTCGATGTTGCCGCGCTCGAGCACGAGGGCTTCGAACGCCTCGAGGTGCCGGTCCATCGCACGGGCGGCGCCGTCGCCATCACGATCCAGGATCTTGCGGACCACCTTCGCGTGCGCCGCTCGCGCATAGTCGAGGTCGTGCTCATCGAGGCCCTCGTCCGGGGTGTGCCAGCTCGCCAGCGACACGACGACCTTCTGGACGACGCGGAAGAACTCGTTGCCGGTGCACTCGGCGATGAGATCGTGGAAGTCGATGACCTGCGGAAGAGGATGCGGATTCTCGGCCACCGCCGCCTCGAGGAGGGTGCGCTGCTCGTCGGTGGCGTTCTCAGCGGCCAGACGTGCGGTCTCGCTCTCGATCAGCCGCCGGAACGTGAACATGTCGCCGAGGGTCGCCTCACTGCGAGCGAGGTGCATGGCGATCGTGCGCACCGTCGACTGCAGGTCCAGACGGCCCACCCGCAGGCCGCCACCTGGTCCGCGTCGAGAGACGATGAGTCCATCGGCTTCCAGCAGGCGAAGCCCCTCGCGCACCGTCGCTCTGCTCAGCCCGTACTTCTCGATCAGTTCCGCTTCCGAGAGGAACGGATCGCCGGGGCGCAGTTTGCCGCGCACGATCGTCGTGCGCAGCTCGTCGGCGAGGATGCTCGAGGCCTTGGGAACCTTCGTGCGCGCGTTGTCCATACGGATCGATTCGTCGGGACTCATGACAGCTCCGTGGGGATGCCCGTGACCACGGTCTTCGGATGCAGGTAGTGCTCGATCCCTTCGGTGCCGTTCTCGGCTCCCAAGCCGCTCAGACCGACGCCGGAGAACGGCGCCACGGCCGTGCTGACGAGGTAGCTGTTCACGCCCAGCATCCCCACCCGCACGCGTTCGCTGAGCAGCTGCGCGCGGCCGAGGTCGTTCGTGAACAGGTAGCCGGCGAGCCCGTACTCGGTATCGTTCGCGATGCGCACCGCGTCGTCGAGGGTGTCGTAGGGGATGAGCAGTGCGACGGGGCCGAACGGCTCCTCCTGCAGGATGCGTGCTTCCGCGGGGATGTCACGCAGGACGGTGGGCGCGTAGAAGTGGCCACCGTGTGCCTCCGCGAGGGACTGTCCGCCGGTGACCGCGATCGCACCGCGGCTCGTGGCGTCCTCGACCAGCGCGGCGAAATCGTCGTGGCGACGACGACTGCACATCGGACCGACGTCCACGCCGTCGGTGCTCCCGTCGCCGAGCGTGAGATCGCGTGCGACAGCCGCGAACTCCTCGACGAACTGCTCGTAGATGCTTCGTGCGACGAGGAAGCGGGTGGGGGAGATGCAGACCTGACCGGCATTGCGGAACTTGGTCCTGGCGCTCAGCTGCGCGACCTGCGCCACGTCGACGTCGTCGCACACGATGACGGGCCCGTGGCCGCCGAGCTCCAACGAGATCGCTGCGAGATTCTGCGATGCGAGCTGCATGAGCTGACGGCCCACGCGCACCGACCCGGTCAAGGAGACCTTGCGGATGACCTTCGATGAGATGAGCCGTTCGCTGATCTGCGCCGGGTCGCCGGTGACCGCGGCGATCACGCCTGCGGGGAACCCCGAGTCCTGGATCGCACGCACCATCGCCAGGCACGCTGAGGGCGACTCCTCGGCGGGCTTGAGGATGATGGGGCATCCCGCGGCGAGTGCCGGTGCGAGTTTGCGGGCTGCGAGCATCACCGGGAAGTTCCAGGGGGTGAAGGCGGCGACCGGTCCGATGGGTTCCTTCCGCACCTCGATGCGCACCCCATCGGTGGTGCCGTCGACGACGCGCCCGTAGATGCGGCGAGCCTCGTCCGCGTACCACTCGAACTGCTCCGCCGCGGTCGCCACCTCGGCACGGGACTCGTGCAGCGGCTTGCCCTGCTCCTGGGTCAGCAGCCGGGCGATCTCCTCCTGACGATCCATGATGTTCCGCGCGGCACCACGCAGCAGCTCGGAACGAGTCCATGCCGGCGTGCGCGCCCAGTCGTCCTGCACTCGCTCCGCCGCGGCGAGCGCTGCCTCGAGATCAGCCTCCCCGGCCCGAGGGACCGTGGCGACGATGGAGAGGTCGGCGGGATTCTCGACCTCGATGACGGCGCCGTCCGCTGCGGCGCGCCACTCCCCGTCGATGAGAAGGTGCTCGGTGCGCAGAGCGGACATGAGGGCTCCTTTCGGCCACTCTTCCTATTCAGCCACACCCTGAGCCGCGACGTCTGCGGGAACCCCTGCACATGTGTGCAGATTCAGGCAGGTGCCACCGGCTTGCGGGCGCGGTGCAGTGCGACGATCCCGAACGTGAGGTTGCGGTACTCGACATCCGTCCAGCCCGCCTCGCGGATCCAGATCGCGAGCGTGCGCTGGTCCGGCCAGTCGCGGATCGACTCGTTCAGATAGTCGTACGCGTCGCCGTTGGTGCCCGCCAGCCGCGCCACCCGCGGCAGCACCTGTGCGTTGTAGAAGCGGTAGAGGCCGCGGAACAGGGCGCCCGGAGGGGTGGAGAACTCGTTGATCACCAGGCGTCCGCCGGGCTTGGTCACCCGGAACAGCTCCGCCAGTGCCTTCTTCGGCTGCTGCACGTTGCGCAGGCCGTATGACATGGTGACGGCGTCGAACTCGTCGTCGCCGAAAGGCAGTGCCGTGGCATCCGCCTCGACGAAGGTGATGTTGGGCAGGTGCCCGTGGCGCTTGCGGCCTTCGGCCAGCATCCCGGGGGAGAAGTCCGCGGCGACGACCTGTGCGCCGCTGCCTGCCAGGGACGCGGATGAGGATGCCGTGCCCGCCGCGAGATCCAGAATGCGCTCGCCGCGCTTCGGCGCCACGGCGCGGGTGGTCGCCGCGCGCCACAGAGCATCATTGCCGAACGTCATCACGGTGTTCGTGCGGTCGTAGCCGGCCGCGACCTGGTCGAACATTCCACTGACGTGCGAGGGGTCTCTGCCGAGGTCGGCGCGGTTCGGCTCCATGCTTCGATCCTACGGCGGCGCGGGGACGCCACAGGTGTCGGCTCAGACGACGGATGTCGGCGCGGAAGTCGGATTTCGGCCGACATCCGTGGTCTCGGCCGACATCCGTGGTCGGCGCGCACGGACGACGACGTGACGCCGGTCGTAGACTCGGCGGGTGAGTGCGAATCGCCCCGAACCGGGCACCCTGATGATCTTCCAGTGGCGCAAATGGGACGGCTCGCCGCACTGGGCGAATGAGCAGATCTATCTCGGTGCCGACGAGTGGGGCGACTGGATCGGTCAGCCTGCCGGATGGCGCAGCAGCCGTCCGGGCCGCGAGTACATCGCCTCGTCCGTGGATGTCACCCTGATCCCGCGATCGGATGCCGAGCACGTCGCCGACCATGCGGTGACCGTGCATCGCCACCATGACAAGGGCATGCGCATCTACATCGACCTCGGCTGGGACATCCGATGGACGGATGCCGGCGGCACAGAGCCCACGACCGGTTGGCCGATCCTCGTGACCGGGATCGACATGGATCTCGACGTCATACGCGTCACGGGGGAGCGCGGCACCTGGGTGGACGACCGGGACGAGTGGGCCGAGCACAGCATCCGCTACGGCTATCCGGCCGACGTGATGGCCCACCTCGAAGCCCTGGCCCTGGATCTGGATGAGCGGGTCCGCGCGCAGGTCCCGCCTTTCGACGACGCCACGGCGGATGCCTGGCTCGACCGCCTCGAGGCCCTGGGGCTCGACCGGTGAGCAGCCGCGCGTGCGGGTCGCCCCGCGCACCCAAGTAGGCTGGTGATGTGAGCAGCATCCGCCTGGTCGCGCAGACCCGCGAGATCCCACCCGTCGATGATCTGCTGTCGCACACCTCCGCTTCGCAGCCGCTGGCCTGGTTGCGCCGCAGCGAGGGGATCGTGGCAGCGGGCGACGGGATCGTCGCATCCGTGCGCATCCCCGCGGGCCGGGGCCGCAAGCGCAGCGAGATCGTCGCGGACGCGTGGCGCGAGATCGCCGCGCCCGCCGAGATCGACGACCCGCTCGACCTCCCCGGCACCGGACTCGTCGCCTTCGGCGCACTGACCTTCGACGAGGACTCGTCCGCCGACAGCATCCTCATCGTTCCCGAGACCGTGATCGGCCGTCGAGACGGGCGCAGTTGGATCACCCGCATCCGCACCGCCGATCAGGACTTCGCGCCGGTTCCCGACGCCGTCGCGTACGCGACGCACTGGGCCGGCCGAGTCGGACCCGGCGCCCAGACCCCGCAGGGGTATCAGGATGCCGTGCGCCTGGCCCTCGCCGAGATCGCGGACGGCGCCTACAGCAAGGTCGTGCTCGCCCGCGACCTCACCGGCACGGTTCCCGGGGATGCCGACCTGCGCCGCCTCGTACGCGCGCTGTCGACCGGATACCCCGACACCTGGACCTTCGCCGTCGACGGACTCATCGGCGCGAGCCCCGAGACACTCGTCACCGCGCACGCGCGCACGGTCACCGCCCGCGTGCTCGCCGGCACGACGGGACGCGGCGCCGATCCGGCGGAGGATGCCGAGGCCTCCGCCGCGCTCGCCGCCAGCGCCAAGGACCTCGACGAGCACAGCTATGCCGTCCGCAGCGTGCTCGCCACCCTGCAGCCGCACACACGAACGCTCACGGCCAGTCCGCAGCCGTTCGTCCTCGAGCTGCCGAACCTGTTCCACCTCGCCACCGATGTCGCCGGCGAGCTCGACGACGGCGCCTCCTCGCTCGATCTGGTCGGCGCCATGCATCCCACCGCCGCAGTCGCGGGGACGCCGACGGATGCCGCGATCGCAGCGATCCGCCGGATCGAGCCCTTCGATCGCGGGCGCTACGCCGGACCGGTCGGCTGGATCGATGCCTCCGGTGACGGGGAGTGGGCGATCGCACTGCGCTGCGCCCAGTTCGGACCTGCCGTGCACGACGCCTCGGGCGCCCGTCGAGTGACCGCCTACGCGGGCGCAGGCATCGTCGCGGGCAGCGACCCGGAGTCCGAGCTGCTCGAGACCCGCGTCAAGTTCCGCCCCCTCGTCGACGCGCTCGCCTGACGGCATCCGGTCCACCGAGTCCTCGCCGGCCATGTGGCACACCTGCTCGATCTGCCCCGAGCATGTGGCGCACCTGGTCGGGTGAGCAGGGGTTTCAGGTCGCATGTGGCACACCTGTCCGGGTGCGGGCCGGGTCCAGCACCCGCGAACGTCGGCACCGGCGCGCGCAGGTAGGCTTGGGGCGTGACTTCGAGCCCCGTTACCCCGGGTTCGCGACTTGCGAGCCGTCTCGGCTTCAGCGACCGCGTCTTCCTCGGGCCTGCAGCCCGACGCGTCGCGTCGCGCATCGAGGACGGGCTCGAGCTGGTCGAGTCCGGACTCGCGGATGAGCTCAAGGTCGCCGACCCGGTCGCGGATGCCGCGGCGCGGTACCTCTACGAGGCCGGCGGCAAGCGCATCCGCCCCGTGCTCACCCTGCTCGCCGCCCAGCTCGGCGAGGGCAACGTGCCCGCCGTGATCGACATCGCGAAGGCGCTGGAGCTCACGCACCTCGGTTCGCTGTACCACGACGATGTCATGGACGGTGCCGACACCCGTCGGGGCGTGCCCGCCGCGCACGGCGTGTGGGGCAACAACGTCGCGATCCTCACCGGCGACATCCTCTTCTCGCGGGCCAGCCAGATCATGTCGCGCTACGGCGAGCGGGCCATGCGCCTGCAGGCCGACACCTTCGAGCGGCTCGTGCTCGGGCAGATGCACGAGACCGTCGGCGCTCAGCCCGATGACGACCCGATCGAGTTCTACATCCAGGTGCTCGCCGACAAGACCGGCTCGCTCATCGCCGCAGCCACGCAGGGCGGCGTGATCTTCTCCGATGCCCCCGCGGAGTTCGAGGAGCCCATGCGTGTCTACGGCGAGAAGGTCGGCGTGGCCTTCCAGCTGCTGGACGACGTGATCGACCTGTCGGCGGATGCCGAGGAGACCGGCAAGGTGCCGGGCACCGACCTGCGCGCCGGTGTGCCGACCATGCCGTCCCTGCTGTTGAAGACCGGCACCGAGCAGGCGGATATCGACTTGGCCCAGCGCATCGACGACGGCGTCGTGCGCATCGCCGAGGGTGCGGATCCCGCGATCCTCGACGGGCCGCTCGCAGAGCTGCGCGATCACCCCGCGACCGAGCGCACCATGGATCTCGCCCGAACCTGGACCGCAGACGCGGTCGCAGCCCTCGAGCCGCTGCCCAAGGGCACGGTGCGCGAGGCGCTGACCCGGTTCGCGCAGACTCTCGCTGATCGCAGCAGCTGACGGAAGGAACCCCATGACGAAGCTCAAGCTGGCCATCGTCGGGGCGGGACCGGCAGGCATCTACGCCGCCGACATCCTGCTCAAGGCCGAGCGCAAGTTCGACGTGTCCATCGACCTCTTCGAGCAGCTCCCTGCACCCTACGGTCTGGTCCGCTATGGCGTCGCCCCCGACCACCCGCGCATCAAGGGCATCATCAACGCGTTGCGTGATGTGCTCGACCGCGGCGACATCCGCCTGTTCGGCAACGTGCACTTCGGCACCGATCTCACGATCGAGGACCTCAAGCGCCACTACAACGCGGTGATCTTCGCGACCGGTTCGGTGCGCGACTCCGCGCTGGACATCCCCGGCATCGACGCGGATCACTCGTTCGGCGCCGCGGAATACGTCAGCTGGTTCGACGGGCATCCCGACGTGCCGCGCGACTGGACCCTGGATGCCGAGTCGGTCGGCGTCATCGGCAACGGCAACGTCGCCCTCGACGTGTCGCGGATGCTGGCCAAGCACGCCGATGATCTGCTGGTCACCGAGGTGCCGGACAACGTCTACCAGAGCCTCAAGGCCAGCCGCATCACCGACGTGCACGTCTTCGGGCGCCGCGGACCCGCGCAGGTCAAGTTCACGCCGCTCGAGCTGCGCGAGCTGGGCGAGCTGCGCGACGTCGACATGGTCGTCTACGACGAGGACTTCGACTACGACGAGGCGTCGCAGCAGGCCGTCGCCAGCAACAAGCAGGTCATGGTCATGGATCGCATCATGCAGTCCTGGCGAAAGCTCGACTCCGTCAACAACGCCGGCGGCACGGCATCCCGTCGTCTGCACATGCACTTCTGGGCCCGCCCCGTCGAGGTCAAGAAGGACGAGAACGGCCGCGTCGCCGCCCTCGTCTACGAGCGCACCAAGTCCGACGGCGCCGGCGGCGTGATCGGCACCGGCGAGCTGCGTGAGGTCCCCATGCAGGGCCTGTACCGCGCGGTCGGCTACTTCGGCTCGCCGCTGGCCGGCGTGCCCTTCGACAAGAAGCACGGCGTCGTCCCGAACCGCGAGGGGCAGGTGCTGGAGACGAAGTCCAACCAGCGCGTGCCTGGCATCTACGCCACCGGCTGGATCAAGCGCGGCCCTGTGGGTCTGATCGGCCACACCAAGTCGGATGCCATGGAGACGGTGCGCCACCTGATCAACGATCAGGGATCCTGGTGGGACCCCGAGGACCCCTCCGACGAGGCGATCCCGGCCCTGCTGGCCGAGCGCGGCGTGCGATGGACGGACCTCGAAGGCTGGCACCGGCTCGACGCGCACGAGATCGCCCTGGGTGCTGCGCACGAGAGCACGCGCGAGCGCGTGAAGCTGGTGCCGCGCGACGAGATGCTCCGCGTCTCGCGCGGGGAGTGAGCCCCCCGGATAGGGTGACGTCATGTGGGTTGGGGACGTCCTCGGCGACGAGTTCGAGCAGCTGACGCTGCCCCTCGGGGAGGATTCCGAGGGTGAGATCGTCGCGACCCTGGTGCGTGCCCTTCCGGATGCCGTGCCCTGGTGGCGCTTCGGCAGGGACACGCGCCCGCTGACGGATGTCGACGTGCTGTACGTGCACGGCTGGTCGGACTACTTCTTCCAGAAGTGTCTCGCGAGGTACTGGACTTCGCGCGGCGCGCGCTTCTTCGCGCTCGACCTGCGCAAGTACGGACGCAGCCTGCGAGAGGGGCAGACGCCGGGGTTCATCACCGACCTCGCCGAGTACGACGCCGAGATCGAGGCGGCGCTGGCCGCACGGGGGGAGAGCTCGGGGCGGCGCCTGGTGCTGCTCGGGCATTCGACGGGCGGTCTGATCCTCAGCCTGTGGGCGTCACAGCATCCGCGTCAGGTCGACGCGCTCATCCTCAACTCTCCCTGGCTGGAGTTCCAGCTGGGGGCCGCGCGCGCCGCGATCGCGCCGATGGTCGGGCTGCAGGCGCGGCTGTGGCCGATGGATGCGGCGCCGCAGGTGGATCTGGGCTTCTACAGCCGTGCGCAGAAGGCGGTAGCCGATTCCGACGATCCGATGGAGACCGACCCCGCCTGGCGGCCCGAGCAGACCATGGCCGTGCACGCCGCCTGGCTGCACGCGATCCTGCAGGGGCACCGACGTGTCTCGGAGGGGCTGGGCATCGAGGCGCCGGTGTGCGTGCTCCTCTCGGCGCGCTCAGTCGTGCCTGCTCGCTGGTCGGACGAGCTCACCCGCGCCGACAGTGTGCTGGTCGTCGATGACATCGCGCGCGCAGCCCTCAAGCTCGGGTCTTCGGTGACGATCGAGCGCATCGACGGGGCCCTGCACGACGTGTTCCTGTCGGGACGCGATGCCAGGACTGATGCGTACGGGCGTCTCGATCGCTGGGTCAGCGGCTGGAGTGCCTCGCGCTGACGCCGGGCTCGCTCAGTCGACGCCGTAGATGGCGCGGCACGCGCGCTCGGCGGCATCCGCATCCCTGACGTGGAGCGCATCGTCCAGCTCCGCACAGCCGGCGATCAGCTGCGGGCGGTGCGCCGGCGTGATCGTGAAGCGCCGCAGCGCCCGGGCCAGCGCCATGCGGGACTCGTCGACGAGCATCTGCTGCAATCCGTTTCCTGAGCGCGCAGCGAGATAGCCGATCACCTCTCCGCGCGCCTCGGAGCATGCGCTGGAGTCGTCCACCGACGCGGAGATCCTCGCGATCATAGGAGACAGCGTGGCGAGATCCGCCTCGGTCAACCGGGGGCACGCCAGCCGGGTGATGATCCCCGCCTGGTAGCCCGCGAAATCGTGCGCGGCCTCGATCGCCTGCGGTGTGAGGGCGGTCACCTCGGTGAAGCGGCTCGGGTACATCGTCACGAGGCCGATGCGCTCCAGTCGCTGCAAGGCCTCTCGCACCGGGGTGCGTGAGACTGCGAGCTCACTTGCCAGATCGGCATCCCGGATGCGGGTTCCCGGCGCCAATACGCCGGTCGCGATCCGCTCTCCGATCAGCCGGAACACACCCTCGGCGAGCAGTTGCTTCTTCGTGTCGTTGTCGTGGAATTCCATCCGCGGTCGCTCGACGTCCACCATCATCCCCACCATTCCCCAGACAGTCACTGCTCGGGACGCCCCTAACGCCCCGCACTGCACGTACTGCAAGCACTATATCGGCTCGTTGGGGTCGGCTGGGCGGTGAGCAGTATTTCGCTCACGTGCGGGTCGGCCGGACTCAGCGGTAGTTGATGAACTGCAGGTCGACGTCCAGATCGCTGCCCTTGAGCAGGGCGATGACGGACTGCAGATCGTCGCGGCTCTTGGACTGCACGCGCAGCTCGTCGCCCTGGATCTGGCTCTTCACGCCCTTGGGGCCCTCGTCCCGGATGATCTTGCTGATCTTCTTCGCGTTCTCGCTGGAGATGCCGTCCTTGATCGTCGACACGATCCGGTACTCCTTGCCGCTGGCGAAGGGCTCACCCGACTCCAGGCTCTTCAGTGAGATGCCGCGCTTGATGAGCTTGGACTGGAACACGTCGAGCACCGCCTTGGCGCGCTCCTCGGAGTTCGCCTTGATGAGGATGTCTTCGCCGCTCCAGGCGACGGAGGCGTCGGTGCCCTTGAAGTCGTAGCGCTGCTCGACCTCCTTGCGGGCCTGGTTCAATGCGTTTTCGGCCTCCTGGTGGTCAACCTTGGAGACGATGTCGAACGAGGAATCAGCCATGGCGGAAGTCTATCGAGGTTGTCAGCAGAAGACCGTTTTGGAAGCGCTTCCATGGCAGTAGTGACTCCTCGCCTCCGATAACAGGTTGATATCGACCAAATGAAGACTCGCGTGCAGGCCCTGGTCCGGGTCATACTGTAAGCGCTTGCATATCTCGCAGGCTCCGCATCAAGAGAGGCACACACCAATGAAGGTGACCAAGAGGAGCATCCTCGCGTTCAGCGCCATCGCCGTCACGTCCGCACTGGCTCTGGCCGGCTGTGCATCATCCACTCCGTCCAGCGATGACAAGGGCGGTGACGACGCAGCCTTCTCCGGCCAGATCACGGTCTGGGTCGACGCCGACCGCGCCGACGTCATGAAGGATGCCGCCAAGGAGTTCACGGACGACACCGGCGTGAAGGTCTCTCTCGTGCAGAAGGAGTTCGGCGAGATCCGCGACCAGTTCGTGCAGCAGGCGCCGACCGGCAAGGGCCCTGACGTCGTCGTGGGCGCCCACGACTGGCTCGGCATCCTCGTCGACAACGGCGTGGTCGCCCCCGTCGAGCTCGGCGACCGTTCCGACGAGTTCCAGCAGATCGCCCTCGACGCGTTCAGCTACGACGGTCAGCTGTACGGCGTGCCCTACGCGATCGAGAACATCGGCCTGATGCGCAACACCGACCTCGTCTCCGAGGCCCCCACCGACTTCGCCGACATGGTCGCGAAGGGCAAGGCCGCGGGAACGGACTACGCCTTCCTCGTGGGCCTGGACCCCGAGCAGGCCGATCCCTATCACCTGTACCCGTTCCAGACCTCCTTCGGTGCTCCGGTGTTCGGCCAGAATTCCGACGGCAGCTACAACGCCGACGACCTGCAGATCGGCAACGACGGCGGCAAGGAGTTCGCCGCATGGCTCGGCGAGCAGGGCAAGGCCGGCATCCTGAACACCAACATCACCGGCGACCTCGCCAAGGAGAACTTCCTCGCCGGCAAGTCGCCGTTCTTCCTCACCGGCCCGTGGAACGCGCCCGCCGCAACCGAGAAGGGTCTGAACATCGCGATCGACCCGATTCCCTCGGCCGGTGGCGAGGACGCGCAGCCCTTCGCCGGCGTGCAGGGCTTCTTCCTCAGTGCGGAGAGCAAGAACAAGCTCGCCGCCAATGAGTTCCTGCTGAACTACGTCGGCTCCGAGAAGGTGCAGACCGCACTGTACGAGGTCGGCGGACGCGCGCCCGCGCTGACCGCTGCCTTCGACGCGGCCGTGAAGAACGACCCGATCACCGCGGGCTTCGGCGAGGTCGGCGCGAACGCCGTGCCGATGCCCAGCATCCCCGAGATGGGTGCCGTCTGGCAGTTCTGGGGTGTCACCGAGACTGCCCTGATCAACGGCAAGGGCGGCGACCCCGCCGCGCTGTGGGACAAGATGACCGCCGACGTCCAGGGCGCGATCAGCAAGTGACGGATCAGGGGTGGGCGGCATCCGGAGCGGATGCCGCCCACCTCATCCCCCTCCGCAGATCAGCGACTTTCGACGAGGACAGCCAATGACGCTCACCCAGGACCCTGAACACGCGGCCCCTGAACAGGCGACGCGAGGCCAGCGTCGCGCCACCCGCATCGCCGAAGCCGCCGGAGGCGGCTGGGGACTGGTGCTGCTCAAGATCGTCCTGCTCGGGCTGATCCTCGCGTTCGCGGTGTTCGCCGCGCTCGTCCTGATCCGTACCGACCAGTGGGTCCCCGCGATCCTCGTCGTCGCCGTCGCACTGCTCGCCGTCTGGGTGTACACGGGACGGGGGCGGCTGCCCGCCAAGTACCTCATGCCCGGGCTCGTCTTCCTGTTCGTGTTCCAGGTGTTCGCCGCGCTGTACACCGGCTACGTCGCCTTCACGAACTACGGCACAGGGCACAACGCCGACAAGGACAGCGCGGTCAACGCGCTGATGCTCTCGGCGCAGGAGCGCGTACCCGACTCCGCCGCCTACGAGCTCACCATCGTCGACCAGCTGGGGGAGCTGTCCTTCCTGGTCACCGACCCGGACGGCGACGTGCAGCTCGGCGGTGAGGAGCGCCCGCTCGAGGACGTCTCGGATGCCGAGATGAAGAACGGCAAGGCCGTCGGCCTGTCCGGCTACACGACCCTGAAGTTCGGCGACATCGTCGCCCAGCAGGCGAAGATCGCCGACATGTCGGTGCCGATCAGCTCCGATCCCAACGACGGCGTGCTGCGCACGCCCGATGGATCCTCCGCGTACGCGTACACCTCCAAACTCGTCTACGACGAAGCCGCCGGAACCATGACGGACACGCGCAGCGGGGCCGTGTACAGCGACATCGGCACCGGGGCGTTCACCGCCGACGACGGCACCGAGCTCAAGCCCGGCTGGCAGATCACCGTCGGCTTCGACAACTTCACCCGCGCGTTCACCGAGGAGTCGATCCGCGATCCCTTCCTGCAGGTGCTGGTGTGGACCTTCGTCTTCGCGATCCTCTCGGTGCTCACCTGTTTCGCGCTCGGACTCTTCCTCGCGATCGTGTTCAACGACCCGCGGATGAAGTCGAAGAAGTACTACCGGGTGCTGATGATCCTGCCCTACGCGTTCCCCGGGTTCCTCTCCGCGCTGGTGTGGGCGGGGATGATGAACCAGGAGTTCGGCTTCCTCAACGTCGTGCTGTTCGGGGGCGCCGACATCCCCTGGCTGACGAACGAGTGGCTGGCGAAGTTCAGCATCATCCTGGTCAACCTGTGGCTGGGCTTCCCGTACATGTTCCTCATCTGCACGGGAGCCCTGCAGTCCATCCCCGAGGACGTGCAGGAGGCCGCCAAGGTGGACGGTGCCAGCGCCTGGCAGGTGTTCCGCGCCATCAAGCTGCCACTGCTGCTGGTCGCGGTCGCCCCGCTGCTGATCTCGTCGTTCGCGTTCAACTTCAACAACTTCAGCCTGATCTACATGCTCACCGGCGGCGGGCCGCGTGACATCACCGCAGGCGTGAACGTCGGTGCCACCGACATCCTGATCACGATGGTCTACAAGGTCGCGTTCGTCGGATCGACCTCCGACTACGGCCTCGCGAGCGCCTTCTCGATCATCATCTTCATCCTCGTCGCGACCATCTCGGTCATCGCGTTCCGGCGCACCAAGGCCCTGGAGGATCTGAACTGACATGAGCACCACCCAGACCCCGGCGCCCTCCACCAGCGCGATCGTCACCGGCACCGGTACCGGCACCGGCATCCGAGGCGAGGGTCGCGCACCCCGGCGTCCCTTCCGCAAGTACTTCCGCGAGACCGGATGGCGACACCTCGTCGGCATCGTCGCGACCGTGTTCGCGCTGTTCCCGCTGCTGTACGTCATCAGCGCATCCCTGAACCCAGGCGGCACGCTGCTCACCGCGAACTCGCTCTTCGGCAACTTCGACATCGGCAGCTACGTCGAGCTGTTCCAGAACCCGTCGCAGCCCTACGGCGCCTGGTTCATGAACACGCTGGTGATCGGGGCCACCACCTCGGTCATGACCGTGCTGCTCGGCGCGCTCGCCGCCTACAGCTTCTCCCGGATGCGGTTCGCCGGCCGGCGGTTCACCCTCACCGCGCTGCTGGTCGTGCAGATGTTCCCGCAGATGCTCGCCATGGTCGCGATCTTCCTGATCATGGTGACGATCAGCGACATCTTCCCCGCGATCGGCCTGAACACCCAGATCGGACTGATCATGGTGTACCTCGGTGGCGCGCTCGGGGCGAACACCTACCTCATGTACGGGTTCTTCAACACCGTGCCGGCATCGATCGACGAGGCCGCGAAGATCGACGGTGCGGGCCATGCGCGCATCTTCTTCACGATCATCCTGCGTCTGGTCGCCCCGATCCTCGCGGTGGTCGGCCTGCTGAGCTTCATCGGCACATCGAGCGAGTTCATCCTGGCATCCGTGATCCTCGTCGATCCCGAGAAGCAGACCCTCGCCGTCGGCCTGTACCGCTTCGTCTCCGACGAGTTCTCCAAGAACTGGAGCGTGTTCGCCGCCGGCGCCGTGCTCGCGGCGATCCTGCCGGTCGCGCTCTTCCTCGCACTGCAGAAGTACATCGTCGGCGGTCTGACCGCCGGCAGCGTCAAGTAGCGGATGCCAGGGGCACCCCACCCGTGCCAGAATCTCACCGACAGACAACTCAAGGGCTCTGCCATGGCCTCGGCCGTGCAACCACGTCGCTCTCCGACGGGGTGCACCCGTCGTCATGAAAGGCCTGACATGAATCTGCTCCCTCACCACGACGGTTCGCCGCTGTACGTGTCCGACGACGCGCCCGAACTCGGAGACACCGTCACCGTGCGCCTTCGGGTGCCCGCCGGCTACGGCCCGCTCGCGGCCGTGCGCACCCGCTCCAACCCCGACCACGAGCCGCAGTGGACGGATGCCGTGCACACCGGTTCCGCCGACGGCTGGGACTGGTGGGAGGCGCCGATCACGGTGCGCAATCGTCGGCACGGCTACCGCTTCGTGCTCGTGCACGAGGGCGGGCGGGTGGAATGGCTGAACCAGACCGGCATCCACACCCTGGAGACCCTGGATGCCGAGGACTTCGCCGTCGTCGCCCACCCCGCGCCTCCCGCGTGGCTGCACGGGTCGGTGATGTACCAGGTCTTCCCGGACCGGTTCGCTCGGTCCACGCAGGCGGATCAGCATCCGACGCCCGAGTGGGCGATCGCGGCGACCTGGGATGAGCCGGTCGATCCGGTCATGCCCGGCCGCTCGCAGCAGTTCTACGGCGGCGACATTCCAGGGATCACGGAACATCTCGATCACCTCGTCGCTCTCGGCGTGGACCTGCTGTATCTGACGCCCGTGTTCCCCGCCGGATCCAACCATCGCTACGACGCGGCGAGCTTCGATTCGATCGATCCGCTGCTCGGCGGCGATGAGGCATACATCCGCCTCATCGAGGAGGCGCACGCCCGCGGCATCCGCGTGATCGGCGATCTCACCAGCAACCACTCCGGTGACCGGCACGAGTGGTTCCAGCAGGCGCTCGGCAAGCCGGGCGCCGAGACCGAGAGCTACTACTACTTCACCGACGAGGGCAACACCGAGTACGAGTCGTGGTTGGGCACCCCGACGCTGCCCAAGTTCAACTGGGCGTCCGAGGCACTGCGCGAGCGGTTCATCACGGGGGAGGACTCCGTGGTCGCCAAGTGGCTCAAGCCGCCGTACTCGATCGACGGCTGGCGCATCGACGTGGCGAACATGACCGGGCGCCTGGGCGACATCGACCTGAACGCCGAGGTGCGCTCGCTGCTGCGCGAGACGATGCTCGCCATCAACCCTGAGGCGATCCTGCTGGGGGAGTCCACGAACGACGCCGCCAGCGACCTGCAGGGCGACGGCTGGCACGGTGCGATGACATACCCGTCGTTCACGCGTCCGCTGTGGGGCTGGCTGAGCGAGCCGACCGGGGAGCCGTACCTGAACGGCGAGGGTGAGCAGCTCACCGACCCGTGGTTCTTCGGGCAGCCGATCGGCGGCATCCCGCGGTACTCGGCCCAGGAATTCGCGGATGCCGTGACGCGCTTCACCGCCGGCATCCCGTGGCGGGTGCGGCTCGGCAACATGCAGCCGCTCGACACGCATGACACGGCCCGCTTCGCGACGAACGCCGCACCGGGCGCCCTGCCTGTGGCGGTCGGACTGTCGATGACCATGCCGGGCGTGCCGGTCGTGTTCGCCGGCGACGAGTTCGGCCTCACCGGCACCGACGGCGAGGCCAGCCGCACGCCCATGCCGTGGTCGCGGCAGGACGAGCCCGCGCTCGCCGAGACGTTCACGACGTACCGCTCGCTGGTCGAGCTGCGCCGCGCGCATCCTGCGCTCGCGAACGGCGGAATGCGCTGGCTGCACGTCGACGACGAGACCGTCGTCTTCGTGCGCGAGAGCACGGAGGAGAGCGTGCTCGTGCTGGCGACGCGTGGGGGAGCGGATGCCGAGCTCGCGCCCGGCGCGCTGCCCGGCGCCGCGCGGGCGGAGGCCCTGTTCGGAGACGCCACGCTGGCCGTGGCATCCGACGGCGCCGTGATGCTCGCCGCCGATGGACCCGCTTTCGCGGCCTGGTCACTTCCCGGGGTGCGCATCCCCGGCGGGCGCGCGTGACCGCGCAGGCCTACGAGGCCCTCAGTCGAGGCCTTGCCGAAGCGGTGCTCTCGCATGACGACCTCATCGGCCTCGTGCTGCTGGGGTCCGCGTCCGAGGAGGCGCGAGAGCGCCGCGATGAATGGTCCGACCACGACTTCTTCGCGGTCATCGCCGAAGGACACGGAACCGAGCTGCGACCCGACCTGCGCTGGCTGCCCGAGCAGCACCGGATCGTGCTCACCGCCCGCGAGGGAGAGATCGGCTTCGTCGCGGTGTACGACGACGGGCACGTCTTCGAGTTCGCGTTGGCGGAAGCCGCCGAGCTCTCCGATGCGCTCGCTGCGGAGGCGACGGTCGTGGTGGACGACGAGGCGCTCACCACGACCGGGCTCGTCGAGCGGGCTCGGCATCGGGCGCTGGCAGCGGACGTCTTCGACCCGGTGAACGATGCGCGGCTGGTGCTCGTGAAGCTGCTGATCGGGGTCGGCCGCGTCAGGCGCGGAGAACGCCTGAACGGGGGCGCGTTCATCAGGCAATGGGCGGTCAACCATCTGGTGCGGGCCGTCCGCGGCCGGCTTGCGGACTCCTCGACGACGCTGCGCGACGTGAACGACCCTGTGCGGCGATTCGAGCGCGATCATCCCGAGTGGGGTGAGCGCGTGGCATCCGCGCTGGCGCAGCCGGAGGAGGACGCGGCGCTGGCTCTCTTCCGTCTCCTTCGTGAGCTCGAGCCGGGGTGGGAGGCGTTTCCGACCCGTGCGGCCGACGTCGTCGCCGTGCGCCTGGGCTGGCGCTGACCGCTCGCCCTTCTTCCCCTCCCCGCGAGACTTCACTTCCCGCATGAGACGGATGCTCCTGCGTGCCGTCTCATGCTGGGACAGAAGTCTCGCGGGGTCGAAGGGCTCGCGGGGTCGAAGGTGGTGCGGGCGGTGGTGTGGCGGTGTCTTGTCACGCATGCTAGCTTGTGAGGCATGACAGCGGACGTGGGTGCGCAGATGCGCAAAGGGGTGGTCGAGTACTGCGTGCTCGGCCTGCTCGCCCGCGAACCGATGTATGGATGGCAGCTCGCCGACGCGCTCACCGCGCCCGGGCTGATCGCCAGCATCGGCACGCTGTATCCGCTGCTCGGGCGCCTGCGCGACAACGGCTGGGTGTCGACCTTCGACCAGCCCTCCGACGCCGGTCCGGTGCGCAGGTACTACCGGCTGACGGATGCCGGTATCGCCCAGCTCGTGCTGTTCCGGCGGCAGTGGATGCCCTTCGCCCAGACCGTCTCGTCCCTGGTGGGAGAGGAATGACCATGATGACCACCACCTCCGACTACCTCGCCCGGTTGGACGTCGCGCTGCGCGACGTGCCGCACGGGGTCGCCGCCGAGATCCGCGCCGGCATCGCCGAGGAGCTCTCGAGTCTCGGGCCGGATGCCGCCGAGCAGCGCATCGCGCAGCTCGGCGACCCGGCCGTGATCGCGCGAGAGGCGATGGATGCCGGCGGGTACGTGCCGCCCGCGGCGTTCGCACCTGCGGTCGTGCCGGCCCCGGTGCCGCTGACCCGCTCGCGCGGCTTCGCGATCGCGGCGGCGATCGCGCTGAGCTTCGGCGGGTTCCTCGTACCGTTCGTCGGCGGGCTCGTCGGCGCGGTGATGGTCGTGATGAGCGGCATGTGGCGCACCTGGGAGAAGGTCGTCGCGATCTGCGCGCCGCTCGTGCTGTTCGGGGTCGTCCTGCTCTTCTCGCTCCCCGCCTACACGACGACTGCCGTCGAGGTGCATGAAGCATCCGGAACGGGCACCGCTCCCGAGGCAGTGAACCCGCTCCTGCCGACCGTTTACGATTTCGGGCACGTGTCGATCCTCGTGCTCGTGGTGGTCGCGATCCCGGCATCCGGCCTCTGGCTGCTGTGGCGGATGCGGGGTCGCACCGCGGCTCTCTGACGAGCCCGCTCTGCCGACGTGCGCCGCGCCGCGCCGGCGCCGGCGAACCGTGTGTGAGAAACCACGATTCGCGCGAGAAATCAGGGGTGGACGTGAGTTTCACGCGGAATGTGGTTTCTCGCGGCCGGGTGCAGCGGCGGCGGAGCGACACGGAGCGCACGGTCCCAGCTCGCCGTCCACCCGGGCGTACGGTCGGAGCATGACGACGCGAGTGGGAGGTCGGAGCCTGGCGGTGAGCTGGATCATCGGCGTCCTGTGCGCCGCTGTCGTCGGTGCGCTGCTGTGGCTCTCGCTGCCGGCGGGCCCGGGCCTGCTGGTGGTCGTCGGCCACCTTCTCGACGGCACCGTCCCGGGCTGAGCGGAGCGACACGCCCGGCCGCATGCATACCAGCCCGACGACACGTCGGCAAGCCTCCCTCCCGCGGGATCACGCGGGCGTTACCCTCACTGTGCACCTATCCACGAGAGGCGAAGCCATGAGCGACCCCGAGGTTCCCCAGAACGACCGGCCGAATGACATCGATGACGTCGTAGGCAGCGCCAACGAGGGACTCGACGCCGCCGCTGCGGCCCGCGCCGATGTGCCGGGCGACGCCGGCGATGCGGATGCCGTCGACCCCGACCTCGCTGCCTTCGAGGCGGCGGAACGAGACCACCCGGGCGTGTTCGACAGCACCGAGGGCAGCCCTGAGCAGGGGGCCTACGCCGGCGACGGCTCGTACGACGACGCTTCTGCAGCGGGAGCAGCCGACGTCCCCGCGCCGGAGACGGCCGCGGCCGATGACGATGCCCCGATCGCTTCCGAGCCGGCTCCCTCCGAGCCGGCTCCCTCCGAGGCTGCGTCCTCCAGCGCCTCCGACGGCGACTACGACCTGTCGTACATCCGCGCCGCGGGCGACGACACGGCCGTGCATGACGCTGACGACGCCGACGCGACGCGCGTCCACGAGACCACCCCGTCGGTGGCCGATGAGGCGTACGGGCTGAGCGCGTCGTCCGCCGCGGCCGCTGCCGCCGAGACGCAGGTCGTCCCCGCCGAGCCGACGGCACCGCCGGCGGCCCCGCAGCCGATCTTCGTGCAGGCTCCCGAGCCGCCTCGTGAGCTCGGCAACCGCGGTGCGGCAGGCGGGATCGGGCTTCTCGCCGCCCTCGCCTTCGCCATCCTCTACCTGGGTGCGACTCTCGGTTTGGGCGCGCTCGCCGGTGATGTGACCGGTGAGAACATCGCGACCGCCGCCCTCGCTCCGCTCACCACCTGGGCGTTCTGGGTTCCCGTCGTGGTCTTCTACCTCGCGTTCTGGCTGCTCGGTGCCTTCATCAACCGGGCCCGCTGGGGCAAGTGGGTCATCTTCGGACTGCTGGTGGCTGTGGCCACCTACGGCGGGCACCTTCTGGGACAGCTGTTCCAGGCCCCGTTCTGGCGCATCACCACCAGCGAGACGGTCGACCTCGTCAACGAGCAGATGCTCGCGCCTCTCGCGATCGCGGCGTTCATCTTCGCCCGCGAGCTCACCATCTGGTTCGGCGCCTGGGTCTCGCGTGCGGGTGCACGCAAGAAGGTTCTGAACGCCGAGGCGCAGGCCGAGTACGAGCGCACCCTCGAGGCCGGTCCTTCCGCCCTGCGCTGAGCGGCGACAGGGCGCCCGGCCGAGCATAGGCTGGCGTCATGAGCACTGACGGAGACCCCCGCGGCACTGAGCCGGCGGGGGTCTCTGCGTTCCTGGCGCTGGTCGTCGGGCTCGCCGGGTTCGCGGCGCTGTCGATCCTCGGGCTGGGGATGCTGAGCTTCTTCCGCGACATCGACATCCTCTCGATCCGCGGACTGGACTGGTGGCCGGCGATCGTCGCGATGATCTTCGCGATCGCCGCTTTCTGCTGGATGCTGTGGCCGACCCTCGCCCGCGACCGTCCGTCGTTCCTCGCGGTGCCGGCAGTGGCGCTGGTCACCGCCGTCGCCCATCTGATCGCCCTGTGGCTCGCCGCGCTGCTGAGTGGGGTGGGGTTCGCGTCGGCTCTGGGCGCGGTCTCGCAGCTTGTCACCCGCGGATCCAGCCTGGTGGTGCTGCTCGCCGCGGCCGTGGGAGCGTGGGTGGCCATCGCCCTGCGCCGCACGCGCGCGGGCGCCCCGCATTGGCCGTGGGAGGGCGACGACGCGGAGTGACACGCGCGCAAGCCGCGCCGATCCGCGCCCGCGCCCTTACCCTGTAACCGTGGAGAGGTCTCTGGAATCCCAGGTGGGCCAGGCTGTCGAGGCCTGGCTGCGCTGGGTGCCGCGCTGGGCGCCGGCGACGCACAAAGGGCGCGTCGCCCCGTGCCGTCGTTGCCTGGGGTCGCCGATCCTCTCGGCGGCGGGCATCGGCTCCAACGTTCCCCACGGCGTGCAGCACGGGCTGTCCACGCGCATCAAGACGATCATCGACCGTGCCGTCGCGGAGTACACCGCGCGCAACCTGCCCATGCTGCAGGCCGAACTCGATCATCAGGCCGACCGCAACCGCTCCCGCGCGTATCGTCCGGCCGAGGGACTCGACCCTGAATACGAGGGGATGCCGCTGGATCCCGACCCCGTGCCGGGTGCGCCGTTCCTGTTCACGGTCGCGGGTCTCGCGGACGAGGCCGCGGCCGAACTCGCACCACTGCCCCCGTTGAGCGACGAGGCGAAGGCCGCCCTCCGGCAGGAGGTCGCACTGGCCGACGACTACGCGAACATGGTCGGCCGGGAGATCTGCGGCATCCTGCTGCGCCACCGTCTGCAGGTGCAGGCCGCCATCTCGCAGCACGTCGAACCGCAGATCGAGGCGATGCTCGCCGAGCTGGGCGATGAGCTGGACTCTCCGTTCGACCCCGACTTCCCGTAACCCTCGCTGGGAATCGCCTGCATCCGCTTGCCGACGTCGGGGGCCATGGCTATCGTTTTTCGATAGATAGTCATCGTATTTCGATAGGAGCATCATGCAGCCCCTCGCCACGTTCGTGCTGAAGGCGATGATCGTCGTCATGCTGGCACTGCTGGTCATCGCCCAGGTGTTCATGATCCCCGCGGTGGCCGCGACCACGGCCTGGCGCAATCCGGAACTGGCGTACCTGGAGGTGCCGGGCGTCATCGGCGCGGTGCTGTTCCTGGTGCTCGTCGAGATCGTGCTGGTGTGCGTGTTCGCGCTGCTCTCGCTGGTGCGCGCCGACCGGATCTTCAGCTCGCACGCGTTCCGCTACGTCGATATCATCATCGGCACCATGCTGGCAGCCGGTGTCGTGATCGTCGCGTCGTACATCGTGCTCTTCATCGCCCAGGCGGCCAACCCGGGCATCCTGATCCTGGCCCTGCTCGGCACCACGGTCAGTGTCTCTCTGGCTCTGCTCGTCGGAGTGATGCGCGGGCTGCTGCGCAAGGCGCTGCAGCTCGAGCAGGACCTCTCCGAGGTGGTCTGATGCCCATCGTGATCGACATCGACGTGATGCTCGCGCGTCGCAAGATGAGCGTGCAGGAGTTCGCGGATGCCATCGGCATCACGCCGGCCAACGTCGCCGTGCTCAAGAACGGACGAGCCAAGGCGGTGCGCTTCACCACGCTCGACGCCATCTGCCGCGTGCTGGACTGCCAGCCCGGCGACATTCTGCGCCGCGTCCCCGCAGGGACGCAGACCAAGGGGGAGTCATGACGGGTCGATGGATGCCGGAGAGCATCGCCCGGCTGAGCGATGCGCACACCTGTCCGGTGTGCGAGCTGACGCCGTTGAGAGACGGATGCTGCCCGCGCTGCGGGGCGGACCTGCGCGGTCCGCAGGGACTCGAGCTGTGGAACGCGTCCCTGGCCGCGGTCGCCGCGCTGAACACGCGTGCGGCCCTGGTGGCCCGCGTGCCTCGGACGGCATTCACCCCGCACCGGGCGACGGCGGCGGCGCCGCCGCGGCCCGCACCGGCGCCCGCGGCTTCCGGCACCGCACCCGCGCCGGTGAGGGACGGGGCCAGCCTGCAGTCCGTGCTCGCGACGGCGGGCGCCGCGCTGTTCGCCGTCGCGGCGATCGTGTTCACCTTCTTCAACCCCGAGCTCGCCGATCGGGCCGTGCGCAGCACCATCATCGGCCTGGTCACGCTGGCTTTCCTCGCCGGCGCGTGGCTGCTGGCCCGGCGACGGCTGCAGTCCTCTGCCGAGGCGGTGGGCGGGCTGGGCCTCGTCTTCGTCGGCCTCGACGTGCAGGCGGTCGCCGGATCGTTCTCCGACGGCACGGCCGCGTGGGTGTCCGCGGCGATCGCCACCGCTGTCGCGGGGTGTCTGCTGCTCGCGGCGGCGCTGCGATTCCGCATCCGGATCTGGCTCTGGACCTCGCTGCTCGCCCTCGCCGCCGTCCCGGCGATGCTCGGTTTCGCCATGCAGGACGCCCTGCCGACGGCGCTGCTGATCGCCGCATCCGCGTTCGCCGCGACGGGCCTGATGGCCCTGCTCCCGAGGTTCGCTCCCGGTTTCCCCGTGCGCGCGGTCGTTCCGCGGCCGGACGGGTCAGCGGATGCCGGAGCGGATCCCGCTCCGCGTCGCGCGCTGCTCGCCGAAACGGTGGCGCTGACCGCACTGCAGGCGATGGCGACGGTGCTCGCCATCGCGCGCATCATCCTCGCCGAGCCGATCTCCGTCGCCGTCGTCCTCGGCGTCCTGGCGGTCGCCGCAGTGCTCGCCTCGGTGCGGACCGTCCCGAGGGTCTGGGCCTTCGCTGCCGGTGTCCTCGCTGTGGGCGCCGGTGCCGTCGGCGCTTCGAGCGTGCTCGGCGGGGTCGCGGTCCGATCCGAATGGAGCACCGCCCTCGAACCCGCCGGCGCCGTGCTCGCGCTTCTCCTCTGCGCGATCGTCCCGCTGTCCTCGCGCACCCCGCGCATCGCCGTCGCGTTCGGTGCCGGACTCGCCGCCGGCGTGACGAGTGCCCCAGCGGTTCTCCCGGCGGTGTACATCGGGAGCACGCTGCTGGCCTTCACCGGCAGAGGTCTCGATGAAACGGTCTCGACGCCGGTCGTGGGGGACGCCACCTGGCCGATCATCGTCGGGCTCGCTGTCATCTCCCTCGGCTTCGCGGTGTTCGCCCGCTTCGCGCGCGGCCGCCACGACATCCGTCCGCTGCGGGGAGCCGCCCTCGTGGTCGCGGCGCTGTACGCGACGGTCGCGGTGCTGGCGACGGCTGCCGGTCGCGTGCTGCCGCTGGCGGTCAGCATCGCCGTCCTGCTCGTGATCGCCGCGGGGACCGCGGCAGTGCTGATCCGACGAATCGGAACCGATGCGGCATCCGCCCGTGTCGTGCTCGTCGTCGGCGTCCATGTCGCGCTGCTCGTCTCTGTGCTGCTGGCCTGGCAGGACCGCACGGTGGTCCCACTCGCGGGTATCGGAACCATCGCCGTTCTCGCGGTCGCGGCGGGCACGATCGCACCCGCGTGGCGATTCCTGCACCTGGGACTCGGATACGGGTACGCCCTGGCCCTGGTGTCCACGGCCCTGTCGCTGGCCGGTGTCGGCGGCGTCGCACTGCTGTGCCTGACGGCATCCGCGGGCCTGCTCGGCGCGATCGCCGCGACGTTCCTGCCCGCCGTGGCCGCGCGCAGCTGGCAGACGATCCTCGTGGTGGCGTCCGTGCCGTTCGCGATCGGGATCGCGCAGGTGGTGTTCGAGCGCAGCGGCTGGACGGCGCTGTCGACCGGACTGATGTTCGTGCTCGCCCTGTCGTTGCTGCTGACCAGGCGCGCCGGCCTCACCGTCGTGATCCGCACACTCGCCGCGGCCGTGCTCGTGCCCTCGCTCGCAGTGGTGATCCTCTGCCTCGGCGCGCAGCTGCTCGTGCAGAGCGGCTCGCCTGTAGTGCTGCCGCTCATCGCCCTGCTGGTGGCGCTCGTGCTGCCCTCCGGCGGCATGATCCGCGAAGGTCTCGTCGCGCGCGGCCTGCTCGCCCCTACCGCGGATGCCGCGCGCATAGCGATCGAGGCGTCCGCCCTGCTCACCGCCGTGATCGCCGTGGCGCTGTCCCTCACGCGCGAGGCCGCCGGGTTCGGGACCGCGTGCCTGGTGCTGATCATCGTCGGCGTCGGAGCGCTCCTCACGTCGCTGGTGGCCGGACGCCGCTACGGCTGGTGGGTGGCTGCGGCCTCGTTCACAGGCGCGCTCTGGTCGCTGTGGGCGCTGAACGGTGTGGCACTGCCCGAGGCGTACCTGCTTCCGCCGGCGCTCGGCGCGGTGCTGGTGGCGCTGACTCTCGCGCTGCGCGGCACGCGTTCGGTCGCGCTGTTCGCGGCGGGCCTCGCCGGTGCTGTCGCGCCCGTGCTGGCGCTGCTCATCGCCGCGGATCCCGTGCACACCGTCCCCTGGCGTGCCTACGGCCTGCTCGCCGCCGGGTGGCTGCTGCTGGCGGCCGGGTGGTTCATCGGGCGCGCGACGGGAGCGCGCCTGCGACGACTGCGCCCGCTGCGCACCGCCACCGTGCTTATCGCCGCGATCGCCGCGCTCGCCGGTACGGCGCAGGCGGTGCGCTGGGGGAGCGGCACCGATCCCTCGCCGGTCATCGGCGGCGACGCCGGTGTCTTCCTGCTCGCCCTCGGGATGAGCGCGCTCGCGGCCGTCGCGCTGGTCGCCGCCGCCCGGATGCTGCGCTCGTCGGCATCCGCCCCGCATCCGTCGCGCGAGAACGCGCTTCCCGCGGACGCAAGCGAGACGGCGGCCCGCGGGGAGAGCACGTCCCCGCGCGAAGCGCCCGCCGTTCTCGATCGACTGATCGCCTCGCGCTGGCTCGCCGCACCCGCGGCGCTCGCCTTCGCGATCGGGGTCTGGCCGTCGATCGCCCGCGACTGGTTCGTCATCTGGGGCATGTGGCTGCTCATGATCGGCTGGCTGGTGCTCATGCTGCGGGCCGCCGTGACGCCGAAGGCTCAGGCGGCGAACAGGGGACGGGCCACCCTCCTGCCGCCGGTGTGGCTGCTGTTCGGAATCGCCTTCATCACGGCCGTCGTGGCGTGGAGTCCGCGCGATCTGCGCGTGGAGATGTTCTCGCTCCCGCTCGGCGCGTTCCTGCTCGCCGCCGGCGCCCTCGGGCTGAGGAGGGGAGCGGATGCCGTCGCCGTGGCGGGCCTGGATGCGTGGCCGAACGGCCGGCGCGGCTCCTGGCCGCTGCTCGCGCCTGGCCTGATCGTGATGATGTCGGCATCCATCGTCTCGACCTTCACCGACCCGCTCACCTGGCGTGCGATCCTCGTGATGGGCCTCGCCCTCGCGGCGATCCTGCTCGGGGCGGCGCGTCGCCTGGCCGCGCCGTTCATCATCGGACTGATCGTGCTGCCTGTCGAGAACGTGTTCGTCTTCTCGGTGCAGCTCGGTCGCGGCATCGAGTCCATGCCCTGGTGGATCACGCTCGCCACCGTGGGGGCGGTGCTGCTGATCATCGCCGTCGCGGGCGAGCGCCGTGAGGGCGCCGACCGGGGGGTCGTGGCCCGCGTGCGCGATCTGAGATGACCGGCGTGGCTGCTTGCGGCATTTGACCGGGAAGGTTACGCGGGATTACACTTGATCGGGTGTGCGCGCAGCTGTGCGCACACGCTGGGCGTCGGCACCGCCGATTCGCCTCCACGGCATACCCATCACATCAAAAGCAGGGCGGTTCCGCTCTGCCGGTGGGTCATGATGTGACACCCATCACGCTGTCACCGTGCAGCACTATTAGGAGAGAACGTGCCAACTATTCAGCAGTTGGTTCGCAAGGGACGTTCGCCCAAGGTCTCGAAGACCAAGGCGCCCGCTCTGAAGTCGAACCCGCAGCAGGCCGGCGTGTGCACCCGCGTGTACACCACCACCCCGAAGAAGCCGAACTCGGCGATGCGCAAGGTCGCTCGCGTGAAGCTCCGCAACGGTGCTGAGGTGACCGCCTACATCCCCGGTGAGGGCCACAACCTCCAGGAGCACTCGCTCGTGCTCGTCCGCGGTGGCCGTGTGAAGGACCTCCCCGGCGTCCGCTACAAGATCGTCCGCGGTGCACTCGACACCCAGGCCGTCAAGAACCGTAAGCAGGCTCGTTCCCGCTACGGCGCGAAGAAGGGTTGAGTTAGATGCCTCGTAAGGGACCCGCACCCAAGCGCCCCGTCGTCAACGACCCGGTATACGGCGCACCCATCGTCACCTCGCTGGTGAACAAGATCCTCGTCGACGGCAAGAAGTCCCTCGCTGAGTCGATCGTCTACGGCGCCCTCCGCGGTGTCGAGGCGAAGAACAGCCAGGACGCCGTCGCCACCCTCAAGAAGGCGCTCGACAACGTGCGCCCGACCCTCGAGGTCCGCAGCCGCCGCGTCGGTGGCTCGACCTACCAGGTTCCCGTCGAGGTCAAGCCGCACCGCGCGAACACCCTCGCGCTTCGCTGGCTGGTCAGCTACGCGAAGGGTCGTCGTGAGAAGACGATGACCGAGCGCCTGCAGAACGAGATCCTCGACGCATCGAACGGCCTGGGAGCCGCGGTCAAGCGCCGCGAAGACACCCACAAGATGGCCGAGTCGAACCGCGCATTCGCTCACTACCGCTGGTAATGAGCTGAGCGGATGCCGCACGACACCAGTCAGTCTTCGGCCTTGCGGCCGCTGACGCGGCATCCGCTCCCACTCTCTGTTCGTTCCTGAACCATCCCGGAGGAACCCCCGTGGCACAAGAAGTGCTCACAGACCTGAGCAAGGTCCGCAACATCGGCATCATGGCGCACATCGATGCCGGCAAGACCACCACCACCGAGCGCATCCTGTTCTACACGGGTGTGAACCACAAGCTCGGCGAGACCCACGACGGCGCTTCGACGACCGACTGGATGGAGCAGGAGAAGGAGCGCGGCATCACGATCACGTCTGCCGCCGTGACCTGCTACTGGGACAAGAACCAGATCAACATCATCGACACGCCCGGTCACGTGGACTTCACGGTCGAGGTGGAGCGCTCGCTCCGCGTCCTCGACGGTGCCGTCGCCGTCTTCGACGGCAAGGAGGGCGTCGAGCCCCAGTCCGAGACCGTGTGGCGTCAGGCCGACAAGTACAACGTGCCCCGCATCTGCTTCGTCAACAAGATGGACAAGCTCGGTGCCGACTTCTACTACACCGTCGACACGATCGTCAACCGTCTCGGTGCGAAGCCGCTCGTTCTGCAGCTGCCCATCGGCGCTGAGAGCGAGTTCGTCGGAGTCGTCGACCTCGTCGAGATGCGTGCACTCGTCTGGGAGGGTGACTCCAAGGGCGACGTGACGATGGGCGCCAAGTACGAGGTCCAGGAGATTCCCGCCGACCTCGTGGAGAAGGCCGCCGAGTACCGTCAGGCACTTCTGGAGACCGTCGCCGAGACCGACGACGCGCTGCTGGAGAAGTTCTTCGGTGGCGAGGACCTCACGGTCGCCGAGATCAAGGGCGCCATCCGCAAGATGGTCGTCGCATCGGAGATCTACCCGGTGCTCTGCGGTTCGGCGTTCAAGAACCGCGGCGTGCAGCCGATGCTCGACGCGGTCGTGGACTACCTGCCGAACCCCCTCGACGTCGGTGCCATCCAGGCGCACGACCCGAAGGACTACGACACGATCATCGAGCGTCACCCCGACGCCAACGACCCGTTCGCGGCGCTGGCGTTCAAGGTCGCCGTGCACCCGTTCTTCGGGCGTCTCACCTATGTCCGCGTCTACTCGGGTCACCTCGATTCCGGCTCGGCGGTCGTCAACTCGACCAAGGGCAAGAAGGAGCGCATCGGGAAGATCTTCCAGATGCACGCCAACAAGGAGATCCCGGTTCCCTCGGTCACCGCGGGCAACATCTACGCGGTCATCGGCCTGAAGGACACCACCACCGGTGACACCCTCACCGACCCGGCGGCGCCCGTCGTGCTCGAGTCGATGACCTTCCCCGAGCCGGTGATCGAGGTCGCCATCGAGCCGAAGACCAAGGCCGACCAGGAGAAGCTGGGTGTCGCCATCCAGAAGCTCGCTGAGGAGGACCCGACCTTCCGCACGGAGCTCAACCCCGAGACCGGGCAGACGACCATCAAGGGCATGGGCGAGCTGCACCTCGACATCCTCGTGGATCGCATGAAGCGCGAGTTCAACGTCGAGGCGAACGTCGGAAAGCCGCAGGTGGCGTACCGCGAGACGATCAAGAAGCTCGTCGAGAAGCACGACTACACGCACAAGAAGCAGACCGGTGGCTCGGGTCAGTTCGCGAAGATCCAGTTCAACATCGAGCCGCTCGAGCTCGACAGCGACAAGACCTACGAGTTCGTGAACGCCGTCACCGGTGGTCGCATCCCGCGCGAGTACATCGGCTCGATCGACTCCGGTTTCCAGGACGCGATGAACGTCGGCGTCCTGGCGGGCTTCCCGATGGTCGGCGTCAAGGCGACCATCGTCGATGGTGCCGCCCACGACGTCGACTCCTCGGAGATGGCGTTCAAGATCGCCGGTTCCATGGGCTTCAAGGAAGCCGCACGTCGCGCCAACCCGGTGCTGCTCGAGCCGCTCATGGCGGTCGAGGTGCGTACTCCTGAGGAGTACATGGGCGATGTCATCGGCGACCTGAACTCGCGTCGCGGCCAGATCCAGTCGATGGAGGACGCCCAGGGCGTCAAGGTCGTGCGTGCGTCGGTTCCGCTGTCGGAGATGTTCGGCTACATCGGTGACCTGCGCTCGAAGACCTCGGGTCGTGCCGTCTACTCGATGGAGTTCGACAGCTACGCTGAGGTTCCGCGCGCGGTTGCGGATGAGATCATCCAGAAGACCAAGGGCGAGTAAGCCCTTCCGCTCTCCCGGGCTCCTCGCGGAGCCCGGGAGAGTACCCCACAACTTCACATTCACTCTCTACTAAACTGAGAAACCGAAATCAGTAGGGACCCGGTCACAATCCAGTGCCCGGTAATCACTACACGAACGTCCTGAGGAGGACCCAGTGGCCAAGGCCAAGTTCGAGCGGACCAAGCCGCACGTCAACATCGGAACGATCGGTCACGTCGACCACGGCAAGACCACGCTGTCTGCCGCGATCTCGAAGGTGCTCGCCGACAAGTACCCGTCGGACACCAACGTCCAGCGTGATTTCGCCTCGATCGACTCGGCTCCCGAGGAGCGTCAGCGCGGAATCACGATCAACATCTCGCACATCGAGTACGAGACCCCGAAGCGTCACTACGCGCACGTCGACGCCCCCGGCCACGCCGACTACGTCAAGAACATGATCACCGGTGCTGCGCAGATGGACGGCGCGATCCTCGTGGTCGCCGCCACCGACGGCCCGATGGCTCAGACGCGCGAGCACGTGCTTCTCGCCAAGCAGGTCGGCGTGCCGTACCTGCTGGTCGCGCTGAACAAGAGCGACATGGTCGACGACGAGGAGATCCTGGAGCTCGTCGAGCTCGAGGTTCGCGAGCTGCTCTCCTCGCAGGGCTTCGACGGCGACAACGCTCCCGTCGTTCAGGTCTCGGCGCTGAAGGCGCTCGAGGGCGAAGAGAAGTGGGTCGAGAAGATCCTCGAGCTCATGCAGGCCGTCGACGACAGCGTTCCGGACCCGGAGCGCGACCGTGACAAGCCGTTCCTGATGCCGATCGAGGACGTCTTCACGATCACCGGTCGTGGCACCGTCGTCACGGGCCGCGCCGAGCGTGGCACGCTGGCCATCAACTCCGAGGTCGAGATCGTCGGCATCCGCCCGACGCAGAAGACCACGGTCACCGGAATCGAGATGTTCCACAAGCAGCTCGACGAGGCATGGGCCGGCGAGAACTGCGGTCTGCTGCTCCGCGGCACCAAGCGCGAGGACGTCGAGCGCGGTCAGGTCGTCGTGAAGCCGGGCTCGATCACCCCGCACACCAACTTCGAGGGCACTGCGTACATCCTCTCGAAGGACGAGGGTGGCCGTCACAACCCGTTCTACACGAACTACCGCCCGCAGTTCTACTTCCGCACCACCGACGTCACCGGCGTCATCTCGCTGCCCGAGGGCACCGAGATGGTCATGCCCGGCGACACCACCGACATGTCCGTCGAGCTGATCCAGCCGATCGCCATGGAAGAGGGCCTCGGCTTCGCGATCCGTGAGGGTGGCCGCACCGTCGGCGCCGGAACGGTGACCAAGGTCGTCGCGTAAGCACCTGCATCACCACGATGGGGTCGAGCCTTCGGGCTCGGCCCCATTGTCGTATCCGGTCCGCATCGCGTAGAACTGTAGTTACGCAGAATGCGTCAACCGACAGGGGAGGAAACCCATGGGTCTCGATGACATCGTGAACAAGGGCAAGGATCTGTACGAGCAGAACAAGGACAAGGTCGACGAGGCCGTCCACAGCGAGCAGGCCGAGGGCATCAGCGACAAGGTGCTCGACGGAGTCGCGGACTTCGCGAAGAAGCTCGCCCCGGGCGCTTCCGAGAAGATCGACGACATCCGCGATGCCGCCGACCAGTCACTCGGGAACGAGTGAGGACGCTCGATCACTGACAGAAGGCGACGCACCCGCGAGGTGCGTCGCCTTCTGCTTTGCCCGGACTATGTCCGTGGAGGGGAATCTCCCCTAGACTGTGAGCGCCGCCTGGGGATCTTGCGGCACGGATGCTGTGGGGGCACAGCGTCCGGAAGGACTGGGGATTCATCATGGGGAACACCGTGCTGAGCGCGTGGGATGACCACGGATGCATCGTCATGTCCGCGCGAGCTTCGATTCGCGTCCTTGAACGAGGCAGTCGGCATCCCTTCTCGTCGGCTCCTCCCGCCCGGTGCGTCCCCTCCCACCGGGCTTCCCATGGCGCTGGACGGAGCATGGGGATGCTCCGTCCAGCGTCTTGAGCAGCCCGATATCGGAGCGCGACACGCCCGGGTTTGCGGTTCACGAATCCGGCATGGCAGAATAGACAGGTTCCACATTCCTGCGCTCTTCGTGATGCGCGGGATCACTGCCACGAACGTGCATAGACGGTGTCCTCGCTTCGAGCGGGCACAGGGTTCTAGGCCACGGGCAGCAGAACACCTCCCACCTGAATGACAGACGGCCTCCGTGCTGCTGTCGGCGGGGTGAAAAGAGAACAGCGGTGCGCAAGTGCCGAGGCGCGAACAGCGCCGACGCGCGTCCAATGCCCCAGGGTCACCCGGCCCCGGTCGGTAAGACGCTTATTGAGAGAGAGCAGACAATGGCGGGACAGAAGATCCGCATTCGCCTGAAGTCGTATGACCACGAGGTCATCGACACGTCGGCGCGCAAGATCGTCGACACCGTGACCCGTGCGGGCGCGACTGTCGTCGGCCCGGTGCCGCTTCCGACGGAGAAGAACGTGATCGCAGTGATCCGTTCGCCCCACAAGTACAAGGACAGCCGCGAGCACTTCGAGATGCGCACGCACAAGCGTCTGATCGACATCGTCGACCCGACGCCCAAGGCCGTCGATTCGCTGATGCGTCTCGACCTGCCGGCTGACGTCAACATCGAGATCAAGCTGTAAGGATCGACATGGTTGACATCAACGCAAAGATTTCCAAGGGCATGCTCGGCACCAAGCTCGGCATGACCCAGGTGTGGAACGAGAGCGGCAAGCTCGTCCCCGTCACCGTGATCGAGCTGGCGCCCAACGTGGTCACCCAGCTTCGCACGCTCGAGACGGACGGCTACAAGGCCGTTCAGATCGCCTACGGCCAGATCGACCCCCGCAAGGTCAACAAGCCCCTCACCGCTCACTTCGAGGCAGCCGGCGTCACGCCGCGTCGTCACGTCACCGAGATCCGCACCGCGGATGCCGGCGACTACACCCTGGGCCAGGAGCTCACGGTCGACGGCACCTTCGAGGCGGGCCAGCTGGTCGACGTCGTCGGCACCAGCAAGGGCAAGGGCTTCGCCGGTGTCATGAAGCGTCACAACTTCAAGGGCGTCTCGGCATCCCACGGTTCGCACCGCAACCACCGCAAGCCGGGCTCGATCGGCGCATCGTCGACCCCGAGCCGCGTCTTCAAGGGCATGCGCATGGCCGGCCGTATGGGTGGCGAGCGCGTGACCGTCCTCAACCTCACGGTGCACGCCGTCGACGCCGAGAAGGGACTCATGCTCGTCAAGGGCGCCGTCCCCGGCGCACGTGGCCGCATCGTCTTCGTCCGCAACGCAGTGAAGGGTGCCTGAACATGGCTGACTCGACTCTCGCGCTCGAGGTCTTCGCGGTCGACGGCAAGAAGGCCGGCTCCATCGAGCTGCCCGCCTCGATCTTCGATGTGAAGACCAACGTTCCGCTGATCCACCAGGTCGTCGTCGCGCAGCTCGCTGCCGCACGCCAGGGCACCCACTCGACCAAGCGTCGCGGTGAGGTCTCCGGTGCAGGCCGCAAGCCCTTCAAGCAGAAGGGCACGGGTAACGCCCGTCAGGGCTCGATCCGCGCACCGCACATGACCGGTGGTGGCATCGTGCACGGCCCGAAGCCGCGCGACTACTCGCAGCGCACCCCCAAGAAGATGATCGCCGCCGCCCTGCTGGGCGCGCTCAGCGACCGCTTCCGCGGTGAGCGCCTGCACGCAGTCGAGGCGTTCGTCGCCGACAGCGCTCCTTCGACCAAGATCGCTGCGAGCCTGCTCGCCGCCGTCGCCGGTCCGAAGAACGTGCTCGTCGTCATCGAGCGCAACGACGAGCTGACCGTGAAGAGCGTCCGCAACCTGCCGAACGTTCACGTGCTCAGCTTCGACCAGCTGAACGCCTACGACGTGATCGTCTCCGACGACATCGTCTTCACCAAGCCCGCACTCGAGGCCTTCATCGCCTCGAAGACCGGCTCAACCGAGGAGGTCTCGGCATGACCGAGCAGAACACCCTCGCGACGGCACTGAACAAGGACCCGCGCGACATCATCCTGGGCCCGGTCGTCTCCGAGAAGAGCTACGGACTGATCGACGAGGGCAAGTACACCTTCCTCGTGGACCCCCGCGCTTCGAAGACCGAGATCAAGCTCGCCATCGAGAAGATCTTCGGCGTCAAGGTGGCTTCGGTCAACACGATCAACCGCGTCGGCAAGACCCGCCGCACCCGTTTCGGCACCGGCAAGCGCAAGGACACCAAGCGCGCCATCGTCGCGCTGAAGTCGGGCTCCATCGACATCTTCACGGCCGTCGGCTGACCGGGGGATAAGGACAGATAATGGCTATTCGCAAGTACAAGCCCACGACCCCCGGTCGCCGCGGCTCGTCGGTGGCAGACTTCGCCGAGATCACTCGATCGACGCCGGAGAAGTCGCTGCTGCGTCCGCTCTCGAAGACCGGTGGTCGCAACAACCAGGGCCGCATCACCACCCGCCACATCGGTGGTGGACACAAGCGTCAGTACCGCGTCATCGACTTCCGTCGCAATGACAAGGACGGCGTCAACGCCAAGGTCGCTCACATCGAGTACGACCCCAACCGCACCGCACGCATCGCGCTGCTGCACTACTTCGACGGCGAGAAGCGCTACATCATCGCGCCGAACAAGCTGAAGCAGGGCGACATCGTCGAGTCGGGTGCCGGCGCTGACATCAAGCCCGGCAACAACCTGCCGCTGAAGAACATCCCCACCGGTACCGTCATCCACGCGATCGAGCTGCGCCCCGGTGGCGGAGCGAAGATGGCACGTTCGGCCGGCGCCTCGGTGCGTCTGGTCGCCAAGGACGGTCCCTACGCTCAGCTGCGTCTGCCTTCGGGCGAGATCCGCAACGTCGACGCGCGCTGCCGTGCGACGATCGGCGAGGTCGGCAACGCCGAGCAGTCGAACATCAACTGGGGCAAGGCCGGACGCAACCGCTGGAAGGGCATCCGCCCGACCGTCCGTGGTGTGGCCATGAACCCGGTCGACCACCCGCACGGTGGTGGCGAGGGCAAGACGTCCGGTGGACGTCACCCCGTCTCCCCCTGGGGCCAGGCTGAGGGTCGTACCCGTCACGCCAACAAGGAAAGCGACAAGTACATCGTGCGTCGCCGCAACGCCGGCAAGAAGCGCAAGTAGGAGTAGAGGAAGATGCCACGCAGTCTTAAGAAGGGCCCCTTCGTCGATGAGCACCTGCTTCGCAAGGTGGTCGGTCAGAACGAAGCCGGTTCCAAGAACGTCATCAAGACCTGGTCCCGCCGGTCGATGATCATCCCGTCCATGCTGGGTCACACGATCGCCGTCCACGACGGCCGCAAGCACATCCCTGTGTTCGTGACCGAGGCCATGGTCGGCCACAAATTGGGCGAGTTCGCGCCCACCCGCACCTTCCGCGGCCATGTGAAGGACGACAAGAAGGGCCGTCGCCGCTGACGCGGTGACGCTCTGGACAGAAACAGAGGAGGAGAACAATGGTGGATTCCATCGCACGCGTCAAGCACATTCGCGTGACCCCTCAGAAGGCTCGTCGTGTCGTCGCGCTCATCAAGGGCAAGCAGGCGCAGGAAGCACTGGCCATTCTGAAGTTCGCCCCGCAGGGCGCAAGCGAGCCGATCTACAAGCTCGTGCACGCTGCGATCGCGAACGCACAGGTCAAGGCCGATCGCGACGGCGAGTTCCTGGACGAGCAGGACCTGTACGTGAAGAACGCGTACGTCGACGAGGGCACGACGCTCAAGCGTTTCCAGCCCCGTGCTCAGGGTCGCGCGTTCCAGATCAAGAAGCGCACGAGCCACATCACGGTCGTGCTGGGCACGCCCGAGGTCGCTGAGGCGGCCGCGGCGGCCAAGACGAAGAAGGCGAGCAAGTAATGGGCCAGAAGGTCAACCCGTACGGCTTCCGCCTCGGCATCACCACGGACCACGTGTCTCGTTGGTTCTCGGACTCGACGAAGCCGGGCCAGCGTTACGCCGACTACGTCGCCGAGGACATCAAGATCCGTCGTCTGCTGCAGACGCAGCTGGACCGCGCCGGTGTCTCGAACATCGAGATCGAGCGCACCCGTGACCGCGTCCGCGTCGACATCCACACCGCCCGTCCGGGCATCGTGATCGGTCGCCGTGGCGCCGAGGCCGAGCGCATCCGCGGCGACCTCGAGAAGCTCTCGGGCAAGCAGATCCAGCTGAACATCCTCGAGGTCAAGAACCCCGAGGCCGACGCTCAGCTCGTCGCACAGGGCATCGCCGAGCAGCTCTCTGCTCGTGTGGCGTTCCGTCGTGCGATGCGCAAGGGTCTGCAGGGCGCACAGCGCGCCGGCGCCAAGGGCATCCGCATCCAGGTCTCCGGCCGCCTCGGCGGCGCGGAGATGAGCCGTTCGGAGTTCTACCGCGAGGGTCGTGTGCCGCTGCACACGCTGCGCGCGAACATCGACTACGGCTTCTACGAGGCCAAGACCACCTTCGGCCGCATCGGCGTGAAGGTCTGGATCTACAAGGGCGACCTCACCAACAAGGAACTCGCACGTGAGCAGGCGAACATGAAGCCGCAGCGTGAGCGTGGTGGCGACCGTCGCCGCGCTCCCCGCAGCGACGCGCCTGTCGCAGAAGGAGCGTCGGCATAATGCTCATCCCTCGCAAGGTCAAGTACCGCAAGCAGCACCACCCGAAGCGTACGGGCCAGGCCACCGGCGGCACCAAGGTGTCGTTCGGTGAGTATGGGATCCAGGCACTGACCCCCGCGTATGTGACGAACCGTCAGATCGAGTCCGCTCGTATCGCGATGACCCGTCACATCAAGCGCGGTGGCAAGGTGTGGATCAACATCTACCCCGACCGTCCGCTCACGAAGAAGCCTGCCGAGACCCGCATGGGTTCCGGTAAGGGTTCCCCCGAGTGGTGGGTCGCGAACGTCAAGCCGGGCCGTGTCCTCTTCGAGGTCGCGGGCGTCACTGAGGAGCTCGCACGCGAGGCTCTCACCCGGGCCATTCACAAGCTGCCGCTCAAGGCACGCATCATCAAGCGCGAGGAGGGCGACGCGTAATGGCGATCGGCACCAAGGAGCTCGCACCCGCCGAGCTCGACACGTTCGAAGACCAGCGCCTCGTCGAGGAGCTGCGTAAGGCCAAGGAGGAGCTTTTCAACCTCCGTTTCCAGTCGGCCACCGGCCAGCTGGAGAGCCACGGCCGCATCCGCGCCGTCAAGCGCGACATCGCGCGCCTGTACACCGTGATCCGCGAGCGCGAGCTGGGCATCCGTGCCACGCCCGCACCCGTCGAGGTTCCGGCCAAGAAGGCGTCCAAGGCGAAGGCGAAGAAGGCCACTGAGGCTGACGCGCCCAAGGAGGAGGCCGAGTAATGGCTGAGAAGAAGACGGCTGAGCACGGCGCGCACGATGTGCGCGACGCTGCCGCCCGCGGTTACCGGAAGACGCAGCGCGGCTACGTCGTCAGCGACAAGATGGACAAGACCATCGTCGTCGAGGTCGAGGACCGCGTGAAGCACCCGCTGTACGGCAAGGTCATCCGCCGCACCGAGAAGCGCAAGGTGCACGACGAGACCAACTCGGCGGGCATCGGCGACCTCGTCGTCATCACTGAGACCCGCCCGCTGAGCGCCACCAAGCGCTGGCGCCTGGTCGAGATCGTCGAAAAGGCCAAGTAAGCCTCCGGCTTACTTCAAGGAGTAATAGTGATTCAGCAGGAATCCCGCCTCAAGGTCGCCGACAACACCGGCGCGAAGGAGCTGCTCACGATCCGTGTTCTCGGTGGTTCGCGCCGCCGTTACGCCGGTCTGGGCGACACCATCGTCGCGACGGTGAAGGATGCGATCCCGGGCGGCAACGTCAAGAAGGGCGATGTGGTCAAGGCCGTCATCGTCCGCACGAAGAAGTCTGTCCGTCGTCCGGACGGCTCATACATCAAGTTCGACGAGAACGCCGCCGTGCTTCTGAAGACCGACGGGGAGCCTCGCGGCACCCGTATCTTCGGACCGGTCGGTCGTGAGCTTCGTGACAAGAAGTTCATGAAGATCGTCTCGCTCGCCCCGGAGGTCATTTGATCATGGCGAACATCAAGAAGGGTGACCTGGTTCAGGTCATCACCGGCCGCAAGCAGGACAAGGGCGGCGACCGCGGCAAGCAGGGCAAGGTCCTCGAGATCCTCGTCGAGCAGAACCGCGTCGTCGTGGAGGGCGTGAACTACGTCACCAAGCACACCCGTGTCGGTCAGAGCCAGCGCGGCACCAAGACCGGTGGCATCGAGACCGTCGAGGCCCCGATCCACATCTCCAACGTCGCCGTCGTCGACCCCTCGAGCAAGAAGCCGACCCGTGTCGGCCACCGCGTCGAGGAGCAGGTCAAGGACGGCGTGAAGCGCACGGTCCGCGTGCGCTACGCGAAGAAGTCAGGTAAGGACCTCTGATGGCAACCGCAACTGCTGCAGAGACTGGCAAGATCCAGCCTCGCCTGAAGCAGAAGTACAACACCGAGATCAAGAAGGCTCTGCAGGAGCAGTTCGGCTACGCGAACGTCATGCAGATCCCCGGTCTGGTCAAGGTGGTCGTCAACACCGGTGTCGGCGAGGCGGCTCGTGACAGCAAGGTGATCGAGGGTGCGGTCGCAGACCTCACCAAGATCACCGGTCAGAAGCCCATCGTCACCAAGGCTCGCAAGTCGATCGCGCAGTTCAAGCTGCGCGAGGGTCAGCCGATCGGCGCGCACGTCACCCTCCGCGGTGACCGCGCGTGGGAGTTCGTCGACCGCCTGGTGAACCTCGCACTGCCCCGCATCCGCGACTTCCGCGGTCTGTCGGGTGAGCAGTTCGACGGCAACGGCAACTACACCTTCGGTCTCCAGGAGCAGAGCGTGTTCCACGAGATCGATCAGGACAAGATCGACCGCGTCCGCGGATTCGACATCACCGTGGTCACCACGGCCAAGACGGATGACGAGGGTCGCGCTCTTCTGCGTGCGCTCGGCTTTCCGTTCAAGGCTGCTGACGCCCCCGCATGATCTTTTCGGCTGGGATCGCCGTCACAGGCGGTCCCAGCCGTAAGGCATAATTGAAGATTGTGTGTTCACGCAGGTCGGCGTCCGTGTAACGGGCGTCGAAACCTCATGATCGAAAGTAGATATCCATGACAATGACAGACCCGGTCGCAGATATGCTGACCCGTCTGCGTAACGCGAACTCGGCGCACCACGACACAGTGACCATGCCGTCGAGCAAGCTCAAGACGAACATCGCAGCAATCCTCCAGCAGGAGGGTTACATCGCCGGCTACGAGGTCGTCGACGCCCGCGTCGGCAGCAGCCTCACCCTGTCGCTCAAGTACGGCCCCAGCCGTGAGCGCTCCATCGCCGGCATCAAGCGCGTGTCGAAGCCCGGTCTCCGCGTCTACGCGAAGTCGACCGAGCTGCCCAAGGTCCTCGGTGGCCTCGGCGTCGCCATCCTGTCCACCTCCTCCGGTCTGCTCACCGACCGTCAGGCTGAGAAGAAGGGCGTGGGCGGAGAAGTCATCGCCTACGTGTGGTGATCTGACATGTCGCGTATTGGAAGACTTCCCATCGAGGTGCCCGCGGGCGTGACCGTTACGGTCGACGGCCGCGACGTCACGGTGAAGGGCCCCAAGGGAGAGCTCGCACTGACGATCGCCTCCCCTATCGAGGTCGAGGTTCAGGAGGGCCAGGTTCTGGTCTCCCGCCCCGACGACGAGCGCGAGTCGCGGTCGCTTCACGGCCTGACCCGCACGCTCATCAACAACGACATCATCGGCGTGACCCAGGGTTACACCAAGGGCCTCGAGGTCGTCGGCACCGGTTACCGCGTGCAGCAGAAGGGCAGCTCGATCGAGTTCGCTCTCGGCTTCTCGCACCCGGTTCTCGTTGACCCGCCCGCAGGGATCACCCTGACGGTCGAGGGCACCAACAAGGTCACCGTCAGTGGGATCAGCAAGCAGGCTGTCGGCGAGGCAGCTGCGAACATCCGCAAGATCCGCAAGCCCGAGCCCTACAAGGGCAAGGGTGTGCGCTACGCCGGCGAGGTCGTGCGTCGCAAGGCCGGAAAGGCTGGTAAGTAACCATGGCTGTCAAGTCCAAGTCCGCCGCCCGCGCTCGTCGCCACACTCGTCTTCGCAAGAAGATCGTCGGCACCGAGTCCCGGCCGCGCCTGGTCGTCAACCGCTCTGCACGCCACGTGTTCGTGCAGCTCGTCGACGACAGCACCGGCCACACCGTGGCATCCGCTTCCACGCTCGAGACCGATCTGCGCACCTTCGACGGTGACAAGACCGCCAAGGCCCGCAAGGTCGGCGAGCTCGTCGCGTCGCGTGCCAAGGCCGCCGGTTTTTCCGAGGCCGTGTTCGACCGCGGTGGCAACCGCTACGCCGGTCGTGTCGCAGCCATCGCCGACGGCGCCCGTGAAGGGGGTCTGGCACTGTGAGTGACAACAAGGAGAACGAAGTGACCGAAACCGCTCCTGCTGCCGAGGCTGCGGCTCAGGCCGAGCCGCAGCGCGAGCAGCGCGACGGCCGTCGTGGAGGACGCGACCGCGGTCAGAGCCGCGACCGCAACTCGCGCGACCGTGGCGACAACCAGTTCCTGGAGCGCGTCGTCACCATCAACCGCGTCTCGAAGGTCGTGAAGGGTGGTCGTCGCTTCAGCTTCACCGCCCTCGTGGTCGTCGGTGACGGCAACGGTCTGGTCGGTGTCGGCTACGGCAAGGCACGCGAGGTCCCCCTGGCGATCTCGAAGGGTGTCGAAGAGGCCAAGCGCAACTTCTTCCGGGTTCCCCGCGTCGGCTCGACCATCCCGCACCCCGTGCAGGGTGAGGCCGCCGCTGGTGTGGTGCTGCTGCGTCCGGCCGCTGCCGGTACCGGTGTCATCGCCGGTGGTCCGGTCCGCGCCGTGCTCGAGTGCGCCGGCATCCACGACGTCCTGTCGAAGTCCCTCGGCTCGTCGAACACGATCAACATCGTGCACGCGACGGTCAAGGCGCTGCAGAGCCTCGAGGAGCCGCGCGCCGTCGCCGCTCGTCGTGGCCTCGACTACGACGCCGTCGTGCCGGACATCATCATCCGCAACGAGGCGAAGGCAGCTGCTGCCGCCGCCGCGCAGAAGGCAGGTGCCTGATGGCCGAGCGCCTCAAGGTCACACAGATCAAGTCCAAGGTGAGTGAGAAGCAGAACCAGCGCGACACGCTGCGTTCGCTCGGCCTCAAGCGGATCGGCGACTCCGTCGTCCGTCCCGATGACGCGCAGACGCGCGGCTACGTCCGCACCGTCGCTCACCTCGTCAAGGTTGAGGAGATCGACTAATGGCTGAGAAGAACGAAGCCGTCGAGGCCGAGAAGGCCCCGAAGAAGGCAGCTGCTCCCAAGGCAGCCGCCGCCAAGAAGCCGGCCGCATCCAAGGCTGCTCCGGCGAAGGCCGCTGCATCCAAGGCCGCTCCGGCCAAGGCTGCTGCCAAGAAGGCTCCGGCGAAGAAGGAAGCGGATGCTGCTGCATCCCGTCCCGCCGTCCTGAAGGTGCACCACCTGCGTCCGGTCCCCGGCGCCAACACCGCGAAGACCCGTGTCGGTCGCGGTGAGGGCTCCAAGGGCAAGACCGCCGGTCGTGGCACCAAGGGCACCAAGGCCCGCAACACCGTGCGGGTCGGCTTCGAGGGTGGGCAGATGCCGCTGCACATGCGCACCCCGAAGCTGCGCGGGTTCAAGAACCCGTTCCGCGTCGAGTACCAGGTCGTGAACCTGGACAAGCTCGCCGAGCTGTACCCCAAGGGCGGCGACGTCACCGTCGGCGACCTGGTGGCCAAGGGCGCCGTGCGCAAGAACGAGAAGGTCAAGGTCCTCGGCGACGGCGACATCTCGGTCAAGCTCTCGGTCTCGGTCGACAAGGTGTCCGGCAGTGCAGAGCAGAAGATCGTCGCCGCCGGCGGTTCGGTCAACTGACACGCAGGTGATCAACGCAGGGAGGGGTCGGAGATTCTCCGGCCCCTCCTGTGCGTTACTCTGGACTTTCGGCCGTCCTTCGACGTTCGGCAATCCCTTCAGGAGGAACGCCCTTGTTTAGCGCCATCGCGCGAATCTTCCGAACGCCTGATCTGCGTTCGAAGATCCTTTTCACCATCGGCATCATCGCCCTGTATCGCATGGGCTCGAATGTGCCGGCTCCGTTCGTCCACTTCCCGAACGTCGAGCAGTGTCTCGCGGCCACCGCGGGCACAGACGGACTTCTCGGTCTCGTCAACCTCTTCTCCGGCGGCGCGCTGCTGCAGCTGTCGATCTTCGCGCTGGGCGTCATGCCCTACATCACCGCGACGATCATCGTGCAGCTGCTCCGCGTCGTCATCCCGCACTTCGAGACCCTTCATCAGGAGGGCCAGGCGGGCCAGAGCAAGCTGACGCAGTACACCCGCTACCTGACGATCGCGCTCGCGCTGCTGCAGTCGAGCACCGTGGTCACCGTCGCGCGCAGCGGTCAGCTGTTCGGCCAGACCGACATCGCGGCCTGCCAGAACCTGCTCACCAACGACGTGTGGTGGGCGCAGCTGCTCATCATCATCGCGATGACGGCCGGCACCGGTCTGATCATGTGGATGGCAGAGCTGGTCACCGAGAAGGGCATCGGCAACGGAATGTCGCTGCTGATCTTCACGTCGATCGCCGCCACGTTCCCGAGCGCGCTGTGGGGCATCGCCGAGGCCAAGGGCTTCGAGACGTTCCTGCTCGTGCTGGTCGTGGGCCTCGTCGTGATGACGCTGATCGTCTTCGTCGAGCAGTCCCAGCGCCGTGTGCCCGTGCAGTACGCGAAGCGCATGGTCGGTCGCCGCACCTATGGCGGCACCAACACGTACATCCCGATCAAGGTCAACATGGCGGGCGTGATCCCGATCATCTTCGCCTCGTCGCTGCTGTACCTGCCGATGCTCCTCGCGCAGTTCAACACGCCTCAGGACGGCAGCGAGCCGCCCGCGTGGGTCGCGTGGATCTCGACCTACCTCGTGTCGGGCGACCAGCCGCTGTACATGCTGGTCTACTTCCTGCTGAACATCGCATTCACGTTCTTCTACGTGGCGATCACGTTCAACCCCGTCGAGATCTCCGACAACATGAAGAAGTACGGCGGGTTCATCCCCGGCATCCGTGCCGGTCGTCCCACCGCGGAGTACCTCGACTACGTGATCACCCGCATCACGTTCCCCGGCTCGCTGTATCTGGGCATCGTGGCGCTGATCCCGCTGATCGCGCTCGCGACCGTGCAGGCGAACCAGAACTTCCCGTTCGGTGGCGCGTCGATCCTCATCATCGTGGGTGTCGGACTCGAGACCGTGAAGCAGATCGACGCGCAGCTGCAGCAGCGCCATTACGAAGGGCTCCTCCGATGACGGATGATCAGGACCGCACTGCACGTCTGCTGATCGTCGGGCCGCAGGGTTCAGGCAAGGGCACGCAGGGCGTTCGGGTCGCCGAGGCGCTGGGGATCCCCGTGGTCTCCACGGGCGACATCTTCCGCGCCAACATCAAGGAGGGCACCGACCTCGGACAGCAGGTCACCGCCATCCTCGACTCCGGTGATCTGGTGCCCGACGAGCTGACGAGCGAGATCGTGCGCGATCGCCTCTCGCAGGAGGATGCCGCCGGCGGCTTCCTGCTCGACGGCTACCCGCGAAACACCGCGCAGGTCGCGCACCTCGATGCGTTCCTGGCCGAGCACGGAGCGTCCCTGGACGCGGTAATCCTGCTCGACGTCCCGCGTGCCGAGAGCATGGCACGGCTCGGCCTGCGCTCGGTGGAGCAGGGTCGTTCGGACGACAACGAGGCCGCGATCGCGCACCGTCTGGACATCTACGAGCACGAGACCGCGCCGATCATCTCGGTGTACGAGCCCCGTGGCATCGTCGACCGCATCGACGGCATCGGCTCGCTCGACGAGATCACCGCACGCATCTCCGCCGCCCTCGGCGCGCGCGGCATCGGCCAGCTCGTCTGAACCACGCGATGTTCCGCAAGTCGATCTACAAGACCCCGGCGCAGCTGCGCTCGATGGTGCAGCCCGGCCTGATCACGGCGGCAGCTCTTGACGCGGTGCGCCCGCTGGTGCGGGCGGGTGTGACGACGGCCGAGCTGGATGCCGCGGCCGACCGTCTGATCATGCAGCGCGGCGCGGAGTCGAACTTCAAGCTCGTCCGCGGATACCGGCACACCACGTGCATCTCGGTGAACGAGCAGGTCGTGCACGGCATCCCCGGGGCTCTGGTCCTGCAGCCGGGAGACATCGTCTCCGTCGACTGCGGCGCCCAGTACCAGGGCTGGAACGGCGACAGCGCGGTGACCTTCGTGGTGCCGGATGACGAGCGCCCGGAGCTGGTCGCGCGCCGCACCGAACTGTCGCGTGTCACGGAGGGGTCCATGTGGGCCGGTATCGCCGCCATGGCGACCGCGACGCACATCGGAGACCTCGGGGCCGCCATCGAGGGATACATCGAGGGACAGGGGCCCTCAGCGGTCTCCGGTGAGACTTACGGCATCCTGCGGGAGTACGTCGGACACGGCATCGGCCGCAAGATGCACGAGGCGCCCAGCGTGTTCAACTACCGCACGCCGGATGCCGGTGCCGAGATCCGTCCCGGGCTGGTGCTCGCCATCGAGCCGATGGTCACCGCCGGAGGAGATGCGACCTTCATCGAGGACGACGACTGGACCGTCACCACAGTCGACGGCACCGACGGAAGCCACTGGGAGCACTCCGTCGCCCGCCATGACGGCGGCATCTGGGTGCTGACCGCCGCCGACGGGGGCGCCGCCGGCCTCGCGCCCTTCGGCATCACCCCCGTTCCGATCGCGTAACGCCTCGGCGCTTTCGCGCCGCCGCGCACTCGCCCCATTCCGCGAGAAATCACATTCTGCGTGAGACATCACGTGTGCACGTGTGTTTCACGCAGAATGTGGTTTCTCGTCGGCTGGTGAGCGCTTTTCGCGCGGCCGATGGGCGAGCGTCGCGAGCATGGCGTGCTCACGCGGACGACATACTGGCACGCCGGCAGCGCGCAATGACTTGGCCAGGGGATCCACCCGCCACACGTCGACGAGTTCCCAACGGGCGAACGGATGCCCGTGGCGACGCAGCCGGTCTTCGCGGCGCTTCTCGTCGGCGAGGTTCTGCGCAGCCTTGGCTGTATCGCCGAGTGCGTATTTGCCCCAGCCGTCGGATTCGCCGATGACTCCCTTGGATGGGAACAGGAAGTCGACGCGGTCGCCGTATCCGTCGTAGTCGAACTCGTGCTGCAGTTCCGGATGCTCGAAGCCGCACCATCCGATCACGGCACGACTGACGCTCTCACCCGGTGATTCCGCGCGCGCATCAGCATGGCCCCACGCCCAGCGCGACCTTGCGCGCCCGCGACTGCTCTGCTGGGAGTCCGAGAGCTCGCGCAGCGCAGACAGGTCGGTGAACCCTTGCTGGCTGGGGGAGATGGCGGCATCCGCCACCGCAAGTCCCTGGGCCGGCGGGAGGACACGCACCATGTCGACGGCGGTGTCCAGGGGCGAGGTCGTCTGTATACCCGCTGTCACGCCGATGACCCGTGGGTCTCGGCTGGTGTGCACCACGACATCGCCGAAGCGGCGGGATGCCGTCCTGTTCGGGTCATAGACGTGAATATCCTTCGGCTCATTGAAGTACGGGATGCCGAGCACGACCGCTGCGGACTCCAGGCACAGCACGGCATGCGGATGCGACCGGACGAACGCGTGCACGCGCACGGCGTAGCGCTTCCAGTTCGGCAGATCCAGGTACGGCTTGCGCTCGGTGTACACACCCGCTCGGATGCGGACGTACTTCGGTGAGGGAAGGCGGATGCCCAGCATCCGCCCTTCCTCGGTCGTGATCAGCGGCAAGGGCGAGCGCGTGATCGCGCGCAGCGGAAGCAGGAGTGTGTCCGTCATGCGTCACGAGCATGCCGGGTGCTCGCATCCCCGGAACACACCCGACCCGCAGCCCGTGCATAACTCAGGTCCCGCCCCGATTGTGGAGGGCTAACGCCGGCCCGCGAGAAACCACATCCTGCATGAGACACCACGTGAGCGCGTGTGTCTCATGCGAAAAGTGGTTTCTCGCGCGGAGGGGGGATGTCGGGGGAGGGAGACGGGCGGGCGGATGCCGAGGGAGGCGCGGATGCCGTGGGGCGAGCTCACATGCGGGGCATAGCGAATTCGCGACAGAATGGGGTGACCTTTTTCTGCAGAAGATCGGACAGTCATGGCTCAGGCCCAGAGCAAGCGCAATTGGTTCGCCATCGGCATCTCCGCCGCAGTCGTCGTGGTGCTCGTCGCACTCGGCGCCGTCGTGGTGTGGATGAACAACCAGGCGACCGATGCCGGCCCCGCACCGAAGGGCGACATCATCAGCTCCGAGACGGGCGCGATCACGTTCGGCAGCGGCGACAAGGTCGTCGACACCTACGTCGACCTGATGTGCCCGGCATGCAACGCGTTCGAGCAGACGTTCAGCGAGCGTCTCAACAAGCTCGCCGATGACGACAAGATCACGCTCAACATCCACCCCATCGCGATCCTGGATCGCTTCTCGCAGGGCACGAACTACTCCTCGCGCGCCGCGGCGGCCGTGTACTGCGTGGCGGAGAGCAACCCGGACAAGGCGCGCGACTACCTCGCAACCCTGTACGCCAACCAGCCCGAGGAGAACTCCACGGGCCTGACCGACCAGCAGCTCGCCGACTACGCGAAGCAGGTCGGCGCGACCGACGCCGCCGACTGCATGACGGCCGGCACGTATCTCAAGTACCCGGCGGCGCAGGCGAAGGCCCACAACATCCAGGGCACGCCCACGATCGAGCTCGACGGCAAGGTCGTCGAGGGTCAGAGCCTGCAGGAGATGTTCACCAAGGTCGACGCCTACCTCAAGCCCCTCGAGTAGACCCGAGTTGCCGGACACGCCCGGGAGGGTCTAACATAGACCCTTGGTGCCTTGCGCCTTATCTCGGCGTGTCCGCATAAGGCAGGCGCCACACCACCACCCATCCACGCAGATCGACCGATCTGCAGAAGCGTCAGCGAGGCTATGGCTAAGAAAGACGGTGTCATCGAGATCGAGGGCGTGATCTCCGAGGCTCTTCCCAACGCGATGTTCCGCGTTGAACTGAGCAACGGACACAAGGTCCTGGCGACGATCTCCGGCAAGATGCGGCAGAACTACATCCGCATCATTCCTGAGGACCGCGTGGTCGTGGAGCTCTCGCCCTACGACCTGACCCGCGGCCGGATCGTCTACCGCTACCGCTGATCGGTCGAGAAGTAACGCCTCGGGCCTCCGGCCCGCTCGGTGAAGACAGCGAACAGGAAACAACATGAAGGTCAAGCCCAGCGTCAAGCCCATCTGCGAGCACTGCCGCGTGATCCGTCGTCACGGACGCGTCATGGTGATCTGCAAGAGCAACCCGCGCCACAAGCAGCGTCAGGGCTGAGCCGGGACCGGATCGGCGGCCTCACGGCATCCGATCCGGTACTGCACAACTGAATATCGACAAACAGGCAGCATCGGATGCTTCGACAGGCTCAGACCCTTCGACGGGCTCAGGGATCCAAGAAGCGGACACCTCGGGGCGGAGGCCCGAGAACGGATGCTGCTCCACACCTCCACAACACTCCAGGAGAACCGCATGGCACGTCTTGCCGGCGTTGACATCCCGCGTGACAAGCGCGTGGTGATCGCCCTCACCTACATCTACGGCATCGGCCGTACCCGCTCCGTCGAGATCCTCAAGGCGACCGAGATCGACGAGTCGATCCGCGTCAAGGACCTCACCGACGACCAGCTCATCGCACTCCGCGATCACATCGAAGGCACCTACAAGGTGGAGGGTGACCTGCGCCGCGAGGTCGCCGCAGACATCCGCCGCAAGGTCGAGATCGGCTCCTACGAGGGCATCCGCCACCGTCGTGGTCTCCCCGTCCGCGGTCAGCGCACCAAGACCAACGCCCGTACCCGCAAGGGCCCGAAGCGCACCGTCGCCGGTAAGAAGAAGGCCCGCTAAGCGGCCAGGGAATAGGAGAACACTTTCATGGCTGCACCCAAGGCCGCCGCGCGCAAGCCGCGCCGCAAGGAAAAGAAGAACATCGCGCTGGGCCAGGCCCACATCAAGTCGACGTTCAACAACACCATCGTCTCGATCACCGACCCGTCCGGAGCTGTCATCAGCTGGGCATCGTCGGGTGGCGTGGGCTTCAAGGGCTCCCGCAAGTCGACCCCGTACGCCGCAGGCATGGCAGCGGAGTCCGCTGCCCGCCAGGCGTCGGAGCACGGTGTCAAGAAGGTCGACGTCTTCGTGAAGGGTCCGGGTTCGGGCCGCGAGACCGCGATCCGCTCGCTACAGGCCGCCGGCCTCGAGGTGGGGTCCATCCAGGACGTCACCCCGCAGGCGCACAACGGCTGCCGTCCGCCGAAGCGTCGCCGCGTCTGATCTCGCGTGACTGTGCCGGTCCCCACCACGGGGACCGGCACAGCCGCCCGCAGAATTCCAAAACTGAAGACCTCATCCCACACATGTCATATAGCGGGCATGTGATCGAAAGGAACACATAGTGCTGATTGCACAGCGTCCCACTCTCAACGAGGAAAAGATCTCCGAGAACCGCAGCCGGTTCATCATCGAGCCCCTGGAGCCCGGTTTCGGATACACGATCGGCAACGCACTGCGTCGCAGCCTTCTCTCGTCGATCCCCGGCGCATCGGTCACCACCATTCGCATCGACGGCGTGCTGCACGAGTTCAGCACGATCCCCGGTGTGAAGGAGGACGTGACCGAGATCATCCTCAACATCAAGCAGCTGGTCGTCTCCAGCGAGCGCGACGAGCCCATCACCGCGTACCTGCGCAAGACGGGCGCCGGCGAGGTCACCGCAGCCGACATCTCCGCTCCGGCGGGTGTCGAGGTGCAGAACCCCGAGCTGGTCATCGCGACGCTCAACGACACCGCTCGCTTCGAGCTGGAGCTCACCATCGAGCGCGGCCGCGGCTACGTGTCCGCATCGCAGAACCGCAACGAGTACGCGGAGGCCGGTCAGATCCCGGTCGACTCGATCTACTCGCCGGTCCTGAAGGTCAGCTACCGCGTCGACGCCACCCGTGCCGGTGAGCGCACCGACTTCGACAAGCTCGTCCTCGACGTCGAGACCAAGTCGTCGATCAGCCCTCGCGATGCCGTCGCTTCGGCAGCCAAGACCCTCACCGAGCTGTTCGGCCTCGCCCGCGAGCTGAACGTCGAGGCCGAGGGCATCGAGATCGGCCCCGCGCCGGTCGAGGCTGTCCTCTCCAGCGAGCTCTCCATGCCGATCGAGGACCTCGATCTGTCGGTGCGCTCCTACAACTGCCTCAAGCGCGAGGGGATCAACACCGTTTCGGAGCTGGTCGCCCTTTCTGAGACGCAGCTGATGAACATCCGCAATTTCGGACAGAAGTCGGTCGACGAGGTGCGCGACAAGCTCGTCTCGCTCGGTCTGTCGCTGAAGGATTCGGTGCCCGGTTTCGACGGCGCCCACTTCTACAGCGGCACCGAAGACGAGTCCTTCTGAAACCCTCTTTCCGACCAGGAGTTAGATTATGCCCAAGCCCACCAAGGGACCCCGCCTCGGAGGCGGCCCCGCCCACGAGCGCCTTCTTCTCGCGAACCTCGCAGCGGCGCTCTTCGTCCACAAGTCGATCAAGACGACCGAGACCAAGGCGAAGCGCCTGCGTCCGCTGGCTGAGCGCCTCATCACGCTCGGCAAGCGCGGCGACCTGCACGCCCGCCGTCGCGCGCTGACCGTGCTGCGTTCCAACAAGGACGCCGCACACGTTCTCTTCAACGAGATCGCGCCGCTCGTCGCCGACCGTGAGGGCGGCTACACCCGCATCACGAAGGTCGGCAACCGCAAGGGCGACAACGCCCCCATGGCCGTGATCGAGCTCGTGCTCGAGCCCGTCACCCCGAAGGTCAAGAAGGCCGCCAAGGCCGCCCCCAAGGCGGAGAAGGCAGCTGACAAGGCTCCCGAGGCCGAGAAGCCCGCTGAGGAGACCGCGGCTCCCGCGGCGCTCGTCGACGGTGGCTTCGGCGACGACTCGGCCGCTCCTCTCGAGGACGGCTCGGCTCCCGAGGGCTTCGACATCAAGGGCAACAAGGACTCGATGAAGTTCCACCAGCCCGGTGGCCAGTGGTACGACGCCACGGTCGCCGAGGTGTGGTTCCGCACCGCCGAGGCCGCTGAGGCAGCAGGCTTCGTCGAGGCCGGCAAGTAAGCCGCAGCAGACTGCAGAGAAGCCCGCCGTCCCTTCGGGGACGGCGGGCTTCTTCGTGTCGCGCCTACGCGCCCTGGCGTGCCCGCAGGTCCTTGCGCAGGATCTTGCCGGAGCTGGACTTCGGGATGACGTCGATGAACTCCACCTGACGCACCTTCTCGTGCGGGGCGACATGGGATGCGACGAACGCCATCACCTCGTCGGCGGACAGGTCGGCATCCGCCTGCCGCACGACGAACGCCTTCGGGACCTCCTGGCCGTCCTCGTCGTTCGCGCCGATCACCGCGGCGTCCGCGATCTGCGGATGCTCGAGCAGCACCGCCTCGAGGATGGCCGGTGCGACCTGGTAGCCCTTGTACTTGATGAGCTCCTTCAGGCGGTCCACGATCCGGAAGATGCCGTCCGCGGTGACGGTGGCCATGTCGCCGGTACGCAGCCATCCGTCGGCGTCCAGCATCTCCGCGGTCGCCTCGGGCCGGTTCAGATAGCCGACCATGACCTGCGGTCCGCGGATCCACAGTTCTCCGGGGGCGCTCTGCCCGTGCGCGGGGACCTCCACATCGACGGCCGAATCCGGGTCGACGATGCGCGCCTCGGTGTTGGGCAGCAGAGGCCCGACGGCGGCCCGGTCGACATCGGGACGCTGCACCGGCGTCGCGTGCGTGACCGGACTCGTCTCGGTCATGCCGTATCCCTGCGTCACGACGCACCCCAGCCGCGCGGCGACCGCCTCGGCGAGGGTGGCATCCAGCGGCGCTGCGCCCGAGAAGATCACCTGCACGGCGGAGAGATCGTACTGGTCGACGATCGGATGCTTCGCCAGGGCGACGGCGATGGGAGGCGCGATGAAGAGCCAGCTGGTGCGGTACTCGCCGATGATCCGCAGGAACTCCGGCAGATCGAACTTCGGCATGGTGACCAGGGCGGCACGCTGACGCAGCGCCAGATTCAGCAGCACGGTCATGCCGTAGATGTGGAAGAAGGGCAGCACTGCCAGCACGCGATCCTCTGCGGTGAGGGTGAGCATCGGGCGGGATTGCGCCACGTTGGCGATGAGGTTGCGATGCGTGAGCATCACTCCCTTGGGGCGCCCGGTGGTCCCTGACGAGTACGGGAGCACCGCGAGATGCGTCGCCGGGTCGAAGGTCACGTCCGGCGCGGCGTGCCCCTCGCCGAGCAGGTCGCGCAGGCTCGGGTGGCCCTCGGCGCCGTCGAGCACGATCACGTGGTCGTCGGCGATGCCGAGTTCCGCTGCGGCGGCCGCGGCGCCGGGCAGCAGAGGCGACACGGTGACGAGCCAGGTGGCCTCGGCATCCCGCAGTTGACTCGTGATCTCCTCGGGCGTGTACAGCGAGTTGATCGTGGTCGCGGTGGCTCCCGCGCGCAGGATGCCATGGAACACGGTGGCGAAGGCGGGCACGTTCGGGCACAGCAGGCCGACCTTCGTGCCGACTCCGACGCCGCGGGCTGCGAGCGCCCCGGCGAACAGGCCGATCTGACCGACGAGCTGCCGATAGGTGGTCTCGGCTCCCGACATCCCGTCGATGATGGCGACACGATCGAGGGCGGCTTCATCGAGGCCACTGAAGAGATAGTCGTAGATGGAGAGCCCGGGGATCTCGACATCGGGGTAGGCGCTGCGAAGCATGTGATCTCCTTCGATCGGTCGCCCTGCGTCAGGCACCCAGGACGCGTGTGGGAGTCAGTCTCGCACAGTCCGGGACACAGTCCCAGGGGTCCCGATCGGCTCGTTCAGCCGATACCTCGTGCCCGGGCGCCCCTTCGTGGAGTAGTCCAGCGAGCGGATGGCCCGACCGGTGCTCGCGAGGTGCTCCAGGTAACGTCGGGCGCTGACCCGTGAGACGGACAGCGCCTCTCCGATCTCGGCCGCGGAGGCGTCCGGATGCTCGGTGAGCGCACCGGACACGCGGGAGAGCGTCTCGGCGCTGAGGCCCTTCGGCAGGCCGGCCCGCTGACGGAACGCGATGATCGCATCTGCGGCCTCCACACGCCGCACCACGTCGTGCAGCTCGGTGTGATCGCGCAGCAGCAGGGTCGCCTCCACGGGTGCTCCGTCCACCCTCGCGCCGGTGCTGCGCGCCACCAGCACGCTGCTGCCGACGATCACGGGCCGTCCGGCGTCCTCGCCGTCGCGCAGCACGGCCAGCAGCTCATCATCGAGCACCTCGTCGGCCGCGAAGCCGGTCAGCTCCATGGCATCCGTTCCCAGAAGCCGCGCGGCGGCGTCGTTGGCCAGCGTGATCAGCCCGTGCGCGTCGACCGTGATCACGCCCTCGCTGAGGCCGTGCATGGTGGTCTCCTGGTTGCGCACGAGCGCGGTGATCTCATGCGGCTCGAGCCGGTGGATGCGGCGGCGGATGACGGCGGTCACCCAGGCCGAGCCGAACACTCCGATGATGACGGCCGCCATCATCGCCCCGATGATCCAGAACAGGTTGCCGGCGAACTCGCCGTCGCCCTGCGACTCGAGGATGCCGACCGAGACCGTGCCGATGACCTGCGAGTCGTCGGCGAAGATCGGAACCTTCACCCGCCACGACGGCCCCAGCGTGCCCGTCTGCGTGCCCATGTAGATCTGCCCCGACAGCGGGATGGACGGGTCGGTGGAGACCCGCTTGCCGATGAGCGCGGGATTCGGATGGGAGAAGCGGATGCCATCGGCGTCGGCGATCACGACGTACGTCAGATCCGACGCCTTGCGGATCGTCTCCGCCAGCGGCTGGATGGTCGCCGCGGGGTCCGCGTCATGGAACGCGCTGCGGATGGCCGGCATCGACGCGATCGACTGAGCGACCGCCAGCATCCGATCCTCATACGCGTCGCGCACCGTGTGCGCCTGGATGATCCCGGCGGTGACGCCGGCGATGAGGGTGACCGCGGCGACGATGAGCGCCTGCAGCAGGATCAGCTGCACCCGCAGGGTCATCCTGCCGTCCTGCGTCTCCGAGGACGCGCGCTTCATCATCGAGGCCACAGGACCATTCTCCTCGCGCGCGAGGAGGTGCGGAACCGGTGCAGAAGGGCATCCGCGACCAATACTTACGAAACCTCGACCAATGATTTCGTAAGCAGATGCGGTGCCGCGGCGGCTCGTACGGTTGCCACCATCCCGAACGCTCAAGGAGGAGCGCATGAAGAAGTCACGCACAGCACTCATCGCGATCGCGGCCGTCGCCGCACTCGCATTCACCGGATGCTCGGCACAGGCCGGCGGCGACAGCCCGAAGGCAGACGGCGACGAGAAGGCCGCCTTCTCGGACGTCTCGATCATCGTCCCCGCCGACCCCGGCGGCGGCTGGGACCAGACGGGTCGCACGATCGCGAAGGTGCTCACCGAGCAGGATGTCGTCAAGACCGCGCCGGTGACCAACGTCGGCGGCGCCGGCGGCACGATCGGTCTCGCCCAGCTCGCCAACGTCAAGGACCCGGCGACGCTCATGGTCAACGGACTGGTCATGGTGGGCGCCATCGAGACCAACGGCTCCAAGGTGCGTCTGGAGGACACCACGCCGATCGCCCGTCTCACGGACGAGGCGCTCGTGGTCGTCGTGCCGGCGGACTCGAAGTACAAGGATCTCGAAGACCTCGTGGAGGACATCGTCGACAAGGGTCAGGCGGTCACCGTCACCGGCGGGTCCGCCGGCGGCGCCGACCACATCCTCGCCGGCCTGATGCTCGAGGCGGCAGGACTGAGCAGCGCGGAGATCCCCACCAAGCTGAACTACACGCCCAACGCGGGCGGTGGCGAGGCCGTGTCGCTGATCCTCGGCGGCAAGGTCGCGGCGGGCATCTCCGGCGTCGCCGAGTTCCAGCAGCACATCGAGGCGGGCACCATGCGCGCCCTCGCCGTGTCCGGCGCCGAAGAGGTGCCGCAGCTGCCGGGTGTTCCCACGATCACCGAGGCCGGCTACGACGTGGTGCTCACCAACTGGCGCGGCGTGATCGCCCCCGGAGACGTCTCCGACGCCGACCGTGCGGAGCTGGAGCGCATCGTCACCGCCATGCACGACACCCCGGAGTGGAAGAAGGAGCTCGAGACGAAGGGCTGGGCGGATGCCTTCCTCACCGGCTCCGAGCTCGACGACTTCGTGACGCAGAACATCACCGACGTGACCGGCACGCTGAAGAACATCGGACTGATCTGACATGACTGCCCCGCTCATCGGGGCGAACGGGCGGGTCGAGGACACTCGGCCCGCCCCACGGGTTCCCGTCGGGGAGCTCGTCTTCGCCCTTCTCATGCTCGTCCTCGGCGTCCTCGCGCTGATCGGCGCGTTCAGCATCCATGTCCCCGTCGGCATCCAGGTCGGACCGACCGTGTTCCCGATCGCCGTCTCGGTGCTGCTGATCGCGACCGCCGCGGCCGTCGTCGTCGGCGCACTGCGCGGCGATCGCGCACAGCCCGAAGACGGCGAGGACATCGACCCGAACGCCCGCACCGACTGGCTCACTCTGGCGAAGATCGTCGGTGGGCTGATCGCTCACCTGCTGCTGATCGAGGTCATCGGCTGGGCACCCGCCGCGGCCGTGCTGTTCGGCATCGTCGCCTGGACGCTCGGCGCGAAGCGCTGGTGGCTCGGATTCGTGATCGGACTCGTGGTGGCACTGGCCGTGCAGGTCGTCTTCGGCGGACTGCTCGGACTGTCGCTGCCCTGGGGTCCGGCGTTCGGCTGGCTGGGAGGGATGTTCTGATGGACAGCTGGACTCTGCTCCTGGAGGGCTTCGCCACCGCGCTGCAGCCCCAGTACCTGATGTGGGCGTTCATCGGCGTCTTCATCGGCACGGCCGTCGGCGTGCTGCCAGGCATCGGCCCGGCCATGACCGTCGCGCTGCTGCTGCCGCTGACCTACACACTCGACGCCACCGCGGCGATCATCACCTTCGCCGGCATCTACTACGGCGGCATGTACGGCGGTTCCACCACCAGCATCCTGCTCAACACGCCAGGTGAGTCGGCCTCGATAGTCACGGCGATCGAGGGCAACAAGATGGCCAAGCTCGGTCGGGGTGCGGCAGCGCTCGCCACCGCGGCCATCGGATCGTTCGTCGCCGGCACCATCGCCACGATCGGGCTCACACTGCTGGCGCCGATCCTGGCGGACTTCGCCGTCTCGCTCGGCCCCGCAGACAAGCTCGCACTCATCGTCGTCGCCTTCATCACCGTGGGTGCGCTGATGGGTCGGTCCGTCTCGCGCGGGGTCCTCTCGCTGGCGATCGGTCTGTTCATCGGGCTGATCGGCACGGACAACCTCTCCGGCCAGCAGCGCTACACGCTGGGACTGCCGGTGCTCGGCGAGGGGATCAGCGTGGTGCTCGTCGCCGTCGGCCTCTTCGCCGTCGGCGAGACCCTGTACGTCGCCGCCAAGCTGCGGCACGGGGGAGTGGACGTCATCCCGGTGACCAAGGGCTGGCGCAACTGGATGACGAAGGACGATTGGAAGCGGTCGTGGAAGCCGTGGCTGCGCGGGACGGCGATCGGGTTCCCGATCGGCACGATCCCTGCGGGCGGGGCGGATGTCGCGACCTTCCTGTCCTACGCGGCCGAGCGCAAGCTCTCCAAGCGCAAGGACGAGTTCGGCCGGGGCGCCATCGAGGGCGTGGCAGGACCGGAGGCCGCCAACAACGCGGCCGCAGCCGGTGTGCTCGTGCCGCTGCTGACCCTGGGCCTGCCGACCACGGCGACCGCCGCGATCATCCTCTTCGCGTTCCAGTCCTACGGCATCCAGCCCGGACCCCAGCTGTTCACCAACCAGCCCGCGCTGGTGTGGGCGCTGGTGGCGAGCCTGTACCTCGGCAACCTGATCCTCATCGTGCTGAACCTGCCGCTGGTGGGGATGTGGGTCAAGCTGCTGCAGATCCCGCGGCCGTACCTGTACGCCGGCATCCTCATGTTCGCCGCATTCGGCGCATACGCGATCCGGTTCTCGATCGCCGACGTGGTGATCCTGCTGATCATCGGCGTGCTCGGCTACTTCATGCGTCGCTACGGCATCCCCGTCGCGCCGCTCGTCGTCGGGATGATCCTCGGGCCGATGGGCGAGGCGGAGCTGCGCAAGGCGCTCCAGCTGAGCCAGGGGGATCCCGCCACGCTGGTCATGCAGCCCTTCGCGGCCGCAGCCTACGGAGCACTCATCCTGCTCATCCTCGGGGCCCTGTGGCTGCGCCGGCGGCAGACCCGCTACGAGCAGCACCTGACCGAGACGATCGCGGTGCCGATCACAGCCGATCAGGAGGTCTGACTCCGTGTGAGGGCGCGAGTGCTCCCGGGATAGTGTGGTTCTGTGCACGAGGACCACGCCATCACCCGGGAGCCTCGCGCCTACCTCGGCTACGTCGTGATCGGCCTGATCGCCGGGCTGCTCTCCGGACTCTTCGGCGTCGGCGGCGGAACGGTCATCGTGCCGCTGCTCGTGCTGCTGCTGCGCTTCGATCAACGCCGTGCGGCTGGCACGTCGCTCACCGCGATCGTTCCGACCGCCAGCGTCGGGGTCGTCTCGTACGCACTGTCGGGATCCGTCGCATGGATCGCCGCACTGATCCTCGCGGCCGGCGCCGTCGTCGGAGCCCAGATCGGCTCGCGATTGATGCCGAAGCTCTCGCAGACCGTCCTGCGCTGGGGATTCGTCGTGTTCCTGGTCGTCGTCATGGTCAGCCTGTTCCTCGTCATCCCCTCCCGGGACGCCGTGTTCGAACTGTCCTGGCTCAGCGGCGTCGGGCTCGTGCTGGTCGGGATGCTGACCGGCGTGATCGCCGGACTCATCGGCGTCGGGGGAGGAGTCGTCGTGGTCCCCGTCCTGATGCTCGTCTTCGGCACCAGCGACCTGGTCGCCAAGGGCACGTCGCTGCTGATGATGATCCCCACCGCCGTCTCCGGCACGATCGGCAACCTGCGCCACGGCAACGTCGATCTGGTCGCCGCAGGGATCATCGGGCTGTCGGCCTGCACCATGACGGCCCTCGGCGCCTGGCTGGCCTCGTTCATCGATCCCGCCACCGGCAACATCCTCTTCGCGGTGTACCTCGTGGTCATCGCCGTGCAGATGAGCATCAAGGCCATCCGCAGCCGCGGACGCTGACACCGCGGCGACCGGGCTTCTCCCGGCCCGCCCGGAACCGCCGTGCGGGCGGCCCGGATAGGATCGAGGGGTGCCCGTGAACAACGAACTGGTCGGCCGGGAGTTCCCGCCGACGGCCCCCTACCTCGTCGGCCGTGAGAAGGTGCGCGAGTTCGCCCGCGCCGTCTTCGCCGACGCCCCGCAGCACACCGACGTCGCCGCCGCGCAGGCCGCAGGCTACGCCGACGTGGTCGCACCGCCGACGTTCGCGATGGTGATCCAGGACCACACGCTGCAGCAGCTGCTCGCCGAGCCGGACTCCGGCATCGTGCTGGCGCGCACCATCCACGCCGAGCAGCGCTTCACCTACTCGCGGCCCATCGTCGCGGGCGACGAGCTCGTCGCGACGCTTGCCGTCACCGGCATCCGCACGCTCGGCGGCAACGCCATGATCACGAGCGACGCGACGATCACCGACGCGGCAGGCGAGCACGTCGTGACCGCCACCAGCGTGCTGCTGGTGGGCCAGGATGCCGAGGAGGCGAAGTGATGGCTGATCTCACCGCGGGGCTCACCGTGGGCGACGTGATCGCCGAGCGCACCGTGCACCTGACCCGTGAGTCGCTGGTGCGCTACGCCGGGGCGTCAGGCGACTTCAACCCGATCCACTACCGCGACGACGTCGCCGCCTCCGTCGGCCTGCCCGGCGTGCTCGCGCACGGCATGCTCACCATGGGCATCGCCTCATCGGTGGTGCTCGCGGCGCTGCCCGCCGACGTGCGGCTGATCGACTACGGCGTGCGCTTCACCAAGCCCGTCGTCGTCGACCCGGAGACCGGCGCGGACGTGCACGTCGTCGCCAAGGTCGCCGTGGTCGACGACGAGACCGCGCGCATCGACCTGACCGTGAAGTACGCCGAGACGACCGTGCTCGTCAAGGCGCAGCTGCGGGTCGCGCTCTGAGATGACGTCACTCGAGGTCATCCCGATCCCGCTGCGCGGACTCACGACCCTGCGCACCGGGGCCGCACCAGAGCGGATGCTGGATGCCACCACCCGCGCCGATCTCATCGAGGCGCTGCGCGAGGTGTGGGCCGGTCCGGACGACTGGTTCGTGCTGGGCGGCGGGTCGAACCTCTTCGTCGGTGACGAGCCGTTCGAAGGTGCGGTGATCCGCATCCTCACCTCCGGCATCGAGGAGCTCCCCTCGCCGCACGAGGGGCGGATCCGGCTGCGCGTGCAGGCCGGTCACAGCTGGGACGCGCTGGTCGCCTTTGCGGTCGAGCGCGGCTACGCCGGCATCGAGGCGATGAGCGGCATCCCCGGCACCGTCGGCGCCGCACCCGTGCAGAACGTCGGCGCGTACGGGCAGGAGATCCAGGAGACCCTGGTCGAGGTGGAGCTGATCGACGAGGGTGCGGATGCCCCGATCGTCGTGCCGGCCGCAGAGCTCGGCCTGGGCTTTCGCACGTCGGTGCTCAAGCATCACTACGGCGAGGCGCAGCAGCGTCGTGCCGTGATCGTGTCCGTCACCCTCGATCTGGCAGTCACCGGTGGTGCGGGCCGGGTCATCCGCGGAGAGCAGCTGCGCCGGGCCCTCGGTCTGGAGGACTTCGAGCCGGTCCCGCTGGAGTGGGTGCGCACCCGCATCCTGCACACGCGGGCGGCGAAGGGGATGCTGCTGGACGAGAACGATCCCGACACGCACAGCGCCGGCTCGTTCTTCCAGAACGCGATCGTCCCCGAGCGCATCGCCCGTGAGCTGCCACCCGAGTGCCCGCGCTGGCCCGTCGAACCGGACCTCGACACGATGACCGTCATCCCGCTGGAGAACTACTTCGGTCTCGCTCCGCGCGCCGAGAGCCCCGAGCGCATGGTCAAGGTCAGTTCCGCCTGGCTGATCGAGCACTCCGGCATCGGCAAGGCGTTCAAGCTGCCGCGCTCGCGCGCCGCGATCTCGACCAAGCACGCCCTCGCGCTCACGAACCGGGGCGGAGCGAACGCCGCCGAGCTCAGTGAGCTGGCGCGGTTCATCCAGAGCCGTGTGCACGCGGAGTTCGGCCTGCTGCTGCAGCCCGAACCCGTGCTGGTGGGCGTGGAGCTCTGACGTGAACGAGCGGGTGTCGCGCACTCAGTCGGTGGTCGAAGGCCTGCTCGACGAGATCATCGCCGGCCGGCTGGTCGCGGGGGAGCAGCTGCCTCCCGAGGGTGACCTGGCCGCGCAGTTCGGCGTCTCGCGCCTGACCATGCGCGAGGGCGTGAAGCTGCTGCAGGCGCAGGGTGTGATCGTGCAGGTGCCCGGCAGCCGGCACCGCATCGCACCCACCGAGGAGTGGACCGGGCTCGAGGCCGTCGTGCGGCACGCACGCAGTGCCGGTGCGCGCGAGCGCTCGTCGCTGGAGATGCTCGAGATGCGCGTGATGTTCGAGACCGGGGCCGCCGAGCTCGCGGCCTCGAGGCGGACGGACAGCGACCTCGCCGAGCTCGAGATCCTCGTCGGGCGGATGCAGGACGCCCACGCCGTGACCGACGTCGCAGCATTCGTCGCCGCCGACCTCGCCTTCCACGACGTGATCTTCCGCGTAGCCGACAACCGCATCCTGGTCGCGTCGATGCGTCCGTTGACGACGATGCTGCAGGAGACCCGCAGCGAGACCAGTGACGTCGCGGACATCCGCGAGCACGCGATCGCCGAGCATCTCACCGTGCTCGCGGCTCTGCGCACCGGTTCGGCCGAGGCCTCGCGCGAGGCGATGGTGAGCCACATGCGGCAGACCCGTGACGATCTGCTGCACTACGTGCACGGCCGCTGAGGCGCCCCGCAGGCACACGGCCGGTGGATCCGGGCGCGATGTTTGGTCGTGGGCGGATCCTCATGTATCCTCATCGATATCTGATATCAGATAAGCATCCCGGATCTGAGTGAACAAGCCTGAGTGAACAAGGGAGTTCCCGTGCACATCGACACGCTGCTCGCCCCGCTGCCCGAGCCCGTCGACCTGACGGCCGCCGCCGTGCGCGAGCAGCTCGATCCCGTCGATGTCCTGGTCGTCCTCGATGACGACCCCACCGGCACGCAGTCGGTGGCGGGGCTTCCGGTCCTGACCCGCTGGGAGCGCTCCGACCTCGACGGTGCCTTCGCCACCGGTGCGGCGGCCGTCTATGTGCTCACCAACACCCGTTCGCTCGACGAGGATGCCGCCGCCGAGCGCAACCGTGAGATCGTCGAGGTGGCCCTCGCCGCCGCATCCGCAGCGGGCCGTCGCGTCACCTTCGTCTCACGTGGCGACTCCACTCTGCGCGGACACTTCCCGCTCGAGACCGACGTGCTCTCCGCCGAGATCGCCGCGCACGGCGGCGGCACCCCCGCACTCACCCTGCTCGTGCCCGCGTTCCCCGACGCCGGCCGCATCACCGTCGACTCCGTGCACTACTGGGTCACCGATGGCGAGGCCACGCCGGTGGGCGAGACCCCCTTCGCGAAGGACGCCACCTTCGGCTACGCCTCCTCCGACCTGCGCGAGTGGGTGCAGGAGAAGACCGGCGGACGCATTCCGGCATCCGAGGTCGCCGGGCTCGGCATCCGCACCATCCGCGCAGGCGTCGACGCCGTCGAGGAGTTCCTGCGCGCACTGCCCAGCGGCACCGTCGTGCCCGTCGACGTGGTCGAGGAGAGCGACATGCGCGTCGTCGCCCTCGCCCTGCACCGGATGCGCGACCTCGACGTGCTGCTGCGCGTCGGCCCGCCCTACGTGCGCGCACACATCGGCCAGGAGATCGCCGAGCCCGTCCGCGCCGAGGACATCGCCTTCGCATACGACCGCGGCGGCCTCGTCGTCGTGGGCAGCCACGTGCCGCTGACCACCGCCCAGCTCGACGTGCTGAAGAAGGCCCGCCCGCAGACCGTCACGATCGAGCTCGACGTGCACGCACTCATCGGCGCGGGGCGCGAGGCGCACCTGGACGCGCAGGCGCAGGCCGCCGCCGCGGCGCTCGCCGACGGCACCGTCATCGTGCACACCACGCGCGAGCTCGTCACCGGGGGCGACGGGGACGAGAGCCTCGACATCGCCCGCCGCGTGTCCAGCGGCGTCGTCGAACTGGTGCGCCGCGTGCTCGCGATCGCCCCGCCGCGCTTCGTCATCGCCAAGGGCGGCATCACCTCGAGCGACGTCGCCAGCGAGGCGCTGGAGATCCGCCGCGCCACGGTGCTCGGGCCCATGCTGCCCGGCCTCGTGTCGCTCTGGCAGCCCGAGACCGGCCCCGCCGTCGGCATCCCGTACATCGTCTTCGCCGGAAACGTCGGCGACGCCGACTCACTGGCCACCGTCGTCGCGACCCTCGCCGACGAGCACTGAACCGATCCGCATCCACGAAGGAGCACCATGACATCCACAGTTGCCGTCATCGGTCTCGGCGCCATGGGGCTGCCGATGGCCACCCGACTCGCCGAGCGCTTCGAGGTGCGCGGCTTCGACATCGCCTCCGAGCGCCTTGCGCTCGCCGCAGAGAAGGGCGTGACCGCGGCATCCTCGGCCGCTGACGCGGTGTCGGACGCCCAGGTCGTGCTCGTCGCCGTGCGCACCGGCGCCCAGCTGAACGAGCTGCTCTTCGGCGATGCGGGCCTCGCCACCCATCTGACGGAGGGTGCGGTCGTCATCCTGACCAGCACTGTCGGCACCAGCGGCATCGGCGAGACCGCCGAGCGCCTGGCCGAGCACGGCGCGCAGCTCGTGGACGCCCCGCTCTCGGGCGGACCCGTCCGTGCCGGCGAGGGCGACCTGCTGATCGTCGTCGGCGCCGCCCCGGCGGCCCTCGACGTCGCCCGGCCGGTCCTCGAGCAGCTCGCCTCGACGCTGTCGATCGTGGGTGACAAGCCCGGCGACGGTCAGGCGCTCAAGACCGTCAACCAGCTCCTGTGCGGTGTGCACATCGCCGCGGCCGCCGAGGCGCTCGCCCTCGCCGATGCGCTCGGACTGGACCGCGAGAGGACCCTCGAGGCCCTCACCGCAGGAGCCGCGAACTCCTTCATGCTCGGCAACCGCGGTCCGCGCTCCCTGCAGGCCTACGATGCCGAGGGCGCCGAGGTGCTCAGCCGCCTCGACATCTTCGTGAAGGACCTGGGCATCGTCGGCGACGCCGCACGCCAGGCGCACCTCTCCACCCCGGTCGCCGCTGCCGCCGAGCAGCTCTTCCTCCTCGGCGAGGCGCAGGGCCTGGGCGCCCTCGACGACTCCGCCGTCATCCGCGTCGTCGCACCCGAACGACTGTCCTGAGCGCACTGCTGCGCCCCAACTGAAAGAAGAGATCCAGAGATGCTTCCTCTTCCGATCCTCATCCTGATCGGCCTGGCGGGCCTCGGCCTGCTGCTCCTGCTCATCATCCGATTCAAGATGCAGGCGTTCTACGCCCTCATCCTGGTGTCGATCATCGTCGGCCTCGCGGCGGGACTCCCGCTCACGACGATCCCCGCGGACGGCGACGTCCCTGAGAAGCTCGGCGTCATCCAGGCGATCATCGCGGGTGTCGGCGGCACGCTGGGCTCCGTCGCCGTGCTCGTCGCGCTCGGCTCGATGCTCGGCAAGATCATCGAGCTCTCCGGCGGCGCCGACTCACTCGCCGGTCGCTTCACCGGCTGGCTGGGCCCGAAGCGCGTCGGCATCGCGCTCGTCATCGCCGCCGGCATCCTCGCGATCCCGGTGTTCTTCGACGCCGGGTTCATCATCCTGATCCCGATCATCTTCGCCTTCGCCAAGGTGGCAGGGCTCAGCCCCATCAAGTTCGGTCTGCCGATCGCCGGCATCATGCTGGCCGTGCACGTCGCCGTGCCACCGCACCCCGGCATCGTCGGAGGCTCGGCCATCCTCGGCGCCGACATCGGCTGGGTGACGATCCTCGCGCTGGGGGTCTCGGTGCCGCTCGCCGTGATCGCCTACCTCGTGGGCAAGTGGCTCAACCGCCGCGAGTACGCGATGATCGCAGCGACGAAGGAGATGTTCGAGAACTTCGGCACCGAGAAGTCCACGGTCACGTCGGGTCTCGGCGCGGGCGAGAAGGCGCCGGGAGCCGGCACCGTGCTCGGGCTCATCCTGCTGCCGCTCGTGCTGATCATGCTCGGCACCGCCGTAGCGCCGGCGTTCGAGAAGGGCTCGTTCTGGAACGGCCTGCTCACCCTGGTCGGCCAGCCGATCTTCGCCCTCATGGTCGCGATCGCCGCGGCGATGTACTTCCTCGGCATCCGTCGCGGATGGACGCCCGCGCACCTCGGCGAGGTCATGGAGTCGGCACTGCCCTCGGCGGCCGTCATCATCCTCGTCACCGGTGCCGGTGGCGCGTTCGGCCGCATCCTCACCGAGACCGGCATCGGCGGCGCGGTGGCGAACACACTCGCTGCGACGGGCATGCCGCTGATCCTGGCGGGCTTCCTCATCTCGCAGATCATGCGCGCCGCGCAGGGCTCGGCGACCGTCGCCATCGTGACGACCGCAGGCCTGCTGCTGCCGGCGGCTTCGGCGCTCGGGCTGGACACCATCCACACCGCGCTGCTCGCGATCGCCATCGGATACGGCAGCCTCGGCCTCAGCCACGTGAACGACTCGGGCTTCTGGGTGGTCACCCGCTACCTGGGCCTTTCCGTGAAGGACGGTCTGCGCACCTGGACTCCGATGACCACGGTGCTCGGCGTCGCCGGCTTCCTGATCACCTGGCTGCTGTACGCGGTGATCCCGGTCTCCTGACCGGCATCCCTCTGACGGCCGTCACCCCTCGCGGGTGGCGGCCGTCGTCGTCTGCGGGGCGTAGCCCTGGCGAGGTCCGGTCGGGTACGCTCGCCGGATGAGCGGATTGGTCCCTTACCTGCTGTTCCCCGGCGACGCGGCGGATGCGCTGCAGCAGTACGCCGCGGTCTTCGGCGGAGAACTGCACATGTTCACCTACGCACAGTCCGGGCGCGCCGACGGTCCTGAGGACGCGATCGCGCACGGGATGCTGCTGGGCGGCCCCGTCGAGCTCGCCGGGGCCGACGCCGCGACGGGGGACGACTCGGTCTCCATGAGCGGGATGTTCCTGTCGCTGCTCGGCACAGCGGATGCCGAGACGCTGACAGGCTGGTTCGACGCGCTCTCCGAGGGCGGCACCGTCATCGACCCGTTGCAGAAGCGGCCGTGGGGCGACCACGACGGCACGCTCGTGGACCGCCACGGCGTGCGCTGGCTGATCGGCTATCAGGGCTGACACCAGCCCCGTCCCCGCCGGTCCCGCGGGTGGATGCAGGACGCGTCAGGAGGCGAACAGGCGCTGCAGGCGCTGCACGCCCTCCAGCAGCTGGTCATCGCCCAGCGCGTACGACATGCGGATGTAGCCGGACGGACCGAAGGCCTCGCCGGGGACGACCGCGACCTCGGCCTGCTCGAGGATGAGGTCGGCCAGCTCCAGCGACGTGGTCGGCGTGACGCCGCCCCCGTCCTTCGTGGGCCAGGTGCGGCCCAGCAGGCCCTGCACGTCGGGGTACACGTAGAACGCGCCGTGCGGGTTCGGCACCACGAGACCGTCGATCTTCGACAGCTCCGAGACGATCAGACGGCGGCGGCGGTCGAAGGCCTGGCGCATCTTCTCGGCCTCGTCCTGCGGGCCGTTCAGCGCTGCGATCGCTCCGCGCTGCGCGACGTTGTTGACATTGCTGGTCAGGTGCGACTGCAGGTTGCCGGCGATCTTGACGGCATCCGCGGGTCCGACCATCCAGCCCACCCGCCAGCCGGTCATCGCGTAGGTCTTCGCGACGCCGTTGACGAGGATGGTCTGGTTCGCGGCCTCCGGGACGGCTGCGACGACCGAGGTGGCCTGCACTCCGTCGTAGGTGAGGTTCTGGTAGATCTCGTCGGAGATGATCCAGATGCCGTGCTCCACGGCCCACTCGGCGATCGCCTTCGTCTCCGCAGCGGTGTACACCGAGCCGGTCGGGTTGGAGGGCGAGACGAACACGAGCACCGTGGTGCGCTCGGTGCGGGCGGCTTCGAGCTGCTCGACGGTGACCTTGTAGTCCTGGTCGGCTCCGGCGAACACCTCGACGGGCGTGCCGTCTGCCAGGCGGATCGCCTCGGGGTAGGTGGTCCAGTACGGCGCCGGCAGCAGCACCTCGTCGCCGGGGTTCACGACTGTCTGGAACGCCTGGTAGACGGACTGCTTGCCGCCGTTGGTGACGATCACCTGGCTGGGGGAGACCTCAAGTCCCGAGTCGCGCAGCGTCTTCGCCGCGATCGCCTCGCGCAGTGCCGGAAGGCCGGCGGCGGGGGTGTAACGGTAGTTCGCCGGGTCGGTGAGGGCCTCGGCGGCGGCATCAACGACGAACTGCGGCGTCGCGAAATCGGGCTCGCCGGCGGCGTAGGAGATGATCGGCTTGCCCTCGGCCTTGAGGGCCTTCGCCTTCGCGTCCACCTTGAGCGTGGCGGACTCGGCGATGGCGGACAGCTTACGGGAGAGGGGTGCGCGTTCGGTCACACCTCAGATGCTACCCGGGCGCGCGTCCGTCTTCGAGGGCTGAGACGAGGTCGAGTGCGGAATGCGGGCAACGGTCAGCAGTAGTCCGCGAACTGCCGGAACGGATGCTGCGGATCGGTGACGTCCACGAGTGCGGTCGCCGCCGTGTGCGGCTTCTCATCGCCGGCCAGCAGCCAGATGCTGAAATGCCACATGCCGCGGCGGGTGTCATCCAGCAGACCCGCGTCTCCCGCGACGATGAGCACCGCGTTCGCGCGTGCGCTGCGGAAGGGTCCCACCACTTCGGAGCGCAGCGTGTCGGCATCCGGAGCATCCGGAGTCACCGACGTCGCCGTGATGCCGCGTGATGTGAAGGCCGCCGCGAGCTGCGCGGCGAAGGCGGCGGAGCGATCGCGATCAGGACTGGACACGGCGACCAGTCGCGCGCCGTGCGCGTAGGAGTGCAGGAACTCGTCGATGACGCTGTTCAGGAGTTCCGCGCTGGTCGTGACGTCGGCGCTGGTCGTGAGGTCGGCGTGGTCGGGCATGGCCCCAGGCTACGCCCGGCTCGAGACGGGCGGGCCGGATGCCGGCATCCGTCAGCGCTCGATCAGGATGCCGTCCTCGTCGGCGTACGCTCGCGCGTCGGGGCGGAAGACGACGCCGCCGAACTCGAGCACGACGTCCACCTCGCCGGCGCCCTCCTTCGCGCTCTTGCGCGGGTTCGTGCCGAGGGCCTTGACGCCCAGCGGCATCCGCCCCAGCGCGACGCTGTCGCGGACGCAGCCGTGGATGATGACGCCCGCCCACCCGGCATCCACCGCGCTCTGCGCGATCAGGTCTCCCATCAGCGCCGTCTCCAGGGACCCGGCGCCGTCGACGACGAGCACGGCGCCCTCGCCGGGTGTCTGCAGGACCTGCTTGACCAGCGCGTTGTCCTGGAAGCAGCGCACCGTTCGGATCGGGCCCTCGAACTGCGCGATGCCGCCGAACGAGCGCAGCTGCAGGGAAAGGGACTGCAGGGCGTCGCCGTGCAGGTCGTACAGGTCGGCGGTCGCGGTCATGGGTGTCTCCTCGGTCGGCGGCGCTTCGATCCCCACGCCCCACTCCGGCCGCCGCTGACGCGGCGACCGGAGCCTCGGGGGCGCGGGGCCCCGGCTCAGCGACCCATGGGTCCCTGAGCCTGTCGAAGGGTCTCAGCTGAACTGGTTCATCGTGTTGTGCTGGCCACCGGCCTTCAGCGCGGCTTCGCCGGCGAAGTACTCCTTGTGGTTGTCGCCGAGGTCGCTGCCGGCCATGTTCTGGTGCTTGACCGTGGCGATGCCCTGGCGGATCTCCTGGCGCTGCACGTCGCGGACATAGGTCAGCATCCCCTCGTCCCCGAAGTATCCCTTGGCGAGATTGTCGGTCGACAGGGCGGCCGTGTGGTACGTCGGCAGGGTGATGAGGTGGTGGAAGATCCCGGCGCGGGCGGACCCGTCGCGCTGGAACGTGCGGATCTTCTCGTCGGCGATGCGGGCGAGCTCGGTGTCGTCGTAGTCGACGCTCATCAGCTTGTCGCGGTCGTACGTCGAGACGTCCTGGCCCGCCGCGGCGAGCTCGTCGAAGGCCTGCTGGCGGAAGCTCAGCGTCCAGTTGAACGACGGGCTGTTGTTGTAGACGAGCTTCGCGTTCGGGATCACCTCGCGGATGCGGTCGACCATGCCGGCGATCTGCTCGACGTGCGGCTTCTCGGTCTCGATCCACAGCAGGTCCGCGCCGTTCTGCAGCGAGGTGATGCAGTCCAGGACCACGCGGTCCTCGCCGGTGCCCGGGCGGAACTGGTACAGGTTGCTCGCCAGACGCTTCGGGCGCAGCAGCTGCCCGTCGCGCTTGATGACCACGTCGCCGTTGCCGAGTTCGCTCTCGCCGATCTCCTCGACGTCGAGGAAGGAGTTGTACCGGTCGCCCAGGTCTCCGGGTTCGCGCGTGACGGCGAGCTTCTGGGTGAGGCCCGCGCCCAGCGAGTCGGTGCGGGCGACGATGATGCCGTTGTCGATGCCGAGCTCGAGGAAGGCGTAGCGGACCGCGTTGAGCTTCGCGACGAAGTCCTCGTGCGGCACGGTGACCTTGCCGTCCTGGTGGCCGCACTGCTTCTCGTCGGAGACCTGGTTCTCGATCTGGATGGCGCAGGCGCCGGCCTCGATCATCTTCTTGGCGAGCAGGTAGGTCGCCTCCGGGTTGCCGAACCCGGCGTCGATGTCGGCGATGATCGGGACGACGTGGGTCTCGAAGCCGTCGATCTGCGACTGGATGAACTCCTCGGCTGTCTCGTCGCCGGCCGCGCGGGCCGCGTCCAGCTGGGTGAACAGCAGGTCCAGCTCACGGGCATCCGCCTGCCGCAGGAACGTGTACAGCTCCTGGATCAGCGCGGGGACGACCGTCTTCTCGTGCATCGACTGGTCGGGCAGCGGCCCGAACTCGGAGCGCAGCGCGGCGACCATCCAGCCCGACAGATACAGGTAGCGCTTGTTCGTCGTCTTCAGATGCTTCTTGATGGAGATGAGCTTCTGCTGCCCGATGAAGCCGTGCCAGACGCCCAGCGACTGGGTGTAGACCGACGAGTCGGCGTCGTACTCGCCCATGTCGCGGCGCATGATGTCGGCGGTGTACTGCGCGATCTCCAGCCCGGTGCGGAACCGGTTCTGCGCCCGCATGCGCGCGGCCGATTCGGGGTCGATGGCGTTCCAGCCGGATCCGTTCGCACCCTTCAGCTCCTGGATGGCGGCGATGTCGTCCTGGTAGTCAGTCATGTCATGTCCTTCTCTGGGGTGGGGGCGTCAGTCGTTCTCGGTGAGGAAGCGCGAGGCGGGCAGTGTCAGGAACGCCGGGAACTCGGGGCGCAGCGCCACCTCGCGGAACACCTCGGCAGCGGCGTCGAAGCGGTCGCCCTCGGTGCGCGGCGTCTGCGCGAGCATCTCGGCGATCACGCGCTCCACGTAGCCGGCGGTGATCAGGTCGCCCTCCTCGGTGCGGCGGTCCTGGTGGATCCACTGCCACACCTGCGAGCGGCTGATCTCGGCCGTCGCGGCGTCCTCCATCAGGTCGTCGATCGCCACGGCGCCCTGGCCGCGCAGCCAGGCCTCGAGGTAGCGGATCGCAACGGAGACGTTCTCGCGCACGCCCTTCTCTGTGATCGGGCGGCCGATGCGCAGATCGAGCAGCTGCTCGGCCGTCACCTCGACGTCGTCGCGCTGCCGGTCCAGCTGGTGCGGGCGCTCTCCCAGCACTGCGTCGAACTCGGCCTGCGCCGCGGGGATCAGGTCGGGGTGGGCGACCCAGGTGCCGTCGAAGCCGTCAGCGGCCTCGCGCTGCTTGTCAGCGGACACCTTCTGCAGTGCGCGCTCGGTCACCTCGGGGTCGCGCCGGTTCGGGATGAACGCGCTCATGCCGCCGATGGCATATGCCCCGCGCTTGTGGCAGGTCTTCACCAGCAGCTCGGTGTACGCCCGCATGAACGGCACCGTCATGGTGACCTCGCTGCGGTCGGGGAGCACGAAGCGGGCGCCCCGGCCGCGGTAGTTCTTGATGATCGAGAAGATGTAGTCCCAGCGGCCGGCGTTCAGGCCGGCGCAGTGGTCGCGCAGCTCGTAGAGGATCTCGTCCATCTCGAACGCGGCGGGCAGGGTCTCGATCAGCACGGTCGCGCGGATGGTGCCGTGCGGGATGCCGATGTACTCCTCGCTGAACGAGAAGACGTCGTTCCAGAGCCGAGCCTCCTCTGCGGACTCCAGCTTGGCGATGTAGAAGTACGGGCCGCGGCCGGCATCGATCAGCGCCTGCGCGTTGTGGAAGAAGTAGAGCCCGAAGTCGACCAGCGAGCCGGATGCCGAGAGCGTGCGCCCCGTGCGGTCGGTGAAGTCGATGTGCTTCTCGCCGAGGTGCCAGCCGCGCGGGCGCATCACGATCGTGGGAGTCCGCTCGGCGGTGACGCGGTACTCCTTGCCTTCCGGGCTGGTGAAAGACAGCTCGCCGCGGATGGCATCGCGCAGCGACAGCTGGCCGCCGATGACGTTGCGCCAGACGGGGCTGGTCGCGTCCTCCTGGTCGGCGAGCCACACGCGGGCACCGGAGTTCAGCGCGTTGATGGTCATCTTCGGGTCGGTGGGGCCGGTGATCTCCACGCGGCGGTCCTCCAGCCCCGGGCCTGCGCCGGCGACGCGCCAGTCGGCGTCCTCGCGGATGTGCGCGGTGTCCTCGCGGAAGCGCGGGTCGTGACCGTTGCCGATCTCGAAGCGGCGGCGCATCCGGTCGGCGAGGCGATCGTGGCGGCGTCCGGCGAAGCGGTGGTGCAGCTCGGTGAGGAAGGCGATCGCCTCGGGCGTGAGGATCTCGTCGAACCGGTCCTGCATCGGACCGGTGATGCGCAGAGCCGGGCCCATGCCGGCGACGGCGGTGCCGACGGCCTGGATCGGGGCTGTCTGAGACGCAGTGGGGATGCTCATGATCTTTCTCCTCCGTGAGTTGTCGGTCGGCACCGGATGTGTCGGCATTCGATGGTTCGCTGGGCCGGGGTGGCTTGCATCCACTCTGCGAGAAGTTCCGGCACACTCCTTGCCAAATTGGGAGAGAAGTTCGACAGAATTTCTGTTTTCGTGACAGAATCGCCCGCATGGTCGCCACCGATGCCCCAGAAGACACCGATGCCCTCACGATCGGGCGCCGCATCCGCCAGCTGCGCGCCGAGCGCGGGATGACGCTGGAGCAGCTCGCCGCGCTCATCGATCGCGCACCCAGCCAGGTCTCGATGATCGAGACGGGCAAGCGCGAGCCGAAGCTCACTCAGCTGCAGTCCATCGCCCGTGCGCTGGGGACGACGATCGATGCGCTGCTCGAGGGCGAGCCGCTCGACGAGCGCAGCACCATGGAGATCGCTCTGGAGCGCGCCATGAAGGGACAGACGTTCCAGGCGCTCGGCATCTCGCCGTTCCGGATCGCGAAGTCAGTGCCGTCCGAGGCGCTCACCGCCATGCTCGCCCTGCACGGCGAGATCGAGCGGCTCCGCGACGAGCGCGCCGCGACGCCCGAGGAAGCGCGCCGCGCGAACGTCGAGCTGCGTCATCTCATGCGCAGTCAGGACAACTACTTCGCCGACTTGGAGGCGAAGGCGGCGGAGATCCTCGCCGCGGTGAAGCATCCGGGCGGACCGCTGACCCAGCGCACGGCATCCGAGATCGCCGCCCACCTCGGCTTCACCCTGCACTACGCGCCCGACCTGCCCCAGACCACGCGCAGCGTCGCCGATCTCGCCAACGGCCGGCTGTACCTGTCCAGCAGCATCCCCGCCAAGGGCGACGCGCGCACGGCCGTGCTGCAGGCGCTGTCCAGTCGGATGCTCGGTCACGGCGAGCCGCGCAGCTACGCCGAATTCCTGCGCCAGCGGGTGGAGACCAACTACCTCACCGGCGCGCTGCTCGTTCCCGAGGCGCACGTGGTTCCCGTGCTGCAGGAGGCCAAGGCCCGCCGGGCGATCTCGATCGAGGATCTGCGCGATGCGTATTCGGTGTCGTACGAGACGGCCGCGCACCGCTTCACGAACCTCGCGACCCGGCACCTGGACATCCCCGTGCACTTCCTCAAGGTGCACGAGTCGGGCACGATCACCAAGGCGTACGAGAACGATGATGTGAACTTCCCGACCGACCGTCTCGGCTCCATCGAGGGGCAGATGTGCTGTCGCCGCTGGACGAGCCGGGAGGTGTTCGACGTCGAGGACCGCTTCAACCCGTACTACCAGTACACCGACACCGGCAACGGCACCTACTGGTGCACAGCCCGCGTGGAGCCGTCCAGTGAGGGACTGCACTCGGTGAGCGTCGGGGTGCGCTTCGACGACACCAGGTGGTTCGTCGGCCGCGACACGAACAACCGCGGGGTGTCGAAGCACTCCGTCGAGACATGCTGCCGCCGTGCGCCCGCCGAGCTGGAGCAGCGCTGGCGCGAGCAGTCCTGGCCGAACGTGCGCACCCCGCGCACACTGCTGGCCACGCTGCCGACCGGTTCGTTCCCCGGTGTCGACACGACGGACGTCTACGAGTTCCTCGAGGCGCACGCGCCGCGCTGAGTGCGTGAGCAGGCCGCGTGCGCTTCAACCGGCCATGTGCGCCACATGGTCGGATGCTCCGGTGCGGATCCGGCCATGTGCGCCACCTGATCGGAGGCGGGAATGTGCGCTTCCCGCGGGCGGATTCCGGGAGTAGGGCCGCGGGAGGCGCAGTTCTCCGCGCGACGTGCACGAGCGGGCGGCGCGTGTCAGCTGCCGCGCACGCCGATCGCGCGCAGCACGGCGTCGAGGCCGAACTCGAAGGCATCGTCCACGTCGCCGCCCAGCCGGAACGCGCCGGCCTGCTCCATGGTCGAGAAGCCGAAGATCCAGGCCGTGAGGGTGCGTGCCGCGGGCAGCGGGTCACCGGGGCTCGCGGCTTCCACAGCCGCCAGGAGGAGTCTCAGCAGGGGCTCCGAAGCGCTCGGGGAAGGTGCCGCCTCCTCGGAGGGGGCGGCGAACAGCAGCGCCGAGATGCGCGGCGCGGTCGCGGCGAACGCGCGCAGCGCGCGGGCGAGACGTGCGAGCACCTCACCCGGGTCGCCGTCGGGCTCCGGGATGCCGGCGAGGCCTGCGACCAGCTCGCGAGCGGCGTCATCCGCGGCCAGGCGCAGCAGATCGTGACGGTGCGCGGCGCGCTTGTACAGGCTCGGGGTGCGCATTCCGACGGCGCTCGCGACCGAGCTCATGGTGACGGCGTCGATGCCGTCATGCTCCGCGATGCGACGGATGGCGGCGATCAGCTCGTCCTGACTGACGCGCAGAGGTGCGGGCATGGGGTCGTCCTTCGTTCGCGGCTCCCCTCGATCATAAGGCTATTGACATTAGCCTTCAAGGCTATGTAGCGTAGCCGTCATGAATGCACAGCTCCTTCGGATCGGCGACGACCTGGTCGCCATGCATGCCGTGATCACCGATGACGGCATCACCCTGATCGATGCCGGACTCACCGGTGATCGCGCGGCCCTGCAACGGGCGCTGAGTGACGCAGGCAGAACCGTGTCCGACATCCGCGGCGTCGTGCTCACCCACGGCGACAGCGACCACATCGGCGTCGCCGAGTGGCTGCGCGGCGAGCACGGGGTACCCGTGCACGTGCACGAGGCCGACGCGGCGCGCGCCCGGGGAGAGGAGAAGTCGCATGCCCCGGGTGGGGCCTGGCGGCTCGGGGCCGTGCTGCGCTTCCTCGCCGTCACGCTCCGGCGCGGCGGCCTGCGCATCCGGGCCATCGGCGAGGTGCAGACGTTCCGTGACGGCGACGTGCTCGACCTGCCCGGCGCCCCGGAGATCATCGGACTGCCCGGTCACTCGCCGGGCTCCGTCGCCATCCGCGTGCCGGCCGTCGACGCGCTGTTCGTCGGCGATGCCATCACCACCCGCAACGTGCTCACCGGCGTCGACGCCGTCGCGATCGGCCCGTTCAGCGACGCGCCCGATCAGACGCCGGCGAGCCTGGAGCGCCTGCGCGAGCTGCCCGAGCAGCTGATCGTCCCCGGGCACGGGCCCCAGTTCGTCGGCACCGCCGCGCAGCTCCTCGACGCGCTCGTGATCTGACGCCTGCTGCGGCCCGCTCGCGGGTCGCAGATGGTCGCTTCAGAACCGCGGATGCGTCAAGGTGCACCCCGTGAGCGCCGCTCAGACCCCCGACCCCGCGGCGTGCAGCGCCGCCCACAGCTCGGCCCGCGCGGGGAACGACGACAGATCGGTCCCCAGCAGGGTGCCGGCGTGCGCCAGGCGGGTGCGCAGGGTGTGCCGGTGGATGCCGAGGGCCGCGGCGGTGTGCTCGCTGTGCGCGTCGTGCTCCAGCCACACACGCAGGGTCCGCGCCAGGTCGGCACCGGTCGCGGGGTCATCGGCATGCAGCGGGGCGAGGCGTGAACGCGCGAGCAGGCGGGCCTCCTCGGTGTCGAGCGCGTCCAGCACGCCGCCGGACGTCGCATCGGCGTACCGCGTCACGCCCGCACCGCCCCGCCGCAGCGCGGTGAGCGCCTGGGCGTGCGCGCGCGAGAAGGCGGCGTAGTCCACGGCATCCGACACCCCGATCCGCAGCGCGAACCGACCCGCGAGTCGATCCAGCATCCCGGCCTGCGAGGCTCCGACGCACATCACGAGCACCTCGGGGCTCTCGGCGACGAAGGCGCCGCCGTCCAGGCGGTCCCACCAGTCGATCACCGTGCCGGGGCGGTCCGTCTCGGCGACCGCCACCACGACAGGGGCGGGCGGAAGCGATCCGAGCACGCGCCGAGCGGGCGCCGGATCGTCGGTGAGCAGCGTGCTGAGCACCTGAGTGCGCAGGCGGCGCCGCGCCCGGGCCAGCTGCTCATTCTGCTCCAGAGCCAGACCGGCCATCGCGATCACCGAGCTGACCACCGCCCTGGTCTCGGGGTCCAGCGCGGCCGCGGCGATCGCGAGTGCGCCGCGCAGCTGTCCGGTGCGCCCCAGCGTGAAGATCGTGAACGCCTCCGTGCCGTCCTCGACGGTGCGGCTCGCCGAGCCTCCGCGGCCGAGCAGTGCGGCCACTTCGCCGGCGACGGCATCCGTCTGCTCCGAATCGGACGACGGATGCTGATGCGCGAGTGCTCCGCTCGCATCGAACAGGCCCACCCAGCATCCGAGCCGGCGGGACAGCTCCGACAGGGCCGACTCGAGTCCGCGTGGCCGCAGCGCGGCGACCGCCAGTGCGCGATGCGCCTCCAGTGCCCAGGTGCGTCGGGCGTAGGCATGCGCGGCGATCGCGCCGGCGTGCACGCGCGCGATCGCCAGGAACGGGATGTCGTAGGGCACCTCGAACAGGGCGAGGCCGATCTCGGTGCATGCGGCGATGAGCTCGTCGGGCACGCCCTGCCGGTGCACGCCTGAACCGAACCCGAGGGCCAGCACGCCTCGGCGGACGAGCCGGGCGACGTAATCCGCCGCGGCCCTCTCGTCATGGTCGCCCAACTGCGAGCCGGTGGTCAGCAGCAGGAGCCCGTCGGAGAGGAACGGGGTCGGATCGACGAGATCCGAGTTGTGCACCCACTGCACCTCCTTGTCCAGGACGCCTGTGTCCAGAACGCCCCGGTCCCGCGCATCCGACTCCAGCGCATCCTCGGGGGTGACCAGCGAGAGCCGAAGCTCGGCGTGACTCAGCAGGGTGCGCAGGGTTGGTGCAGCAGACGGTTCCACGGCGCCACCTCCTCTTGTACAACTCGGCGGATTCTGCACTTCGATTGTACGACGCGGCGAAAGACTTCGCCGGGCGGGCGACGTAGCCTCGCCTCATGACCCTCATCGACGAGACCACCTCGATCCCCGTCGGCGGACCCACCCTCGAGCAGGTCCGTCGCATCGTCACCCCGCTGCCCGGCCCGCGCTCGGCGGAGATCCTCGCCCGCAAGTCGGATGCCGTCGCCTCCGGCGTCGCGCACTCCATGCCCGTCTCCGTCGTCGCCGCAGGCGGTGGCGTGATCCTCGACGCCGATGGCAACTCGCTCATCGACCTGGGCTCCGGCATCGCCGTGACGAGCGTCGGCAACGCGCACCCGAAGGTCGCCGCGGCGATCGCCGCCCAGGCCGCGCAGTTCACGCACACCTGCTTCATGGTCTCGCCCTACGAGTCGTACGTCGAGGTCGCCGAGGCGCTGAACCGCCTCACCCCTGGCACCTTCGCCAAGAAGACCGCCCTGTTCAATTCGGGTGCCGAGGCCGTCGAGAACGCGATCAAGATCGCCCGCAAGCACACCGGTCGACCGGCCGTCGTCGCCTTCGACCACGGCTACCACGGCCGCACCAATCTGACCATGGCGCTGACCGCCAAGGCGATGCCGTACAAGGCCGGCTTCGGCCCGTTCGCACCCGAGGTCTACCGCGTCCCCGCCTCGTACCCCTACCGCGACGGACTCAGCGGAGCCGAAGCCGCGCAGCGCGCCATCACCCTCATCGAGAAGCAGATCGGCGCCGACAGCCTGGCCGCCGTGATCATCGAGCCGATCCAGGGCGAGGGCGGCTTCATCGTCCCCGCCGACGGCTTCCTCGACGCGATCGTTGCCTGGTGCCGCGCCAACGGCGTCGTCTTCATCGCCGATGAGGTGCAGACCGGCTTCGCCCGCACGGGTGCGATGTTCGCCAGTGAGATCTTCGGCATCGAGCCCGACCTCGTCACCACCGCCAAGGGCATCGCCGCCGGCCTCCCGCTCGCCGGTGTCACCGGCCGCGCCGAGATCATGGACGCCGCCCACGCCGGCGGCCTGGGCGGCACGTACGGCGGCAACCCCGTCGCGTGCGCCGCCGCGCTGGCCGCCATCGACGCGTTCGAGAACGACGGACTCGTCGAGCGGGCGCAGCGGATCGGCGCGATCCTGCGCGACCGGCTGACCGCGATCCAGGCATCCGATCCCCGCATCGGCGAGGTGCGCGGACACGGCGCCATGATGGCCGCCGAGTTCGTCGACCCCGCCACCGGCGCTCCGGATGCCGCCCTCACCGGCGCCGTCGCCAAGGCGGCCATCGCCGAGGGCGTCGTCGTGCTCACCTGCGGCACGTTCGGCAACGTCATCCGCTTCCTCCCGCCGCTGTCCATCGGCGACGACCTGCTGAACGAGGGCCTCGACGTGATCGCCGCCGCCCTCGCGAACGCCCGCCCCTAGACCGTCGGCCGCGATCCCGGTCGGGGGATCTCGGATCGCGGCCGACAACCTCTCCACCCCTCTTCAGAATCGAGACGGATCATGAGCACACTCGCATCGAACGAGCAGGAACTGCTGGCACGCGTCCCGGGCGGCCTCTTCATCGGCGGAAAGTGGACCGATGCCGAGGAGAAGCGCACCTTCGACGTGCGCGACCCCGCGACCGGCGACGTGATCGCATCGATCGCCGATGCCACGCCGGCCGACGGCATCCGCGCCCTCGACGCCGCGGTCGCCGTCCAGCAGGAGTGGGCGGCCACGCCGCCGCGCACCCGCAGCGACATCCTCCGCCGCGCCTTCGATCTGGTGCAGGCGCACAAGGAGGACCTGGCGCTGCTGATGACCCTCGAGATGGGAAAGCCGCTGGCCGAGTCCCGTGGTGAGGTCGTCTACGGCGGGGAGTTCCTGCGCTGGTTCAGCGAAGAGGCCGTGCGCATCGACGGGCGCTACGGCAGCAATCCCGAGGGCACCGGCCACATGGTCGTCTCGCAGCGCCCGGTGGGTCCCTCGTTCTTCATCACGCCGTGGAACTTCCCGTTCGCGATGGCGACGCGCAAGATCGCGCCGGCGCTCGCCGCGGGCTGCACGGTGGTCGTGAAGCCCCCGGCACTGACGCCGCTGACGACCATCTTCTTCGCGAAGCTGCTGGAAGAGGCCGGCCTGCCCGCCGGTGTCGTCAACGTCGTGCAGACCTCGCGCTCGAGCGCCCTGTCGGCACCGGTCATCGCCGACCCCCGGCTGCGCAAGCTGTCGTTCACCGGATCGACCGAGGTGGGCCGCAAGCTCATCGCGCAGGCCGCCGACGGCATCCTGCGCGTGTCGATGGAGCTGGGCGGCAACGCGCCCTTCGTCGTGTTCGAGGATGCCGACCTGGACAAGGCCGTCGACGGCGCGATGCTCGCGAAGTTCCGCAACATCGGCCAGGCATGCACGGCCGCCAACCGCTTCATCGTGCACGAGGCGGTGGCGGAGGAGTTCGCGAGCCGGGTGGCCGAGCGGGTGAAGGCCATGAAGATCGGTCGAGGCACCGAGGACGACGTGACCATCGGCCCCCTGATTGACGCGGATGCCGTCAGCAAGGCGCAGCAGCTCGTCGGCGACGCCGTCGACCGCGGGGCACGTCTTCTCGCCGGCGGCAACGCGCTGGAGGGTGCGGGCACCTTCTACGAGCCGACCGTCATCACCGACGTCGCGGCCGGCAGCGACATCCTGCGCGAGGAGATCTTCGGACCGGTGCTCGCCATCGCGACCTTCGCCGATGAGGCAGAGGCCGTGCGGCTGGCCAACGACACCGAGTACGGCCTGGTGTCGTACGTGTTCACCGAGGACCTCGGACGCGGGCACCGCATGATCGAGGCGCTGGAGACCGGCATGATGGGCCTGAACGTCGGCGTCGTCTCCAATGCGGCCGCTCCGTTCGGCGGTGTCAAGCAGTCCGGTGTCGGCCGCGAGGGCGGCGCCGAGGGCATCCACGAGTACCTGTCCACGAAGTACACCCTGATCCCCAACTCCTGACCGCAAAGCCCGTCTATGTGGCGCAAACCGCCCCATTCGTCGCCGAAACCGGGCGGTTTGCGCCATATGGACGGGTCTGAGAGAGGAACCGACATGACCGACTACGCCGTCATCAACCCGGCCACCGGCGAGACCCTCGCCACGTACGACACCTTCACGGATGCGCAGATCGAGGATGCCGTGGCACGCGCGGCGTCCGCTGCTGTCACGTGGGCGGCGACCCCGCCCGCCGACCGTGCGGTCATCATCCGCCGCATCGCCGAGCTGCACCGCTCGCGCAAGGACGAGCTGGGCGCGATCATCGTGCGCGAGATGGGCAAGCCGATCGCCGCGGCCGTGGGCGAGGTGGAGTTCGCCGCCGACATCATCGAGTTCTATGCCGACAACATCGACAAGATCACCGCCGACCAGCCGCTGGACATCCTCGGCGACGGCACCGCGGTCGTGCGCCGCGCCCCGCTGGGCGCGCTGCTCGGGATCATGCCGTGGAACTTCCCGGCCTACCAGGTGGCGCGCTTCGCAGCGCCGAACCTGGCCATCGGCAACACGATCATCCTCAAGCACGCACCGCAGTGCCCGGAGTCTGCTGCGGCACTCGAGGCGATCTACCGCGACGCCGGGCTGCCCGACGGCGGGTACGTCAACGTGTACGCCACGAACGAGCAGGCGGCGACGATCATCGCCGACGCGCGCGTGCACGGCGTCTCGGTCACCGGCTCCGAGCGTGCCGGTGCGGCTGTCGCGGAGGTCGCCGGGCGCAACCTGAAGAAGGTGGCGCTGGAGCTGGGCGGGTCCGACCCGTTCATCGTGCTGTCCACCGACGACATGGATGCCGTGGTGCAGAGCGCGGTCGATGCGCGGCTGGACAACAACGGACAGTCCTGCAACGGCGCGAAGCGCTTCATCGTGATCGACGGCCTGTACGACGAGTTCGCGACCAAGTTCGTCGCCGGGCTGTCGGCGGTCTCGGCGCAGGACCCTACGCGAGAGGAGACCGTGCTCGGCCCTCTCTCGTCGGAGGAGGCGGCCGCGCGACTGCAGGATCAGATCGACCACGCGCTCGCGCAGGGGGCGACGCTGCTGACCGGAGGCACGCGACAGGGGACGTTCTTCGCCCCGACCGTGCTCGCCGACGTCACGCCGGAGATGGACGTGTACCGCGAGGAGCTGTTCGGCCCCGCCGCGGTCGTCTACCGCGTGGCCGACGAGGAAGCTGCCGTCGCACTCGCGAATGACACCTCGTTCGGCCTCGGCTCGTACGTCTTCACGACGGATGCCGAGCAGGCGGAGCGCGTGGCGGACGGCATCGACGCCGGCATGGTCTACGTGAACCTCGTGCTGGCGGACAGCCCCGAGCTGCCCTTCGGCGGTGTCAAGCGCAGCGGCACCTCGCGGGAGCTGGGACTGCTCGCCGCCGACGAGTTCGTGAACAAGAAGCTCATCCGCAAGGGCTGAGCGGGCGGCCGTGCTCGGCGAGCTCAGTCTCCTCCGCGAGCCACTGAGCAATCCGCGAGGCCACCAGGCAGATCACCGCGATCTGCTTGGTGGCTCGGCGTTTCGATGGTCGCTCGGCAGCGGAGGAGACCCCGCCGCCCCACCACCGGCAGGCATAGGCTCGAGCCATGGTCACTGTTGCTGAGAACATGGTCCACGCGCTCCGAGCCAACGGCATCGATCGCGTCTACGGCATCCCGGGCGATTCGCTGAACGGGTTCACCGACGCCCTCCGCAAGGACGGAACGATCCGCTGGGTGCACGTCCGCCACGAGGAATCGGCGGCGTTCGCCGCGGCGGCGGATGCTGCGCTCACCGGCGAGCTCGCGGTCGTCGCGGGGTCCTGCGGGCCGGGCAACCTGCATCTGATCAACGGCCTCTACGACGCGAACCGCTCGCGTGTGCCCGTGCTGGCGATCGCCGCGCACATCCCCACGGTCGAGATCGGCACGGGCTACTTCCAGGAGACGCATCCGCAGGAGCTGTTCCGCGAATCCAGCGTCTACGTCGAGTACGTCGCCGACGCCTCGCAGATGCCGCGCCTGATGGAGATCGCCATGCGCGCGGCCATCGAGAAGCGCGGCGTCGCCGTGCTCGTCATCCCGCGCACCCGCCCGGTCATCGTCCCGCGCGGCGACGAGCTCGCACAGGCGGCGACCCTTCTGAACGCCGCGAAGAAGGTGACGATCCTCGCCGGCGCCGGTGTCGAAGGCGCCCACGACGAGGTGATCGCCCTCGCCGACCGACTCGGCGCGCCCATCGTGCACGCGCTGCGCGGCAAGGAGCACATCGAATACGACAACCCGTTCGACGTCGGCATGACCGGGCTGCTGGGCTTCGCGTCCGGCTTCCGCGCCATGGACGACGCGGACACCCTGCTCATCCTCGGCTCCGACTTCCCGTACACGCAGTTCTACCCCGACGGCGCGACGACGATCCAGGTCGACATCCGCGGCGAGCAGCTCGGCAAGCGGCATCCGCTCGACCTCGGGCTGGTCGGCGATGTGAGGGCGACGGCGGATGCCCTGCTGCCGCGGCTCCAGGAGAAGTCCGACCGCTCCCACCTCGACGACGCCACCCAGCACTACCGGAAGACTCGAGCGAAGCTCGACGACCTCGCGGTGAAGGCACGCGGCAGGGCGCCCATCCATCCGCAGTACCTCGCGCGGCTGATCGACGAGGCCGCAGCATCCGACGCGATCTTCACGGCCGATGTCGGCTCTCCCACCGTGTGGGCCGCGCGCTACTTCACCATGACTGAGAAGCGCCGCCTGATCGGCTCCTTCAACCACGGCTCGATGGCCAACGCGATCATGCACGCGATCGGTGCGCAGGTGGCGCGTCCTGATCAGCAGGTGATCGCCCTGGCCGGCGACGGGGGACTGGCGATGATGCTCGGCGAGCTCATCACGATCACCCAGAACAAACTGCCGGTGAAGACCATCGTCGTGAACAACTCCTCGCTCAACTTCGTCGAGCTGGAGATGAAGGCCGCCGGCTTCGTCACCTACGGCACGGATCTGCACAACCCCGACTTCGCCGCGGTCGCTCAGGCTCTCGGCATCTTCGCCCGTCGCGTGGAGCGCTCGGAGGATCTGCTGGATGCCGTGGCCGAGGTGCTCGCGCACGACGGCCCGGCGCTGCTCGATGTCGTCACCGAGCGTCAGGAGCTGTCGATGCCGCCGTCGATCAGCGCCGAGCAGGTGAAGGGCTTCGCGCTCTACGCCATCCGCACGGTGATGTCCGGGCGTGGGGACGAGCTGCTCGATCTGGCGCGCGCGAACTGGCGACAGCTCTTCTGAGTGCTTCTGTTCGGGGGCGGATCGACGCCCGCGACTCACGCGGGAGTCGGCTCGGTTCGGCCGGAGGGATCGGATGCCGTACACTTGAGGGGCAGTTGTCTGCATCATTCACTGTGCCTTCACCGGCGCGATGGAATGCGGACCCAGAGGCCATCCGGTCTCTAGGGCGGTAGCTCAATTGGCAGAGCAGCGGTCTCCAAAACCGCAGGTTGCAGGTTCGATTCCTGTCCGCCCTGCGCGTCAGCGCACAAGCTGACTCACGAAAGGTGCTTGCACGATGGATCAGGACGACGTTCGCGGCGATATCGTCGCAGCAGGATCGTACTCCCTGCGTGACAAGCAGCTGGGCTTCTTCGGTCGCATCGTGCTGTTCCTCCGTCAGGTGATCAGCGAACTGCGCAAGGTCATCACGCCGACCCGCAAGGAGCTCATCAAGTTCACCGTCGTTGTACTGGTGTTCGTGGTGATCGTGATGGCCCTGGTATACGGCCTCGACTCGCTCTTCGGCTACGTGAGCCACCTCGTGTTCGGGGTTCCCGGCAGCTGACGCACCCGCGACTGACGGTCGCAGTGAACGGAAAGAATCAACGTGTCTGAACGATATTCCGACGACGCAGACTGGGCGACCGCCGCTGAGCAGTCCAGCGAAGAGGATGAGGCCCAGGAGGGCAGCATCCTCGCCGAGCAGGAGAGGTCGGCCGCTTCGGCCGAGCACGTCGCCCTGCACGTCGAGGACGAGGACGGCTCTGAAGAAGAGTATGCAGACGACACGAACGACATCGACATCGAAGACCCGGAGGCGGACGCGATCGTGAACGACGCTCTCAACCTGGACGAAGCGGCTGAGTCAGAGGCAGCCGCCGAGGTCCTCAACGACGCTGTGGCGGAAGACACCGCCGAGGCACAGGCTGCCGCAGCAGAAGAAGTGACCCCCTACGACGGTCCCGACGTCGGAGCTGCTGAAGAGCAGGACGAGGACGCGGATGCCGACGAGGCTCCCGCGGATGCGGACGCCACGGACGAGGCATCCGCCGATGAGGTCTCCGCCGATGAGGAGCCTGCCGAGGAGGACCCGTACGAGGCCTTCCGGATGGACCTGCGGATGCTCCCCGGCAAGTGGTACGTCATCCACTCCTACGCCGGTTTCGAGCGCAAGGTGAAGGCCAACATCGAGCAGCGCAAGTCGACGCTCGAGGTCGAGGACGAGATCTACCAGATCGAGGTCCCGATGGAGGACGTCGTCGAGATCAAGAACGGCCAGCGCAAGATGGTCACCCGCGTGCGCATCCCGGGCTACGTGCTCGTGCGCATGGAGCTCAACGAGGACACCTGGTCCGTCGTGCGCCACACCCCGGGTGTCACCGGCTTCGTGGGCAACGCCCACAACCCGACCCCGCTGCGCTTCGAAGAGGCCTTCAACATGCTGAAGGCGCTCGTCGAGGTCAAGGACGTCCCCACCGCGAAGTCCATCGCCGCCAAGGGCGGCGTCGCCGTCGCCCGTCCGATGGCCGCGGAGATCGACTTCGAGGTCGGCGAGACCATCACCATCAAGGAAGGCTCGTTCGCGGGTCTTCCCGGCACGATCAGCGAGATCAACCCCGCCAGCGGCAAGCTCACCGTGCTCGTCTCGCTCTTCGAGCGCGAGACCCCGGTCGAGCTGTCGTTCGAGCAGGTCACCAAGATGCTCTGACGCTTCCGCGTCTGCAGAACGGCCGTCCCATCCGGGGCGGCCGTTCTGCTCTGCCCGGGTGGATGCCGGTCCCGGCATCGGATCCGATCAGGTAGACTTGGCTGGTTTGTGCGCGAGCACGAACCGCACCGCGCCTCGGAGATGCCGAGGAAGCGGGAGAGAGCGCTGAGCCTGTCGAAGGGCCAGCGCAGCTCGATGAAAGGAAAGAGAATGGCACCCAAGAAGAAGGTGACCGGCCTGATCAAGCTCCAGATCAACGCCGGTGCAGCCAACCCGGCGCCGCCGATCGGCCCCGCGCTCGGTCAGCACGGCGTCAACATCATGGAGTTCTGCAAGGCGTACAACGCGGCGACCGAGTCGCAGCGCGGCAACGTCATCCCCGTCGAGATCACCGTCTACGAGGACCGCAGCTTCACGTTCATCCTGAAGACCCCGCCGGCAGCAGAGCTGATCAAGAAGGCGGCTGGCGTGCCCAAGGGCTCCGCCACCCCGCACACCGTCAAGGTCGCGAAGATCACGGCCGAGCAGGTCCGTCAGATCGCCGAGCAGAAGCAGGCCGACCTGAACGCGAACGACATCGACGCCGCGTCGAAGATCATCGCCGGAACCGCCCGTTCCATGGGCATCACGGTCGAGGGCTGAGGGAGATAACAATGGCTACCAAGTCCAAGGCATACCAGGCTGCCGTCGCGAAGATCGAGGCAGACCGTTTCTACACCCCGACCGAGGCAGTCGCCCTCGCGAAGGAGACCGGGTCGGCGAAGTTCGACTCGACCGTCGAGGTCGCGCTGAAGCTCGCCGTCGACCCCCGCAAGGCAGACCAGATGGTGCGCGGCACCGTCATGCTGCCGCACGGCACGGGCAAGACCGCCCGCGTCATCGTCTTCGCCAACGGCCCGGCTGCTGAGGCCGCCATCGCCGCAGGCGCCGACGAGGTCGGCAGCACCGAGCTGATCGAGAAGGTCGCCGGCGGCTGGACCGACTTCGACGCAGCCGTCTCGACCCCTGAGCTCATGGGCCAGGTCGGTCGTCTCGGCAAGGTGCTCGGCCCGCGCGGTCTGATGCCGAACCCGAAGACCGGCACCGTGACTCCGAACCCGGCCAAGGCCGTCGAGGAGATCAAGGGCGGAAAGATCGAGTTCCGCGTCGACAAGCACGCCAACGTGCACTTCATCGTCGGCAAGGCATCGTTCTCGTCCGAGCAGCTGGACGAGAACATCTCGGCCGCTCTCGAGGAGATCGTGCGCCTGAAGCCGTCGAGCTCGAAGGGCCGTTACATCCAGAAGGGTGTCGTGTCGACCACATTCGGCCCCGGCATCCCGCTGGACGTCAACACCATCTGAGGCTGACTCACGAAGAGGCCCCCGCTCCGGCGGGGGCCTCTTCGCGTCCGCATCCACCTTGCCGACGGAGCGTCATCCGGCGTCACGCGAGGCCGATACGCAGCCGCCGAGCGTACTGTGAAGAAGGCGCCGCAGCGCGGCTGCGTGCGCCCCGCTCTCACCCCGAGCATCCCGAATCCACCCCAGGAGGGTCACCCCGTCATGTCCCGTCGTCTCCTCACCGTCGCAGCCATCGTGATCGCCGCATCCGCGCTCACCGCCTGCTCCGCCTCCAGCACTCCGGCCCAGACCGGCAGCAGCTCCGGCCCCGACTACGGGCTGGTCAAGGACGGCACGCTGACCGTCGCGACCGAGGGCACCTACCGCCCCTTCAGCTTCCACGCCGACGGCGGCACGGGAGACCTCACCGGGTTCGACGTGGACATCATCACGGCGGTCGCCGAGAAGCTCGATCTGAAGGTCGAGTTCCAGGAGACGCAGTGGGATGCCATCTTCGCCGGCCTCGACGCCGGCCGCTTCGACGTGATCGCCAACCAGGTGACGATCAACGACGAGCGCTCCGCGAAGTACCTCTTCAGCGAGCCGTACACGGTCTCGCCGGGCGTCATCGTCGTCGACGCGAAGGACGACTCGATCAGCTCCTTCGCCGACCTCAAGGGCAAGACGACCGCGCAGTCGCTGACGAGCAACTGGAACGATCTCGCCGTGCAGTCCGGCGCGAAGGTCGAGGGCGTCGAAGGCTGGGCGCAGGCCGTCGCCCTGCTGCGTCAGGGTCGCGTGGACGCGACCGTCAACGACAAGCTCACCTTCCTCGACTACGAGAAGACCGACGGCCCGACCGGCCTGAAGATCGCGGCTGAGACCGAGGATGCCGGCAAGCAGGCCTTCGCGTTCGCCAAGGGCAGGACGGCCCTGGTCACGGCGATCGACGGAGCGCTGGACGAGCTGCGTGCCGACGGCACGCTCGCGAAGATCAGCGACAAGTACTTCGGCGACGACGTCACCGAGTAAGACGTCACGGAGTAAGGTGACTCCTCGATGGACGCCTGGCAGCTCTTCCTGAACTCACTCGGGCCGATCGCGCTCGGGGGCCTGCTGGGCACCATCCCGCTCGCGCTCGCCTCCTTCGCCGTTGGCCTCGTCATCGCGATCGTCATCGCGCTGATGCGGATCTCCATGCGGCCGGTGGTATCCGGGATCGCGCGGTTCTACATCTCGGTCATCCGCGGCACGCCACTGCTCGTGCAGCTGTTCGTGATCTTCTACGGGATGCCTGCACTGGGCATCGTCATCGACCCGTGGCCGAGCGCGATCGTGGCGCTCTCGCTGAACGTCGGCGGGTACGGAGCCGAGATCGTGCGTGCGGCGATCCTCTCGGTGCCCAAGGGGCAGTGGGAGGCCGCCTACACCGTGGGCATGAGCCGCACCCACACGTTGACCCGCGTCATCCTGCCTCAGGCGGCACGGGTGTCGGTGCCTCCACTGTCGAACACGTTCATCTCGCTGGTGAAGGACACCTCGCTGGCCTCCACGATCCTCGTGACGGAGCTGTTCCGACGCGCGGAGCAGATCGCGGCGTCGTCGTATCAGGTGATGGTCGTGTACCTCACCGCCGCCCTGGTCTACTGGGTGATCTGCCTCGTGCTCGCGATGGGGCAGAGCGCCCTGGAGAGAAGGCTCGATCGCCATGTCGCCCACTGAACCCACCCGGCTCCTGACCGCCACGCAGCTGCACAAGAGCTTCGGCGCGCACGAGGTGCTGCGCGGCATCGACCTCACCCTGCATCGCGGCGAGGTGGTCGTGCTGATCGGACCGAGCGGCTCGGGCAAGACGACGGTGCTGCGCTCGCTCAACGGCCTGGAGACGCCCGACGGCGGATCCATCGTGCTCGACGGCGGCCCGGAGATCGACTTCTCCGCGTCCGTGACGCAGAAGCAGCGCTTCGCGCTCCGCGACCGCTCGGCGATGGTCTTCCAGAACCACAACCTCTTCCCGCATTTCTCCGTGCTCGAGAACGTGATCGAAGGGCCATGGCGCGTGCAGGGACGGCCCAAGGACGAGGTCGTCGACGAGGCCAGGTCGCTGCTCGCCCGCGTCGGACTCGACGGCAGGGAGAACGCCCGTCCGCACGAGCTCTCCGGCGGCCAGCAGCAGCGCGTGGGAATCGTCCGCGCGCTCGCCCTCCACCCCGATCTGCTCCTTTTCGACGAGCCCACCAGCGCGCTGGACCCGGAACTGGTCGGCGACGTGCTCATGGTGATCAAGGAGCTCGCCGACGAGGGATGGAGCATGGTGGTCGTCACGCACGAGCTCAGCTTCGCGCGCGAGGCCGCTGACCGGGTGCTCTTCATGGACGACGGTGTCGTCGTCGAGGAGGGCGTGCCGGCCCAGATGTTCAGCGCTCCGCGCGAGGAGCGCACGCAGCGGTTCCTGACCAGGATCCTGCGCCCGCTCGACGGAGCCTGACTCGCGCGGGGCCCGAGTAGTGCGGAGGCCGAAGCCGGGCGGATGCCGAAGCCGGGCGGATGCCGAAGCCGGGCGGATGCCGAAGTCGGGCGGATGCCGAAGTCGGGCGGATGCCGAAGTCGGGCGGATGCCGAAGCCGGGCGGACGCTGAGTCGCGCGGGCGCTATGCCGTGAGGACCGGGAGTACCAGCCCCACGGCGAGCCCGATCATGACGATCGCGATGCCCGCGTCGAGGATCCGCCAGGCTCGCGGCGTGCGCAGCCAGCGCCCGAGATGCCGGGCGCCGAAGCCGAGGCCGGCGAACCACAGGCAGCTGGCGAGCACGGCGCCCGCGGCGAAGAGCCAGCGTGCGTCTCCGTGCGTGGCGGCGACGGATCCGAGCATGAGCACGGTGTCGAGATACACGTGCGGGTTGAGCCAGGTCAGGGCGAGTGTCGTGGCGATGACGGGCACGAGACGGGTCGTCGGGGCGACGTCGGTCAGGGTGCCGGTGGCGCGTGCCGACGCGTCATTGCGGACCGGTGCACCGGTCCGCGTCGTGTCGTCGACGCGAAGCGCATCCTCCCCGCGCCAGGCGCGCCGGGCCGCCAGCAGGCCGTAGCCCAGGAGGAAGAGCGCGCCCGCCCAGCGCGCGGCCACGATGAGCCACGGCGCGCGTTCGACGAGGAACCCGAGCCCGGCGACGCCCACGAGGATGAGGACGGCGTCGGAGAGGGCGCAGATCACCACGACCGGCAGCACGTGCTCGCGCCGCAGACCCTGTCGCAGCACGAACACGTTCTGCGCGCCGATCGCGACGATGAGCGAGAGGCCGAGGCCGAGGCCGGCGAGGAAGGTGAGCATGGCATCCACGCTAGAGCCCGACAGTCATGAGAGCCAGCGATGATAACTGCATCAGCATTAGCATGGCTTATGTGAAGATCGACGCCCAGCTCGCCGCCACCGTCGCCGCAGCCGTCGACGAGGGCAGCTTCGACGCCGCGGCGCGCCGGCTGCACATCACCCCGTCTGCGGTGAGCCAGCGCATCAAAGCGGTGGAGCAGCAGCTCGGCCGGGTCGTCGTGGTGCGCTCCCGCCCGGTGCGGGCCACGGAAGCCGGCGAGGCGCTGGTGCGACTGGCACGTCAGGTGGAGCTGCTCGAGCACGACGCGGTCGCCGCGTTCGGCCTGGGCGATGCCGACGGCACGGCGCGTCGCATCCGCGTTCCTCTCGCCGTCAACGCCGACTCCATGGCCACCTGGTTCCTCGCGCCCATCGCGCGCGTGGCGCGGCAGCATCCGGTCGACGTCGATCTGCACCGCGACGATCAGAACTACACCGCGCGCCTCCTCGAGTCGGGGGAGGTGATGGCGGCGGTGACGAGCGAGTCGGAGCCCGTCGGCGGCAGCCTGGTCACACCACTCGGGGTGCTCGAGTACCGGCCGATGGCAGCGTCTGACTACATGGAGCGCTGGTTCGGCTCGGGCGTCACCGAGGATGCGCTGCGCGTCGCGCCGTTCGTGGATTTCGACAGGCGGGACACCCTGCAGCACGACTGGCTGCGCGGCAGGGGCGTGGACCCCTGGGCGGTGCCGCGGCACTACGTGCCGGCATCCCATGACTTCTCGCTCGCGGTGCGGCTGGGGCTCGGTTGGGGGCTCATCCCCGTGCCGCAGGCCACGGACGAGCTGATCGATCTGGGCGGTCCGCCGACCCGGGTGCCGCTGTACTGGCAGCAGTGGAATCTGCGCTCGCCGCTGCTGGACGCCATCGCCGACGAGGTGGCCTCCGAGGCCCGCGGCGTGCTCGCGCCGCTCTGACCCCACGTCCTACCCCCCCCACCCACGCCCGTCGAGAGCACGGGACCTCGCCGAGAGTACGGGACCTTCGCGCGAACAAGCCGTGCAGTCGGCGAGATGCCGTGCAGTCGGCGTCGAGCGGCGGGAGTCAGTCCGAGAGCGCCAGCGCGCGGAACATGTCGCGCTCGCGCAGCGAAGTGCGTCCGCCGGGTGCGAGGGGGCCGCGGGACGGCGGCTGCTCGCCGGTGGTGCGGTGGTAGAGCTCGTCGATCAGGCGGTTGGCCAGGCCCACCAGCCGGCCGATCTGCTTGTCATCGCGGTCGATCCACACGCTCTTGGGCTCGTCGTGGATCGGCTGGAAGTCGACGTGCTCCTCCCAGACGAACAGGGTGCGCTCGGCGCCGAGCACGTGCTGCTGCCACCAGACCTGACGCAGATAGGTGCGGGGGATCGTCCGCCAGGACTTGTTGGTCGTCTTGATCTCGGCGAGAAGGACGTGGCCGCTGTCGTCGACGCACACGCCGTCGGGTGTGGCGAGGTGGCGCTTCTCGACCTCGGCGCAGAACAGTGCGGAAGAGGGGAGGATGCCGTGGGTCGCGGCCACCCAGGCGGCGATCTCGGGCTCGCGGCGCCGCCCGTGGTCGGTGTATGCGTTGCCGCCGAAGCGCGGACCGTGCCCGAGCTTGGCATCCGCCGCCCGTGCGATGGACGACTCACCCGACAGCCCGGCGACGTCCGTCGCGGTGATCCCGCGGGCGCGAGCGCGAAGCCATGCGACCCGGTCGCTGGAGTCCGCGATGATGCGCGCTGCCAGTTCCGGGGTCACCCTTCGACCCTAACCCCGCAGCGCCCCGACCCACCCCGCACACGCCGCTCCCCAGCATCCGCCGGGCACCACTCCCTCTCCGTCGAGAGCACGGGACCTCGCCGAGTACACGGAAAGTTCACGCGAATAAGCCGTGCACTCGGCGAGATGTGGTGCCGTCGACGAATCAGGCGTGGGTCTGGGGTGGGCGGGGCGGGGCGGGGACAGCGGATGCTGAATCGGCCTGCACAATTCGGGGAGGCGGCGGGTTGTGCACAGATCGTGGGAATCGGGGATGTCGGGGATGCAGTTGCGACGGAGCATGGGGCATGCTCATCGACTCGGACACGCGCCTGCACTCCAGCATCGGCTCCTCACCTCACCTCGAGCACCTCGTGCGCTCCCGGGAGGACCTCATCCTCAACGGCTGGACCGATCGCGCGATCGCCGCGGCCGTCCGGGGGAAAGCCATGATACATATGAGGCGCGGCTGGTACATCGATGCGGAGGAGTATCGCAGGCTGACGCCGGAGCAGCAGCATCGCACGCGGGTCATCGCCGTCGCGCGCGACTCCGAGACTGGTGCGCCCATGTCGCACACATCGGCGGGCGTGCTCTGGCGACTGCCGTTCTATCGCATCGAGTTCACCAGAGTGCACATGACCACCGACGTTCCGCGTCGGATCTCCAGCGCACCCGACGTCCTGCGTCACGTCGCCCCGCTCCCGGCCGAGGATGTGGTCGTCATCGACGGCATCCGCTGCACGAGCCTCGCCCGCACGGTGTTCGATCTGTGTCGGACGTTGCCGCTCGAAGCATCCGTCGCCGTGGCTGATGCTGCCGAGCGGCTGATGGGAGAGCGCATCCGGGAATGGGATCTCGATGCGATCGAGTCGTGGCGAGCTGGCCTGCAGCAGCGTCTTGATGGTGCGGTGGGTGCGCGTGGCGTCAGACAGGCACGATGGGTGGCGGACTTCGCGGACGGACGCGCGCAGTTGCCGGGCGAGAGCGTCAGCAGGCTGCAGCTGCGCCGACTCGGCTTCGCCCCGCCGGAGTTGCAGGTTCCCGTTCCGGGGCCGGCGGGAGCGATGTACTTCGTCGACTTCGGCCTGGATGATGCGCATGCTTTCGGTGAGTTCGACGGCAAGGGCAAGTACCTCGACGTGGCGATGCGATCCGGCAAGACGATCGAACAGGTCATGCTCGATGAGAAGGAGCGCGAGGACTGGATCCGCGGCACCACCCGTCGTCCTTTTGCGCGCTGGGGTTCCACCCACATCCGCACGGCTCCGGACCTGGCCACGCGTCTTGCCGCCTTCCACATCACCCCTCCCTGAGCGCACTTCTCTGCCACGCTTCCCGCTGAGAGCACGGGACCTCGCCGAGCGCACGGAAGCTTCACGCGAACAAGCCGTGCTTTCGGCGAGATGTCGTGCTCTCGACGGGATGGGTAGGAGGATTTGGGAGTCGCGGGGGGATGCCGTAGAGTGGGGGCAACCGAAGACCGCCGGTCGTCGTCGTGTGCGAGCATGACGATCGAAGCACTGCTCAGCAGGGGCCCGCGCAGGTGTCATAGAGACTTTCTCCTGAGAAAACTTGCTCCGTGCGCTTGCGCCGGAGCTTTTTTGTTGCCGTGGTGGGTGGTCCACGTCGATGTCACGCAGCCGCGTGGCATCCGTACACGTAAGGAGTGACCATGGCGCAGAAGGATGCAACGGTTGCCGAGCTCACGAAGTCATTCGAGAGCTCGAACGCCGTCCTGCTGACCGAGTACCGCGGTCTGACGGTTGCCCAGCTCAAGCAGCTGCGCAACGACATCCGTCAGGACGCGGAATACGCCGTGGTGAAGAACACGCTGACCAAGATCGCCGCGAACAACGCGGGGATCACGACGCTGGACGACGACCTCAAGGGTCCGTCGGCCGTCGCGTTCGTGCACGGTGACTTCGTCGCCACTGCCAAGGCTATGCGTGACTTCGCCAAGGCCAACCCGCTTCTCGTGATCAAGGGCGGCGTCTTCGAGGGCAAGACCCTCGACGCCGACGAGGTCGACAAGTACGCCTCGCTCGAGAGCCGTGAGGTTCTGCTGGCGAAGGCTGCGGGCATGATGAAGGCGACGATGGGCAAGGCTGCCGCGACCATCGACGCACTTCGCGAAAAGCTGGAGACCGCCGAGGCCGCGTGAGCGACCGGCGTTCTTTCTCAACAAACCCCATTCATTAGGAGATAAATCATGGCGAAGCTCACCACTGAGGAACTGCTTGAGCAGTTCTCCGGCCTGACCCTTGTCGAGCTCAGCGAGTTCGTGAAGGCGTTCGAGGAGAAGTTCGACGTCACCGCTGCCGCCCCCGTCGCCGTTGCCGGCGCCGCTGGTGCAGGTGCCGCTGAGGCCGAGGAGGAGAAGGACTCGTTCGACGTCATCCTCGAGGCTGCCGGCGAGAAGAAGATCCAGGTCATCAAGGCCGTCCGCGAGCTCACCTCGCTGGGCCTCGGCGAGGCCAAGGCCGTCGTCGACGGTGCTCCCAAGGCCGTCCTCGAGGGCGCCAACAAGGAGGCCGCAGAGAAGGCCAAGGAGGTCCTCGAGGCCGCTGGCGCTTCGGTGACCCTCAAGTAATCCACGCGTCATCGCGTACAGAAGGCCCCGGGATCCGTCCCGGGGCCTTCTGCTGTCCCGGGCGCCCGGCGTCCGTCGTCGCTAAGCCCGCGGCACCGCCGTGGAGGCGCGCATCACCAGCGCCGACGGCAGCACCTCGCGCGCGGGCGGGGCATCCGGCGCGGCCATCCGCCTCATCAACAGCTGCACGGCGGCCAGCCCCTGCGCGCGCGGTTGCTGCCTCACCGTGGTCAGGGTGAACATCTCCGCCTGCTCGTGGTCGTCGATGCCGACGATGCTGAGCTCCGACGGCACGGACAGGCCCAATCTGCGCGCTGCCACAATGCCGCCGATCGCGGCCTCGTCGCACACCGCGACGAAGGCCGTCGGCCGATTCTGACGGTCTCCCAGCATCCGCACCCCCGCCGCGTATCCGCCCGGGATGGTGGGGCTGCCATGCGCGTGGCGGATGTGCGCCCCGAGACCGGCGCTCGTCATCGCCGCACGGTACCCGGCGTGGCGCAGACCGTCGCCGAAGGCGTGCGTGGCGGCATCCTCCCGGCCGCCGAGGAAGGCGATGTCGTGATGCCCGAGGTCGATGAGGTGCTCGGTGGCGATGCGGGCGGCAGCCTCGTCGTCGATCGAGACGGCGCTGACTCCCTGGCTGTAGGCGCCCACGCACACGAGCGGCGAGCCCACGTGCACCAGACGCTCCAGTTCGGCGGCCAGTGGCTGGATGCCGACGCCGATGATGCCGTCCAGGCGCCGCCCTGGCAGCACCTCCTCGAAGAGCCTGGCGCGCTCGGCGGACTCCTCCTGCACGCCGTAGAGGACCAGGTCGTGGCCGGACGCCAGCAGGCCCTCCTGGATGCCGCTGAGCAGCTCCGCGAAGTACCACCGGTGCAGGGAGGGCATGATGACGCCGACCGACAGCGATCGTCCGGTGGCGAGACTCATGGCCGAGGAGTGCGCGACGTAGGAGAGCTCGGCCGCGGCCGCCCGTACGCGCTCCCGGGTGTCTTCGGCGACATAGCCGCCGCCACTCAGCGCGCGACTGGCTGTGGCTTTGGACACGCCGGCGCGCGCGGCGACATCGGCGATCGTGGTCATCATTCCTCCGGTGTGGGCAATCGACAGCGTAGCGGGGTCCGAAGTCGAAGGGAACCGGTTCCACACGATACTATCTGGGAGCGCTCCCACGAATCGCATCACGTCTCCACAACGGTTGTGCAGATGTTGCTGCGTGGCGTTGTGTGGGGGTGCCCAGGGCAAGTAGGTTGTCCTGGAATCGGTTCCTCACATGCTGCGGAGATCGCAGTCAATGAGGTCCGTGATCCACCCGAAGAGGAGAAAACACATGGCTCTGTCACAGCGATACCGCCTGCTTGCTCCCCTCGCCCTGGTCAGTGCGGCTGCGATCGCCCTGACCGGTTGTGCGGAGGCAGCGCCCGGCGGCGGAAACGGCGGTTCCGACGGCAAGTCGACCGTCCGCATCTCCGGCGGCATCACCGGCTCTGAGGCCACCGACCTCAACAAGTCGTTCGATCAGTTCACCAAGGACACCGGAATCAAGGTCGAGTACACCGGTGACAAGGGCTTCGAGGGCAACATCGTCACGAAGGTGACCGGTGGTGACGCCCCCGACATCGCGATCGTCCCGCAGCCCGGCCTGCTGAAGACGCTCGTCGAGACCGGCAAGGTCGAGGCAGCACCGGATGCCGTCTCGAAGGCGGTCGACGAGAACTGGTCGAAGGACTGGAAGAACTACGGCACGTTCGACGGCACCTTCTACTCGGCGCCGATGCTCGCGAACCTCAAGGGCTACATCTGGTACTCGCCGGCGAAGTTCAAGGAGTGGGGTGTCGAGGTTCCCAAGACCTGGGACGACATGATCGCGCTCACGGACACCATCAAGCAGAAGTCGAGTCAGGCGCCCTGGTGCGTCGGCTTCGCCTCCGGCGACGCGTCCGGCTGGCCGGGTACCGACTGGATCGAGGACCTCGTCCTGCGCCAGTCCGGCCCGGAGGTCTACGACAAGTGGGTCTCCGGCGACGTGAAGTTCACCGACCCCGAGATCAAGGACGCGTTCGACGCGGTCGGATCGATCATCCTGAACCCCGATTACGTCAACGCCGGCTTCGGTGACGTGAAGAGCATCAACTCCACGGCATTCGGCGACGTGGCGGCGAAGGTCGCCGACGGCACCTGCGCGCTGACCCACCAGGCCTCGTTCCTCTCGGCGAACTTCCTCGACGTGAAGAACGCCGCGGGCGAGACCCCGAAGGTCGCTCCCGACGGTGATGTCTACGCGTTCCTGATGCCGGGCATGAAGGAGGGCGAGTTGAGCGTCGAGGGTGGTGGCGAGTTCGTCGCCGGCTTCAACACCGACCCGTCCACGGTCAAGGTGCTCGAGTTCATGGCATCCCCCGAGTTCGCGGACGCTCGCGTCAAGCTCGGTGGTGTGCTCTCGGCCAACAAGAAGGCGGACTCGAGCCTCGCGTCGAGCCCGTTCCTCAAGGAGGCCATGGACATCATGCAGGCCGACAGCACGACCTTCCGCTTCGACGCATCCGACCTGATGCCGTCGACGGTCGGTTCGGGCTCGTTCTGGAAGGGCATGGTCGACTGGGTCGACGGCAAGTCCACCGACGAGGTTCTGAAGAACATCCAGGCCGGTTACGCGAACTGACCGGTAGCGCTAGTCTGAGCGCAACCTGCTGACAGGTGCGGGGTCGGGCCCTCGGCTCGACCCCGCACCCGCATCACCTCCCGGGCCGTGAACGCGGCGGCCCGGCTGTTCCGGCCGCGTCCGGTGCTGTATCCAGAAGGGGACCCCATGTCGCAAGTGATCGTCGAAGAAGTCGAGACGACCGAACTGCCGCAGACCAGGCACGGCGCCGATCCGAAGGGCCGCGCACTGACGCGCATCCTGGTGACCGTCGGATTCGTGCTGATCGCGGCCCTGCTCTTCCTGCTGATCTTCTCCGCACCCGTCGAGAACCCGGCCCGTATCGCACTCGGGCCGGTCTCGCTGAACACGTTCTTCATGTGGCTCGGCAACATGCATCCGTTGCTGCAGATCCCCGTGGTCCTCATCGCCTTCGGCATCGTCGTGGCCATCGTGCTGGTGCTCATCGAGTACGCACCGCGCCCGGGCAAGGGCTACTTCATCATGCGCCTGGTCGCCTGCCTGGTGATCCCGGTGCTCGCCTTCCTGCTGCTGCGGCCGTACTCCAACGCGGTGCTGTACGTGGTCGGGATCGCACTGCTCTCCGGAGCGCTGCTGTTCTTCGCGGACTACCGCTCCCGCCAGGGTGCCGGCTACCTCTTCCAGCTCATCCTGTTCATGGCCCCTGCCACGATCATGCTGCTGCTCGGCCTGATCTACCCGGCCATCGCGACCTTCGTGAAGTCCTTCTTCGACAAGACCGGCACCGACTTCGTCGGCTTCGAGAACTACTTCTGGGTGTTCACGAACCCGGTGGGCACGTCATCCGTCGTCAACACGCTCATCTGGGCGCTGCTGGCGCCGACGATCTCGGTGGCCTTCGGCCTCGCCTACGCCGTCTTCATCGACAAGGCGCGCGGCGAGAAAGTCCTCAAGGTGCTCGTCTTCATGCCAGTGGCGATCTCGTTCGTCGGCGCGGGCATCATCTGGAAGTTCATGTACGACTACCGGCAGGGCGACCAGCTGGGTCTGCTGAACGCCCTCGTGACGATGTTCGGCGGTGACCCGGTCAACTGGCTGGCGGTCAAGCCGCTGATCAACACCTTCATGCTGCTGATCGTGTTCATCTGGACGCAGACCGGCTTCGCGATGGTGATCCTGTCCGCCGCGATCAAGGCCGTCCCCGCCGAGCAGATCGAGGCCGCAGAGCTCGACGGCACGAACGCCTGGCAGCGGTTCACGAACGTGACCGTCCCCGGCATCCGCTCCTCGCTGATCGTGGTCCTCACGACCATCACGATCATGTCGCTGAAGGTCTACGACATCGTCGCGGTGATGACCGGCGGACGCGATGACACCACCGTGCTCGGCTTCGAGATGGTCAACCAGCAGCAGCGCTTCCAGAGTTACGGACACTCCTCGGCCCTGGCCGTGGTGCTGTTCATCTTCGTGCTGCCCCTGATCATCTACAACGCCCGATCGCTGACCAAGCAGAGGGAGATCCGCTGATGAGCGCCACCGAAGCCATCGTGAGAGACACCCGGACCAAGGGCCAGGTCGCGCGCGACACGCGCCGCACCGAGGCCATCGCGCACAAGAAGCTCACGTCCCGCGGCGCGACCATCGCCGCGGTGATCATCGCCTTCTTCTGGACGATCCCCACCTTCGGACTGTTCGTGACCTCGTTCCGCCCCGGTGCGGACACGCAGTCGACCGGTTGGTGGACCGCGTTCACCGACCCGCAGTTCACCCTGGACAACTACGTGCAGGCGCTCACCGCCGGTGGCACCTCCACCACGCTGGCCGTCGCATTCGTCAACTCGCTGGCGATCACCATCCCCGCCACCGTCTTCCCGATCGTGCTCGCGTCGCTGGCCGCCTATGCGTTCGCGTGGATCGACTTCAAGGGTCGCAACCTGCTGTTCGTGTTCGTGTTCGCGCTGCAGATCGTGCCGCTGCAGATGGCCCTGGTGCCGTTGCTGAGCCTGTTCTCCAGCGGTCTGACGATCGGCGATGTGACGGTCTTCCCCGGCTTCACGCTGAACGATCTGGATTACAGCTTCGCGCGTGTGTGGATCGCCCACGCGATCTTCGCGCTGCCGTTGGCGACGTTCATGCTGCACAACTTCATCGCCGAGATCCCCGGTGACATCATCGAGGCGGCTCGAGTGGACGGCGCCGGCCACGGCCAGGTGTTCTTCCGCATCATCCTGCCGCTGGCGATGCCGGCGATCGCGTCGTTCGGCATCTTCCAGTTCCTGTGGGTGTGGAACGACCTGCTGGTCGCGACGATCTTCGCCTCGCCAGGAGCGCTGCCGATCACCCAGGCGCTGAACTCGCTGTCGGGTACCTGGGGCAACAAGTGGTTCCTGCAGTCCGCGGGTACGTTCATCTCGATCATCGTGCCGCTGATCGTGTTCTTCGCACTGCAGCGCTTCTTCGTCCGCGGCCTGCTGGCGGGCGCCACGAAGGGCTGACACGTCAGCACCCGTCTGTATGGCGCAAACCGCCCCTGAATCGCCGATTCAGGGGCGGTTTGCGCCATATAGCGGGGCACGGCTGAAACACTCTGCTTCATCGTGAAACAGAGCCGGCATCCGGCATCCGTGCATCTAGCCTGAGACCCATGCGCTTCGCGGAGAACATCGTCGACCTGATCGGCGACACGCCCCTCGTCAGACTCACCCGCGTGACCGAGGGCATCGCGTGCACCGTGCTCGTCAAACTCGAGTACCTGAACCCGGGCGGCTCCGCCAAGGACCGCATCGCGAGCCGCATCATCGACGCGGCCGAGGCATCCGGTGCGCTGCAGCCGGGCGGCACGATCGTCGAGCCGACCAGCGGCAACACCGGCGTGGGGCTGGCATTGGTCGCCCAGCAGCGCGGCTACCGCTGCGTGTTCGTCGTGCCCGACAAGGTCGGCGAGGACAAGATCGACGTGCTGCGCGCGTACGGCGCCGAGGTGGTCATCACCCCGACATCCGTTCCCGCAGACAGCCCCGAGTCGTATTACAGCGTCAGCGACCGGCTGGCCCGTGAGATCCCCGGCGCGTTCAAGCCGAACCAGTACGAGAACCCGAACGGGCCGCGCAGTCACTACGAGACCACCGGGCCGGAGATCTGGCGCGACACCGACGGTCGCCTCACGCACTTCGTCGCGGGCGTGGGCACGGGCGGCACGATCACCGGCACCGGCCGCTTCCTGCGCGAAGCGTCGGAAGACCGCGTGCGCGTGATCGGCGTCGACCCCGAGGGCAGCGTCTACAGCGGTGGAACCGGGCGTCCGTACCTGGTGGAGGGCGTCGGCGAGGACATCTGGCCCGGCGCGTACGACCCGCAGGTGCCGCACGAGATCATCGCGGTGACGGATGCCGAGGCCTTCGCGATGACGCGGCGACTGGCGCGCGAGGAGGGCATCCTCGTCGGGGGCTCCAGCGGCATGGCCGTGGTGGGCGCGCTGCGGGCCGCCCGCGACCTGCCAGCGGATGCCGTCATGGTGGTGCTGCTGCCGGACGGCGGTCGTGGCTATCTGGGCAAGATCTTCAACGACGCCTGGATGCGCTCCTACGGCTTCAGCGACGTGGAGGCCGAGGAGACCGTCGCCGACGTCCTCGCCGCCCGCGACACGATCATCAGGCAGAAGCAGCAGACCGGGCGCGCGATCCCCGCGCTGGTGCACACCCACCCCGACGAGACCGTGCTGGAGGCGATCGGCATCATGGCCGAGTACGCGGTGTCGCAGCTGGTGGTGCTCAGCGCAGAGCCGCCGGTGATGATGGGCGAGGTGACCGGCGCAGTCGACGAGAAGGGCCTGCTCGACCTGCTGTTCCGCGGCGAGGCGCAGCCGAGCGACCCGGTCCGCGCGCACACGGGGGAGCGGCTGCCGCTGATCGGCATCCACGACTCCGTCGCCCAGGCGCGCGCCGCGCTCGCCGAGGCCGACGCGCTGCTGGTCACGGTGGACGGCCGCCCGCACACCGTGCTCACCCGTCAGGACCTGATCGGCTACCTCGCGCACTGACCACGCCCCGCTGCAGGGTCTCGGAGCGTAACAGGATGCCGATTGCCGTCCGCGCCCGGCGTACGGTGGACGCACCGCCGCACCACCCGTGCTGCACCACTGTCGAACCCCGAGGAGTGTCATGACCGACCGCGCCTTCGCCACCCGCGCCATCCATGCAGGTCAGGCCGCCGACCCGACCACCGGGGCCATCATCCCGCCGATCTATCAGGCGTCCACGCACGTGCAGGACGGCATCGGCGGTTTCCGCGGCGGGTACGAGTACAACCGCGCCGGCAACCCGACCCGCTCCTCACTGGAGACTCAGCTGGCGGCGCTGGAGGGCGGCGCGACCGCGCTGTCGTTCTCGTCGGGCCTCGCCGCCGAGGACGCGCTGCTGCGCGGCATCCTGCGCCCCGGCGATCACGTGCTGCTCGGCAACGACGTGTACGGCGGCACCTACCGGCTGCTGACGAAGGTGCTCGCGCCCTGGGGGATCGAGACGACCACGGTCGAGCTGCAGGATCCGGATGCCGTCCGTCAGGCGCTGCGTCCACAGACGAAGGTCATCTGGCTGGAGACGCCCAGCAACCCGCTGCTGAAGATCGTCGACATCGCCGCGGTCGCCGAGATCGCGCACGTCGCCGGTGCAGCGCTCGTCGTCGACAACACCTTCGCCTCGCCGGCTCTGCAGCAGCCCCTGGCGCTCGGCGCCGACGTGGTCGTGCACTCCACGACCAAGTACCTGGGTGGTCACTCCGACGTGCTCGGCGGCGCCGTGGTGCTGGCCGATGACCGTTTCGCGGAGGCCGTGAAGTTCCAGCAGTTCGCGGTCGGTGCGGTGTCCGCCCCACTGGACGCCTGGCTCACCACCCGGGGCATCAAGACGCTCGCCGTGCGTGTGCGCCAGCACAGCGAGAACGCCCAGGCCATCGCCGAATGGGCGGCAGGGCGGCCGGAGTTCGCCACGGTGTACTACCCGGGTTTGGCCTCGCATCCCGGTCACGAGATCGCCGCGCGTCAGATGAGCGGATTCGGCGGGATGCTGTCGCTCGGCCTCGCCGCGGGCCCCGCGGCCGCGCGTGCGCTCGCCGAGTCGACCTCGCTGTTCCAGCTCGCCGAGTCGCTCGGTGGTGTGGAGTCTCTGATCGGCTACCCGCCGGAGATGACGCACGCCTCGGTTCGCGGAACCGCGCTCGCCGTGCCCGAGAACGTGGTGCGCCTGTCGGTGGGCATCGAAGACGTCTCCGACCTGATCGCCGACCTCGAAGAGGGCCTCGCCCGCGTCGCCCGCTCCTAAGTCTCGCGGGCCTCCGCAACCGGCCCCCCTCGTGAGAAACCACTTCCGTCACGAGAAACCACGTGTGCGCGTGCGTCTCATGCGGAATGTGGTTTCTCGACGGGTGTGCGGCGGGCGGGAGCGATCCCCCCGGGGCGAGTAGCATGGGAGACTTCTCCCGCGTCGAATCGTTTCGGCGCAGCATCCGCCCCTCTCCGCGAAAGCGCCCTGTGACCGACGAACGCACTCCCACCGGCAGCATCCGCGCGATCACCGGCACGATCCGCACCTCCACGCCCACCGGCGCCATCCGCACCCTGGGTGCGGACCCCGCGACGGCCCCGATCGTCCTGCACCCCGGCGACGCGATCTCCAACGCGCGCCGCGTGCTGTACATCATCGTGCTGGGGGCGCTCACCGCGCTCGGACCGTTCACGATCGACCTGTACCTGCCGGCCTTCCCGCAGCTCGAGGAGGACTTCGCGACCTCGGCCGCGATGATCCAGCTGACCCTCACCGGTACGATGATCGGGTTCGCGCTCGGCCAGCTCGTCGTCGGACCGCTCAGCGACAAGGTCGGACGCCGGGTGCCGCTGATCGTCGTCACCGCGCTGCATGTGCTGGCCAGCATCGCCGCCGCCCTCGCCCCCGATCTGCTCCTGCTGGGAGCGTCACGCGTCGTCATGGGCGTGGGCGCCGCCGCGGGCGGTGTCGTGGCGATGGCGATCGTGCGCGACCTGTTCGGCGGCAAGCGTCTGGTGGTCATGCTGTCGCGCCTCGCGCTGGTCTCGGGCGTCGCACCTGTGGTCGCCCCGATCGCCGGCTCCGCGCTGCTGGTGGTCATGCCCTGGCGGGGCATCTTCGTCGTGCTCGCCGCCTACGGCCTGATCATGCTCATCGCGGCATCCACGCTGATCCCCGAGACGCTGCCCAGGGCGCGCCGTCAGGATCGCGGATCGAGCACCGTGCTGCAGCGCTACCGCAGCGTGTTCTCCGACCGGGTGTTCGTCGGCGTGCTCGTCATCGGCGGCATGACCTTCTCGGGCCTGTTCTCGTACCTCTCGGCGTCACCGTTCCTGTTCCAGCAGACGCACGGTCTGGACCCGCAGCAGTACGGGCTGCTGTTCGCGGCGAACTCCCTCGGCGTGGTCGGCGGCGTGCAGGCGGCGTCGCGTCTCGCCGCGCGCTTCGGGCCGCAGTGGGTGATGGCCTTCTCCACCGGGATGCTGCTGATCTCGGGCGCCGCGATCATCGTCTGTGACCAGGCGGGCGCAGGCTTCTGGGGCACGGTCATCCCGCTGTGGCTGTTCATGACCGCGTGCGGTTTCACGTTCCCGTGCGTGCAGGTGCTCGCGCTCGACCGGCACGGCAAGGCGGCCGGCACGGCGGCATCCGTGCTCGGCGCCTGCAACAACGGCATCGCGGCCGTCATCTCTCCCGCCGTCGGTCTGATCTCGGCTGGGTCCGGGATCACCGCGACGACCATGGCGATCGTGATGGTCGGCTGCGCGGTGATCGCGATCCTGGCGCTGTGGCTGATCGTGCGTCCGCGCACGGTGGCGATGCTCGCCCCTTGAGTCCGGTGGCGGGACCACTCACCCCATCAGGGTGAGCAGCACGTGCGAGGCCTCGAGCGCCTCCAGCTCGTGCGGTTCAGAGGCGGCGACCTGAATGGTCCCTCCCGCGGTCAGGTCGTACTCGACGCCGGCGACGCGGAACAGGATGCGCCCGGCGATGACGCTCACGAGGATCGGCACCGGTGCCTTGTGCTCGCGCAGTACGCTGCCGGCATCCATCACGAGCGTGCGGATCTTGAACCCGTCGCCGTCGAGGGTGCGGTGCGGGCGCACGCGCCCCTCCTCGACCGGATGGGCGGCGACGAGGTCTGCCGCGGAAGCCGCGAGCAGCAGATGCGAAGTGGCGAAGCTCATGGCCTGAGCGTATCCCCGGCCGCGTTCAGGGCGGGCCGCGGGACGCCAGGCAGAATGGGACGATGACCCGAACTCGGATGCTGATCTCCGGCGGCGCACTGCTGGTGGCCGCCGTCGTTCTGGGCTGGGTGGTCGTCGTCCTCTTCGGCGGTGCGGTCGACGGGCTGGACCCCAGCTGGAACCGGCTGATGGGCGAGATCAGGCAGCCCTGGATGCTGACGATCGCGTACGCGCTGAACGTCATCGGCGGCGGGTGGGTCGCGACTCTCCTCGTGCCGTTGTCGATCCTCGGGATGCTGGTGGCGCTGAAGCGCTGGAGGGCGGCCGTCTACGCCGCCGTGACCTTCGTGGTCAGCGTCGGCCTGACGCAGCTCGTCAAGGAGATCTTCGGGCGCGCCAGACCGGAGGATCTTCTCGTGCCCTCGGACTTCGGATCCTTCCCCTCGGGGCACACGGCGCACGCGGCGACCATCGCGCTGGTGCTCATCCTGGTCTTCCGCCGGCGGTGGATCGTGATCGCCGGCATCATCTGGACACTCGCGATGGCACTGTCCCGTACGATCCTCAGCGTGCACTGGCTCACCGACACGATCGGCGGGATGCTGATCGGCGCTGGTGCCGCCTTGCTCGTGGCCGGGATGATGGGGGAGTGGGCGCTGCTCCCCGCGTACGAGAACACCCGGGTCGCATCGAACACCAAGGAGCAGTCATGACCGAGACCGGCGCAACCCGCATCCGCCCCTACCGCCCTTCCGATCGCGAGGCGATGTACGAAGTCTGCGTGCGGACGGCCGACGCCGGAGCGGACGCGACGGGAGTGTTCGACGACGACCGGCTGTGGGGCGACATCTTCGCCGTGCCCTACGTGGAGCGGCATCCCGATCTCGCCTGGGTGGTGGAATCGCCCGACGGCCGCACGATCGGTTACATCGTCTCGACCGACGACACCGAGGCCTTCGAGACGTGGTTCCGCGACGAGTGGTGGCCGGGCGTGGCAGACCGCTACCCGCTGTCGGGGAACGCCGAGCCGACCCGTCAGGACGGCATCATCGACTACGCGAGCAGGCGCGCCCCGGGGCGTGAGCAGCATGTGGCGCACTACCCCGCGCACCTGCACATCGACCTGCTGCCCGAGACGCAGGGACAGGGACTCGGACGACGTCTGATCGAGACGCTGTTCGCCGAGCTCCGGCGCCGCGGCGTGCCCGGCCTGCATCTCGGCATGAATCCGGAGAACGCCGGCGCCGGTGCGTTCTACGAGCGGATCGGGATGCAACAGCTGGAGTCGGGGCCGGACAGCACCATGTACGGGATGCTGTTCGACTGATCCTGCTCGGGCTCCTGCTCAGGCCTCCAGCGGACGGGGTGCGGCGAGCACCTCGTTGAGCGCCTCGGTGCTCGACGGGTGCGTCCAGATGCTGTCGCGCAACTCGGTCGCCGTCACGTCATGGCGCATCGCGAGGGCGATGAGGTTGATGACCTCCTGCGCGTCGATCGAGAACACCACGGCTCCGAGGATCAGGTCGGTGTCGGCATCGATGAGCACCTTGATCAGTCCGTGGGTCTCCCCGACGATCTTCGGGCGCGGCATCGCGGCGATGTCGATGATGGCCTTGGATGCGACGAGTACACGTCGACCGCTCGCGCGCGCTTGGGCCTCGTTCATGCCGACGCGGCCGAGGGGAGGGGTGAGGAAGACCGTGTACGGCACCGCCGTGCGGTCGTCAGTCGTGCGTGCGCCCGAGCCGTTCAGCTGGTCCATCACGATCCGGTTGTCGTCCAGCGAGATGTAGGTGAACTGCGGTCCGCCGTTGACGTCGCCCACGGCGAAGATGTGCGGCACCGAGGTGCGCAGCCGGTCATCCACGACGACGTAGCCGCGCTCGTCGACCGCCACGCCCGCGGTGTCGAGTCCGAGCTCGGCAGTGACCGGATGCCGGCCGACGGCCACCAGCACGGCATCCGTCTCGAGCGTCCGGGCCCCGCCGCCGACGGCGAGTTCCACGGTCGTGGTTCCGGACTCGTCACGGATGCTGCGCACATCGCCGCCGAGGATGAGCTGCACTCCGGACTCCTCGAGCAGCGAGCGGGCGGCATCCGCCACATCGCGGTCCTCGTTGCGCATGAACGTGTCACCGTGGTCGATGATCGTGACCCGGGAGCCGAACTTCGAGAACATGCCCGCGAACTCCAGGCCGACGTAGCCGCCGCCGACGATGACGAGCCGCTCGGGGAGCGGATCGACGTGCTGGATCGTGGTCGAATCGAACGCCCGCGAGCCGTCGACCGGGAAGCGGGGTTCGGCAGGAGCCGTCCCGGTGTTGATGATGATGGTCTCCGCGTGCATGGTGAGCGTGTCGTCGCCGGCGGTGACCTGCACGTCGTGCGCACCGGTGAACCGGGCGCGGCCGTCGATGAGGGTGACGGTGTCGACTTCGGCGAGCATCGCGTGATTGCGGGCGCGCAGCTTCTCGGTCAGGGCGTCGCGACCGGCGACCGCGGCGGTGAACCAGGCCTGCGGGTCGTCCTCGGGCCGCCGCTGGGAGGCGCTGTGCACGAGGTCCTTCGTCGGGATGCAGGCGATGTTGATGCAGCTGCCGCCGTACATGGCGTTCGACTGCTCCACGAGGGCGACCGATCGGCCGTTGCGTCCGAGCGCTCCGGCGAGGGTCTTGCCGCCCTTGCCCCACCCGATGACGAGCACGTCCACATCGATGTCAGCCATGAGGGAAACTCTAGGCGGGTGTCATACGGAAATGGTCCGAGCCCCGGGACTTCGTCTCAGGGCTCGGACCAATGGCGGTGACGGAGGGATTCGAACCCTCGGTTGCTTGCACAACACACGCTTTCCAAGCGTGCTCCTTCGGCCGCTCGGACACGTCACCAGGAACAACCTGTCCATCCTATCCGATGGCGTGAGCTCCGATGAACAACGCCTGAGTCGAGGGTCACAGCAGCTGCTCCACCCGGTAGGGGACCATCTCGCGCATGACCAGGCCGGTCGTGGTGCGCTTGACGCCGTCGACGTCGAGGATGCGACCCGCGATGCGGTAGAGGTCGTCGGCGTCTCGGGCGACGACGCGGATCAATAGATCGGTGATACCTGACAGGCCGAGCACTTCGACGACCTCCGGGATAGCGGCGAGCGATTCCCCGACGCGGTCGAGCTTGCGCTGAGTCACGCTGGTGACGACATAGGCGCTCAGCTGATAGCCGAGCGCACCGGGATCGATGCGTCGCTGGAAGGAGCGCAACGTGCCGTCCTCGTCGTACCGGACGAGACGGGCGCGCACGGTGTTCCTGGCCAGGCCGGTCGCTTCAGCCAGCGCGAGGGTGGTGGTGCCAGGGCTGCGGATGAGTTCGCGGAGCAGGTTGCGGTCGGTTCGATCGGCCAGGCGGTTGCGTGCCACTGTGATCAGGTCCTGTCGTTGTTGAAACGTGAATTTGCGCGTTCTGCTTGATCTTGATGCTGTCTATTGTGCACCACGGGTGATCTTGATCGAATGGCGGAACCATCTGCTTCTTTCCGGCCAGCTCCCGGGGTAACCCGACTCGGGAGCGTCCGCGCCCCACAAGGGTCGGAACGCGATGAGGAACGGCGAAGCTGCCGCGCCTCGAATTCAAGGAATCCGCCATATGTCTTTCGCCATCGCCCCCGCAGCATTCACTGGGCCGCCCACGTCCGATCTCGCCGCGCTCGCCACAATCGAGCGGCGGGTGCTGTGGCTCGCGACGTCGATGATCCACCACGCGAACCGCGTTCGTTCCAGCTCCTCGGGACTGAAGGTCGGCGGACATCAGGCATCGAGCGCGTCCATAGCGACGATCATGACGGCACTGTGGTTCGAGCAGCTGCGCGCCGAAGACCGTGTATCGGTCAAACCTCATGCATCGCCTGTGCTGCACGCCATCAACTACCTGCTCGGCGAGATCGGCGAGGAGCACATGACCACGCTGCGCGGGTTCGGCGGAGTACAGAGCTACCCGAGCCGGTCGAAGGATCCCGACACCGTCGACTACTCCACGGGTTCCGTGGGCATCGGCGCCACGGCTCCGATCTGGGGCGCGATCTCGCGTCGCTATGCATCGTCGGTCTCCGGAACACCGTCGTACGGACGCCAGTACTCCCTGGTCGGCGATGCCGAGCTCGATGAGGGGGCAGTCTGGGAGGCTGTGCTCGACCCGCACGTGCCGGACCTCGGCGAACTCGTCTGGATCATCGACCTCAACCGCCAGTCGCTCGACCGAGTCGTGCCGAACATCGCGGCGGGAAAGATCGAGCGGATGTTCGGCGCTGCCGGTTGGCAGGTCATCACCGTTCCGTTCGGCGGGCAGCTCGAGGAGCTGTTCCGTCGCCCGGGCGGCGAGGCACTGCGCGCCCGCATCCTCGACATGCCCAACGCCGAATTCCAGCGTCTGCTGCGCTGCCGGGCGGATGAGCTGCGGCAGCGGTTGCCAGGAGCGGATACCGCCGCATCCAGCATCCGCTCTCTTCTCGACGCCATCGGCGACGGCGAGCTCGTGAGCACGATCCGCAACCTCGGCGGGCACGACCTGGCAGCGCTCCGCGCAGCCTTCGCGCAGATCGACGACACCCGCCCGACTGTGATCATCGCGTACACGATCAAGGGCAAGGGTCTGCCGACGGCGGGCCATCCGCAGAACCACTCCTCTCTGCTGACCTTCGAGCAGTACGACCAGCTGGCAGACGAGCTGGGTATGGATCCTGCCGCACCGTGGGCGCGCTTCGACCCGGACTCCTCTGAGGGGCGGCTGTGCGCGGAGGCGGCCGAGCGGTTGCGGCGGGACCCGGTGGTAGACGTGACTCCGCCGCCGGTTCCCACCGATTTCTGCCGTACCCCCTCGGGAACCGGCACGACCCAGGCCGCTCTCGGCCGGGTGCTGCTGGATCTGACCCGATCCGCACCTGAGGTCGCTCGACGGATTGTGACCGCGAGTCCCGATGTCTCCAGCAGCACGAATCTGGCGGGGTGGTTGAACAAGGCTGGTGTCTGGTCTACCAGCGACCGTCAGAACTGGTTCGCCGATGACCCCGAGACGATCATGCACTGGCGCGAGCGGCCGAGCGGCCAGCACATCGAGCTGGGCATCGCCGAGGTCAATCTTGTGAGCCTCATCAGCGAACTCGGAACCACGTGGAGTCGCTGGGGTCAGCCGCTGTTCCCGATCGGCGTGCTGTACGACCCATTCGTGGAGCGAGCGCTGGAGCCCTGGTCGTACGGCATGTACGCAGGCGGTCAGTCGATCCTCATCGGCACTCCCTCAGGGGTATCGCTGGCCGCTGAGGGTGGCGCGCACCAATCGATCAAGACGCCGTCGATCGGCCTGGAGCAGCCTGAGTGCATCAGCTTCGAGCCCGCCTTCATGCAGGAAGTCGAATGGATGCTGTTGGCGGCCATGTCGCAGATGGCCCGCCCCGGCGGCAAGTCCGCCTACCTGCGTCTGTCGACCAAGCCGGTGGACCAGGCGCTTGCCGCGATCCCCACCGACCCGGCCGCGCGGGAGCGCAGGCGCCGTCAGGTCGTCGCAGGCGGTTACCGGCTGCGCAGCGCGGAACGCCCTGACGCGACGATCATCATGATGGGCGCGATGGCTCCGGATGCCCTGGAGGCAGCCGACCGCCTCGCCACGCTCGGTGTGGACGCTGACGTCGTCTGCGTGACCAGCCCCGGATTGCTGTTCGAAGCTGTGCAGGCGCGAGGCGGCCGGGGCGAGGGGAGTGACTGGATCCTCGACCAGGTGCTTCCGGCAGACCGCGCACGCCCCATGGTGACCGTACTCGACGGGCATCCGCACGCGCTCGCGTTCCTCGCCGGAAGGCACGGCGTCCCCGCGCTCCACCTCGGTGTCAGCCGGTTCGGGCAGTCCGGCGACCTCGCCGACGTCTATCGGCATCACGGCATCGATGCGGACAGCATCGTGCGCGCGGTGCTCGATGTGACGGGTTGAGGCGAGTCGCCGGTACGCGTTCAGATCGCGGGTACTTCTACGGCGCTGCGAACGAATGCGGCGACCGCGTCGAGATCCTTCTCGAATCGCCCATCGCCGAGAGGGCGATTCGTGCGGGTGAGGGAGTCGACACCCCATGGCCGCACGGCAACGATGGAGTCCGCGACATTGTCGGCCGACAGGCCCCCCGCGAGAACGACGGGGATGCCAACGCTGGCGACGATCTCAGCGCTGCGTGACCAGTCGTGCGTGATGCCCGCGGCACCGACTCCCTGCACGTCGGTCGTGTACGAGTCCAGGATGAGATAGTCGGCGACGGCAGCGTATTCGATTGCCATCGCGAGGTCGCCCTCGGCGCCGACCGCGATGGCCTGCATGATCTCCATGCCCTCGGGCAGCATGCCGCGAAGTATGCGGACGGCGTCGGGGCCGACCGCACCGATCTCTCCGCACAGGTGCAGGATGTCAGGATGGACGGTCGCTGCCATCCGAGCGATCTCCTCGAGCTCCGTCTCCACGCTGAGTGCGACGGAACGCGCGCGTCCACGCAGTGCCGCGACCGCTTCAGCAGCAACTTCTTCGCTGATCTGACCGGGTAGGCCGACGGTGGTCGGGGTGAGGCCGACATGATCCACTCCTCGTTCGGCCAGAGCGACGGCTTCGGCAGCGGACTGGGCGGTGTAGATCTGCACGATCATGGATGACTCCTCGTTGTTCGGGAAGCGGGCGAGCGCTCAGAACGAGCTCTCGACGATGGATTGGCCGGCGAGCTGCTCTTTGCTCAGCACGTCGGCGAGATGGCGGTGGCTGTAGGCGACGCAGAGTGCGTCGAGCAGGGTGAGCTGGCACAGTCGGGCTGCGATCGGTTCGTTGCGCGTCTCGTGCGAGACGCTCTGCAGTGTGAGATCGGAGACTTTGGCGAGATGCGACTCGCGGTTTCCCGTCACGGCCAGCACTTTCGCACCGACATTCCGGGCGTGCTCGGCCATGCCGACGACGGAACGGGTCTCGCCGGAGTACGAGATGGCGACGACAAGATCGTTCGGCCCGAGTAGGGCTGCGTGGATGTTCTGCACCTGCGAATCCTGGGGAGCATCGCAACTGATGCCGAGTCGACGACAGCGCTGATAGAACGATTGGCCGACCACACCAGATGTGCCGACGCCGCCGACGAGCACGCTGCGGGCATTCTCCAGCAGGTGGAGAGCGGCGGCGAAGCCATCCGGGTCGAGAACATTCGCGGTGTCCTGCAACGAGAGTGAGGCTCGTGCGAACACCTTGCGCGCGATCGTCATCGAATCGTCGCCGTCGGCGATGTCGTCGTGTATGAGCTGCATCGGGGTGGCGAGGTCGCGTGCCAGCGCGAGCTTCAGATCGGTGTATCCGGCGAACCCGGCGCTGCGGCACATGCGCAGGACCGTCGTGTCGCTGACGCTGCATGCCTGGGCAACGTCGACCATCGACGCCTCGAGCAGATGTTCAGGACGAGTGAGGATCCAGTTCGCGACCCGCTGCTCCGTTGTGGACAGGCCGGGAAGTGCTGCGCGCAGGCGCGTGAGTGCTCCAGCCTTGTCCTGGGATGCCGTATGCATGCTTCCTCTGCTCCGATCGACTCTGACCCTGAGAAATGTGGTGCTACCACAGCCTGTGTGACCAGTATATAGTGATACCACTTTCCCGACAGTGTCGTCCGAAGGAGTCACCATGAACATCCACGTCCGTAGAGCCGCCATCGCGGCGCTCGCAGTGGGAACCCTCGCGCTGTCCGGCTGCGTCGGCGCTTCGTCGGAGCCATCGGTCGGCGGTGACGAAGAAGCCCTCACGATCTGGCATGCCTACGCCGGTCAGGACGACAAGGTCGAGTTCATGAAGTGGGCGTTGGAGGGCTTCAAGAAGGAGCATCCTGACGCGAAGATCAAAGAGGTCTCTGCCGAGCAGTCCTCGTACAAGACGAAGCTGCAGACGGCGATGTCGACCGGCGATGTGCCTGACGTCTTCTACACGCTCCCCGGCGGATTCCTCGATGCATTCGTGAAGAGCGGTCAGGTTGCAGCGTTGGACGACGAACTTGCGAAAGAAGGCTGGGGTGACGCGTTCATCGACGCATCGATGGACTCGGTGAGCTTCGACGGATCGACATACGCGGTGCCGATCGATATCGACGCCGCTGTGGTCTGGTACAACAAGGCGCTCTTCGACGACAAGGGCTGGGACGCACCGACAACATGGGATGAGTTTCTGACGCTCAACGAAGAGATCGCGGCCGACAGCATCGTCCCCGTTGCGCTGGGCAACAAGGACAGCTGGCCCGCCACCTTCTGGTTCCAATACGGCCAGATGCGCACCGCAGGCAGCGGCCAGGTCACCGACTTCCTCAATGGCGACGGCGACATCTCGTTCGGACCCGAGGGCGCCGAGATGCTGCAGACGCTGGCCGAGAAGGACCTCCTTCCCACTGGGGCCAACGGCATGTCCGACCAGGAGGCCAACCTGCTCTTCCTGAACGGCCAGGCCGCCATGGTGCTCAACGGCACCTGGCAGATCGGGATGTCGGTCGATGCACCGGACGGTTTCGAACTCGGCTACTTCCCGTTCCCGACCGTCACGGGTGGGGCGGGTGACCAGTCCGACACGCTTGCCGGCGTCGCCGCAGCGTTCGCGATGTCCGAGAAGGCCAAGGACAAGCCGCTCGCCGTCGAGTTCCTGCGCTACATGACCAGTCCTGACGTCATGAAGAAGTACGTCGAGATTCGCAAGACGATGGTGACGCTGAAGGGTGCGACGACGCCGGATGTGGCTGGTCCGGTGCTCTCGGGCATCGTGTCCGACATCATCGAGCCGTCCGCACACCTTGACGCGTTCTACGACACGGCACTGCCGCCGAAGGCGACCACCATCTACTACTCGACCCTGCAGGGACTCATCGAAGGGTCGGTGGACGCTCAGCAGGCCGTCGACGCGATCAACGCAGCCATCAACGCCGGAGAGTAGCACCGTGCAGAATCACGTCCGATCCGATGGGTCGCTCGCCGTGGGCGCCCCATCGGATCGAGCTCGGCGGCATGGATTACATCGCGCCAAGCGACGCGAATCCCTCATTGCCGTCTGCTTTCTCCTGCCAGCGCTGGCATTCCTGGCACTGTTCGTCGCCTATCCGCTCGTCAACGCAGGGACGCTCTCGTTCTTCAAGTGGGACGGGTTCTCACCACGCGAGTGGATCGGGCTGGGCAACTTCCTTCGCCTCGCAGAAGACGGAGTGTTCTGGTCTTCTCTGAAGAACAACGTCCTGATCGCTCTCGCCGCGATCGTGTTCCAGGTGGCGCTCGGAATGGTCATCGCCTACTGGCTGGTGCGGGTGATCCCACGGTTCAAGCGCGCCGCGATGTTCCTGTACGTCATCCCCGTCGTCATCAGCGAGATCTGCATCGGCCTGCTCTGGCAGTTCGTGTACAACCCCTACTTCGGGCTCCTCAACGGGCTGCTGCGTCTGATCGGTCTCGACGATCTCGCACAGGGCTGGCTGGGTGACAAGAACTTCGCCATGCCCGCGGTTCTGGTCGTGATGAACCTGACGTACCTGGGCCTCTACATCCTGCTGTTCGTCGCCGCATTCCAAGACGTCGACGAGTCGGTGTACGAAGCGGCTGCTCTGGATGGAGCCGGACACTTCCGCACCTTCTTCGGAATCAGCGTGCCGATGATCTTCTCCAACGTGCAGGCCACAGTGCTCCTGGCCGTGGTCACGTCGTTCAAGACGTTCTCGCTCGTGTTCGTCATGACACGCGGGGGCCCGAGCAATGCGACGGACGTCGTCTCCACTTACCTGTTCAAGACCGGGTTCGGCAACTTCGAGGCGGGCTACGCCTCGGCCATCGGCATCGCCCAGTTGGTCTTGACCGTCATCGTCGGCGTCTTCGTCCTCACGGCGACGCGACCACGTCAGCCTCGCAGGGGCAGGGAGGTCCTGCGATGAGTCAGGCGACGATGAGTGTTGTGCTCGCAGATGATGCGAAGCGGTCATCCCGGCGACCGCGCCGGCAGGAACGCGAACAGCTGCCACCGACGCGCCTCGGATGGGGAACGCTCACCGTGCTGGCGGTGCTCGGCCTGCACCTGGTCATCGTGCTGTTCCCATTCGTGTGGATGCTGTACAGCTCGTTCAAGACCAACAAGGAGTTCCAGCAGTCGGTGTGGTCATTGCCGTCGGGCCTGCTTTGGGACAACTACGCCGCCGCGCTCGTCGACGGCTCCCTCGCCCTGTACGCGTGGAACTCTCTACTGGTCACGCTCGCCTCCGTCATCATCACCGTGGCCATCGCGACGGCGGCAGGTTACGCGTTCGTCGTCTACCGCACGAAATGGATGCCGGCGGTCGAGCTGATCATGCTCGTGGCGATGGCGATCCCCGCCTACATCGCCCTGGTACCACTGGTCGCGATCATTCGAGAACTGGGGCTCCTGGACACACTGCCAGGGGTGATCCTCCCGACCGTCGCCTTCAACCTGCCTATCTCCGTCCTGATCATGCGCGGCTTCTTCTCCACCGTGCCGCGCGACCTGATCGAAGCCGCCCGCATCGATGGCGCCTCGGAGTTGGCCGTGTTCGCTCGAGTGATGGTGCCGATCGCCAAACCGGCGATGTTCACGACGGGCATCGTGAATGTCATCTGGGTCTGGAACGATTTCCTCTTCCCGCTGGTGATACTGAACAGCCCCGAGAACAAGACGCTCCCTCTGGGCCTGACCGACTTCGTCGGAGAGCGCACGACGAACTACCCTGTGCTGCTCGCGGCGATCCTTCTGGCTGCGCTCGGCTCCTTCCTCGTGTATCTGGTGTTCCAGCGCCACGTCATCGGCGGCCTCACCAGCGGTGCACTCAAGCAATGAAATCTCCGGCGAACGCCGGATCCTCACCCGTCAAACCGAAAGGGAGATCTGTGGACAATCAGCAGGAACTCAGCCTCGCAAGCCGTGCAGTGTTCTACTCGCCCGAGGAGAGCACACAGTCGATCAGCTATCCGATCTTCATGTCGGCCAATTATCAGTACGATGGCGACGCCTACGACCGGGTGGTTGACGGCGCTCGCCGCGAGGTGAACATCTACAGCCGCTGCGGCAACCCGAACGAGTACAAGCTCGACGATCAGATGGCGCTCATCGCCGGCGCCACCGATGCCCTGGCCGTGGCATCCGGTATGGCCGCAGTGTCGCACACGGTCCTGGGGCTGTTGCGCGTCGGAGACCACATCGTCGTGGATCTGACCACTTACAGCTCGACCCACGAGTTCTTCGATCACCGCATCCAGGATTTCGGCATCGAGGTGACCTTCGTCGATGCCACCGACGTCGACGCGGTGCGTGCGGCGATCCGTGCCGAGACGAAGGCGGTCTACGTCGAGACGATCGCGAATCCGACCATGAAGGTAGCGCCGTTGCGGGCGATCGCCGGGATCGCGCACGAGCGCGGCATCGTCGTGATCTGCGACAACACCTTCGCCAGCCCCATCGTGTGCCGACCGCACGAGCACGGTGTGGACATCGTGCTGGAGAGCGCGACGAAGTTCATCGGCGGACACAACGACGCCGTCGGCGGAATCATCAGCATCAACTCTGAGATCCTGCCGGCAGACTGGCTGGAGCAGATCCGCTGGAATACGCTCACCAAGCTCGGCGGAGCACTCTCGCCGTTCAACGCCTGGCTGCTGCTGCGTGGGATCCAGACTCTGCCCCTGCGTGTGGAACGGATGACGGAGAACGCAGGGGCCTTCGTCGAGTGGCTGACTGCGAACCCGAAGGTCAAGCGCGTCTACTACCCCGGACACCCGTCGCACCCGCAATACGAGGCGGCCCGCGAGCAGCTTGACTCTCCCGGTGCGATGCTGGCGTTCAGCGTCGACACTGAAGAGCAGGCGGCGCAGGTGTGCAAGAGCCTGAAGCTCGCTTCTTTCGCCGCGAGCCTCGGTGGGGTGCGCACGGTCACGCAGCTTCCTGCGACGATGGCGTTCCTCGACATCCCGGAAGACGAACGGCAGCAGATGGGCGTCACTCCGGGCATGATTCGCGTGTCCGTCGGCATCGAGAACATCAACGACCTGATCGCAGACTTCGCTCAGGCGCTCGGAGACTGAGATCCGTGGAAGTCGGTGACGTCGAGCAGGGCAGTGAAGACCGGAGGTTCGAGGTTCTGCTGCTCGGCGACCTCAACATCGACCTGCACCTCGACATCCCCGCCTATCCGGAGCCAGGCGGAGACGGTGTGGCGTCGCGGCAGCGTATGGGATTCGGCGGATCGGCGGCCAACACCGCTGTCATGCTCGCACGCTTGGGTGTCCGAGCGGCCATGCTCGCCTGCGTCGGGGACGACGAATGGGGCGCGCAGGCGATCCACGGGCTGACCGCCGTGGGCGTGGACACGCGTCTTGTTCAGCGCAGCAGCACTGAGCCGACCTCGCTCAACGTCATCACGGTGACACCCGACGGTGAGCGGACGATGTTCGCCTACCGCGGGGCGAGTGCCGAGCTGAAGAGTGCTGACGTCCCGCCTGATCTGTGCGGTGCCTCGCACGTGCACATCTCGGGCTATGCGCTGCTGGCTGATCCGCAGAGGGCTGCCGCCGAAGCCGCCGCGGCTTCTGCGCACCGGGCGGGGAGGACGGTGTCGCTGGATGTGCCGGTCGACCCTGTCGCGGCCGTGCCAGATGTGCTGCGCGCCTTCCTGGCGAACGTCGATGTCGTGGCCATCGGCACGAAAGAGGCTCGGCAGCTCACGGGTGAGGCGACGGACGAGCAGGCCGCGGCAGCGATCGCCGGCTACGGACCGTCGACGGTGGCGCTGACCAGCGGCGCGTCGGGATCACTGCTGCTCACCGTCGACGGATTCGTCCGGGCCCCGGTGCCCGAGGTTCGCGCCATCGACACGACAGGGGCGGGCGATTCGTTCAGCGCAGGTCTCATCTTCGGGTTCCTTCGGGGATTCGAGGAGCCGAGTTGGACTGCGGCGATGGCCAACGCATGCGGCGCGGCCGCGGTCGGGGTGCCGGGTGCAGGTGCCGGGCTTCCGAGCCTGGACGGCATCCTGACCGCGGTCGCCGCTCTGCCGGCGGGGCTGCGGCACGAACTCATGAGTGCCGTGCGGGCAGAGGGCGGTGCGGCATGAGCACGCCGATCATCCTGGATTGCGATCCAGGGCACGACGATGTGTTCGCCATCTGGCTCGCGGCGGCGCACCCGAACATCGAGCTGCGAGCGATCACCACAGTGGGCGGCAATGGGCAGCTGATCCACACGACGCAGAACGCCCGGATCGCTTGTACGGTCGCGGGTATCGGCGACGTGCTCATCGCGGCCGGAGCCGCATCGCCCCTCAACGGCGAGTTGCATCCGGCTGACTGGATCCACGGGGCGAACGCGCTCGGTGGCCCGGATCTCCCGAGCCCCAGCGTGGCGTTGGACGCGAGAAGCGCCCTCGACCTGATGACAGACGTCATCGAGGGCTCCGGCGAATCGGTCACGATCGTCGCCACCGGGCCGCTCACGAATATCGGGGAGTTGGCTCGCGATCGTCCAGACGTGCTCGCCAAGGTCGAGCGGGTGATCTGGATGGGAGGCTCGACAGGACGTGGCAACGCGACACCGTATGCCGAGTTCAACGCATGGACGGACCCCGAAGCGATTCAGCTGGTGCTGGACAGCGGCATCGACTTCACTATGGTGGGCCTGAACATCTCCCACCAGGCATTGATCACCGATGGGGTGCGGAAGCAGATCAGCGCGATCGGCACGAACACAGCCGCGTTCGGACGCGAACTGCTGGACTTCTTCTGCGCCACATACGACGCCGCCGAGGAAATGCCCGACGCCCCGCTTCATGACCCGATCACGATCGCGCTTCTCGCGGACCCGTCAGTCGTCACAACCGTGCGATCCCGGCTGGATGTCGAACTGCTCGGCACCGAGACGCGCGGTGCGACGAGCGTCGATCTGCACGGCATTCTCAATCGACCTGACAACGCCACGATTGCACTGGAACTGGATGTGGATCGGTTCTGGCGGATGATCCTGGATGCGGTTGCCGCGCTCGCCTGAGCGACTTCCGCCTAGAATCTCCTGGTGCCCACCCCCAAGATCGTGCTGTTCTACGCGTTCGCGCCGCTCGCGGATCCGGATGCGATCCGACTGTGGCAACGCGACCTCGGCGAGGCGCTGAAGCTGCGCGGACGCATCCTCATCTCCGAGCACGGCATCAACGGCACCCTCGGCGGCGAACTGCCCGCCGTGAAGAAGTGGCTCCGGCGGTTCCGCGAGTACCCGGCGTTCAAGACCGCCGACGTCAAGTGGAGCGAGGGCACCGGCATCGATGACGACGGGTACAGCGTCGACTTCCCCAAGCTCAGCGTCAAGGTGCGCGACGAGATCGTCTCGTTCGGAGCGCCGGGGGAGCTGGCGGTCGATGAGCACGGCGTCGTCGGCGGGGGAGAGCGACTGAGCCCCGAGCAGCTGCACGAGCTGATGGCCGAGCGCGGCGACGAGGTGGTCTTCTTCGACGGTCGCAACGCCCTGGAGGCCGCCATCGGCCGGTTCCGCAACGCGGTCGTGCCCGACACCGAGACCACGCGCGACTTCGTCCGGCTGCTGGATGACGGCGCCTACGACGACCTGAAGGGCAAGCCGGTCGTCACGTATTGCACCGGCGGCATCCGCTGCGAGGTGCTGTCCAGCCTGATGGTCTCCCGCGGCTTCGGAGAGGTGTACCAGCTCGACGGCGGCATCGCCCGCTACGGCGAGCAGTACGGCGACGACGGACTGTGGGAGGGCTCGCTGTACGTGTTCGACAAGCGCGGCTCCGTCGACTTCTCCGACCACACCGCCGTCATCGGCGAATGCGTCGGATGCGGGGCAGCAACCAACCGCACCGCGAACTGCACCGATGCCTCGTGCACGCGCCAGTTCGTCGTGTGCACGGACTGCGACGCCGTGCCCTGCCCCGAGCACGCCTGACCCCAGCGGCCTCAGAGCTCGTCTATATGGCGCGGAACGCCCTGAATTCGACGTCTCAGGGGCGTTATGCGCCACATAGACGGGCTTGTCAGCGGTGACGGGCTTGTCAGCGGCGGCGGGCGAACAGGGATGCAGGCAGCAACCGCGCGAGCACGCGCTGTCGGCCATCCACGCTCGCGGCGAGCTGTCCGATCACGACGCGCAGCGGGGCGGCCAGATCTCCGGCATCCGGAGCCGTAGGCGCATAGCTCGTCCGCTCGACGGCCGCGACCAACGGCGCCAGCGCTTCGGGGTCGGTCCCGCGTTTCGACGCCAGCACCTCGGCGCGCACTCGCGCGGTCTGCGCTTCCGGCGGCGCTAGCCCCAGATCGATGAGCGAGTCGGACAGCTCGCGCCACGCGGCCATCGCATCACCCGAGCGCGCGCGTCCCATCCGCATCGCCCGCCGCAGCTCGCGCACCAGCGCAGGCAGCAGCAGAAGCACCAGCACGCCCAGCACGGTCAGCGTCACGGGGGCGGGGTTCAGTGTCTGCAGGGCGTCGGTGCCTCCTCCTCCGGCATCCTGGTTGCGACCGGCTTCGTCGGTCGGCGTCGCCGACGGGCCTGTGGTGGGAGTGATCGTCGGGGTGGGCGCATCGGGGCCGTCGCCACTGCCACCGCTGGAGGACGCGGCGATGAAGTCCGTCGGAACGCCCAGCGTCGCGGTCGGCTCGAACGGCACCCAGCCGATGCCCTCGAAATGCACCTCGGGCCAGGAGTGCAGCTGGTCGCTCGTGATGGAGTAGACGATGCTGTCGTCGCGCTTCTGGTCGGTCCCCGATCCTGGCAGGTAGCCGACGACGATCCGCACGGGCATGCTGAGCGTGTCGGCCATCAGCGCGAAGGCGCCCGCGAAGTGGATGCAGTAGCCGGTGCGCTTCTCGAGGAAGGTCGCCACGGCATCCGCTCCCGTGCCGTCGAAGCCCTCCTCGACCGGGGCGTCGAGCGAGTAGGTGAACTCGCTGCGGAACCAGTCCTGCAGGGCGATCAGCCGGTCGTAGTCGGTGCCGGCATCGGAGGTGACCTCGCGGGCCAGCCGGCTGATGATCGGCGGCAGGTCTGCGGGCAGCTCGGTGACGGGCGCTCCGGATGCCGAGGACGCGCGGATCTGCTCGAGCGTGGGCACCGGGGTGGCGGCCTGCACCGTGTAGTCGGCACCGGCGGCATCCGATGAGCCGCTGACCGCAGTCCGGTTCTCCTGCAGGGCCGACCACACGCCGTCCACCCCAGTCACCCGCTCGGGCGCGTAGGGGAGAGGGAGGCGATCGCTGGAGACGCCGAGCACTTTGATCGACACCTCGGTCTCGACCGTCTTGATCGGGTCGGCCCAGTCGCGCCTTCCGAATCCGTCGCGCAGTGGAACCCGGTCGCCGCGATCGGGACGCCACACATCACCGTCGAAGCGCGACAGCGTGGCCATCCGCAGGTACGGCGGGGAGGCGGCGGAGGTCACCAGCGTGAGCGCCTCGATCCCCTCGGGGCGGCGCAGATCCTCGCCCAGGCGCAGGTCGGCGCTCACACTGAGCATCGGCCCGGTCCCGGGCAACGCGGACGCCACCGGCAGGCTCGGAGCGAGGACGAGCGCCACCAGCACGGCGACCAGCCCTGTGGAGACCGTCACGAGGTACGAGGTCTGCCGCGGAGCGCGCGCATCATGTCGGGCGCCGAAGCGCAGCAGCATCAGGATCATCACGGCCTGCAGCAGGAACCAGCCGAGATTCACGGAGCCGAACGAGATCAGCATCGGCATGACGCCGACCACCGAGGTCAGCAGCACGGCCAGGATCACCAGCCGGTGTGCGAGCAGCTGGTCGACGAGGATCGCGACGACGGCGAAGGTCAGACCGAGCAGGGTCGCCATGGGCACTGAGGCGGCGATCGGGACCACGCCGTTCATGATCTCTTCGGCGCTCTGCTGCAGTCGCACGCCGATCAGCCGCACGGTCATCTCCGTCGGCAGCAACCCCATCCACGCGGTCTCGCGAGCGAGCAGCACCGTGCAGGCGACGACGACGGCAAACAGCTGCACCAGCAGCACGACAGGGCCGCGGATGCCCGCACGCACGGTGCGCAGGGCGAGTCGGGTGAGGATGCCGGCGACGGCCACGACGATCACGATCGCGCACACGACGAAGGTCCAGACCCCCGGAGTCACCGCTCCCGTGTAGGACCAGACCGAGATCAGCGTCGCGGCGGCGGCGAGGACGCCGGGCCCGGTGGGAGTCAGTCGGGTGCGGTCTGTGCGGGCGGGCGTCTCAGGCATGCGCGGCCTTCGAGACGGGCAGCGCATCCGCCCAGGTCTGGGCGATGTCGGCGTCCGCCGGCAGCAGCGCGGTGTTCCAGCCGTGAGCGGATGCCGCGGCCAGCGCCTCAGGCTCGGCGGATGCCGCGAACAGCAGCGGGGCCGCCGCGCCGACCGTGGTCAGGCGCTCCGCCTCCTCGCCCTCGAGGCGTCCGGTGATGAGCACGAGCGGTCCGGGCGGCGTGCTGCCGACGATGGATCTCAGGTCGTGCGGCTCACCTCGCGGCCCGATCATGGCCAGTGCGACCATGAGGTCCTCGCGGTCCTCCTCGTGTCCGCGCAGCGCGCCCAGCTGCGTGCCGGAGATGTCGACCACATCCACGCTGTAGCCGTCCGCCGCCAGGCGCAGCGCGACGGAGGCGCACAGGGTGACGGCCGCTTCGAAGGCGGCATCCGGTTCCTCGCCCGGTCGGTCCCAGCGGTCCGCCGCACGGTCGAGCACGACCATGGCATCCGGGCTCGCCTCCTCTTCCTCCTGACGCACCATGAGATCTCCGCGGTGCGCGGTGGCGCGCCAGTGGATGCGGCGTCGGGAGTCTCCCGAGGAGTACGGGCGGGGGATGAGGTTGTCGGCACCCTGGCCGATCCGGGAGGAACGCGTCTGAGCGGTGCCGCCCGCGGCGCCCACCTTGGTGGGCAGCGGAGCGAGGGCCACGCTCTGCGGGATCACCGTGACCGTGCGCGTGTCGCCGAAAGCCTGCTCGCGCTGCGCGAGGCCGAACGGGTCGACCGTGCGCAGGATCAGCGGGCCGAGAGTGGAGATGCCGCGGCGCACGCCGGTCAGGTCGTAGCGCAGCGACAGGGCGTCTCCCGGGTAGTCGCCGGTCGCATCGCCGCTCACGGCGGGCGGGAGGGTGTCACGCCAGGTGCCGTTCGGGATGCCGATCGAGTACAGGTCGAAGCGCACCTGCACCTGGGAGGTCTCGCCGACGGCGAGCAGATCCGTCGAGATGCGCCGCGCCACATCGGCGCGACGGCGCGGCATCCGCACGATCAGCAGCGAGATCAGGGGCAGCGCCACCAGCAGCACGCCGAGGTAGAGCAGCGGGCGCGCTGCGGCCGCATTCGCGGCGACGATGAGCAGGATGCCGGACAACAGGCATCCCGACCCCCTGCCCGTGAGCGGTCGGCGCTTCATAGGAGGAATCTCAGCTTCTCAGGTGCTCAGCGTCGAGTGCCGGCGAACGGCACGGGCACGCGGGCGACGATCTGCTTCAGGGCGGCCTCGACCGGCTGGGTACCGGCGCGGTGCACGCCGCGGGCAGCGATCAATCGGTGTGCGAACACCGGGATGACGAGTTCGGTGAGGTCGTCGGGCACCACGTACTCGCGGCCGTCGAGGGCGGCGCGCACCTTCGCGGCGCGCACCAGCTGCAGGGTCGCACGAGGGCTGGCGCCCAGGTGCAGGCTCGGATCCTGCCTGGTGGCCTGGGCGAGAGCGACGGCGTACTCCTCGAGCGATTCGGCGACGTGCACGCGGCGCGTCCACGCGATCAGTGCGCGCACGGTCGCCGCGTCGGTGACAGGGGTGATCGCCGCGAGCGGGTTGGAGGTCTCGCGCTGGCGCAGCATGAGGGTCTCTGCCGCGGCATCCGGATATCCCATCGAGATTCGCATCATGAACCGGTCGCGCTGCGCCTCGGGAAGGGGATAGGTGCCCTCCATCTCGAGCGGGTTCTGCGTTGCGACGACGAGGAACGGCTGGGGCAGGCCGTGCGTGGAGCCGTCGACGGTGACCTGCTGCTCCTCCATCGCCTCCAGCAGCGCGGACTGCGTCTTGGGCGAGGCGCGGTTGATCTCGTCGGCGATCACGATGTGCGCGAAGATCGCACCGCGCTTGAACTCGAACTCGCGAGCCACCGGGTCGTACACGGCGACGCCGGTCACATCGCCGGGGAGCAGGTCGGGGGTGAACTGGATGCGGCGGACGGTGGCGTCCACGCTCGCGGCAAGGGCGCGAGCGAGCATGGTCTTGCCGACCCCTGGCACGTCCTCGATGAGCAGGTGCCCCTCGGCGAACAGGCAGGTCAGCGCGCTGCGCACCGCTTCGGGCTTGCCGTCGATGACGGACGAGATCGAGGAGATGATCCGGGAGGTCTGCCGAGCGAACTCCTCGGCGGTGATCTGGCTGGTCTGCTGCTCGGTCAGCTGCTCTTGCATGCGGTGTCTCCCCTGCGCGACGGTCCGAACTCTGATCGTAACCTGCGGAGGTGAACGGGGCGCAGGATCAGCCCCACAGGGTCGTGCGAGCATCCGTCTCGTCCAGTCGGCCGGACTGGGCGCGCGCCTCGCGCAGGGCGACCAATCCGTGCTCGCCCTGCAGCTCGACGAGCTCGCACGCCCCGATCGCGTCCTTCCACAGCTCGGCGAAATGGTCGGCATCCGCGCGGCGACGGGCGATCTGCTGCGGCACGGCCAGGTAGGCATCCGGCCGGCGGGTGGAGGCGATCCGCAGCAGGAAGCGCGGGGTGCGCACCGGCCCGAACAGCTCCTGCACGGCATCCGTCAGCATTCGGCGCACGCGTGCGGATCCCTGGAAGACCAGTCGGATGCGCGACGGGCCGTCGGACGCCCGCTCGCTCTCCACCTCGATGGCGGTGTCGGGCAGCGGCGGGATGCGACCGGCATCCTGCAGCGACTGCGCCACGATCCGTGCGATCTCGAGGTACCCGAGCGACGGGTCGCGCCGATGCCGGACGGCCCGGGCGATCGCGCCGGCCCGCGTGCCGAGCGCGAGCAGCGCCCCGCCGCCCAGGGCGACGCCTATCCCGGCGACCAGCGGCAGACCCAGATCGAGCACGGTGCTGGCCAGCGCGGCCAGAGTGCCGACACCCAGTGCACCGACGGCGAATGTCGACGGAGCCGCGGTGACGACGGCGGGGAGCGTCTGCACCAGCTCGGTGCGGCGGATGCTGCGCACAGCCAGCACGTCGCGCTCGCGGGCCGCGTACGGCTGCCCGATGCGCCAGTCGGCGAGCGTCTGCGACCGCGAGCGCATGCCGGCGATGACGGCCTGGTTCAGCTGCTCGATCGAGGTGCTGGTGTCCTTGGCGACGAGCCTGTCGAGCAGCTCGCGCGTGGGGCGGTCGAGCGCCGTGCCGAGCCCGGTGATGACGCGGGTGTCGTCGTCGGCGCTCAGCCCCCACAGATGGCTGTGGCGGCGGCGCAGCCGGTTCAACTCCGAGGAGTCGTCGAGTTCCACCTGCGGTGGGATGAGACAGACGACCGACCAGTTGTGCGCGACCTTGGCCGGCCACGTAGGGTCCAGGCGCAGAGTGCGCCCGCGCAGCTGCTGCGTGCCGACGCTCGTCGCCACGCTCGTCAGGTCGATGAGGGTGTTCACCGCGGGGCAGTCCCAGCCTTCGCCGAGCAGGCCGCGGGTGCCGACCAGGAGCCGCACGGTGCCGTCGGTCACCCGCTGCGAGACCGCCGCCACCAGCCGCCCGCCGCCGAAGCCGGGTACCCGCAGCATCCGCGTCGGGCCGAAGCCCTCCTCGATGTCGACCGTGGTGTGCAGGGCGCCCTCGAGGGCGGCGGCGAGGGGCGCGGCATCCGCGGCGGTCGTGCGCAAGTGCTGGGCGGTCAGCAGTACGGGGTGCAGCGCCGCGGTGACCGGATCGGATGCCAGCAGGTCGAACACGCGCAGCGCGCCGGGTGCCGCATCGCCGATGAGTCCGCGGTTGTCGCCGGCCTCGACGACGTCGGTCACTACGACCGCGCGGACGCGCTCGCCGTCGGCGCCGGACAGCTCGTGATGCAGGATGTCGACGGCCGCGTGGTCCTTGGCGACCGAGGTCGACAGGGTCGCTTCGAGCGGGTTGCGTCCCCGGCGGATGCCGCGGTCGGTGAGGTGCAGACCGAAGTCGGCCAGCGCTCGCTTGACGTATCGCCACTGGTCGCGGGCGGCAGGGTCGGGCAGCAGGCGGGTGAGTGCGAAGCGCGCGAGTACGAGCAGCAGGTCGTCGGTTCCGGCGCGTCCGAACAGCTGCGGGTCGAGCAGGGGTGCGAGCGGATGCCGGGGTGCGGCCGCCCGCAGCACCGCGCCGCAGGCGCGGGTGAGGGAGAAGTCGGCGCTGAGCGCGCGGTCGATGCCGCGGCGGGCGATCTCGTCGGAAGGGAGAGGCGGCTCGGAGTCGGGTTCGGCCTCGGACGCGGCATCCGGTTCCCTCGTCGCAACCGGTTCGGGTTGCAGCTGCTGCTCCAGGTAGCGGAGCCCGTCGACGGAGGTGAGCACCTGCACCATCAGGTCGTGCAGCTGCGCCTCGCTGCGGCGGATGAAATGCGCCTCCTGCGGGACGGGCTCCGTGAACCAGACGTGCGCGCGGTACGGGGCGAGGTGCCCCTCCTTCACGACGGCCGGGGTCGGCACCTCGTAGTCCACGTCGCCGAGCAGCTGCGTGTAGTTCTCGTACCCGGTGCCGTCGTCCGGGGAGGGCAGGGTGGCGGTCAGCCCGATCAGCAGGGCGGTGCCGCCGCGTTCGCGGATGCGGGCCCGCAGGTAGGCGACGACGATCGCCCAGTGATCCAGCAGGTGATGGCATTCGTCGAGCACGATCGTGTCGACTCCGGCGTCGACGATGCGGTCGATCAGCGCGAGCGCGTTCGGATGCAGCACACGGGCGAGCGACTCGGGCCGGGCCTGCGCGAAGCGGCGGCGCAGCGAGGCGGAGCGCTTGCGGATGCCGCGCAGATACTGCGCACGGTTGTCGACGGACAGCGCGGCGAGCCAGGTCGCGGCATCCGCCTCGCTGCGGCCAGCCTCGACGAGCTGTTCGGTCCACTGCACCCGGGCGAGATCGTCGAAGGGCGAGCTGTCGCCGGTGACGCTGAGCAGCTGATAGGTGAGTGCGGTCAGATCGCCGAGGGTGCTCGCGTCGTCGGAGACCTGACCGTCTGCGGATGCCAGTGAGCGCGCCGTGCGCACCCACTGCTGCCGGATCGTCACCGTCGGCGCCAGCACGAGTGCGCGTCGTCCCGCTCGGGCAGCCAGGAGCAGTCCGAGCAGGGTCTTGCCCGAGCCGGGCGGCGCCACGATGTGCATAGCGGCATCCGCGGGAGAGACCGGGATCTGCGCCAGCACCTCAGCCTGATAGGTGCGCAGCTCGCCGTCGTACCGCCAGTCGGCGAGCGGGCGAGGCGGCGGAGTCATCGTTGTCGAGCGTAGCCGGGGCCGTGCTGTTCGAGTGCCTTCTGAGCGTCGGGTAGACTCGTTGACGGCTCTCCGCGTGACGGCACCCAGGCCAATTCCCCCAGGGCGGAAACGCAGCAAGGGTAACCGGGCTCTGCCGGGTGCGCGGAGGGTCTTTTCTTTTGCCCTGGCGCTCAGCATCCTCCTGTCGGGGCCTGCGAAGATCGATCTCGTGACCACCGCACCCGCACCGGCCAGATCCTCTTCGTTCTCGCGCTTCCTCGCGCCGATCGGGCTGCTCGCTCTGATGTGGGTGATCCAGTTCGCGGATGCCGTGCTGCCCGGTTCGTTCACGGGCTGGGGCCTGCGCTCGTGGGACCTCGGCAGCCTGCAGGGGATCGTCCTCGGCCCGCTGCTGCACGCGGGCTGGGCGCACCTGATCGGCAACTCCGCGCCGTTCCTCGTGCTCGGCTGCCTGGTCGCCGTCGAAGGCGCGAAACGGTTCTGGATCGTGACTGCGGTCGTCGCGGTGGTCGGCGGCATCGGCACCTGGCTGATCAACGCTCCGGGCACGCTCACGGTCGGCGCATCCGTGCTGGTCTTCGGATACTTCGGCTACGTGGTGCTGCGCGTGATCGCGCCGGGGCGCGTCGCTCATCGACTGGCGTACGCGGCGATCGCCGTGATCGTGGTGGTGCTGTACGGCGCGACGATGCTCACCGGCATCCTCGGGGCGGCGTCGGGTGTCTCGTGGCAGGCTCACCTGTTCGGCGCCATCGGCGGCGGTCTCATGGCGTTCGCCGGGCGTCGCCGGAGACTCTCCGCGTGAGTGACCGGCGGTCGCGCGCGACCGTGCTGCGCCGTCGCGCCCGCCGACGCAGAGAACGCAGACGGATGCTGAGGATCGTCGCGATCACGGCATCCGTGGCAGTCGCGGTATCGGCGGTGTTCGTCGTGCTCGGGCTGCTGACCGCACCGCGAGCGGACAGATACTGCGTGGACGAACCGCAGACGTTCCCGGCGACGGGCGTCGCCGGGTGGCGCGGGGATCAGCTCGAGAACGCGGCGATCATCGTGCAGACCGCCCGCGGGATGGGCGTCGAGAGAGACGGGCAGATCATCGGCGTGATGGCCGCGATGGGGGAGAGCTCGCTGCACAACATCGACTACGGCGACTGGGAGACCTCGGGCGTCACCAACCCCGACGGCACACGCACCAGCAGCATTGGGCTGTTCCAGCAGCAGTCCTGGTGGGGGACACCGGAGGAACGGATGGATCCCGCGACCGCTTCGACGAAGTTCTTCACCCGCCTGAACAGGATCGACGGATGGCAGAAGCTGCCGCCCTCGCACGCCATCAACCGGGTGCAGATCAACTCCGACCGCGAGCACTACGCGCGCTTCGCGGAGGACGCGGCGGATGTCGTGGACGCGCTGGCGGGGGAGTGCGGGGAGTGAATGTCGGCGGATCCTGGTATGGAAGATATGTTCTAAATTCAGATAGCACAGAGTCGGAAAAACTCGAAGAAAGTATTGACTTAGCATCGGCCGTTCCGTAGTCTGGAGGCATGTCGGAAGCACTGTCGCCACTCCACGAGGCCGTCACGGTCCTCGATGAGGCGTGGGCGGATGCTGACTGCGCGAGCGACCTGTCACGACCGGAACTGATGGCGGCGAACGCCGCGATCGGCGCGCTGAAACGGCGCGTCGATGCGCTGCAGGTTGCCGTGGCGGCGCGGATCGCGCACGAGTCGCGGGCGGACCTGGGCGCGGAGTCACTGGCGAAGAAAGCCGGATTCCGCAACTCCGCTCAGCTGATCGCGGCAAGCTGCGGGGTCTCAGCGGGAGAGGCGTCCCGGATCGTGAAGACCGGTGAAGCGACCGCCCCGCGCACGAACGTGGGCGGGGAGCCGATGCCGGCGAAGTACTCGGCCGTGCAGGCCGCGCTCTCTTCGGGGAGTCTGGGGGCCACGGCGGCGGGGCTGATCGTGGCGTTCCTCGACCGCGCCCGGGTGGGTGCCCCCGCCGAGAAGGTCACCAAGACGGAGGGACTGCTCGTGGAACGGGCTGTCGGACTGAGTCTCGATGAGGTGCGCAGGCTGATCACCCGCGCGACGGCCGTCCTGGAAGAAGACAAGCTCGAAGCGCGCGAGGAAGAACGCCGCGCAGCCCGGATTGCGACCATGTTCGAGAAGGACGGGAACTTCCACCTCAACCTGGTCACCCCCGTCGAAGAGGGTGCGGCGATCAAGGCGGCCGTCGACGGGTACGTGACCGCCCAGTTCCAGGCTCGCAAGGCTGCTCTCGATGCCGGTGAGATCGACGAGGCGGATGCCGATCGGCGCAGCGTCGCCATGATGCGCGCCGATGCGCTCGCCGTCGTCTGTGCGCACGTCCTCGGCTGCGAGACCAAGACTCCGCTCGTCGGCGCAACCGTGATCGTGCGAGTCGATGCCGACGCGCTGGATTCCGGTGTCGGGTACGGCACGATCGACGGGGTCGATCAACCGGTCTCGATCGCCGCGGTCCGTCGGATGGCTGCAGGGACTGGAGTGATCCCCTGCGTGCTCGATGGTGCCGGAGAGATCCTCGACTGGGGGCGCGAACGACGGCTCTTCACCCCGGCGCAGAAACTCGCCCTCGTCGAACGCGACGGCGGATGCGCGATGTGCGGACTCCCGCCCAGCATGACCAAAGCGCATCACATCCGCTGGTGGCGGCGAGATGCCGGACCCACCGACCTGTCCAACGGGATCCTGCTCTGCGAGAGCTGCCACCACCGCATCCACGACAACGGCTGGGACATCAGAATCGACAACCCGCCCGGAACCGGTCGGCGAAGAGCGGATGGCAGACGCGGAACCGGCGTGAGCGTCAGAGCACGAGTGTGGTTCGTCCCACCGGCGAACATCGATCCGAGCCGCACGCCACGCCTCGGCGGCCGAGCACGCTACGACATCGCCGCCTGACCCTTCGACAGGCTCAGGCCCTTCGATAGGCTCGGGCCCTTCGACAGGCTCAGGGACCCAGGGAGTCCCGGTGGCTCAGGGCCCCAACGCGGCCGCGCATCGTCGGTAGGCTGAGGGCATGTCGCTGGCAGCCGCCGTCATCACCGTCTCCGACCGCTCTGCCCGCGGAGAACGTGCGGACGCGTCCGGTCCGATCGCCGTCGCCGCCCTCCGGGCAGCCGGCTTCGACTGCGACGACGCGGCCATCATCCCCGACGGCGCCGACTCCGTCGAGACGGCACTGCGCGAGACGCTGCGGCGCGGCATCCGCCTCATCATCACCACCGGTGGCACCGGCATCTCGCCCCGCGACCGCACCCCCGAGGGCACCGCACCCGTCCTCACCCAGCAGCTTCCCGGCATCGCCGAAGAGCTGCGCCGCCGTGCCACCGCCGAGAAACCAGGCGGCATGCTCTCCCGCGGACTCTCCGGCATCGCCGGCGCCGCGCTCATCGTGAACCTGCCCGGATCCACGGCCGCCGTCGAATCCGGCATGCGGCTCGTGCTCGAGGTCGCGCACCACGCGCTCGGGCAGCTTGAAGGGGAAGACCACCGATGACCATCCGAATCGCGCAGATCACCACCGAGCCGCTCGACGTCGAGGCTCATCGCGCCGCCGTCGACGATCCTCGCATGGGCGCCGAGATCACCTTCGTCGGGCGTGTGCGCGACAACGATGAAGACGCAGCCACCCCCGTCGTCGCGCTGGAGTACAGTGCCCACCCCGACGCCGAGACGACGCTGCGCACACTCGCCGCCCAGGCCATCGGCGACTCGGACGCACTCGTCGCCGCCAGCCACCGCATCGGCAGGCTGGAGGTCGGTGACGCCGCCGTCATCGTGTCGGTCTCCTCCGGTCACCGCGACGTCGCCTACGAGGTCTCCCGCGAGCTCATCGAGGCCATCAAGCACAGCCTGCCCGTCTGGAAGCGGCAGATCGAATCCGACGGCGCCACCGTCTGGAAGGGCCTCGGCGGCTAGCTGAACGCCCGTCTATTTGTGCCTAACGCACGGATTCGAGTCCGAAATGGTGCGTTAGGCACAAATAGACGGGCTTTGAGGGGGAGCTCAGCCGCCGGCGAACGGGGGCAGCACGTCGACGACGGTGTCGCCGCTCAGCGGCCAGCTGTCGTCGACGCGCGCACCGTCGACCAGCACCGAGCACCGCGGCAGGATCTCCGCCAGCGCGGGGTGATCATCGCGCAGGCCCGCCGTCAGCGCGGCGAGCGTCGCCGCATCCACCGTCAGCTGCGCGCTGCCCACGGCCTCCTCGGCCGCGGCGAAGAATCGCACCTGAGCCACGTCAGCCCTGCCAATCGCCGGCGAGCTTCACGACATCGGCGACCGCGGCCCGGACGTCCTCCGGCGAACCGCCGCGGCGTCCGGCGACGAGACCGGCGACGAACGCGCTGAACGGAGCAGCCGGGCGCGCGACGCCGTTGGCGACATCCTTCGCGAGATCCAGGATGAGCGAGATCGGCACATCCTCGGGGTTCAGATCGAAGTGCTCCCGCAGGGCATCAGCCCACTGATCCAGAGCCTCGGGTGGCAGATGCTCGCTCATGGATGCTCCTTCGTCGACTCTTCGTAATCCTCCCACGTATCCACATCCCGGGCACTGGAACCGGGATCGGGAAGCGCCACGACGGCGAGTCCCGAGAGCAGCGCGCGCACCGGCAGGTCGCGGCCACCGTCTGGCAGGGATGCCGCGGCATCCGCCAGCGCCGCCGTGCGATACACGCCCGTCAGCCACTGCATCCGCCCGTCGGCATCGGCCAGGCAGCTGCCATCCCGACCCCGGATGCCCGCCACGAGCGCAGCGACCGCGGCATCCGGTCGGGGCAGGTCGCAGGCCAGCAGGAACGTCCACTCCGCGGCATCCGCGCCCAGTGCCGCCAGCGCGGTCACGACCGCGGCAGCAGGACCCGAGAACGGCGGATCCTCGCGCACCCAGCGCACATCGCGAGCGGATGCCGACTCCGGCCCCACCACGATCACCGGATCCGCATCCATCGACGCCACCGCGGCGATCGCCCGATCGCGCATGCTGACGCCGTGCACCGGCAGGCCCGGCTTGTCGATGCCGCCCATCCGAGAGGCGCGGCCGCCGGCGAGCAGGATCGCGCCGAAGCGCGGCGCCGGGGCAGTCGTCATGACTGCGCGGGCTCGCCCGGACGGTGCCAGTCGCCGGACTTGCCTCCGGTCTTCGCGACGATGCGCACGTTCGCGATCGACGTGCCCTTGTCCAGGCCCTTCACCATGTCGACCACCGTGAGGGCGGCGACCGACACGGCCGTCAGCGCCTCCATCTCCACACCGGTGCGGTCGGCGGTGCGCACGGTCGCCTCCAGCTCCACGCCGTCGTCGACGATCTGCAGGTCGACCACCGCACCGTGCACGCCGATCACGTGCGCGAGCGGCAGCAGCTCGGGGGTGCGCTTCGCACCGGCGATGCCCGCGATCCGTGCGACCGCCAGCACATCGCCCTTCGGCACGGTGTCGTCCCGCAGCGCCGCCACCACGTGCGGAGCGCAGTGCACGAACCCGCGCGCGGTCGCTGAACGCACGGTCGGCTGCTTCTCGGTGACGTCGACCATGCGGGCGTGGCCCGCAGCATCCAGGTGTGTGAAGGTCATGGCACCAGCATGACATCGACGACGTCGCCGACCTCGACGGTGTCGACGTCGGCCGGCACGATCGCGTACGCCTCGGCCCGGCCCAGGCTCGCCGCCAGGTGCGAGCCGCCGGAGGATGCCGGGCGCACCCCGTCGCGCGTCACCAGCACCGGCCGGTACTGCCGCCGCTCCGGCGGTGTGCGCCACGCCTCGATCACCGGCAGCCGCACCACCAGACGATCCAGATCCGCGGAGCCCTGCATGGCCCGCAGCGCGGGACGCACGAACACCTCGAAAGACACGGCCACGCTCACCGGGTTGCCGGGCAGGCCGAACAGCAGCGGCGTGCCGTCGCCGAAGCCCTGCGGTTTGCCGGGCTGCATGGCCACCTTGTCGAACTGCATCCTGGCGACGTTCTTGACCACCTCGTAAGCGCCCTCGCTGACGCCGCCGGAGGTGATCACGACATCCGCCCCGAGGGCCGTGGCATCCGCCAGCGCGGCCCGCAGGCCGTCGCCGTCGTCGGTCACCGACATCGTCAGCACCACCTCGGCACCGTTCTCGCGGCAGAGCCCCTCCAGCAGCACGCTGTTGGACTCCGGGATCTGCCCGCGCTCCAGCGGCGCACCCGGCGGGCGCAGCTCGTCGCCGGTGGAGATCACGGCCACCCGCGGCATCCGCGAGACGACCACGTCCTGCACCCCCGCGGCGGCTGCCGCGGCCAGCTGCCGACCGCCGAGCTCGATGCCCGCGGGCAGGATCTCATCGCCCACCCGGTGCTCTTCGCCCTGCGGGCGGATATGCGCTCCCGTGGCCCGAGGCGAGACCAGCACCCGGATGCCGCCGAGCGAATCCGCGAGACCTCCGGCGGTGTCCTCGAACGGCACGATGGCATCGGCATCGCGGGGGAGCGGGGCGCCGGTCATGATGCGCACCGCCTGCCCGGGTCCGAAGGCCGGATCGGCCGCACTGCCGGCCGGGATGTCGGCGACCACCTCGAGCGGCACCGGGTTGTCGGCCGACGCGCCCGCGACATCGGCGAAGCGCACGGCGAAGCCGTCCATGGCCGAGTTGTCGAACAGCGGAAGATCCACGGCAGAGTGCACCGGCTCGCGCAGGATGCGCCCGAGAGCCGCGACCAGCGGAACCCGCGTCGCCTCCAGCGTCGGCACCGCCGCGAGGACGCGATCGCGATGCTCTTCGACGGTGATCATGCCGGCTGCCTCCTGCTGTTGTACCCGTCCATGCCGCCGCGCAGCACCACGGCGTCGACGCCGGCGCCCCGCAGCGCCTGGGCCGCCCGGCGGGCGCGCATGCCCACCTGGCAGACCACGACGACTTCGCTGCCCGCCAGCTCCGCCGCGACCGTGTCGACATCGCCGAGCAGGGATGCCAGCGGCAGGTGCCTGGCGCCCGGCAGCATCCCGGTCGCGACCTCGTCGGCCTCCCGCACGTCGATCACGACCGTGCCGTCGGCGGGGTCGTCGACGGCGGGAATCGTTTGGGGAGCGGCAGGGGAAGCGGGCGGGGATGCCGGAGCTGTAGTGCGCGCCGCCCGCAGCGGCACTTCGCGCACGGTGCCGGCGAGCACGTCGATCATCGCGATCCGGCCCAGCAGCGGCCGCCCGATGCCGGTGATCAGCTTGAGCGCCTCGGCGGCCATCATGGAACCCGCCTGCAGGCACATCGGGCCGAACACGCCCACGGCCGAGCACGCCGGAGCCTCGCTGCCCGGCGGGTACAGGTCGTGCAGCCGCACGGCATCCGCCCCTTCCGGCGGAGCCGACCAGAACACCGTCACCAGCCCCGCGAACTCCTGCACCGACCCCCACACCAGCGGGATCGCGAGCCGTTCGCAGGCCCCCGCGATCACCTCGCGACTCTCGAACGAGTCCGTGCCGTCGAGCACCAGGTCGACGCCCGAGATCAGTTCGGCGGCGTTGTCGAGAGTGAGGCGGGTGCCGACCACCCGCACCTCGGTCTCGGACAGATCGGACGCCACGCGCACGACGCTGTCGGTCTTGGGCCTGCCCACGTCCTGCAGACGGTGGATCACCTGACGCTGCAGGTTGGACAGCTCGATGTCGTCGTCGTCGAACACGACGATGCGGCCGATGCCGGCGGCGGCCAGGGCCAGCACGACGGGTGCCCCGAGACCACCGGCGCCGATCACGCCCACGCTCGCCGCGGCGATGCGCCGCTGTCCCTCGGATCCCAGCCCCGCCAGACGCTGATGCCTGGCCGTGCGCAGGTGCTCTCGGCTGCTGAGCGCGTCAAGGGGTTCGACCAGCGGGGGGAGGGACATACCCACAGATTAGCTCGCTGCGGATTGCCGAAGGCGTCCGCACTTGCGGAGAAAATCGCTGAATACGTCCGCATCGGCGGTGATAGTGTGCGAGCATGTCCGCGAGCTACAAGATCGCCCAGGCCGCCGACCTGCTCGGCGTCAGCGACGACACCGTCCGCAGGTGGGTCGAGCGCGGAGTGCTGCCGGTGACGGATGCCACGCCCGCCGAGATCCCCGGTGAGGCACTCGCCCAGCAGGCGATCGCCCTCGCGAGATCGAGCGGAGACGCGAGTGGGGTGCGCTCCAGCGCACGTAACCGCTTCACCGGACTGGTCACCAACGTCGTCATCGACACCGTCGCAGCCCAGGTCGAGATCCAGGCCGGCCCGCACCGGATCGTGTCGCTCATGACGGCCGAAGCCGTGCGCGAGCTCGGCTTGGAGGTCGGGTCGCTCGCCGTCGCCGTCGTCAAGGCGACGACGGTCATCGTCGAAGCCCCGAGGAGCTGATGCGCCGACTTCCCGCCATCGCCGCCGTGGCCGCCCTCGCACTGCTGCTGGGAGGCTGCACCACCGCGCAGCCGAGGCCGTCCGCCGACTCGGACGCCATCTCCGGCGACCTGGCCGTCTCCGCCGCCGCGTCGCTCCAGGGCGCGTTCGACGCGGCCATCACCGAGTTCACCACCGCGCATCCCGAGGTGCACGTCGTCGTGAACTACGACGGCTCCAGCACGCTCGCCACCCAGATCGACAACGGCGCGCGGGTCGACGTGTTCGCGTCGGCCGACCAGGCGAACATGGCCAGGGTCACGGATGCCGGCCTCGCTGCCGCCCCGGCGATCTTCGCCGGCAACACGCTCGTCGTCGTGGTGCCGAGGGGGAGTTCCGCCGACGTCCGTACGCTGGCAGACCTCGCGAAGCCGGGCGTCAAGACCGTGCTGTGCGCGCCGGAGGTGCCCTGCGGCGCCGCGTCGAAGAGGCTCCTCGACAATGCAGGCATCGACGTCACCCCGGTCAGTCAGGAGCAGAACGTCACCGCCGTGCTCACCAAGGTGCGTGGCGACGAGGCCGATGCGGGCCTCGTGTACAGGACGGATGCCGAGACGGCAGACGTCGAGTCCTTCGCCCCGGAGGGCGCGGACCGGGTCGTGAACTCCTACCCGATAGCCGTGCTCGCCGACGCGCCCAACCCCACGGCGGCGAATGCCTTCGTGGCGTTCATCCGGGGCGACGCCGGGCAGCGCGTCCTGGCATCGCTCGGATTCGAGGCGCCGTGAGGAACAGCACCCGCCGCGGCTACGCGCCCCGGATCCTTGCCGTCCCCGCCCTGCTCGGAGTCGCCTTCCTCGTGCTGCCGCTGGCCGCACTGGTCGGACGGGTGCAGTGGGCGTCGCTCTGGCAGGACATCACCTCGACCGACGCGCTCAGCGCCCTGCGCCTGTCGGTGCTGACGGGCCTCGCGGCCACTGCGATCTGCCTGCTGATCGGCATCCCGCTCGCCCTGCTCATCGCCCGCTCCGCACCCCGCACGGCTGCACTGCTGCGTGCCGTCGTGACCGTGCCGCTGGTGTTGCCGCCCATGGTCGGCGGGCTCTCGCTGTTGTTCCTGTTCGGTCGCTCCGGGTGGCTCGGCTGGACCGGCTGGCAGGTGCCGTTCACCACCGTCGCCGTCGTGCTCGCGCAGACCTTCGTCGCCCTCCCGTTCCTCGTGCTCGCCCTGGAGGGCGCCATCCGCACCTCAGGGCTCGACTACGAGCGCACCGCCGCCGGCCTCGGCGCAGGCAGCTGGACGATCCTGTGGCGGGTCACGCTGCCGCTCGCCGCTCCCGGGCTGCTGTCGGGCACCGTGCTGTGCTTCGCCCGCGCGGCCGGGGAGTTCGGCGCCACCGCACTGTTCGCCGGCAATGCTCCCGGCGTCACGCAGACCATGCCGCTGGCCATCTACACGGCCTTCAACGGCGCCGGCGTCAGCCAGGGCAGCGCGATCGCCCTGTCGCTGATGCTGCTGGTCACCTCCGTCGCCGTGCTGCTGCTGGTGCGCGGCTGGCGGCCGGGCGGTGCGGCTGCAGCCCCGGAGGAGTTGCGATGACCGGCGCGCTACTGGATGCCGAGATCCGTGTCGATCGCGGTGGGTTCGCCCTGGATGCCGCCCTGCACGCCGAACCGGGGGAGATCCTCGCCCTGATGGGCCCGTCCGGGGCCGGCAAGTCGACCCTGCTGAGCGTCATCGCCGGATTCATCCGTCTCAGCGCGGGGGCGGTGCGCCTGGACGACGACACCGTGCAGGATGCTGTCGGCATCGACATCCCCCCACGCGAGCGCGGTGTGATCCTGCTCGGGCAGCAGCCCCGGCTGTTCCCGCATCTCAACGCCCGGGAGAACATCGCGTTCGGCCCCCGCGCGCACGGCGCGCCCAAGGCGCAGGCCCGGGCGGATGCCGATGGCTGGCTGGCGCGCATCGGACTGGCAGATCTCGGCGACCGGCGCCCCGCACGACTGTCCGGAGGGCAGCAGCAGCGCGTCGCCCTCGCCCGGGCGCTGGCCACCTCGCCGCGCGTGCTGCTGTTGGACGAGCCGCTCACCTCGCTCGACCCGGCCACCGCCGACGGCATCCGCACCCTGCTGCGGGACGAGCTCGCCGCGACAGGCACGACCGTCGTGATGGCCACGCACGATGCGGCGGATGCCGTCGCCCTCGCCGACCGGCTGGTGATCCTCGAAGCAGGCCGCATCACCGCGGACGGTACCCCCGCGGCCGTGCTCGACGCTCCCGTCACCCCGTTCGCCGCCGCCCTCGCACGAACGGTCCCAGGGACCGACCCGACCTGGCAGGCACGAGCCGATCGCATCGAGGCGACTGCAGACGGCATCCGGGTCCGCGTGCGCACCGCCGACGGCGAGTTCCACGACCTCCGACTGCCGCCGGGGTCACCGGTCGTGCAGGGATCCCTGATCAGCATCCATCCGCCTGTCCCCTGACCGGTAGCATGCGGGGTCGATCTGCACACCTGGCGGGAGGCTCGGCGGTGAACTCCCTGCACGCGGGACGGCCCTGCAGCCGCACCCGGCGCCTGCCACCCCGCAGAGGAGTACGGTGACTCCCATACCGTGGCAGAGCGAGGGCGCACCCGGGAGGACACGATGGGCAGAATCACCACCCGCAAGAAGGTCGTTCGCATCACCGCAGGAGCGGATGACGTCGAACGCGCGGTCGTACGCAGGCTCGACACGCTGGCCGTGGAGGAGCCACTGGAGATCAGAGTGCTCGGCGAGCCGCTGACCGTCACGATGCGCACACCGGGCCATGACGTCGAACTGGCGGCCGGTTTCCTGGTCTCCGAGGGCGTGATCACCGACGGCGAGCAGTTCCTCTCGGCCATCCACTGCGGAGGGCCGGGCACGGGTGGAGCGGCCGCCGCGCCCGGGGCGTACGCGCTGGGAGCCTCCGCCTCCGACGGCGGCAACACGTACAACGTGCTCGACGTGACGCTGGCACCGGGCACTCCGCTGCCGGACCCCGAGCGAGCGAGGCATTCGTACACCACCAGCGCCTGCGGCGTGTGCGGTGCGGCATCCATCGAACAGGTCTCGACAACCTCGGCCTTCGATGTGTCGACCGACCCGCTCGTCGTGGATGCCGAGACGCTGGCCGCCCTGCCGGACCGGCTGCGCTCGCAGCAGGAGGCGTTCGAGAAGACCGGCGGTCTGCACGCGGCCGGGCTCTACGACGCCGCGACCGGCCGGCTGCTCGTCGTGCGCGAGGACGTCGGACGGCACAATGCGGTCGACAAGGTTGTCGGCTGGGCGGTGCTCAACGGCCGGCTGCCACTCGCCGGCACGGTGCTGCAGGTCTCGGGCCGCGCCAGCTTCGAGCTCGTGCAGAAGGCGGTGATGGCCGGCATCCCGATGCTCTCCGCGGTGTCCGCACCGTCGTCGTTGGCCGTCGAGATGGCCGAGTCCACCGGACTGACGCTGTTGGGCTTCGTGCGCGGAGCCAGCATGAACGTCTACTCGCGGGCCGAGCGGGTGCGCGAGGGCATACTCGCTCCCGCCTGAGCCTGAGCCCGAGAGAGCGCGCGCAGGGAGCGGAGAACGCGTGCCTCTGCGCCCCTTGAAACCGGACCGCTGACCGGGCGGATCGTATACGCCGCTCTTGCGCGGATCGTATATCACTGGTAGGCCTGGCATCACAGACACAGGCGAAGGAGCGTGTGACGATGGCTGCCAAGGCCCCGGTCGAAGACATCAGCGAAGACGCGAGGGAGATGGAGGTCAGCCCGCCTCGAGAATGGGCGGCCGGCATTCCCGGAATCACGCATTCGATGGTGCCGGCCATCAAGGACATGGGACTGGGTCGTGCGCTGACGCTGCTGACCGACATGAACCAGAAGGACGGCTTCGACTGCATGAGCTGCGCGTGGGCCGATCCGGACCACCGCAAGACGTTCGAGTTCTGCGAGAACGGCGCCAAGGCGGTCACGTGGGAGGCGACGCCGGTCACCATCCCCACCTCGTTCTGGGCGCAGAACTCGATCACCGGGCTGTTCGACAAGTCCGAGTACTGGCTGGGCATGCAGGGCCGGCTGATCGAGCCGGTGTACAAGCCGAAGGGCAAGGACCACTACGAGCCCATCTCCTGGGATGCCGCCTTCGCGCTGATCGCCGACAGGCTGAAGGCGATGGACTCGCCCGACGAGGCGACGTTCTACACGAGCGGCCGCACCGCCAACGAGACCGCGTTCATCTACCAGCTGCTCGCCCGCTCGCTCGGCACCAACAACCTGCCGGACTGCTCGAACATGTGCCACGAATCCACCGGCAAGGCCATGGGCCAGGTGATCGGCATCGGCAAGAACACCATCGCGTACAAGGACTTCGCCAAGGCCGACCTCATCATCGTGATGGGCCAGAACCCCGGCACCAACCACCCCCGCATGCTGACGGCGCTGGAGGAGGCCAAGGACAACGGGGCCGAGATCGTCGCGATCAACACGCTGCACGAGGCGGGTCTCTCCCGCTACAAGAACCCGCAGCGCGTACGCGGGATCATCGGCCACGGCACGGGACTGGCCGATCAGTACATGCTGATCCGCGCCGGCGGCGACGGCTGGCTGATGAAGGCCATCTCCCAGAAGGTCTTCGAGGCCGAGGATGCCGCACCCGGCACCGTGCTCGATCACGCCTTCCTCGAGGAGCACTGCTCGGGACAGGACGAATTCCGCGAGCATGTCAAGGACCTCGATCCCGAGATGGTGCTGCGCGCCACCGGGCTCACGCAGGCCGAGATCGACGAACTGGCCGAGCGCTACCTGCGCGCCGACCGCGTCGTCATCACCTGGGCGATGGGCCTGACCCAGCACCGGGATGCCGTCAGCATCATCAAGGAGGTCATCAACCTCCTGCTGCTGCGCGGCAACATGGGCAAGCCCGGCGCCGGCGCCTCCCCGATCCGCGGACACAGCAACGTGCAGGGCGATCGCACCATGGGCATCTGGGAGCAGATGCCCGAGAAGTTCCTCGCCGGGCTCGACAGAGAGTTCGGCATCAGCGTCCCGCGCGAGCACGGCTACGACGTCGTCAAGTCCGTCGGGGCGATGCAGGCGGGCAGGACCAAGGTGTGGATCGCGATGGGCGGCAACATGGTCTCGGCGGTCTCCGACACCCACGCCGCGGAGGAGGGATTCCGCAAGGTCGGCCTGAACGTGCAGATCTCCACCAAGCTGAACCGCAACCACCTCACCGTGGGTGACGAGGCCCTGATCCTGCCGGTTCTCGGACGCACGGAGATCGACATGCAGGCCGCCGGCGAGCAGAGCCTGTCCGTGGAGGACTCGGTGTGCGCCATCCACGCGACCAAGGGCAAGGTCAAGCCGATCTCCCCGCTGCTGAAGTCGGAGGTGTCGGTCGTGGTCGGCATCGCCCGCGCACTGTGGGGCGACAGCGGTCCGATCGACTGGGCAGGCTTCGAGCGCGACTACGACACCATCCGCGACCACATCGAGCACGTGGTCCCCGGCTTCACCGACTTCAACAAGCGGATGCGCGAGGATAACGGCTTCATCCTGCCGCACGGTCCACGCGACTCGCGCACCTTCCCGACAGCGACCGGCAAGGCGATGATCACGGTCAACGACCTGGAGTACATCGAGCGCCCGAAGGGCCGGTTGCTGCTGCAGTCGATGCGTGCGCACGACCAGTTCAACACGACGATCTACAGTCTCGACGACCGCTACCGCGGCATCAAGAAGAGTCGTCGGGTGATCTTCGTGAACCCCGACGACCTCCTCGAGCTCGGCATCGCCGACGGCGACCTGGTCGATGTGCACAGCGAGTTCACCGACGGCGTCGATCGTGTCGTGCACGAGTTCAAGGCCGTGTCGTTCCCGACGTCCCGCGGATGCGCGGCGACTTACTTCCCAGAGGGCAACCCGCTGGTCCCGCTCGGGTTCACCGCGCTGGGCAGCAACACCCCGGCGTCGAAGTCGGTCGTCGTCCGCCTCGAGCCTGTCTCGGCGCGAGGGCGGTCGGATGCCGCAGGCGCACCCGGAGCGATGGCGGCCGCCGGGCGCTGACGCCGCGGCAAGACGTCCCCTCGGGGGGATGAGCGTGTCCACATGTCAGTCTGAGAGAGGTGTACGAAGATGTCATCACCCGCAACGACCCGAGGTACGGGCAACAACCCGACCGCCGGCCGATGGTGGATCGTCGTCGCGGCGCTGCTGCTGCAGTTCGCCATCGGCGCGGTCTACGCATGGAGTGTGTTCGGCAAGGCCCTGGCCGACCCGGGCGCGATGAACCTGAGCACATCCGAGGCGTCGCTGACGTTCACGGTGACCATCGGCATGATCTTCATCGGCAGCTACATCGGCGGCAAGGTGCAGGACCGCACAGGGCCGCGTCCGGTGGCGCTGACCGGAGGCGTCATCTACGCCGTGGGCTGCATCGTGGCATCGTTCGCCATCTCGCACGACTCCAGCCAACTGTGGCTGCTGGTGCTCGGCTACGGCGTGATCAGCGGCTTCGGCCTCGGCTACGCATACATCGTGCCGATCGCCATGCTGCAGAAGTGGTTCCCCGACAAGCGCGGCCTGATCACTGGTCTCGCAGTCGCGGGCTTCGGCTTCGGCGCCGTGGTGACCGCACCTGTCGCGCAGTGGCTGATCGCCATGACCCCGACCGAACCGAACCGCGCCTTCCTGCCGCTCGGCATCGGCTACCTCGTGCTGGCGCTGGTGGGTGCGTCGTTCTTCCGCAACCCGCCGGCGGGCTACGCGGTGCCCGGCTGGAAGCCGGCATCGAGCGGCCGCACTCAGGACGCCTACAAGCAGTTCACAGAGAAAGAGGCGCTGCGCGCCCCCCAGTGGTATCTGCTGACGGCGATACTGACGCTGAACGTCACCGTCGGAATCGCGTTGATCGCGCAGGCCGCGGCCAGCGCGAAGGACATCGCGGGCTACACCGTCACGGGTGCCGCGGCGCTGGTCGGCGTGCTCGCGCTGTTCAACGGCGGCGGTCGCATCTTCTGGGCATGGGTGTCGGGAATCACCGGTCGCATGTGGGCGTTCGCGCTCATGCTGGGGCTGCAGGGCATCTGCCTGCTGCTCATCCCGCACGCCTCGAACGCCGCGCTGTTCTTCATCCTGGCGGCGGTGATCTACCTCTGCTACGGCGGCGGCTTCGGCACGATGCCGGCCACGGCGGGCGACTTCTTCGGGGTCAAGCACGCCGGCGCCATCTACGGCCTGATGATCATCGGCTGGAGCCTGGGCGGCATCATCGGACCGCCCATCATCGCGGCGCTGATCGGCGACGGCGAGGTGAAGAACTACACCCTCGGCTACACCGTCATCGGCATCATCGCCCTGGTGTCGCTCGTCTTCCCGCTGATCACGAAGATGCCCCGCCCGAAGGTGGCAGCGGCGACCGCCGTCGCAGCTGCGGCGGGAGCGGCCACCGCAGCCGCGGCGGACTGACCGATCGCACCCCGACCGCCCTGGTCCGTGATTCCACGGCCCCTGGGGCGGTCGGCGGCCGCGCAGACGACGACTACGGTGGTGAACATGGCAGTCCAGCTCGGGTCCCGACTTCGGGACACCCGTGGGCGGATGCTGCGGGACATGCGCATCTCGGTCACCGACCGGTGCAACTTCCGCTGCGTGTATTGCATGCCGAAGGAGATCTTCGGGCGCGACTACGACTTCATGCCGCACGCGATGCTGCTGAGCTTCGAGGAGATCGTGCGCGTCGCGCAGGCCGGTGCCGCCCACGGGGTGCACAAGCTGCGCCTCACCGGCGGCGAGCCGCTGCTGCGCAAGGACATCGAGAAGCTCGTCGCCATGCTCGCCGAGCTGCGCACCACCGAGGGCGAGCCGCTGGACATCGCACTCACCACGAACGGCTCGGCGCTGGCGCACAAGGCGCAGGAGCTGCGGGATGCCGGGCTGAAGCGCGTCACGATCTCGCTGGACTCCCTGGACGAGGCCACGTTCCGAGCCATGAACGACATCGACTTCCCGCTGGCGCGCGTGCTGGATGGCATCCGCGTCGCCGACGAGGTCGGCTTCGACGCCATCAAGGTCAACACGGTCGTCAAGCGCGGCGCGAACGAGGACGACGTGCTCGCGATCGCCGAGCACTTCCGCGGCACCGGAGTGACCGTGCGCTTCATCGAATTCATGGATGTCGGCACGACCAACGGCTGGAACCTGGATCAGGTCGTCCCCTCCGCCGAGATCATCCACCGCATCTCCGCGGTGCATCCGCTCGAGCAGGTCCCGCCCGCCTATCCGGGCGAGACCGCCAGCCGCTGGCGCTACGCCGACGGCGCCGGCGAGATCGGTGCGATCTCCAGCGTCACCGAGCCGTTCTGCGGCAACTGCACGCGGGCGCGGATCTCGGCCGACGGCAAGCTGTTCACCTGTCTGTTCGCCTCGAAGGGACACGACCTGCGGGCGCTGCTGCGCGCGGGGTGCACGGATGCCGAGCTGGAGGACGCTCTGGGCGGCATCTGGGGCGCGCGCGACGACCGCTACTCCGAACTGCGCTCCGCAGACACTCCCACCGAGCGCATCGAGATGTCCTACATCGGCGGCTGACACCCACCGCGCACGCCCGGTCGACCCGTGGCTCGCGAGAAGTAGGCTGGCCCCGTGGCACGGAGCATCTACATCACCTCGGCCGAAGGACACAGCGGCAAGTCGACGATCGCGCTCGGCGTGCTGGATGCGCTGATGCGCGTCTCGCCCCGGGTGGGCGTGTTCCGACCCCTTGCGCGCTCCACGCAGGAACGGGACATCGTCCTCGAACTCCTGCTCGCCCACGACGGGGTGCACCTCGACTACGAGGACTGCATCGGCGTCACCTACGACGACGTGCGCGAAGACCCCGATCGGGCGCTCGGCATGATCGTCTCGCGCTTCAAGGCCGTCGAGGCGCAGTGCGACGCGGTCATCGTCGTCGGCAGCGACTACACCGACGTCGCCAGTCCCGCCGAGCTCGGCTACAACGCCCGCATCGCCGCGAACCTCGGTGTGCCGGTGCTGCTCGTGCTCTCGGGGCGCGACCAGCAGAACAACGCGGAGCAGCTCGGCACCACCACCGCGCGCACGCCCGAGCAGATCGAGCAGATCGCCGCTCTCGCACTCGGCGAGCTGACCGCGGAGCGCGCCGAGCTGTTCGCCATCATCGTGAACCGCGCGGAGCCCGACGCGCTGAAGGAGATCGTCGACGGAATCGGCGTCGACCGCACCCCGGTGTGGGCGATCCCCGAGGAGCGCTCGCTCGTCGCACCGTCCATGCGCGGCATCCTGCAGGCCCTCGAGGGACGGGTCGTGCGCGGCGGCGACGAACTGCTGGAACGCGAGGCGTACAGCATCGTGATCGCCGGCATGTCGATGGTGAACGTGCTGCCCCGGCTCGCCGAGGACGCGGTCGTCGTGATCGCCGCCGACCGCAGCGAGACGCTGCTGGCGACCCTGATGGCCGCGGCATCCGGGACCTTCCCGGACATCGCCGGCATCGTCCTCAACGGACCCTTCGAGCTGCCGGACACGATCGTCCAGCTGATCGACGGGCTCGAGCTGAGCATCCCGATCATCGCCACCGACCTGGGCACCTACGACACCGCCGTGCGCATCATGCACACCCGCGGACGCGTCAGCGTGGACTCCGGTCAGCGCTATCAGAGCGCGCTGGCGCTGTTCCAGAAGCACGTCGACATCGCCGAGCTCACGATCGAGATGGGTCTCGCGCAGTCGTCGGTGATCACGCCGCTGATGTTCGAATACGGCCTCATCGAGCGGGCGCGCAGCAGCCGCAAGCGCATCGTGCTCCCGGAGGGCGGGGATGATCGCATCCTCCGTGCGGCGGCCATCCTGCTCGCCCGCGGCGTTGCCGACCTGACGATCCTCGGCGATGAGGCGGAGATCCGCGCCCGCGCCACGGCGCTCGGCCTGGACATCACCGCCGCACAGGTGCTCAGCCCCACCGACCCCGAGCACGTCGAACGGTTCGCGCAGGAGTACGCGTGGTTGCGCGCGCACAAGGGCATCACGCTCGAGCAGGCGGCGGACACCGTCACCGATGTGTCGTACTTCGGCACGATGATGGTGCACCTCGGGCTGGCCGACGGGATGGTCTCCGGTGCCGCGCACACCACCGCGCACACCATCCGTCCGTCCTTCGAGATCATCAAGACCCGCCCCGGCGTGAACGTGGTCTCCAGCGTGTTCCTCATGGCGCTCGCCGACCGGGTGCTCGTCTACGGCGACTGCGCGGTGATCCCCGACCCCACCAGCATCCAGCTCGCCGACATCGCCATCTCCTCCGCCGCCACCGCGCAGCAGTTCGGCATCGAGCCGCGCGTCGCGATGCTGTCCTACTCCACGGGGGAGTCGGGAACCGGCGCCGACGTCGACAAGGTGCGCGAGGCGACCGCCCTGGTGCGCGAGCGCATGCCGGAGCTGCCCGTCGAGGGCCCGATCCAGTACGACGCGGCCGCCGATGCCGCCGTGGCCGCCGCGAAGCTGCCCGGCTCGCAGGTCGCGGGGCGCGCGACCGTGTTCGTGTTCCCCGACCTGAACACGGGCAACAACACCTACAAGGCCGTGCAGCGCTCGGCGGGCGCCGTGGCGATCGGCCCGGTGCTGCAGGGGCTCAACAAGCCCATCAACGACCTGTCGCGCGGTGCGCTGGTCGACGACATCGTCAACACCGTCGCGATCACCGCGATCCAGGCCCAGGAGACCCAGGCATGAGCGTCGTCCTCGTCATCAACAGCGGCTCGTCGTCACTGAAGTACAGCCTGATCGACCCGGAGCGCGAACTCGAACTGGGCAACGGCCTGATCGAGCGGATCGGGCAGGGCATGGGCGTCGTGAGCCACACTGCGCGGTTGGTCTCCGAGCCCGGGCAGCCCGCGCCCACGATGCTGGATGCGAAGCACTCCGATGAGCGACCGATAGCCGACCACGATGCGGCGTTCGCGGTCATGCTCGCCCAGTTCGCCGAGCACGGTCCGAGTCTGGAGGACAACCCGCCGATCGCCGTCGGGCACCGTGTCGTGCACGGCGGTGCCCGCTTCTTCGAGCCCACCGTGATCACGCGGCTGGTGGAGATCAACATCGAGGATCTGATCGTGCTCGCCCCGCTGCACAACCCCGCCAACCTGGCCGGCATCCGTGCCGCGCGCTCGGCGTTCCCCGATGCGCCGCACGTGGCAGTGTTCGACACGGCGTTCCACCAGACCCTGCCTCCGGCGGCATACACCTACGCGATCGATGCGGAGCTCGCCCGCGAGCACCGCATCCGCCGGTACGGATTCCACGGCACCAGCCACAAGTACGTCTCCGAGTCCGCCGCGGCATTCCTCGGCCGCGACCTCGGAGATCTGCGCCAGATCGTCCTGCACCTCGGCAACGGCGCGTCCATGACCGCCATCGAGGGCGGCCGGTCGGTGGAGACGTCGATGGGCTTCACCCCGCTGGAGGGGCCTGGTCATGGGCACGCGGTCGGGCGACATCGACCCGGCCGTGCAGTTCCACCTCGCGCGTCGTGCGGGGATGGATGCCGATGAGCTGGACGCCCTGCTCAACAAGCGCAGCGGACTGCTGGGACTGGCCGGACGCAGCGACATGCGCGACATTCTCGCCGGCCGGGCCGCGGGGGAGGATGCCGCGACCCTCGCCTACGACGTGTACATCCACCGACTGCGCGCCTACCTGGGCGCCTACATCGCCCAGCTCGGCGGCGTCGACGTGATCTCCTTCACCGCCGGGGTCGGCGAGAACGCCGCGGACGTGCGCGCCGACGCCCTGGCCACGCTCGGATTCCTGGGCGTGCACGTCGACCCGCAGCGCAACGCCTCCCGTGAGAGGGTCGTCCGCCGCATCTCGACGGATGACTCGGGCACCGAGGTGCTCGTCGTGCCCACGGACGAGGAGCTGGAGATCGCCCGACAGACGCTCAGCGCGATCTGACGCACAACCCGACGCAGACGAAGCCGGATCCGACGCGCGCGACCCCTGGATCGCGGCGCGTTCTTCATTAGGCTGGACGTGCCCGCTCACCTCTGGAGGTCCCGTGTCCGACCTGCTTCCCGATCTGCATCGCGCGACCGGCGTGCTGTTCGATCTCGACGGCGTGCTGACGCCGACCGCCGAGGTGCACATGCGCGCCTGGCAGCACGTCTTCGACGATGTGCTCGCCCAGTGGGGCGTGACCGAGCCGTACACGGACGCCGATTACTTCGCGTACGTCGACGGCAAGAAGCGCTATGACGGTGTGGCCAGCCTGCTGCGCAGCCGCAACATCGAGATCCCGTGGGGTCAGGTCGACGACCCGCCCGAGGCGGAGACGATCTGCGGCGTCGGCAACCGCAAGAACGCCGCGTTCGCGGCGGCCCTGCGCAGCGAGGGCATCGCCCCGTACCCGGGGTCGCTGGCCCTGCTGGAGAGCCTGAAGGCGGCATCCGTCCCGATGGGAGTGGTGTCGAGCTCGAAGAACGCCGAAGAGGTTCTGGGCAGCGCCGGCATCCGCGACTTCTTTGGGATCGTGGTCGACGGCGTCGTCGCCGAGCGCGACCACCTGGCGTCCAAACCGGCTCCGGACATGTTCCGCGAGGGTGCCCGGATGCTCGGTGTGGACCCGTCCGATGCGGTCGCCGTCGAAGACGCGGTCGCCGGTGTGGCATCCGCGGCATCCGCCGGCTACGCGAGCGTCATCGGCGTCGACCGCGGCGCCGGTCCCGATGCGCTGCGGGAAGCCGGCGCAACCGGTATCGTCGATGATCTTGCCCGTCTGCTGCCCGGCGCCGAGCGCTGACACGTCCCCCTCCTCACCCCTCACGGAGAACGCATGATCGACCGCGACCGCTACCCCGTAGATCCCTGGCGTCTCGTGGAGAGCCGCTACGACGAGGAGGGCGTCTCCGAGACGCTCTTCGCCGTGGGAAACGGCTATCTGGGCCTGCGCGGCAACCACATCGAGGGTCGCGGCGCGCACGAGCACGGCACGTTCATCAATGGCCTGCACGAGACGTGGCCGATCCGGCACGCCGAACAGGCGTACGGCTTCGCGGAGGTCGGCCAGACCATCGTGAACGCGCCGGATGCCAAGGTGATGCGCGTCTACATCGACGACGAGCCACTGTCGTTCGACGAGACCGAGATCCTGGAGTACTCGCGGGTGCTCGACATGCGCACCGGCGTCCTGGAGCGCACGGTCGTGTGGCTGACGCCCTCGGGCAAGCGCGTGCGCATGCGGGACGAGCGGATGGTGAGCTTCGACGAGCGCCATCTGGCCGTGCTGCGGCTCGAGGTCACGGTCGAGAACTCCGACGCCCCGGTCACGATCAGCTGCCAGCTGCTGAACCGCCAGGACGGTGCGGGCATCTACGCCGGCGACCCGATGGCGGCGAAGTCCGAGGCGAAGGCCGGCTTCGATCCGCGCAAGGCCGAGCGGATCACCGCCCGCGTGCTGCAGCCGGTGGAGTACTGGCAGGACGGTCTGCGCTCGGCGCTGTCGTACCAGGTCGCCGACTCGGGGATGACGGTCGCCGTGGTGGCCGATCACATCGTCGAGACCGAGAACGAGTACAGCGCCCGCACCCTGATCGAGCCCGACATCGCCAAGAACGTGTTCCGCGTGCAGGCGAAGGCGGGCGTCCCGATCCGCATCAGCAAGATCGTCAGCTACCACAGCTCCCGGGGTGTTCCGCCGCGCGAGCTCGTCGATCGGTGTCGTCGCTCGCTGGACCGGGTGGGCGTCGAGGGCGTGGATGCTCTGTTCCACGCTCAGGAGGAGTGGCTGAGCTCGTTCTGGGACCGCTCCGATGTGCGCATCGCCGGCCACGACGACCTGCAGCAGGCCACCCGCTGGTGCCTGTTCCAGCTCGCACAGGCGGCGTCGCGCGCCGACGGCAACGGCGTGCCGGCGAAGGGCCTGACCGGCTCGGGCTACAGCGGTCACTACTTCTGGGACACCGAGATCTACGTGCTCCCGTTCCTCACCTACACGTCGCCGCAGTGGGCGAAGAACGCGCTGCGCGCCCGGGTGATGATGCTGCCCGCTGCCCGCCGTCGCGCCGCGCAGCTGAACGAGGCGGGCGCCCTGTTCCCGTGGCGGACGATCAACGGCGAGGAGGCCTCGGCGTACTACGCCGCGGGCACCGCGCAGTTCCACATCAACGCCGATGTCAGCTACGCGCTCGGCAAGTACGTGCGCGCCACGGGCGACGAGGACTTCCTGCGTCGCGAGGCCGCCGACGTCGCCGTGGAGACCGCCCGCCTGTGGGCGACCCTCGGCTTCTGGCGCGGCACGAACGGCAGCTCGACCTTCCACATCCACGGTGTGACCGGGCCCGACGAGTACACCACCGTCGTCAACGACAACCTGTTCACCAACGTCATGGCCCGCTACAACCTGCGCTTCGCGGCGCGGGTCGTCGGCGAGATGGCCGAGCAGGACCCCGCCGCCTACGCGGCCCTCGTCGACCGCACCGGACTGGATGCAGGCGAGCGGGATGCCTGGGAGCGGGCGGCCGAGGCCATCCACATCCCGTACAGCGAAGGACTCGGCATCCACCCGCAGGACGCGTTCTTCCTGGAGCGCGAGGTGTGGGATCTGGAGGGGACGCCTGCCAACAAGCGGCCGCTGCTGCTGCACTACCACCCGCTGGTCATCTACCGCTTCCAGGTGCTCAAGCAGGCGGATGTCGTGCTGGCGCTGTTCCTGCAGGGCAATCACTTCACCGCTGAGGACAAGCTCGCCGACTTCGACTACTACGACCCGCTGACCACCGGCGACTCCACGCTGTCCGCGGTCGTGCAGTCGATCATGGCGGCCGAGGTGGGCTATCAGGACCTCGCCCAGAACTACTTCGAGCAGGCGCTCTATGTGGACCTCGGCGACCTGCACCACAACGCCGCGGACGGCGTGCACGTGGCATCCGCCGGTGGTGTCTGGACGGCGCTGGTGAGCGGCTTCGGCGGCATGCGCGACCACGATGGGCTGCTGAGCTTCGATCCCCGTCTGCCCGCCGACTGGCCGGAACTCTCGTTCCCGCTGCAGTGGCACGGATCCGCGCTGATGGTCACCGTGACCCTCGATGCACTGCGCGTCGAGGTGCGCTCCGGCGAGCCGGTGGACTTCTCGGTGCGCGGGGTCGATCATCGGGCCACGCCGGAGCAGCCCGCGGTCGTCGCACTGGCCGATCAGGGACCGCTGCGGGCGGGACGGCCGACGCTGCGCCAGTTCGAGGATGCGCGGCGCGACGACGGCACGCTGATGTCGCCGACCATCCCGGTGACGACCACATCGATCCCGGTCATCGGAGTGTTCGAGGACTAGATCCCCACGCCCACTCCGGACATCGCTGCGCGCTGCCCGGAGCCTCGGGGCGCGTGGCCCCCCGGTGCAATCACCGCACGAGCAACCCTGTCGTGCTCGATGTCGGTCGCACGCCGTAGGCTGGTCGAGTGACGACAGCCCTGTACCGCCGCTACCGGCCCGAGACCTTCGGGGAGATGATCGGTCAGTCTCAGGTGACCGATCCGCTCATGACCGCACTGCGCGGTGATCGCGTCGGGCATGCCTACCTCTTCTCCGGCCCCCGAGGTTGCGGAAAGACCACGTCAGCGCGTATTCTCGCGCGCTGTCTGAACTGCGCCGAGGGCCCGACCGACGTCCCGTGCGGCGTGTGCCCGAGCTGTGTGGAGCTCGCGCGCGACGGCGGCGGTTCGCTCGATGTCGTCGAGATCGATGCGGCCAGCCACAACGGCGTCGACGACGCGCGAGATCTGCGCGAGCGGGCGACCTTCGCCCCCAGCCGCGACCGGTACAAGATCTTCATCCTCGACGAGGCGCACATGGTCACGCCGCAGGGCTTCAACGCCCTGCTGAAGCTGGTCGAGGAGCCCCCCGAGCACGTCAAGTTCATCTTCGCGACCACCGAGCCCGAGAAGGTGCTCGGCACGATCCGCTCGCGCACCCACCACTACCCCTTCCGGCTCGTGCCCCCGGCGGCCATGCTCGAGTACGTCGAGAAGCTCTGCGTCGAAGAGGGCGTGCAGGTCGAGGAGGGCGTGCTCGGCCTCGTCGTCCGCGCCGGCGGAGGCTCGCCGCGCGACACCCTCTCGCTGCTCGATCAGCTGATCGCCGGGTCCGATGAGGGCAACGTGACCTATGCGCGTGCCGTCGCGCTGCTCGGCTACACGCACGCGGCGCTGCTCGACGAGATCGTCGAGGCGCTCGCCGCAGGGGATGCCGCAGCATCCTTCCCCGCGGTCGACCGCGTCGTGCAGACCGGTCAGGACCCTCGTCGATTCGTCGACGACCTGCTCGAGCGGCTCCGCGATCTGATCGTGATCGCCGCCGTCGGCGACGGCGCCTCCGCCGTGCTGCGAGGACTGCCGGCCGATGAGATGCAGCGGATGCTGGCGCAGGCCACGAGCTTCGGCTCCGCCCGGCTCTCCCGAACCGCAGACCTCGTCAGTCGTGCACTCGACGATATGACCGGGGCGACCTCGCCGCGCCTGCACCTCGAGCTGATGGTCGCCCGCGTGCTCGCGGGGGCTCCGACGGACGGCACGGAGACGGCAGTTCAGGCGGCGCCTCGTGCATCGGCTGCGCCGGTGGCTCAGGCCGCCCCCGCAGCAGCCGCTCCCGCGCCCGATCCAGCTCCTGCTTCGGCTCCGGCGGCTCCGGCTCCCGCAATGGAGAAGCCTGCCCCGCAGGCGGCGGTTCCCGAGACGACCGTGTCCACGAAGGTGCAGCCCTCGGAGAAGGTCGCGCCTGTCGCGCCGGAGCCTGCTGCGGCGACCGAGGTGCCCACCTCGTCCGGGAGGATCGAGCCGGTGGCCGAGCCCGAGCCGGCGACCGCGGAGATGACCAGGCCGGTTGCGAACGCCGCGCCGGCTCCGCCGTCCGAGCCCGTCGCGCCGGTCGCGCCGGCCGGGCCCACCGCATCCGCACCGGTCGCCTTCGACCGCATCGCCGCGTCCTGGCCGGCTGTGCTCAAGCGGCTCGAGTCCATCAGCCGGGCATCCTGGCTGGTCGCCACGGGCACCCAGCCGCTCGCATACGATTCCGGCACCGGAGTGCTCACACTCGGCTTCGCCAGCCCGTCCGACGTGTCCGAGTTCAAGGGCACCACCCCCGGGCAGGGCCCGTCCGATCACCTGCGGGAGGCGATCGAGCAGGAGCTCGGCGTCACCGTGAAGTACCGACCCGCACCCCTGCCCCCGAGTGGTGGGAGCGGTGGCGGCGCCCCCACCTCCGGGCCCGCTCCGACAGGATCCGCGCCGGCACGTCCGGCCCCGAGTAGCGGAGACGACGCACCCGCAGCAGGCTGGGCCAACCCGATGAGCACTCCCGACCCGGTCGGTGCAACCCCGCAGCGCGGCAAGAGCGGCGGGCAGGGCGGCGCCCCCGCGGCATCCGCCTCGTCGTCACGCGCTGCGGCCGCAGCCGTGACCGAATGGGCCGTCGCGCCCATTCCCACCTCCGCACCCGAGGCGGCTGCAGCCACTGCCCCCGCGGTGGCCACCGCCGTCGCGCCGCAGTTCCCGGTCGACGACGAACCGTCCGAGGTCGAGGCCGCGGCATCCGCTCCGGCGCCCCCGGTCGACGGTCGCGTCGACGCGCCGCCGCACGATGACTATCCGCCGTTCGACGACGAACCCCCGTACGATCCGGAGTACGACGGCCCCGGTGTCGACGACGTCCGCTCCGCGCCCGCGCCGAAGTCCGCACCCGCGCCGAAGAGCGCGCCCACTCCGAAGTCCCCACCCTCTGCGGCTGCACCGCGGGCGGCGACCAGGGGACCGGAGCGGCCCGCACCGGCTGTCCGCACCCGCCCCGCGGGCGCGGACGGCGTCGAGCGCCGCGGTGAGGCCGTGATCCGCCAGGTGCTCGGAGCGACGTTCCTGCGTGAAGAGCCCTACCAGCCCCCGACGAGGTTCAACTGATGTACGACGGCATCGTCCAGGAGCTGATCGACGAGTTCGGCCGGCTTCCCGGCATCGGCCCGAAGTCCGCGCAGCGCATCACCTTCCACATCCTGCAGACCCCCTCGTTCGACGTCGCGCGCCTCGCTGAACTGCTCACAGAGGTGCGCGCTCGGGTGCGCTTCTGCGAGGTGTGCGGAAACGTGTCCGAGCAGGACCGCTGCGCCATCTGCCGCGACCCCCGCCGCGACCCCTCGCTGATCTGCGTGGTCGAGGATGCCAAGGACGTCGCCGCGATCGAGCGGACCCGCGAGTTCCGCGGGCTGTACCAGGTGCTCGGCGGGGCGATCAGCCCCATCGCCGGCATCGGGCCCGACGACCTGCGCATCGGACAGCTGATGTCGCGCCTCGCCGACGGCACGGTGCAGGAGGTCATCCTCGCCACGAACCCCAACCTCGAGGGCGAGGCGACCGCCAGCTACCTCAGCCGCCTGCTCACCAGCATGGAGATCACGGTCTCGCGCCTGGCGTCCGGGCTGCCCGTCGGCGGCGACCTCGAGTACGCGGACGAGGTGACACTGGGACGCGCCTTCGAGGGGCGTCGCCGCCTGTGAACGCTCAGCACACCGGATTCGGCCGCAAGGGTTGGATCCTGTTCGCCGTCATGGCGTTCGTGTGGGGGATCACCTACCTGTTCATCAAAGAGGCGGTCGGCTCGTTCTCCCCACCCGCGGTCGTCGCCGGGCGCACGCTGCTCGGCGGACTGGTGCTGCTGCCGTTCGCGATCCGCAGTGGTGCGCTCAAGGCTGCGTGGCGGTACTGGCCGTGGGTGCTCGCCTTCGGCGTGGTCGAGATGGCGGGACCGTTCCTGCTGCTCAGCCATGCAGAGACGCAGCTGCCGTCCGGGCTGACCGGACTGCTCGTCGCGACGGTCCCGCTGTTCGCGGTGATCATCGCATTGCTGCGCGGGGACCGCTCGGTGCTGGCGCCCGTGCGCCTGGGTGGACTGATCCTCGGCTTCATCGGCGTCGCCGTCGTGGTGGCTGGGCCCGGCCTGTTCCCGCACGGACCGGCCAGCATCGTCGCCATCGGCGAGATCATGCTGACCGCCGTGCTGTATGCGATCGCGCCGTTCATCATCGCGCACAAGCTGGCCGGAGTGCCGTCGATGGGCACGATCACCCTCGCGCTGTTCGCGGTCGGCCTCGCCTACCTCCCCGCGGCGCTGCTCACCCAGCACGACGTGCCCACCCTGCGGTCCACGATCTCGCTGGGCCTGCTCGGCGTCGTCTGCACGGCTCTCGCCTTCGTCGCCTTCTTCGCATTGATCCGCGAGGTCGGGCCGGTGCGCGCCCCGCTGTTCACCTACGTGAACCCGATCGTCGCCATCGCGCTGGGGACGGTCGTCCTCGCCGAGCCCGTCACCCCGGGGCTTCTGATCGGCTTCCCGATCGTGCTGGCCGGATGCTGGTTCGCCGCCACAGGCGGACGGCTCAAGGCCCGCGCGGTCGAGCCCTCCCTCTGAGCATCCCCCTCGGCATCCGCCCGTCTCGGCATCCCCGCACTTCTGAAGGACGAATGCAGGTCTGGAGGATGCTGCCGCCCAGGATCTCCTTCAGAAGTGCAGACATCCTTCATCCGAGAGCACCCGGCCTACCCGGCGCCCGTCACATGCCCTGACCGGCATGGGCGGCATCCGTAGAATGTGCGTGGGCGATTCCGCCCATCGTCCCCGGGAGTGATCGTGGCCCTGATCGTGCAGAAGTACGGCGGCTCGTCCGTCGCCGACGCAGAGAGCATCAAGCGCGTCGCGAAGCGCATCGTCGACACCCGTCGTGCCGGACACGACGTCGTCGTCGCGGTGAGCGCCATGGGCGACACCACCGACGAGCTGCTCGACCTCGCGCACGATGTCGCCCCGATCCCCGCGCCGCGGGAGCTGGACATGCTGCTCTCGAGCGGTGAGCGCATCTCGATGGCGCTGCTGGCGATGGCCATCCACTCGATGGGCTTCGAGGCGCGCTCGTTCACCGGCAGCCAGGCCGGCATGATCACCGACTCGCACCACGGCAAGGCCCGCATCGTCGATGTCACGCCCGTGCGCCTGCGCGAGGCGTTGGACGAGGGTGCGATCGTCATCGTCGCCGGCTTCCAGGGCTTCAACCGCGACACCCGCGACATCACCACGCTCGGTCGCGGCGGCTCAGACACGACCGCCGTCGCGCTGGCCGCAGCGCTCAAGGCCGACGTGTGCGAGATCTACAGCGACGTCGACGGCATCTACACCGCCGACCCGCGCGTCATCCCGCAGGCGCGCAAGCTCGACCACGTCTCCAGCGAGGAGATGCTCGAACTCGCCGCCAACGGAGCCAAGGTGCTCTACATCCGCGCCGTCGAGTACGCCCGCCGCCAGGGCGTCCTCATCCACGCCCGCTCGACCTTCTCGTCGGCCGAGGGCACCTATGTTCTGGGCGAGGGCATGAAGAACCCGCGCGCATCCGAGGGAGCAGCAGTCATGGAAGAACCGATCGTCGCCGGCGTCGCCACCGACCTGAGCCAGGCCAAGATCACCGTCGCCGGTGTGCCCGATGTGCCCGGCAAGGCCGCTGAGATCTTCAAGATCGTCTCCAAGTCCGGCGCGAACGTCGACATGATCGTGCAGAACGTGTCGGCCGCCTCCACAGGCCGCACCGACATCTCCTTCACGCTGCCGAAGGCCGACGCCACGGCCACGCTGAAGGCGCTCGCCGCCGAGCAGTCCGAGGTCGGTTTCGAGAACCTGCTGCACGACGACCAGATCGGCAAGCTCTCCGTCGTGGGCGCCGGCATGCGCACGCACTCCGGCGTCTCGGCGATCCTCTTCGAGGCGCTCAGCGAGGGCGGTATCAACATCGAGATGATCTCCACCTCCGAGATCCGCATCTCAGTCGTGCTGCGCGGCTCCGACCTCGCCGATGCCGCCCGTGCCGTGCACACCGCCTACGGTCTCGACAGCGAGATCGAAGCCGTCGTGCACGCCGGCACCGGCCGCTGAACCACAGCATCCGCCTGCTGGTGGGCTTCCGCCCGCCTCGTCAACGACGAATGTCGGACCGTCCGACGGATGCCGGCGCAGATTCACGGTCTGCGCTGACATCCGTCGTCTGCGCCGACATCTGTGGACGGCGAGCGGGGCGCCAGGCAACGGGTGGATAGGATCGACGGGTGACAGCATCAGCGGCGAAATCGGAAACCGCGGCGGATGCTGTGATCATCCGCGCAGTGGAGCCGGCCGACCGTGATGCGTGGTCAGCGCTGTTCCGCGGTTACCGCGACTTCTACGAGCTGCCGCATGATGAGACCGTCATCGACACCGTATGGGACTGGCTGCAGGACCCCGCGCACGAGCTGAACGGGCTGGTCGCCCTGCGCGACGGCGCCCCGATCGGCATCGCGCACTGGCGACGGTTCTCCCGTCCCTCGCGCGGCGCGACGGCGATCTTCCTCGACGACCTCTTCCTGGCCGAAAGCGCCCGCGGTGGGGGAGTCGGCACGGCATTGCTCGCCGAGCTGCACCGCATCGCGCACGATGAGGGACTCCTCGAGGTGCGCTGGATCACGTCGTACGACAACACGGATGCCCAGAGGTTGTACGACCGGCTCGCGCTCCGCGCCCCGTTCCACACCTACATCGACCAGGTCTGACTGCGGCACGCCGGGGCACCTGCACGACCACGGAACACCTGCACGAGCCGGGCGGCGATCCGCTCGTGCATCCGTTTCCGAGTCGTGCTTCCGTTCGCGCGGCACCTCGGCCATCCGCGCCGTCACGACGGATCCGCCTCCCACGGCGAGCGGGTAGACTCGCCGCAACCCTGACATCGGCGCCGGGCGCAGCATCCGCACCGTGAAGCTGAGCCTGGCGCACCGCCTTCACGCCAAGGACCTGCTCATGACCCGTATCTCCGACTCAGGATTCTCGATCGCCATCGTCGGCGCGACCGGACAGGTCGGCACAGTCATGCGCGACATCCTCCTGGAGCGCTCGTTCCCGATCCGCGAGCTGCGCCTGTTCGCCTCCGCGCGCTCCGCAGGAAAGAGCATCGACTTCGACGGCACCCCGGTGATCGTCGAGGACGTCGAGACCGCGGATGCCACGGGCATCGAGATCGCGCTCTTCTCGGCCGGCGCGACGGCGAGCCGCGCGTATGCGGAGAGGTTCGCCGCAGCCGGCGCCGTGGTCGTCGACAACTCCAGCGCCTGGCGGATGGATCCCGAGGTGCCGCTGGTGGTCAGCGAGGTCAACCCGGATGCCATGGACGAGCGGCCCAAGGGGATCATCGCCAACCCGAACTGCACCACGATGGCCGCGATGCCCGTCGTCAAGGCGCTGCACGCCGAGGCGGGCCTGGAGCGCCTGATCGTCAGCACCTACCAGGCAGTGTCCGGCTCGGGGATCTCCGGTGCCCAGGAGCTGCTCGGTCAGGTCGAGAGCGTGCTCGCCCAGGGCGACACCCTGCGTCTGGTGCACGATGGCTCGGCGGTCGAGTTCCCCGCCCCGAACAACTACGTCGCCCCCATCGCGTTCGACGTCATCCCGTTCGCCGGCAATCTCGTCGACGACGGAGACAACGAGACCGACGAGGAGAAGAAGCTCCGCAACGAGAGCCGCAAGATCCTCGGCCTCCCGAACCTTCGTGTGGCGGGCACCTGCGTGCGCGTGCCGGTCTTCACCGGGCACTCGCTCTCCATCCACGCCGAGTTCGCCGACGACATCACTCCCGAGCGGGCGCGCGAGGTGCTGGCATCCGCTCCCGGCGTCGTCGTCGAGGACGTTCCCACCCCGCTGCACGCGGCCGGCAAGGACCCGAGTTTCGTCGGCCGCATCCGCGCCGACCAGTCCGCGCCCGAGGGCAAGGGACTCGTGCTGTTCATCAGCAACGACAACCTCCGCAAGGGTGCGGCGTTGAACGCCGTGCAGATCGCCGAGGAGCTCACCAGGCGCCTCACCCCGGCATCCGTCTGAACGAACCCGTCTATATGGCGCAAACCGCCCCGCTTTCGCATGAAAAGGGGCGGTTTGCGCCATATAGACGGGCGGGGCGGGCGGGAAAGCGGCATGGATGCTGACGGCTAGACTTGTCTGGTGACTGAAACCGTCGATGTCGTTCTGATCGGTGGGGGCATCATGTCCGCCACTCTGGGTACCCTGCTGCACGAACTGCAGCCGGACTGGAAGATCGTCGCCTACGAGCGACTGAGCGACGTCGCGCTGGAGAGCTCCAACCCCTGGAACAACGCCGGCACCGGCCACGCAGCGATGTGCGAGCTGAACTACATGCCGCAGGCGGAGGACGGTTCGCTGGATCCTGCCAAGGCGATCTCGATCAACGAGCAGTTCCAGCAGAGCCGTCAGCTCTGGTCGTCGCTGGTCGAGCGCGGCGTGCTCGACGCACCGTCCACGTTCATCAACTCCACGCCGCACATGACATTCGTGCGCGGGGAGAAGGACGTCGCCTTCCTGAAGGCGCGCTATGAGGTGCTCAAGAAGCAGCCGCTGTTCTCCACCATCGAGTACAGCGAGGACTCCCGCGTCATCAACCAGTGGGCGCCGCTGCTCATGCAGAAGCGCATCAAGGGCGAGCCGTTCGCGGCGACCCGCGTGGCCGCCGGTACGGATGTCGACTTCGGCGCCCTCACCCACCAGCTCTTCGCGCACCTGGGCGACTCCGGCGTGGACGTGCGCACCAACCACGAGGTGAAGAGCCTCAAGCGCCAGAAGGACGGCACCTGGCTGGTCAAGTACCGTCGCACGCTCGGACGCACGCCCGGTGATGTCAAGGCGAAGTTCGTCTTCGTCGGCGCCGGCGGCTGGGCGCTCAAGCTGCTGCAGAACAGCGGCATCCCCGAGATCGAGGGCTACGGCGTCTTCCCGATCGGCGGACAGTTCCTGAAGACCAGCAACCCCGCCGTCGTCGCCCAGCACAAGGCGAAGGTGTACTCGCAGGCCTCCGTCGGCGCCCCGCCGATGTCGGTGCCGCACCTCGACGCGCGTGTCGTCGACGGCGAGTCCTCACTGCTGTTCGGGCCGTTCGCGACGTTCAGCCCGAAGTTCCTCAAGAACGGCTCGATGTTCGACATCGTCTCGCAGGTGCGCGCCCACAACCTCTGGCCGATGCTGCGCGTGGCCGTCGCCAACCCCGACCTGATCACCTACCTGGTCAGCGAGCTGGTCAAGACCCACAGCAAGAAGGTCGACAGCCTGCGCACGTTCATGCCGACCGCGAAGGACGAGGACTGGACGCTGATCCAGGCCGGTCAGCGCGCCCAGGTGATGAAGAAGGATGCCAAGAAGGGCGGCGTGCTGCAGTTCGGCACCGAGGTCATAGCCTCGGAGGACGGCTCGATCGCAGGGCTCCTCGGCGCCTCGCCTGGAGCGTCCACGGCCGTGCCGATCATGCTCGGACTGCTGGAGCGCTGCTTCCCGGAGCAGTTCCCGGCCTGGCAGCCGGCGCTGAAGGAGCTGATCCCGACGCTGGGGCAGACCCTCAACGACCGGCCCGAGGTCGCCGAAGAGTCGATGAGCGAGACCGCTGCGACGCTGTCGCTCACGGCCTGACGGAGCCACCGTGGCGAAGCTCTACTTCCGCTACGGCGCGATGAACTCCGGCAAGTCGACCGCCCTGCTGCAGGCCGCGTACAACTACGAGGAGCGCGGCCAGCGCGTGCTGCTCGCCAAGCCCGAGATCGACACCAAGGGCGCCTCGCAGATCGAGAGCCGACTCGGCATGACCCGCGAGGTGGACTTCCTGATCGGCGCGGGCGATGACGCACGGGCGCTGTTCAGCGCTCAACGCGCGCGTGTGCAGCGCGAAGGCGACGAGGAGCTCTTGCCCGCCGACCGCCCGAGCGACGTCGCGTGCCTGCTGATCGACGAGGCGCAGTTCCTCACCGCCGAGCAGATCGACGACCTGTTCCGCATCGCAGTGCTCGACGGCATCCCGGTGATGGCATACGGCATCCGCAACGACTTCCGCACCCACGCGTTCCCAGGCTCCGCCCGTCTGCTGGCGATCGCGCACTCCCTCGAGGAGCTGAAGACGATCTGCCGATGCGGACGCAAGGCGGTGTTCAACGGGCGCAAGGTGGGCGGCCGGTTCGTCTTCGACGGCGACCAGGTCGCGATCGACGGCGTCGCGGTCACCTACGAGTCGCTGTGCGGGAACTGCTACCTCGAGGAGTCCGGGGGAGTGCTGGGATAGCACCCCGGCTTGCGTGGTCTGACCACACCGGATAACCTGTGGTCAGACCACAGGAGGACGGATGTCGGAGTCGAAGGCGATACCAGGTGAGCCGACCGCGACCCAGCGCGCCTGGCGCACCGTTCTTGCGCGCATCGAGAGCGATCTGCTCGACGGCACGCTCGGGCCCGGTGACCGGCTTCCCTCCGAGCGCGACCTCGCCGCTGAACTCGGCGTCGGGCGCTCCAGCGTGCGCGAGGCCCTGCGCGTGCTCGAGGTCATGGGGCTGATCCGCACCGCGACCGGTTCAGGGCCCCAGGCGGGCGCCATCGTGATCGCGGCGCCCTCCGGGGGCATGTCGACCCTGCTGCGCCTTCAAGTGGCCGCACAGGGCTTCCCGCTGGCGGATGTGGTGCAGACCCGGCTCGTGCTCGAGGATGCCGTGGCGGCGCGCCTCAGCGCCGACCCGCAGCGCGACTTCGCCGGCGTCCGCGGCATCCTGAACGCGATGGATGCCGACGATCTCACCGCCCCGGAGTTCCTCGTGCTCGATGCCGAGCTGCACTACGCGCTCGCCGAGGCATCCGGCAACACCGTCATCGCGGCGATGATGGCGGGCCTGCGCACCGCCATCGAGTCGTACGTCCTGGAGGGCTCGGCCCGCATCGACGACTGGGATGCCATGGCATCCCACCTGCGCGCTGAGCATCACGAGATCGTCGACGCGATCGAGGCGGGCAGGACGGATGCCGCACGCGACCTCGTCCGCGCCCACATCACCGGCTATTACACCGCCGCCGGGCTCGTGCCCGGTGCGCACTGACACGACCCACCAGAGAGGAGCACCCATGGTCCAGCGCCAGATGCCCAACCCCGCCGAACTGCTCGAGCTGATGAAGTTCAAGAAGCCCGAACTCAACGGCCGCAAGCGACGCCTCGACGCCGCGCTCACGATCAACGACCTGCGCACGATCGCCAAGCGCCGCACCCCGAAGGCCGCCTTCGACTACACCGACGGCGCCGCCGAGGGCGAGCTGTCGCTGGCCCGCGCCAGGCAGGCGTTCGAGGACGTGGAGTTCCATCCCGGCATCCTCCGGCCCGCGCCGACCGTCGACACCTCGGTCGAGATCCTCGGCGGACCGTCCGCGCTGCCGTTCGGCATCGCGCCCACCGGATTCACCCGGCTCATGCAGACCGAGGGCGAGACCGCAGGTGCGGGAGCCGCGGCCGCCGCCGGCATCCCCTTCACCCTGTCCACACTGGGCACCACCTCGATCGAGGACGTGAAGGCCGCCAACCCGCACGGGCGCAACTGGTTCCAGCTGTACGTCATGCGCGACCGCGATATCTCCTACGAGCTCGCCCGCCGAGCGGCGGCCTCCGGGTTCGACACCCTGCAGTTCACGGTCGACACCCCGGTCGCCGGCGCCCGCCTGCGCGACAAGCGCAACGGCTTCAGCATCCCGCCGCAGCTGACCCTCGGCACGATCATCAACGCGATCCCTCGGCCATGGTGGTGGTACGACTTCCTCACCACGCCCAAGCTCGAGTTCGCCTCGCTCAGCACGACCGGCGGCACCGTCGGCGAACTGCTGGACGCGGCCATGGACCCCACGATCAGCTACGACGACCTGGCCGTCATCCGCGATATCTGGCCAGGCAAGATCGTCATCAAGGGCGTGCAGAACGTCGAGGACTCCGTGCGGCTGAAGGACGCCGGTGTCGACGGCATCGTGCTCTCCAATCACGGCGGGCGTCAGCTCGACCGCGCGCCGATCCCGTTCCGCCTGCTTCCGCACGTGCGCAAGGCCGTCGGCGACGATTTCACGGTCATGGTCGACACCGGCATCATGAACGGCGCCGACATCGTGGCATCCGTCGCCCTCGGCGCGGACTTCACGCTCATCGGACGCGCCTACCTGTACGGCCTGATGGCCGGCGGACGCGAGGGCGTGGACCGCACCATCGCGATCCTGCGCACCGAGATCGAGCGCACCATGCGTCTGCTCGGCGTCTCCTCGCTCGCCGAGCTGGAGCCGGGGCACGTCACGCAGCTGGCGCGGCTGGTGCCCGTCGCCGGTGCGGCATCCGAGGCCGCCGTCCGCTGACGTCCCGCGGCGATGCCACATGTCCCAGTAGCGGTGGGTCGCGATGCTGCGCATCCGCCGCTTCTGGGACACGGTGGCTGACCGGGCGCAGAACGGGCGGGTCGACGGATGCCTGACCCGCCGCTGCTGGGACACTGCTCCGGATGCGATCAGCGGGCGACGGGCGCCGGCAGCGTCTCCAGCAGCGCATCGAGCTTGTCGGCGGTGTCCTGCCAGCCCTCGACGGCCACAGAGGGCACGCCGATCGCGAGCACGGGGTAGTCGTTGCCGCCCTCGTCCAGCCGGTCGCCGTAGAAGAGCATGTCGGTGAGCGCGATGCCGGTGTGCTCGGCGAGCTGACGCATGCCGAACGCCTTGTCGATCCCCGCGCTCGTGATGTCGATCGAGGTGGAGCCGCCCGAGCGCACCTCGAGACCGGGCAGGCGCGCCGCGACGGCATCGCGCAGCAGAGTGCGCTTCGCGCCATCAGGATCCCAGGCGTGCTTCGCCTCGCCCGGCGCCTGCTGGCCGAGGGCCGAGAACGTGATCTGCGAACCGCGGTCCTCGAGGATCTCGCCCCACGGCTCGCTCTCCCACAGGCCCAGACGTTCGGCCTCCTCGCGCAGGGCGGTGAGCGCGGCCGACTTCTCGTCATCCGTCAGATCGTGTGCGTAGACGGCGCTGAAACCGGCCCCGTCATGACGCAGGTAGCGAGTGCCGCACGTGGGCAGCAGATGCAGCCGGGACAGATCGGATGCTGCCGCGTCGGCCAGCTGCGCGATCACCTGCGTGCGGAACTGGTCCTCATTGCCGCCCGAGATGATGGCGACCTCCACGCGCTGCAGCAGAGCCAGCAGCAGGCCGGCGATACGGGCATCGATCCGTGCCTTGGAAGGCGCGAGCGTGTCATCGAGGTCGAAGGCGACCAGGCGAGGTGTCGTCATGATGAATTCAGGATATCGGAGGGGGCTGTGGGGATGGCGAGGGGGCCTCGGAGGCTGCACCTGCGCCGGCATCCGTTCGCCCGGTGCAGGGGTGGGCGGGAGGGTGGGTGCTCGCCGCTTCGCGGCATCGCGGAGGGCTCGGGACGTCTCGCCGCTGGCGCGGCTCCCCTTGTAGACCGTCTTGCGACGGGGTGCGTCCCCACCGCGCCCTCCACCCGCCGCTCGTCATGGAGACTCGTTGCGTCGGGTGTTCGGCGGCGGGCGGAGCCTCCTGCGCGGCGGGGCCCCGCTGTAATCGCTCGCGCATACGCAGAAGGACCCGCCCTGGAGGGCGGGTCCTTCTGCGTATGCGGTCGGGGTGACAGGATTTGAACCTGCGGCCTCTTCGTCCCGAACGAAGCGCGCTACCAAGCTGCGCCACACCCCGCTGTTGCAACCGTTCGAGTCTACATGTCGCGGGCCGCAACTCCGAATCGACGCGTGCGATCAGGCCGACCGCGCCGTCAGCGTGAGCAGCGTCGCCTCAGGACGGCAGGCGAAGCGCACCGGCGCGTAGATCGAATGCCCGCATCCGGCGCTCACATTCAGCGGCACGGTGCGCCCGCCATGGCTCCAGGTGCTCAACCCCTTGGCCTGCTTGAGAGGGATGTCGCAGTTCGCGACGATCGTCCCGTAGCCGGGAAGGCAGACCTGGCCGCCGTGGGTGTGGCCGCCGAAGACGGCATCCGCTCCGAAATCCACGAACCGGTTCAGCACCCGCTGGTAGGGTGCGTGCGTCACGCCCAGGACGGATGCATCGGACGGGCGAGACCCGAGCCCGGCCAGTGCATCGGGCAGCACGTCCAGCTCATCCCAGTCGCGGTGCGCGTCATCGACGCCGAAGAGGTCGACAGTGTTCCCGGCGACGTCCAGGCGCGCCGCGGCGTTGTTCAGGCCCTGCCAGCCGAGCTCCGCGGTGAAGAAGTCGTCCATCGCATCCGTGTCCAGAAGTTCGGGCTCACGGTGCTTCTGAGATGGCCCGCCGAAGTACTTCAGCGGATTGCGGGGCGAGGGCGCCTGCACGTCGTTCGAGCCGTGCACGAAGACACCCGGGATGCCCGCGAGAGGAGCGAAAGCCCGACGGATGCCGACCAGCCCGTCCCGGTGGCCCAGATTGTCACCTGTGTTCACGACCAGGTCGGGCTCGAGCTCTGCGAGCGAGGCCAACCAGTCCTGCTTGCGATGCTGCCAGGGCGCCATGTGCGCGTCCGACAGGTGCAGTACGCGGATCGGACGGCTTCCCGGGGTGAGCGCAGGGGCCGTCACCTCCCGGACCGTGAACAGATAGCGCTCGATGCCGATGCCCCACACAGCCGCAGCAGCACCAGCGGCCCCCACCGCGCCGAGCGCGATGAGGGCCGGGTGTGCTGACCGGTCAGAGGTCAATGCCCGTCTCCGCAGACGAGCATGATCTTCGTCCCGGCCGGGACCTCGGAGTCCGCTCCCGGGTTCTGTCCTGTCACGTCATCGCCGCCCTTGCATCCTGCGCCGTCCACCGAGAGCCCGGCATCCTCAAGGGATTTCTTCGCCTGGGAGAACTTCGCCCCGGTGACGTTCGGTACCTTGACGGAAGGGGGCGCGGGTGCCTTGCCCGTGCTCGGCATCAGAGTGACCGTGGTGCCGCCGGGAACGCTGCCTGCGCCCGGAGTCTGCTCGGCGACCAGGCCGGCTGCGACCGTGCTGTCGACGGGGGTGCCGAGCTGCACGGAGAAACCGGCATCCTCGATGATGGTCGTCGCCTCTTCGACGGACTTGCCGATGACGCTCGGCAGTTCCTTCAGGACATTCCGCGTGAGGTTCTTGTCCGGGGCGGGGAACCGTTCGGCGGGGTAGAAGCGGTCGGCGGCGCGCTGAAGGTCGCGTGCGAGCGGGTACCGGATGTTGTTGAGCCGGGTACCGTTCGCCTGGAAATCCCTCAGCGCCTTCTGGCCGGTGACGTTTCCGACCCAGACAGCGGTCGCCACCCTCGAGCTCGACTCGACGAGCATGGTGTGCTCCAGCTCGGCCGTACCGGTCTTGCCGATCACCTGGGTGCCGTCGTTCGGGTTGGCGCCCGCGCCCGTACCGCCCTCCATCACACCGCGCAGAGCGAAGGCAGCAGTCGCGGCGACCTCGGGAGAGATGACCTGCGTGCAGCTGGTCTTCGGCAGATCCATCTCCTCGCCATCCGCTCCGATGATCTTGTCGAGTGCACGCGGCTCGCAGAAGATGCCCTTGTTGGCCACCGTGGCGTACGCCCCGGCCATCTGGATCGGCGCGATGGACTTAGAACCGAGCACCGTCGGGAACGGGTCGTTCGCGTCGGTGTGGACGCCGTCCTTCACGGAGTCCTTCAGCACGTTGTTCCCGTCGAGTCCGTAGGTGGTCACGTCGCCGCCGTCGCCCCAGTGCACGCCCAGGCGCTTAGCCATCTTGTTGATGTCGCACAGGTCGAGCTGCTGGGCCATCGCCAGGAATCCGGTGTTCAGCGATGCGGCGGTGAAACGCCGCACGTTGCTGACCGAGCCCCGACCCTGGCCGAAGTTGCCGACCACTTCGGTCTGGGTGTAGGTGCCGCCGCATTGCGAGAACTTCCCGAAGTTGCGAACCCGTCCATCGAGCACCTCGTTGACGGAATGGCCGTCCTCCAGCCACTGCAGCAGGGTGAACAGCTTGTATGTCGAGCCGGGACCGAATCCCGAGCCACCCGAATGGTATTTGTCGGCGGCGAACACCTGCGACGACTGCCCGTTGGCCAGGCTTGCGCCCGCCGATTCGTTGAACGATGTGTTCTGAGCGATCGCGAGGATGCGACCCGTGTTGGCCTCGATGGATACGCCGGCGCCGCCGAGCACGATGCCTTCCATCTTGGCGGGCACGCGCTTGTGCATGGCCTCGACGGCAGGCTTCTGCACGCGCATGTCGAGCGAGGTGTAGATCTTCAGGCCGCCACGCTGGAGCATGTCGCGACGCTCTGCAGACGTCTTGCCGAAGGCAGGGTCCCTCTTGATGATCGATGTGGCGTACTGGCAGAAGTAGGCCTGGTCGCCGGCGCCGCCGCACCCCTGCGTGGTCGGATGGATGTTCGGTGAGATGGGCAGGGCCACGGCATCGTCGTGCTGCTGCTTGGTGATCTTGCCGTCCTTGAGCATGCGGTCGAGCACGTAGTTGCGACGCAGCTTGGTGTCGGCGTAGCCGCTTTCCTCGGTGTTGCGCACCTTGCCGGTGCTGTCGGTCCAGGTGCCGGTCTTCTTGTCGAAGCGGAAGCGATTCGGATTCTGCACCATACCGGCCAGGGTGGCGGCCTGGTCGAGCGCGAGATTCTTGGCGGTGGTGCCGAAGTAATAGTTCGCCGCCGCCTCGATGCCATAGGTCTGACCGCCGAAGTTGGCGACGTTCAGGTACCCCAGCAGGATATCGTTCTTCGAGAAGTCCTTCTCGATCTGGATCGCGTAGCGCATCTCCTGCAGCTTGCGCTCCACGCCATCGGCGCCCTTCGCATTGGTGGCATCGGTCCAGCACTTCGCGAGCTCGGCCTCGTAGCCATCACCCGGCTTGGCGTCCTGTTCGCACTGCTGGATCAGCACGTTCTTGACGAACTGCTGGCTGATCGTCGAGGCGCCGCGAGACGAGGTCTGGCGCAGGTTGTCGACGACGGCCTTGACCGTGGCGCCGAGGTTCACCCCACCGTGCTCGTAGAAGCTCTTGTCCTCACTGGAGAGCACGGCGTCGTACAGCAGCGGCGAGACCTGGTCGAACGTGACCGGCACGCGGTTCTGGTCGTAGAACTTCGCCAGCTCGAACGGCTTGCCGTCCTCGCCCGTCCCGTAGACCACGGTCGGCTCCATCGGCGTCCCGGGGGTGAGGCTGTCGGGCAGGTTCTCGAAGATCGAGAGCGCCTGGGATCCGGACACGCCCGCGATGGCGATGGCGGGAGTGACAGCGGCGGTCGCCAGCACACCGGCGACTGCGCTCAGGCCGACCAGGCCCAGCAGCCCGCCGAGGACGCCCTTCACCGTGCGATTCTTTTGAGGCATACGCTTGATGCTAAGGGATTTCCCTGAATAGAAGCCTCGATGGGCGGCATCCGCTGCGCCCTCGTCGACCCGCAGGAGTGCCATGACCACGTGGGAGTATCTGACCACCCCGCTGCTGATCCACAACACCGCCGCGATCCTCAACAACTGGGGAAAGCAGGGCTGGGAGCTCGTCCAGGTGGTGCAGGGCCCGGAGGGCGGCCTGGTCGCCTATCTCAAGCGCCCCGCCACGACCGATCAGGCGACCAACGCCGGCCTCGCCGCAGCCGCAGAAGCATCACGCCAGTTCGAGGGAGACAGCAAGTGAGCATCGCCACCCGCCTGGAGGAGCTCGGCATCGAGCTTCCCGCCGTCGCCGCCCCGGTCGCCGCCTATGTGCCGGCCGTCGTGCACGGCGGACTCGTCTACACCTCCGGCCAGCTGCCCTTCGTCGGCGGCGCCCTGCCGGAGACCGGGAAGGTCGGCGCCGAGGTCGACGCGGATGCCGCCAAGGGTTACGCCCGCACCTGCGCACTGAACGCACTGGCGGCTGCGGCGGCTGCGGCCGGCGGCGTCGACCGCATCGCCGGTGTGCTGCGGGTGGGCGGCTTCGTGGCATCCGATCCCGCCTTCACCGGCCAGCCCGGCGTCGTCAACGGCGCCAGCGAGGTGCTCGGCGAGATCTTCGGCGACGCCGGCAAGCACGCCCGTGCCGCAGTCGGTGTCGCAGTGCTGCCGCTGGACACCCCGGTCGAGGTCGAGGTCACCTTCATCCTCGCCTGAACTCACCTTCACGCCGTCGGCGTGGATCAAAAATGCACCCCGGAACGTATTCCGGGGTGCATTTCTGATCCAGCCTGCGACTTCGGCGCGCGCTGGCAGTTCGCGTCTGCCTACTTGACCTGCTTCGAGATCGTGCTCATCACCAGGGTGTCGGCAAGCGTCGTCGTGTCGCCGACCTCACGGCCCTCCGCGACGTCGCGCAGCAGGCGGCGCATGATCTTGCCCGAGCGGGTCTTGGGCAGCTCGCCCACGATGTACACGTCACGGGGGCGTGCGATCGGGCCGATCTGCTCCCCGACCCACGCCCGCAGCAGGGCAGTCAGGCCCTCGGGGGAGTGCTCGTCGAGGTAGCTCTGCTTGATGATCACGAATGCCACCACGGCCTGGCCGGTGGTCTCGTCCGCGGCTCCGACGACCGCGGCCTCGGCGGTGGCCTCGTGCGCCACCAGCGACGACTCGATCTCGGTGGTCGACAGGCGGTGGCCCGACACGTTCATCACGTCGTCGACGCGGCCGAGCAGCCACAGGTCGCCGTCCTCGTCCAGCCGAGCACCGTCACCGGCGAAGTAGTAGCCCTTGTCCTGGAACTTCTCCCAGTAGGTCTCCTTGAAGCGCTCCGGATCGCCCCAGATCCCCCGCAGCATGGCGGGCCAGGGTTCGGTGATCACCAGCAGGCCGCCGTTGCCGTTGCCGACCTCGTTGCCGTCGTCGTCGGTGACATCGATCGAGATGCCGGGGATGGCCACCTGCGCGGATCCCGGCTTGGTGGCCGTGACTCCCGGCAGCGCCGACACCATCATCGCGCCGGTCTCGGTCTGCCACCACGTGTCGACGATCGGTGCGCTGTTCGCGCCGATCACCTCGCGGTACCACATCCACGCCTCCGGATTGATGGGCTCGCCCACCGAGCCGAGCAGGCGGATGCTGGACAGGTCGAACTTCTGCGGGATCTGGCGGCCGAGCTTCATGAACGAGCGGATCGCGGTCGGCGCGGTGTAGAAGATCGTCACGCCGTACTTCTCGATCAGCTCCCACCAGCGACCCGGGTGAGGTGCATCCGGAGTGCCCTCGTACATCAGCTGGGTCGCGCCGTTGGCCAGCGGGCCGTACGCGACATAGGAGTGTCCGGTGACCCAGCCGATGTCGGCCGTGCACCAGAACACGTCGGACTCCGGATGCAGGTCGAACACGTACTTGTGGGTGAACGCAGCCTGTGTCAGGTAGCCGCCGGTGGTGTGCAGGATGCCCTTGGGCTTTCCGGTCGTGCCGGAGGTGTAGAGGATGAACAGCGGGTTCTCTGCGGGGAAGGACTGCGGCTCGTGCTCGGCGGATGCCGCCGGAACCGCGTCGTGCCACCAGATGTCGCGGCCCTCGGTCCAGTCGACCTCGTTGTCGCCGCGCTTGACGACGAGCACATGCTCGACGCTCTGCTGCTCGCCCTCGCCGTTGCGGTCGCTGAGCGCCTGATCCACGGCGGGCTTGAGCGCGGAGACCTTGCCCTTGCGCCAGCCGCCGTCGGCCGTGATCACCAGCTTGGCGCCGGCGTCGTCGATGCGCGAGCGCAGGCTGTCGGCGCTGAAACCGCCGAACACGACGGAGTGGATGGCGCCGAGACGTGCGACGGCCAGCATGGAGATGACGGCCTCGGGGATCATCGGCAGGTAGATCGCGACGCGGTCGCCCTGGCCGATGCCGAGGTCCGTGAGCACGTTCGCGGCGCGCTTGACCTCGTCGGTGAGCTCGGCGTAGGTGATGCTGCGGGAGTCGCCCGGCTCACCCTCCCAATGGATGGCGACGCGGTCGCCATTGCCGGCCTCCACGTGGCGGTCCAGGCAGTTGTAGGCGACGTTCAGCTCGCCGTCGTCGAACCACTTCGCGAACGGCGGGTTCGTCCAGTCGAGGACCTGCGTGAACGGCTTGCTCCATGCGAGCAGGTCGCGGGACTGCTCGCCCCAGAAGGCCTCGCGGTCCGCAGCGGCGCGCTCGTACAGCGCCGGGTCGTCGATGGTCTGGGCGACGAACTCCTCGGACGGCGGGAACTTCCGCGACTCATCGAGGAGGTGGTCGATCTGGCTGCTCATGGCACTTCGCTCCTTTGCGCGGGCTGGTGGACGCGTGGGGGCGCGTCCGTGACACGGCGAATCTAGTCGGATGCCACGTGCCGGGCCTACCGCCGAAAGTCGGTAGTGCGTCTCGTTTGCGTCGTCCATCCCGCGTGCATACACTGACCTCAGCCGAATCTTATTCCGGCTTCAGCGCGCCCGATACCCCTTTGCGCGGCGCGCGCGTGGGCGGCATCTCATTCCCCCCGTGAGGTGCCGCCCTTTCGCATCCCCGAGGTCTGTGCGCCGGATGCGGGCATTCCTCCTGCACCGCGGTGGATCCTGCCGGCTTGTCCACAGGCGCCGGGAACAGTGCTCCGCGGCGTCCGCACGACGACCTACCGTCGTGGCATGCCAGATCCGTTCGTCCTCCGTCCTCGCTCCGCCGTGGGCCGCGCGCCCGACGCGTCGGCGCCGATGGCCGTCGACCCGGCCTTCGGTGCGCTCGCCGAGCACGTGCGCGACGAGCGCGTCACCGACATCTTCGTCAACGGCACGCAGGGGCTCTTCGTCGACCGAGGAGCGGGAGCCGAGCAGATCCCGGACTGGCGTGCCTCCGAGCGGGAGGTGCGCGATCTCGCGGTCGCCCTGGTGGGCGCCGGAGGCCGGCACCTGGACGACCAGTCACCCTGCGTGGACGTGCGACTGGACGACGGCATCCGCGTGCACGCCGTCCTCGCGCCGATCGCCACGTCGGGCACGGCGCTCTCCATCCGCGTGCCGCGCGTGCTGGGGGCCGATCTGGACGCGCTCGCGCGATCGGGAACGTTCTCACCGGCGCAGCGCGCGTGGCTCGGCAGGCTGGTTGCCGAGCGTGCGAACATCCTCATCACCGGAGGCACCGGCACGGGCAAGACCACCCTGCTCGCGGCGCTGCTGTCGGAGACGGGTCCGGGGGAGCGCATCGTCACGATCGAGGATGTCGCCGAGCTGCGGCCGCGGCATCCGCATCACGTCGCGCTCGAGGCCCGGCAGCCGAACCTCGAGGGCGCGGGCCGGATCACCCTCGCGATGCTCGTGCGCGAATCGCTGCGCATGCGCCCGGACCGGCTCGTGGTCGGTGAGTGCCGAGGCGAGGAGGTGCGTGAACTGCTGACCGCTCTGAACACCGGACATGACGGCGGAGCCGGCACGCTGCACGCCAGCGGATTGGTCGATGTCCCCGCGCGATTGGAGGCGCTGGGTGCCCTGGCGGGCATGGATGCCACGGCGCTGGCGCGCCAGGTGGTCAGCGCCTTCACGATCGTGCTGCACCTGGAGCGCTCCTCCGACGGGCGACGGCGCATCGCGCACGCCGGCAGGTTCGTCCTCGCCGACGACCGCCTCGGCATCGAGGAGGTGGCGCCGTGGTGAGGGGGCTGCGCCGGCGGGTGCCGGATGCCGGGACTGACGCCGCGGATGCCGCCGCGACCGTGCGCATGCTGGCCGTGCTGCTGCAGGCGGGGACGCGACCTCCTGCCGCCTGGCGACACCTCGCGGATGCGGGCGAACCGGTCGCCGTGCGCGTCGTCGAGCGCTGCGCGGACGGTGTCGAGCTCGCCGGCGCTCTCGATGCAGAGGGCGGCGCCTGGAAGGATGTCGCCGCGGCCTGGGAGATCGCCACGGTCGTCGGCGCGCCTCTGGCGGAGGTGCTGGGCTCGCTCGCGGAATCGATGCAGGACGCGGCATCCGCGGCCGATGATGTGCGCATCGCGCTCGCCGAGCCGGCGGGCACCGCACGGCTGCTGCTCTGGCTGCCGTTCGCGGGACTGCTGCTCGGCTTCGCGCTCGGCTTCGACACGATCGGCGTCCTCGTCACCAACCCGTTCGGCACCGCGTGCGTGATCGTCGGACTGGCGCTGGTTCTGATCGCGCGGTGGTGGACGGGGCGGATGGTGCGCACTGCCCAGCCGCGTGTCGGCACGCCCGGAATGCGCGCCGACCTCGTCGCCGTCGCGCTCTCCGGAGGCGCGGGGATGCCGCGGGCGCTGCGCCTGGTGGAGCAGTGCACCGCCGAGCTGATCGATGACGTCACCACGACCCAGGCGGTGCTCGAGCTCTCCCGCAGTGCGGGAGTGCCTGCGGGCTCGCTGCTGCGCGCGTCGGCTGCCCGGCTGCGGCAGGAAGCGCGCGTACAGGGACGCATCCGTGCCGCTCGTCTGTCATCGAAGCTGCTGCTCCCGCTGGGCGCCTGCACCCTGCCCGCGTTCCTGCTGCTCGGCGTCGCGCCGCTGATGCTCAGCGTGCTCGGCTCCACGCCCCTGCCCATCTGAACCTGCCCCAGCCCCGGGACGAGAAGCGTCCCCGAAAGAAAGAAGAAGCACATGGAAGAGAACGACCTGCCACCGCTCACCCGCAGACGCGCCGCACGGCTGTTCGCCGATGAGACCGGCGCCGCGACGGCGGAGTACGCGATCACCACGATGGCGGCCGTCGCCTTCGCGGGACTGCTGGTGGTGATCATGCGATCCGACGAGGTGCGGGGCATCCTCACCGACCTCATCCGGCGGGCACTGACGGTGTCCTGATGCGAGCGGCCCGGTGCGGACGCCTCGCTCGCGGGCTCAGCGTCCGGCTCGGCGGTGATCGGGGATCCGTCGCCGCCGAGCTCGCGGTCGCCCTGCCCGCGGTCGTGCTCGCGCTGCTGCTGGGCGTCGGCGCGCTCGGTGCCGCGGCCACGCAGGTCGGCCTGCAGGATGCCGCGGCCGATGCCGCCAGACTGCTCGGTCGAGGCGAGGCCCCCTCCCGCGCGGCCGGCGTCGTTCACGCGGTCCACGATGCACGGATGGCGTCCCGCGAGGCCGGCGACCTGGTCTGCGTCACGGCATCCGCCGACTTCCGGGTCGGCCGGCTCATCAGCATCCCGCTGCACGCGCAGAGCTGCGCCCTGTCGGGCGGCCTGTGAACCCGGGTGGGGCCGACGAGGTCTTGAGAGAAAGGAGTCCATCTGATGGCAGGAACCGCGCTCGCCGCCGGCGTCCTGACGGTGGCCGCGACCCTCTCGCTGGGACTGGCGGCCGTCGGCGGTGCGGCCGTCACGGCGCAGCGGACCGCCGGCGCGGCGGATGCGGCAGCTCTCGCGGCGGCCGACGCGGCATCCGGCGCCGTGATCACCGACGAGGATCCCTGCGGTCTGGCGGTCCGAGTCGCTGCGGCTTCCGGCGCGACCGTGGCTGCATGCACGGTGCGCGGCCTCACGGCGACGGTGGAGGTCCGTACCGCGTACGCTGGTCTCGTCGCCGTCTCCCGCGCCCGAGCTGGGCAACCCGAGGGCTGACGCGATTTCCGCTCACCGCAGACCTCTCCCCGACGACACCGTCCCCCGACGCTGTGTCCGCTCCTGGAGTGCGGTGTGTATGGTGTGCTTCGGAGAAAGGACGCACTCTTGGCACAAGGCAAGAAGCTCGTCATCGTCGAGTCCCCGACGAAGATGCGATCGATTCAGGGATACCTCGGCGACGGCTACGAAGTGCTGAGCTCCGTCGGGCACATCCGCGATCTCGCCGACAAGAAGGACATCCCCGCCGCCGACAAGCAGGCGTACGGGAAGTACTCCATCGACGTCGAGAACGACTTCGACCCCTACTACGTGGTCTCGGATCGCAAGACCAAGACCGTCGCCGAACTGCGTCGCGCCGTCAAGACCGCCGACGAGGTCCTGCTCGCTACCGATGAGGACCGCGAAGGCGAGGCGATCGCCTGGCATCTGCTGGAGACCCTCAAGCCCAAGGTCCCCGTCAAGCGCATGGTCTTCCACGAGATCACCAAGGACGCGATCCAGGCCGCTGTCGGCCGCACGCGGGAACTCGACCTGGCGCTCGTCGACGCACAGGAGACCCGCCGCATCCTCGACCGCCTGTACGGCTGGGACATCTCGCCCGTGCTCTGGTACAAGGTCAAGTCGGGTCTGTCCGCCGGCCGCGTGCAGTCCGCCGCCACCCGCATGATCGTCGACCGTGAGCGCGAGCGCATGGCGTTCGTCTCCGCCGAGTACTGGGATGTCGAAGCCTCGGCATCCGCGACCGGGCAGGCCTTCGGCGTGCGCCTGGTGCGCGTCGACGGCGGTCAGCTCGCCCGTGGCACCGACTTCACCGACACCGGTGCGCTCAAGAAGGCCGTCGTCGTGCTCAGTGAAGCCGATGCCACCGCGCTCGCCGCGGCCATCGACGAGGCCGGTGCCGCGACGGTCAGCAAGGTCGAGGCCAAGCCCGGCACCCGCAGCCCCTATGCGCCGTTCACCACCTCCACCATGCAGCAGGAGGCCGGGCGCAAGCTCTCGATGAGCGCCAAGCAGGCGATGAGCGCCGCCCAGCGCCTGTACGAGAAGGGGTACATCACTTATATGCGAACGGACTCGGTCTCGCTGAGCACGCAGGCCGTCCAGGCCGCGCGCAGCCAGGCCGTGGCCTTGTACGGCGATGCCGCCGTGCCGCTGAAGCCGCGCGTGTACAAGTCCAAGAGCAAGAACGCGCAGGAGGCGCACGAGGCGATCCGCCCGTCTGGTGAGACGTTCCGCACCCCGGCATCCGTCTCCTCCTCTCTCGACCGCGACGAGCAGCGCCTCTACGACCTGATCTGGAAGCGCACCGTCGCCAGCCAGATGTCGGATGCGAAGTACGAGACCACCACGGTGACGCTGGAGACCGTCGCCGACGGCAAGAAGGTCGAGTTCACGGCATCCGGAACCGTCTACACCTTCAAGGGCTTCCTCGAGGCCTACGAAGAAGGACGCGACGAGAAGCGCAACGCGCAGGACTCCGCCGAGAACCAGTCGCTGCCCGCCGTCGCCGTCGGCGACGAGCTGGCGATGTCGGATGCCACGGCCAAGGGCCACCGCACCGCTCCGAAGCCCCGCTACACGGAGGCCTCGCTGGTGAAGGCGCTCGAGGAGCACGGCATCGGCCGCCCCTCGACCTTCGCGAGCATCATCGGAACCGTCATCGACCGCGGCTACGCCATCAAGCGCGGTCAGGCGCTGGTCCCGACCTGGCTGTCCTTCAGCGTCGTGCGCCTGCTCGAGCAGCACTTCGCCGATCTGATCGACTACGACTTCACGGCAGCCCTCGAGGACGACCTCGACGCGATCGCCCGCGGCGAGCAGAACCGGGTGGAATGGCTGAAGTCGTTCTACTACGGCTCGGACTCGCACGTCGGACTGCGGCAGGTCGTCGACAACCTCGGCGAGATCGACGCGCGCGCGCTGAACTCCACCCCCATCACCGACACCGCGACGCTCCGCTTCGGAAAGTACGGTCCCTACCTGGAGGTCGCCGACCCGGCGAACCCCGACGACAAGCCGCGCATCGTCAACGTGCCGGAGGACCTTGCTCCCGACGAGCTGACCGCCGAGAAGGCGCAGGAGCTGATCGACGCTCCCGTCGCCGGCGACCGCGTGCTGGGCGAGAACCCCGAGAACGGCAAGGTGATCGTCGTCAAGGACGGCCGCTTCGGTCCGTACGTGCAGGAGAACGACCCGGTGTCCGAGGAGGACGCCGCGGTCGACACCGCCACCGGTGAGGTCGTGGACGCGCCGGCCAAGAAGAAGAGCACCAAGAAGGATGCCGCGCCCAAGCCGCGCACCGCATCCCTCTTCCGCTCCATGTCGGTCGACACCATCGACCTCGACACCGCGCTGCAGCTGCTCAGCCTGCCGCGCGTGGTCGGCGCCGACCCGGAGTCCGGCGAGGAGATCACCGCCCAGAACGGCCGCTTCGGACCGTACCTGAAGAAGGGCGCTGACTCGCGGTCGCTGGAGAGCGAATCGCAGATCTTCGACGTCACGCTCGAGAAGGCACTCGAGATCTACGCGCAACCGAAGTACGGCGCCCGCAAGGCATCGAGCGCTCTCAAGGAGTTCGAGGCCGATCCGGTCAGCGGCAAGCCGATCCGCATCCGCGACGGCCGCTTCGGCGCCTACGTCACCGACAGTGTGACGAACGTGACGATCCCGCGCGGTCAGACGCCCGACGACATCACCTTCGAGATCGCCGTGCAGATGCTCGCCGACAAGCGCGCCAAGGGCCCGGCTCCCAAGCGCGGTGCCGCCAAGAAAGCTCCGGCGAATAAGGCCCCCACGAAGACCGCCGCCAAGAAGGCTCCGGCGAAGAGGGCTCCGGCGAAGAAGGCGGCATCGAAGTCGGCGGCGACGAAGACGGATGCCGAGAAGGCCGCCGCCCGCTCCGCCGCAGCGAAGAAGGCCGCCGCAACGCGGGCCGCGAACGCCGCCAAGGCGAGGTCGTGACCGAGGGCCTCTGGATCACGTTCGAGGGCGGCGACGGCTCGGGCAAGTCGACCCAGGCCGCGCTGCTCGCCGAGTGGATCGCCGACCGCGGACGCGCCGTCGTGCGCACCCGTGAGCCCGGTGGCTCGGAGGTCGGCGTGCTGGTGCGGGACATCGTGCTGCATCACCGCGGCGACATCGCCCCGCGCGCCGAAGCGCTGCTGTACGCGGCCGACCGCGCGCACCACGTCGCCACGGTCATCCGCCCGGCGCTGGAGCGCGGCGACGTCGTCATCCAGGACCGCTACCTCGACTCCTCGGTCGCCTACCAGGGCGCCGGTCGGGTGCTGGATGCCCAGCAGGTGCGGGACCTGTCACTGTGGGCCGCCGACGGCGCGCTGCCCGACCTGACCGTGCTGCTCGACATCGACCCGATGCTCGCGCGGCAGCGTCTCGACGCGGACGACAAGCCGTTCGACCGCCTCGAGGCCGAGAAAGCGGACTTCCACGCCCGGGTGCGCGAGGCGTTCCTGGCTCTGGCCGCCGCCGAGCCGCAGCGCTTCCTCGTCGTCGACGCGACCCTCGATCCCGACGACCTCGCGGTGCTGATCCGCGCGCGCGTCGCGGGTCTGCTCTGACGGTCTGCGCGACCCTCGAACGGGGAGAGCGGATGTCGACCGCGCGGTTAGGCTGGAGACCATGACCGCCGCCCTGACCGCGCCCTTCCCGTGGTCCGACGTGTGGGGGCAGGATGCCGCCGTGCAGACCCTGCGTCAGGCCGCGTCCGATCCCGCTGCGCTGTCGCATGCCTGGCTGATCACCGGCCCGCCCGGATCGGGGCGCTCGACGCTCGCCTATGCCTTCGCCGCGGCCCTCATCGCCGATCATCCGGACGATGAGAACGCCATGCGCCAGGTGCTCGCAGGCACGCATCCGGATCTGACCGCGCTGCGCACCGACAAGATCATCATCACCATCGCCGAAGCGCGTTCCCTGGTCGAGCGCTCCTACTTCGCGCCGTCCGCGGGCCGCTACCGGGTGATCGTCGTCGAGGACGCCGATCGCATGGTCGAGCGCACCTCCAACGTGCTGCTGAAGGCGCTCGAGGAGCCGCCCGAGAACACGGTCTGGGTGCTCTGCGCTCCCAGCGAGGCCGACCTGCTGCCCACGATCCGCTCCCGCGTGCGCGCAGTGCGCCTGCGCGAGCCCGAAGTCGCCGACGTGGCACGCCTGATCGCGTTGCGCACAGGGATCGACGAGGCGACCGCCGAGCAGGCCGCCCGCCATGCGCAGCGCCACATCGGCATGGCGCAGCGCCTCGCCACCGACGAGGGTGCCCGCCGCCGCCGGGACGAGACCCTGCGCGCCGTACTGGGCGTGCGTGGCGTCGGCACCGCCGTCGAGGTGGCCGGACACATCATCCAGGCGGCGACCGACGACGCCAAGACGCTCACCGCCGAGCGCGATGCCGCCGAGCGCGCCAGCCTGCTGCGCACGGTCGGGGTCGCCGAGGGGCAGGCAGTGCCGCCCGCGCTGCGCTCCCAGCTCTCGGCGCTCGAAGACGATCAGAAGAAGCGCGCGACCCGCAGTCTGCGCGACGGCATCGACCGGGTCCTCACCGACCTGCAGTCGATGTATCGCGACGTCATCATGCTGCAGTTCGACCGCGACGACGCACTGATCAACAGCGAACTGCAGGCCGACCTCGCCGCCCTCGCCGCCGCCTGGCCGGTCGAGCGCACACTCATCGCCCTGGACGCCATCTCCGACACCCGTGAGACGCTGCAGCGCAACGTGTCGCCGCTGCTGGCGACCGAGAGTCTTCTGGTGACCATCTCCAGCGGAAGGACCCCGTGATCTCCCGAGCACCGCGCAGCCTGCGCCGAATCCTCGCCGTGCTGGCCGGACTGGCGGTGGCATCCGTCGCCCTGTCCGGCTGCCTGTACGCCCAGATCCCGGAGGCATCTCCCTCGGTGACGCGCACACCGGATGCCACCGGCGTGCCTCCTGAGCTGATGTCGTACTACACGCAGAAGCTGGACTGGTCCTCCTGCGGAGCAGGGCTCGACTGCACCGAGGTCACCGCCCCGCTGGACTGGGAGAAGCCCGCCGACGGGGACATCTCCCTCGCGATCGTTCGCCATCAGGCCACGGGCAAGGCTCAGGGGTCCCTGCTGATCAACCCCGGCGGACCCGGCGCGAGCGGCTACGATTTCGTGGCCGACAGCCTCACCTATGCCGTCGGCGAGGACCTGATCAAGAGTTTCGACGTGATCGGGTTCGACCCGCGGGGCGTGGGCCGCTCCACCGCCGTGGCCTGCCTCGACGCGAAGGCGATGGACGAGTACAACTACGGCGTGGTCGACGAGCCGCGCAACACCCCCGCGTGGGAGGCGGCACTGACCGCCCGCAACAAGACCTTCGCCGAGGCGTGCGAGGCGAACAGCAGCGGCATCCTGCCGCACGTCACCACCGTGAACTCCGCCCGCGACATGGATCTGATCCGCGGCGTGCTCGGGGACACGACGCTCAACTACCTCGGCTACTCCTACGGCACGTTCCTCGGAGCCACGTACGCGAAGCTGTACCCCGAGCGCGCCCAGCGTCTGGTGCTGGACGGCGCGCTCGACCCGTCCGTGCCGGGGCTCCAGGTGGGTGCCACGCAGGCGGCCGGGTTCGAGTCGGCGCTGCGCGCCTACCTCGAGAACTGCCTCACCACTCAGGACTGCCCGTTCAACGGCACGGTCGACGAGGCGCTGTCCGACTTCCGGGCGCTGCTGGCGAGCATCTCGCGCACACCGCTGAAGAACAGCGACGGGCGCGTGCTGACCGTCGACACGATGGTCACCGGAACCATCACCGCGATGTACAGCGAGCAGAGCTGGCAGTACCTCACCCAGGGGATCACCGCAGTGCTGCAGGGCGACCCGTCGGTGATGATGGCGCTGGCCGACCAGTACAACAGCCGCGGTCCCGACGGGAACTACATCGACAACACCGCCGAGGCGTTCCGCGCCTACAACTGCATGGACTATCCGGTCGAGGACGACAAGGCCGCCGAGGACGCCACGATCAAGGAGATCGAGAAGACGGCGCCGACGTTCGCCCCGTACTGGCAGGCGCCGGATCCCTGCGAGGTGTGGCCGTACCCGCCCGTCGGCGTGCGAGAGCCGATCGCCGCATCCGGTTCCGGGCCGATCGTCGTCGTCGGAACCACCAATGACCCCGCCACCCCGTACGCGTGGTCGAAGGCTCTGGCGGAGCAGCTCGACAACGGCGTGCTGGTCACCCGGGTCGGCGAAGGGCACACCGGCTACAACAAGGGCAATCGCTGCGTCGACACCGCGGTCGAGTCGTTCCTGATCGACGGGACGGTCCCGAACGACGGGCTGCGCTGCGAGTGACGACGGGACCTCGGTTTCGCGGTCACCACGTCGTCGTAGTAGGATCATTGATCGTGCCGCAGTTCGCTGCGCACGCCACCTTAGCTCAGTGGTAGAGCATCCCACTCGTAATGGGAAGGCCGTCAGTTCAATCCTGACAGGTGGCTCCAGCAAGGCCCGGGATGCATCATCCCGGGCCTTTCTCGTCCTACAAGAGCCCCGTCAGATGATGCTGCGGTTCTCGGCCTTCGCCTCGCGGGCCTCCTTGATGAAGGCGCGGACGATGATGTAAAGCGCCCCCGCGACGACCACGGGCCAGACCAGCACGTAGGCGGTCAGAGCGACGGTGGACAGTTCCATGTCATCTCCTCTCGTTCTCAGCGGCGGCTTCCGTGAGCTCCACCAGTTCCGCGTCGAGCTCGGCGGTGTCGACGGAGTCGAAGTCGCCGGTGCGCTGCTTGATCAGGTCGAAGTCGAAGTCCTCCTTCTTGCTGGGCAGCGTGAGGGCGACGCAGACGATCGTCGATACGGCGTACGCGATGAGCGAGCCGGACAGCACCGGATACGTGTGCAGGAAGCCGATCGCGAAGGGGCTCGCGATGACCGTGGAGGCGATGCCCACGATCAGGGCAACCCGCTTGCCGAAGAAGCCGAACGACATGAGACCCAGCACCACGCCGATCCCGATCGTCGCCAGCACGTCGGAGACGATACCGATCGGGCCGGTCAGGTCGATCCACTCGAAGCGGACCGGCAGGAACGCCGCGAGTGCCACGACGACGGACACCGAGAACGCCAGGTTGGTCACACGCTTCCAGTAGAAGCTCGCGATGACAGGGAACACCAGCGCGCCCCACAGGGCTCCCACGAACACCAGCAGGTCGAGGATGTTGAACTGGCTGCCGGCGAAGTAGAGCCCGATGACCATCGCGACGACCATCGTGATCCTGCCGACCAGCACCATCGTGCGCGGGTTGGCATTCCTCTTTCCGGCGAGGTTCTGCCCGTAGATGTCGGCCATCACGATCGAGGACAGTGCCGTCAGGTCGGCATCCGCCGTCGAGGACAGTGAGCCGATGATCATCACGAAGAACACGCACAGCAGCAGCGGCGACAGGTAGGTCGCAGCCATCTGCGGGATGAGATTGTTCACATCGCCGCCGACCGGGGAGACGCCCGCGTACAGGGCGATGACCCCGAGCATCCCGATGCCGATGATCGTGGCGCCGTAGCCGAAGGTCGCGGTGATGAAGGTCTTCTTGATCAGGTCCTCACGCACGGCGAACAGACGCTGCGCGATGGTCTGGTTGCCGATCGCGTAGGCGAGCACGGCGGCGATGTACGGCGCGCCCTGGTTGAAGAACGCGTCGGACGAGAAGAAGTCGCCCTGCTGCGGGGTGAGGTTCGCAGCGCCGGTCTCGAACAGGCCCGGACCGCCCGCGGCGAAGAACACGATCGGGATGATCACGACCACCGCACCCAGCATCGCGCACACCTGCGCGAAGTCGGTGAGCACCGACGCACGGAAGCCCGACCACAGTGTGTACAGCAGCACGCCCGCGCCGATCGCGAGGATGCCCTGGCTGAACGTGAACGGCGACAGCATCGAGATCAGCGCGCCACCGGCGATGAGGTTCGAGGTGAGGCTGATGATGCTGCCGAGCACGTTGGATCCGGCCAGCATCAGCTGGCTGGAGCGGCCGTGCCGAGCGAACATCACCTCGGCGATCGTGTGCGCCTTCGGTGCGACCTGGCGGATGCGTCTGCCGAAGGGGTAGATCAGGAGGATCATCAGAGCGCCCCACAGGCCGTAGTGAATGGGCCCGGAGATGCCGTACGTGTAGCCGGAGGTGGCGGAGGCGTACATCGATGACGCCCAGATCCAGGTGGCTGTCATGGAGGCGGCGGAGATGCCGAATCCGATCTTGCCGCCGCCGGTCATGTAGTCGTCGGCGTTCTCGGTGCGCTTGCGGATGCGCAGCGACATGTACAGGCTGCCGCCGAAGAACAGCAGGATCAGCAGGACCACGACCGGGCCTGCGAGGGTTTGCAGATTTTCCATGTTCGTCTCTCTCGTCGAAGGGACCGGCTTCGGTGCCGGATCGGGGAAGCGGAGAGCGAACTAACGTTGGGGGAGGGTGGCGAGCAGTGGGCCGGAGTCGAGGATGGCGTCTGTGGCGAGAAGGGGCGGTAGGCAGGCCGGCATGCAGTTCCGATCGTCAGCGGGCACGCGCGCAGTCGTCTCCTCTGCCAGCGAGGTGACGCGCGCATGCGCGAACGACATCCGCGTTCGCACGAGACCGGAGGAGCATCAGCGGCTGTCCACGACATGGCACAGTCATGGCGCACCTGCGACAGGGCTTTCAGGCCCTGATCGGGCGGGCGCGCGCACACGACAGCGGCGCTGCGAGCGCGTCCGGCCCGCCTCTCCAACGTAACAAGCCCCCGGGGCAAGTCAAATCCTCGACCGGGCGACCGGGCGACCGGGCGACCGGATGCCTGATGCGGAGCATCCGCGTACCCTCGAGTCATGAGCAGAGCACTTCTCATCGTCGACGTGCAGAACGACTTCACCGAGGGCGGGGCGCTCGCCGTCGCGGGCGGGGATGCCGTGGCATCCGGCATCAGCGATCTCCTCGCCGCCCATGCGGGGGACTACGCGGTCGTCATCGCCTCCCGGGACTGGCACGACGCGGACGGCGACAACGGCGGTCACTTCTCGGCGACTCCCGACTACGTGGACTCCTGGCCGGCGCACTGCGTGGCCGACACCGAGGGAGCCGCGTACGATCCGCTGCTGGTCACGGATGCCATCACGCATCACGTGCGCAAGGGGCAGGGCGTCCCGGCCTACTCGATGTTCGAGGGCGCCGCGGAGGACGGCTCGACCGTCGGCGAGATCCTCTCGGCGCACGGCGTGACGGAAGCGGATGTCGTGGGCATCGCCACCGACCACTGCGTCCGGGCATCGGCTCTGGATGCCATCGCGCACGGCGTGCACGTGCGGATCCTCACGGATCTGGTGGCGGGCGTCGGCGCGGACAGCAGCGAGGCCGCCCTCGCCGAACTGGCGCACGCGGGGGCAGAGCTCGCCGAGAGCCCTTCGATGGGCTCAGGGGCCCGGTGACGGTCCAGCGCTGCGCACTGCTGCTGCGCGCGGTGAACGTGTCCGGCCGCAATCGCGTGCCGATGGCCGAGCTGCGCGCTCTGCTGGCGGAGCGGACACCGCTGCAGAACGTCTCGACCTACATCGCCAGCGGCAACGTCATCGCCGATGTGCCGGGGGAGATCGACGCCGCATGCACGCAGGTGCGAACGCTGATCCACGAGGCCTTCGACGTCGAGACCCCGGTGATCGCCCGCACCCATGAGCAGCTGGTCGCGGCGCACGAGGCGAACCCGTTCCCGGACGCGGCGGCCGACAAGATGCTGCACGTCATGTTCCTGGAATCCGACCCGCTCCCCGGCGGACTGGAAGCCCTGCGCCCACGGCTGCTGCCCGGTGAGCGCATCGCCCTGAACGGGCGGGACCTGTGGATCGACTATCCGGCGACGGGGGTCGCGACCACCAGACTCACCAAGGCCGTGCTCGATCGCGCACTCGGCGTCGCCGGCACCGCCCGCAACCTGCTGACGCTGCGAAAGCTCGTGGAACTCACCGCCTGAGCATCCGGAACTGAGCGCTCGCGTAGCCTGAGGGGGTGCCGCAGCCCACCCGCCCCTCGACGATCGCCGCGGCCGTCGAGCACGAGCTCGTGATCCGCAAGTCGCGATTCCTCACGCACATCGCGCCGGTCGTGTCGCCCGAGCAGGCCGACGAGACGATCGCGGCCATCCGCAAACGGTACTGGGATGCCAGGCACAACTGCAGTGCGCAGGTGACGGGCCTGGACGGCGACCGCGCGCGCTCCTCCGACGATGGAGAGCCCTCCGGCACAGCGGGGATGCCGATGCTCGAGGTGCTGCGCAGGCGCGAGCTCACCGATGTGGTCGCCGTCGTCACGCGCTACTTCGGCGGCATCAAGCTGGGTGCCGGGGGACTGGTGCGGGCGTACTCGTCCGCGGTCTCCGAGGCGCTGGATCAGGCATCCCTCGTCGATCGCCGGGTGCTCGCACAGCTGACCATCGCCGTGCCGCACGCCGACGCCGGCCGCTTCGACAACCTCCTGCGCGACTGGACGCATCGCAGCGGCGCCGTTCTGGGCGAAGCGCGCTACGAGTCCGATGCCGTATTCGAGGTCTGGAGTCCGGCGGAGGGCACCGCTGGACTGCAGGCCGAGGTCGCCGCGGCATCCGGTGGTACCGTCACCGCATCCGTGACGGGCATCGAGCGTGTGGTGGACGTGCCGCGCTGACCGCGGTGCGAAGGAGAGGAGAATCGGCGCATGGACCTGGGACTCAAGGGAAGATTCGCGGTCGTCACGGCGTCGAGCGCCGGGCTGGGCTACGCCTGCGCCGCACAGCTCGCCGCGGCCGGTGCGACGGTGGTCATGAACGGCCGGGACGCGGCGACGCTCGGGAAGGCCGCGGAACAGCTGCGTCGTGAGACCGGCTCCGAGGTGATCGCCGTGCCGGGCGACGTGTCGGATGCCGCGGTGCAGCAGGCGCTCGTCGACGCAGTGCCGCAGGTCGACATCCTGGTCAACAACAACGGAGGTCCGCCGTTCCGCGACTTCCGCGAGGTCGATCGGGATGCTCTCCTCGCCGGAGTCACGGCGAACATGGCCACGCCCATCGAGCTCGTCCAGCGCGTGATCGACGGCATGATCGAGCGTCGCTTCGGGCGGATCGTGAACATCACCTCGTTCTCGGTGAAGATGCCGATCGCGGGTCTGGACCTGTCCAGCGGTGCGCGCGCGGGACTCACCGGCTTCCTCGCCGGCGTCGCGCGGGATGTCGCGCACGCGAACGTCACGATCAACTTCATGATGCCCGGCTACTTCGCCACCGGCCGGCTGCGCTCGCTGCATGCGCGGGAGGCCGCGGATCGCGGCATCGCCGCCGAGACGGTGAGTGCGGAGGGCGCCGAGAAGATCCCCGCCGGGCGCTTCGGCGACCCCGCGGAGTTCGGCGCGGCGTGCGCGTTCCTGTGCTCGCAGCAGGCGGGCTACATCACCGGGCAGAGTCTGCTCATCGACGGCGGGGCGTATCCCGGCATCCTCTGATCGGCCTTTAATCGGCACACGCGATGTGGCTCTGCGCTGTCGGAGGCAGGCTGCCGGCGCCGCGCAGGTCCACGCGTCGGGCGCCGCATCCGACGCAGCGCACGTAGACGACTTCGCCGGCCGAGGTGCGGTGCGAGGACTCACTGATCCACGCGTGCTCGTGCAGCAGCTGCGGGCTCGGGATGCTGATCGGAAGAGTGTGCGATGCGGTCATGTCTCCACGATGATGTAATGCTCTTATGCATCTCAACCCTTACGGCGAGTACGCGGTCCTGCTCGCGGCATCTCTGGCCAACGACTGGCCGACCGATCGGGAAGGGATCGAGCAGCGCACCCGAGACTTCGGGATGACGATGGCGTTCGATCCGATGCCCGGTGATCACGAGCGCTCCCGCGCGGTCCTGGAGGCCTGGCTCGGCGTGGTGGATGCACCTGACGACACGGCCCGCGCTGCAGCCCTGAACGCCCAGATGGCGGCGGCGGCCGCGTACCCGCAGCTGACCGACCACGACGAGGAAGGCTGGCACCTGCACTACCGCGCCGAGCGGCTCCGGTCACTTCCCGACGTGCTGGAGGCGATCTTCAGCGTCGGAACGGCACTGCACCTCACGGAACGCGGCATGCACCGGATCGGACGATGTGCGGCCTCACCGTGCGAGAACGTGGTCGTCGACGTCACCCGGAACGGGCGTCAGCGCTACTGCTCGGTGCGCTGCGCGAACCGGGACGCCGTGCGACGGCATCGGGCGCGCGGCGCTTAACGTCCGGTCGGCAGCGCCGCCAGCACGGCATCCGACAGCGGCGGCCACGCCTCGATCGCCCACGCCCCGAAATCCCGGTCGGCGAGAACCACGCACGCGACCTGTGCCTGCGGGTCGACCCAGAGGAACGTGCCACTCTGTCCGAAGTGTCCGAACGTGGCGGGGGAGTTCGCCGCCGAGGTCCAGTGCGGACTCTTGCCGTCGCGCAGCTCGAAGCCGAGACCCCAGTCGTTCGGGCGCTGCGAGCCGTAACCGGGCAGGACGCCGTCCAGCCCGGGGAACGCGACCCGGGTCGCGGCGGCGAGCGTCTCTGGTGCGAGGAGTGTCGGACGCTGCAGCTCGGCCGCGAAGCGCGACAGATCGGCGGCGGTCGAGACCGCATCCGCGGCGGCCGAGCCCTCCAGCCGCGAGGACGCCATGCCGAGCGGTGCGAGCACGGCCTCGTCGAGATAGGTCGAGAACGCGATGCCCGAGTGCTCGAGGACGGCATCGGCCAGCGCGTCGAAGCCGCGGTTGGAGTAGATGCGCCGGGTGCCGGGGGCGGCCCTCACACGGTCCTCGGTCATGTCCAGGCCGGAGGCGTGCGCCAGCAGGTGCCGAACGGTGGATCCTTCGGGTCCGGCGGGCGTGTCCAGCGCGAACACGCCCTCCTCGATCGCGACGAGAACGGCGTATGCCGTGAGCGGCTTGGTCACCGATGCCAGCCGGTAGGGCCGGTCGGTGTCGCCGTGTGAGGCGAGAATCGTGCCGTCGAATGCGATCACCGCGGCCGCCGCATTGTCCACCGGCCAGCCGTCGAGAAGGCCGAGTGCCTCGTCCAGGGTCGTCATGTCTCCTCCGCGGATCCTCGCGTGCCGGTCACTCGGGTCGCGTCCGAATCCTCCCACACCCGCCGGTGTCCTGCAGAAGGCAGGTCAGGATGCCGCCACGAGTTCCGCGTCGACGCGATCTTCCGAGACGTTCCGCTCCTGCGAGCGGAACGTGCGCCGGTAGCGAGACGGCGAGACGCCGAAGGTGGCGGCGAAATGGCGACGCAGCACGGCGGGGTCGCCGAAGCCGACCGCGGTCGCCAGCTGCTCCACGGGCGTGTCCGAGGACTCCAGCAGCCACCGTGCCCGGTCGAGTCGCTGCTGCGTCAGCCAGCGTGCGGGGCTCAGGCCCGTCTCGGCCCGGAAGCGTCGCGTGAATGTGCGCACGCTCATTCTCGACGTCGCGGCCAGCGCCTCCAGTGGCAGCGGCTCTGCGAGATTCTCCAGGGCCCAGGCGCGTGCAGGGGCCGTGCTGCTGTCGGCCGCCGGTGGTGTGGGCAGCTCCAGGAACTGTGCCTGGCCCCCGTCGCGCCACGGGGCTGCGACGCAATGCCGTGCGGCCGTGTTCGCCACCGCCGAGCCGTGGTCACGGCGCACGAGATGCAGGAGCAGATCCACGCCGGCGGCACCGCCCGCGCCGGTGAGGATGCGCCCGGAGTCCACGAAGAGCACATCGGGGTCGAGGCGGACGGCCGGGAAGAGGCTGCGGAATCGTGACACATGGGCCCAGTGGGTGGTCGCCGTGAGTCCGTCCAGGAGTCCGGCTGCGGCGAGGATGAACGCCGAGGTGCACAGGCTGACAATGCGCGCATGCGCCGGGATGAGCGCGAGGGCGGCGGCGAGCTCGGGATCGAGGACGCCTTCGTGCAGGAGCCGACCGGTCGGCTCCTGGGTCGCGATCACGACCGTGTCTGCTGTCGCCAGCGCGTGCTCGTCATGGGCGGCGGCCAGCAGCAGATCGGTATCGGTGCGCACCGGGCGGCCGCCGATCGTGCACGTGACGACCTCATAGAGCCGCTCGCCGTTCTCGCCCAGTGCCTCGTTGAGCACGCGAGACGTGATGCCGAGGTCGAAGGCGATGACGGAGTCCAGGGCGAGGACGACGACGCGATGAGTCATGTCCTTCAGCGTACCCATCGGACTATGCGGGATCACAGGAGGTGCACAAACTGGCTGGAATCATGCGGCTCGTGGCCGGCGGGCCACTTCTGTCGTCTCCATCGAGGCGTGAGACTCATCACATGAACAGCGAATCCCCTGCGCGGACCATGACCGTCATCACCCAGAACGCCTTCGGCGGACCGGACGTCCTCACCCTCGGGGAAGCCCCGCGCCCTCGCCCGCTGGCCACCGAGGTCCTCGTCCGAGTCGAGGCGGCCGGTGTGAACCCGGTCGATTGGAAGACCCGCGCAGGATCCGGCATGGCAGGCGTGCTGGGCGAGCCGCCCTTCATCCTGGGCTGGGATGTCGCGGGCGTCGTCGAAGAGGTCGGGTTCGGAGTCACCACGCTGGCCGTGGGCGATCGTGTGTTCGGGATGCCCTGGTTCCCGCGCTCGGCCGGAGCGTACGCGCAGTACGTCACCGCGCCCTCGCGTCAGTTCGTGAAGATGCCCGAGGGTCTGTCGTTCGAGGAGGCCGCGGCCGTACCGCTGGCCGCATTGACTGCGTGGCAGGCCCTGGTCGACACCGCCCACGTGCAGTCCGGGCAGACGGTGGTCGTCACCGCCGCAGCCGGGGGCGTCGGCCACTTCGCCGTGCAGTTCGCCCATCAGCTCGGCGCGCGGGTGATCGCCGTCGCGAGTGCTCGTCACCACGAGTGGCTCCGCGCTCACGGCGCAGCGGAGGTCGTCGACTACACGCAGACGCGTTTCGAGGACGAGATCAGTGGAGCCGATGCCGTGATCGAACTCGTCGGAGGCGGACCCGATGACACCACGCGCCGCGCGGTCAGCACGCTGCGCGCCGGCGGAATCCTCGTCGCCGTCCCCGGGGGCGTCTCGGCGCCGGTGGTGAAGGCGGCCGCAGAGGCCGGGGTGCGGACGTCGGCATTCCTCGTCGAGCCAGACGGAGCCGGAATGACGGCCATCGCCGGCATGCTCGCACGTCACGAAGTCGTAGTCGAGGTCGCAGAGGTCTTCGAACTCGCGGATGCCGCGCGCGCCCACCAGTCCGGTGAGACCGGCCGCACGCGCGGCAAGATCGTCCTGCGCGTGCAGCACTGAGGACATACGGTGGGCCCCGTGGGGCTCGAACCCACGACCCGCGGATTAAAAGTCCGATGCTCTGCCGACTGAGCTAGAGGCCCGTGCCTCCAGTCTAGGGCGACAGGAAAGTGCCCGCCGACGATCGTCGGCGGGCACTCGGCCGGTTCGTGCGCTCCCCACCGCGGTCCCGGCTATGGGCATCGATCCTGATCGACGCCCCGTTCCTCACTCGGCCGGCGGCATCAGCACCGAGTCGATGAGGTAGACGGTCGCGTTGGCGGTCTGCACGCCACCGCAGATGATGTTCGCGTCGTTGACCTTCCACGAGTCGCCCGAGCCGGTCACGTCCAGCTCAGCGCCCTGAACGGTCTTGTGCATGCCGGCGATGTCGGCGGGGGCGATCTGACCGGGCACGACGTGGTAAGTGAGGATCGACGAGAGCGTCGCCGAGTCGGTCTTCAGGCCCTCGATGGTCGCGGGGTCGATCTTCTTGAACGCGTCATCCACCGGCGCGAACACGGTGAACTCGCTGCCGTTCAGGGTGTCGACCAGGTTCACATCAGGGTTCAGCTTGCCGCTCACCGCTGCGACGAGCGTGGTCAGAAGCGGGTTGTTCGATGCGGCCACGGCCACCGGATCCTGCGCCATGCCCTGGATCGAGCCGCCGCCGTCCGGAACCTGCTCGGCGTATGCCGCGCAACCCGGGCCGACGAGGTTCGCCGCGGGATCCATGGTCTCGGGAGCAGCCTCCGACGTCTCGGGAGCCTTCGGCTCCTTCGACGGCGAGTCCGTACCACTGCCCATCGAGCAGCCGGCGAGGACGAGGACGCCGATGAAGCCGAGTGAGAGAGCTGCGCTGATCTTCTTCTTGGTGCTGAACATTTCAACCTCCGGGGTTCGCAGCCGCGGACTTCCCGCGGCGTCGAGTGTTGTTCGGAACACCTCCTCGATCGGATGGGAATCAATCCGATCCGATGTCCGGAGCCGAAGAACGAGTGATTCTCGATCGCACCAGCGGGAGTGGCGTCGAGCAGGAGAGTGGTGGATGCGGCATGCTTACGGAGATGGTGATCGACGGCCTGGATGTGCCGGAGGACGGCTCGGCGCGGGACAGCGCCGCCGACCTCCTCGTCCGCGTCGCCGGAGGAGACCAGCGAGCCTTCGCAGAGCTCTACGATCTGCTCTCCCCGCGGGTGTTCGCCCTGATCCTGCGCGTCCTGGTGAACCGCTCTCAGAGCGAAGAGGTGCTGCAAGAGGTCTTCCTGGAGATCTGGCAATCCGCTGCGCGCTTCGCTCCGAACAGAGGGCAGGGCAGGTCGTGGATTCTGACGATCGCGCACCGCCGGGCCGTCGACAGGGTGCGGGCCTCGCAGTCCAGCACCGACAGAGACGTGCGCGTCGGGGTGCGGGACCACGCGGATGCCAGGAACGTCGTGGAGGAGGCGGTCGAGGACCGGCTGGAGGGCAGCAGGGTCGTCACAGCGCTCTCCGGATTGCCCGAGGCGCAGCAGGAAGCCCTGATCCTGGCCTACTACGGCGGTTACAGCCAGAGCGAGATCGCGGCGATGATCGGGGCACCGCTGGGAACGGTCAAGACCAGGATGAGAGACGGGCTGACGCGATTGCGCAGCGAACTGGGGGTGTCGACATGAACGAGCGGGAATTCCACGAGCTCGCCGCGGGGCATGCCCTGCACGCGCTCTCCGAGGCCGACGAGCGGCGCTTCGCTCTCGCGAGGTCCGAGCATCCCGAATGGCAGACCGAGGTCGACCACGACGAAGAGGCCGCTGCGGCGCTCGCCGCGACGCTGGAGCCGATCGAGCCTCCGGCCGCGCTGCGTGCGGCGCTGCTCGCGCAGATCTCGACGCTCGCGCAGGACCCGTCCGGGGCCGCTGCGCCATCCGCAGACGCCGTCGCGACGGGGCCCTCGGAACGCACCGTTCCCGCCCCGTCCGGCACAGACGGTCGGCGACGATGGTCGCGCATCATGTTCACGCTCGCGGCGTGCCTCGTCCTGCTCGTCGGCGGCGGCATCGCGACCACCATCGTCGTCTCGCAGCTGCAGCGACCGGCATCGGTCGTGGCTCTGGACGACATCCGTTCCGCATCGGATGCCGCACAGGCCACCGTGCGCCTGGAGTCGGGGGCGACCGCCACTGCGCACTGGTCCGGAAAGCTGGGCGAAGCGGTGCTCGTGACAGACGGCCTCGACCGGCCGGAGAAGGGCAAGACGTACGAGCTCTGGTTCGTCCGTGGCGACCAGGCGGTCTCCGCCGGGCTGTTCGAGACCGTCGACGGGAAGGCGACCGCCCTGCTGACGGGGGACATGCAGGCCGGCGATGCGATCGCCGTGACCCTCGAGCCGACGGGCGGATCACCGACCGGTGCGCCCACGAGCGATCCGATCATCGTCATCCCGACTGCCTGAAGCACGCGTACCCTGGACGGATGCCTGAGCAGTTCCACCGTCCCGTCCGGCGTCCACCCGCAGCCTTCGACAACCTCGTCGGCGCCGCCGACCCGGCCGAGAAGTCGCGTGTCGCGCACGCGACGGCATCCGCTCTGCTCCGACGCGCACGACAGGACGAGACCGGCGAGACGACGGAGCGCTTGATCGCGTTCACCGCCGAACACGGGATCGACGACATCGCCGAGCTGTGGTCGCTCGCGCCGTCGCGGTCGCTGCCGGGGGCGCTGTGGCGCCTGTACCTGCTGCAGATCGCGATCCGCAGCGACTCCGCGACCGCCGCGCTGCTGTACGAACGCGGACGTGTGGAGTTGAGATCGGCGGATGCCGCGATCGCCGGAGCGCCCACACCGGCCAGCCCGGATGAGCTCACCGCGCTGGTCGACACGATCCTGCGCGGAGTCTTCCAGGGAGATTTCTCGGTGGCGCTGGACCGCGCAGCCGCGTACTGCCGGGTGCAGGCCTCCGGGGCCACGCACACCGCCGACGACTACGAGTCGACCGAGCCGGGGCGGGCGAGCGACCTCACCCGCCGGGCGCTGCGGCTGAGCGGTTACGCAGACGACCTGTCGGCCGCCGCCGGCCTGTGGCGCAGCGGCGCCCTGACCTGATTCAGGGCATGAAAGAGCCGGACCGCAAGAACGCCTCTCGGCGGAAGGCCGCTCGCAGCGGCAGAATTTGGAGCCCGGGGTTATGCGGCCCGGCCGATCAAGTGTAACGCCTCTCGGGCGCTGGTATTCCGCGTCGCCCTAAGCTGTGGACATGCCCCAGCGCTTCGCACTGATGATCACTCCCGTCGACGCCGCGGACGCGCGCGACGACTATTCCGACACCTTCGCGCCGATGGATGTCGAGGCCCCCGCGCTCAGCGTGGGGGAGTTCAGCACCCAGCGCGGAGACGGAGTGTTCGAGTCGATCGGCGTGATCGACGGGCACGCCAACGAGGTCGAGGCGCACGTGCAGCGGCTGGCCCATTCCGCGGAGATCTGCGATCTTCCCGCACCCAACCTCGAGCAGTGGCGGCAGGCCGTGGCGACCGCGGCGACACTGGTCCCGGCCGGGGAGGCCGTGGTCAAGCTGATCCTCAGCCGAGGCGTCGAGCACGGCCCTGCGCCGACCGCCTGGGCGACGGCGTCTCCCGCGCCCGACTTCGCCGCCGTGCGGCGCGGCGGCGTGCGCGTCGTGACCCTCGATCGCGGCTACGACCTGGATGCCGCACGGCGCGCGCCGTGGCTGCTGCTGGGCGCGAAGACCCTGTCGTACGCCGTGAACATGGCCGCGCTGCGCGAAGCGCACCGACGCGGGGCTGATGACGCGGTGTTCGTCACGCGCGACGGGCACGTGCTGGAAGCACCCACCGCATCCCTGATCCTGCGCATCGGCGACGAGTTCGTCACGCCGGCGCCGTCGGGCGGGATCCTGCACGGCACCACTCAGCTGAGCGTGTACGAGCACCTGGAGTCACGCGGCTTCCGCACGCGGTACGCCACGCTCACGGCATCCGATCTGGCGGCGGCGGATGCCGCGTGGCTGGTCTCCAGCATCCGCCTCGCGGTGGCGATCACCGCTGTGGACGGCGCACCGCTGGCATCCGATCCGGCGCTGACCGCCGAGCTGAACGCCTTCCTGCTCTCACCGCGCTGACCGACCCCGGGACAGGTCGCTCCAACTACGGATGTCGGCTCAGACGACGGATGTCGGCTCAGATCGCGAATTCCGGCCGACATCCGTCGGATCCGCCGACATCCGTGGAGTCTTGGCGGGTCAGCAGAGCGCAGATCACCCGAAGCGGCCGGAGACGTAGTCCTCGGTCGCCTGCACGGAGGGCGTGGTGAAGATCGTCGCCGTGTCGTCGTACTCGATGAGCTTGCCCGGCTTGCCGGTTCCCGCGATGTTGAAGAACGCCGTCTTGTCGGACACACGGCTGGCCTGCTGCATGTTGTGCGTCACGATCACGACCGTGTACTCGTTCTTCAGCTCGCCGATCAGCTCCTCGATCGCGAAGGTCGAGATCGGGTCCAGCGCCGAGCACGGCTCGTCCATGAGGATGATGTCCGGGGATACCGCGATGGCGCGTGCGATGCACAGGCGCTGCTGCTGACCGCCGGACAGACCCGAACCGGGCTTCTCCAGACGGTCCTTGACCTCGTTCCACAGGTTCGCGCCCTGCAGCGACTTCTCCACGAGGTCGTCGGCGTCGGACTTGGAGATCCGGCGGTTGTTCAGCTTGACCCCGGCGAGCACGTTCTCACGGATCGACATCGTGGGGAACGGGTTCGGCCGCTGGAACACCATGCCGATCTGACGGCGCACGAGCACCGGGTCGACACCAGGGGCGTACAGGTCCTTGCCGTCGACGAGCACCTGGCCCTCCACGCGGGCGCCGGGGATGACCTCGTGCATGCGGTTGAGGGTGCGCAGGAACGTCGACTTGCCGCAGCCCGAGGGGCCGATGAAGGCGGTGACGCTGCGCGGGCGGATGTCGATGTTGACGTCTTCCACGGCGAGGAAGTCGCCGTAGTAGACGTTCAGGTCATTGGTCTCGATGCTCTTGGACATCTGTGTGCTTTCCTTACGTTCGGGCTCGGGAACCGTCGGGAGCGGTCAGCGCCCGGTGATCTTCGGGGCGAGGAACTTGGCGATCAGTCGGGCGATCAGGTTCAGCAGCATGACGATCAGCATCAGCGTCAGCGCAGCGGCCCACGCGCGCCCGTAGGCCGCCTCGGGGTTGGTGCCCGGGTTGGTGTACTGCGTGTACACGAAGACAGGAAGCGTCATCATCTGATCCTTGAAGAGGTTCAGATTCATGCTCTGGAAGTAGCCTGCGGTGAGCAGCAGCGGCGCGGTCTCGCCGATGACGCGGGCGATGGCCAGCGTCACCGAGGTCATGATGCCGGCGATGGAGGTGGGGAGCACGACCTTCAGGATCGTGAGCCACTTCGGCACTCCGAGCGCGTACGCGGCCTCGCGCAGTTCGTTCGGCACGATGCGGAGCATCTCTTCCGAGCCGCGCACGACGACCGGGATCATCAGCACGCTCAGTGCGAGCGCGCCCATCAGACCCATGCGGACACCGGGACCCATGATCAGCGCGAAGACCGCGTAGATGAACAGGCCGGCGACGATCGAGGGGATGCCGGTCATGATGTCGACGAAGAAGGTGATCGTCTTGGCCAGACGTCCTCTTCCGTACTCGACCAGGTAGATCGAGGTCATCAGACCGATCGGAACCGAGACGACGGTCGCCGCAAGCGTGATCAGGACGGTGCCCCAGATCGCGTGCAGCGCGCCACCCCCGTCACCGATGATGTTGCGCATCGAGTAGGTGAAGAACTCGATGTCGAAGCGCCCGATCCCATCGGCGAGAACCGTCCACAGCACGGATACCAGCGGAAGGCACGCGATCACGAAGGCAGTCGACACGAGCGCGGTCATCAGGCGGTCGACGGCGTGACGGCGGCTCTCCACGATCGACGAGATCGTGAGGATCAGGGCGATGTAGATCACCATGCCGACGAACAGAGTGCCGGCGATGTTGAAGTCGGCCAGCGTGCCGCCGACGTTCATGATGGCGAACAGCACGCCGGAGATCACCATCGCGACCGCGAGGAGACCCCAGGGTGCGGCGGCCGGAAGGTGTCCGGCAGTGATCGTGCGGGTCGGGGGAGTGGCGACAGTGGTCATATCAGTTCGCTCCCGAGAACTCGGCGCGGCGGCTGACGATCCAGCGCGCGAGGGCGTTGACCGCGAAGGTCACGATGAAGAGGATGAGGCCGGTGGCGATCAGCGCGTTGACGCCGGTGTCGTGGGCTTCGGGGAAGTTCAGGGCGATGTTCGCCGGAATGGTGCTCGGGTTCGTGGAGGTGAGCAACTGGAAGGACACCACGCCCGACACCGAGAGCACCATGGTCACGGCCATCGTCTCGCCGAGCGCGCGGCCCAGGGCCAGCATCGCGCCGGAGACCATGCCGCCGCGGGCGAAGGGGAGCACCGCCATGCGGATCATCTCCCAGCGCGTCGCGCCCAGCGCGAGGGCGGCCTCCTCATGCAGCTTCGGAGCCTGCAGGAAAACCTCGCGGCAGATGGCGGTCATGATCGGCAGGATCATCACGGTGAGCACGAGGGAGGCGGTCAGCAGGGTCTTGCCTGTCGGCGACGGCGTGCCGGCGAAGAGCGGGATCCAGCCGAAGTACGTGTTAAGCCACACGAAGAAGGGCTGGATGAAGGGGGCGAACGTCAGCGCGCCCCAGAGCCCGAAGACCACCGAAGGGACGGCGGCCAGCAGGTCGATCACGTAGCCGAGGACGGCGGCGAAGCCTCGCGGCGCATAGTGCGAGATGAACAGCGCGATTCCGATCGCGATCGGTGCCGCGACGATCAGTGCGATCACCGAGGACCACAGGGTTCCGAACACGAGCGGCCAGACGTAGTCCCAGAAGGACCGCCCGCCGAGGATCTGGTTGTCGGCGGGATCCTCGGTGAACGCTGGGATCGACTGGATGATGAGGAAGGCCGCCACGGCCGCGAGGACGACCAGGATGATGATGCCGGCTCCGACTGCGGTCGCTGAGAACGTCACATCTCCTGCGCGTCGCTTGGCCCGGACGGCACCGGTGGGTCGGTGGGCGTCGGTTCGCGTTTCGGGCGGCGAGGCTGGTGCGGACGTGGTCATTTTCTCCGGTCCTCATTCGGGCGATTCGGATCCACTGCCTCGGGCGGCAGTGACAGGGTCGTGCACAGACGGTGTCCGCTGCGTCGTCCGCCGGAGATCATCCGGCGGGCCGATGCAGCGGACACGGTCTGCTTGTTCAGTTGTGCGACGATCCGGGGATCGGCGGGACTACTTGGTGACGATGCGGTCGATCGCGGCCTGAGCCTTCTCGCGCACGGCGTCGGAGATCGGCGCGCTGCCCGCGTTGTCCGCTGCGGCCTTCTGGCCGTCTGCGGAGATGATGTACTCGAAGTAGGACTTCACCAGGGTGGCGATGTTCTTGTCCTCGTAGTTCACGCAGCCGATCGCGTAGGAGACCAGGGCGATCGGGTAGGAGCCGCTGGCGGCGCTGGCGGGGTCGACGTCGAAGACGATGTCGGACTCGCCACGGCCGGTCGCGAGCGGTGCGCTCTCGACGAGTGCCGCGGCGGCCTCAGCGGAGTATGCGACGAAGTCGTCGCCCGACTTGACGTGGACCTGTCCGGCGCCGTCCGGGATCTGCGAGGCGTCGAGGTAGCCGATGGTGCCGGCACCTGCGCTGATCGCCTGCGCGACGCCCGAGGTCTGCTGGGCGGACTCGCCGGACTGGATCGGCCAGGTGTCGTCGTCCTCCCACGTCCACACGTCGGGCGCGGTCGCGTGCAGGTAGGCGGTGAAGGTGCCGGTGGTGCCGGACTTGTCCGAGCGGTGCACCGGGGCGACCGGGGCGTCGGGCAGCTTCGCGTCGGGGTTGAGCGCGGCGATCGCAGGGTCGTTCCACTTGGCGATCTTGCCGGCGAAGATGGAGGCGATGGTCGTCGCGTCCAGGTTCAGCGTCTCGACGCCCTCCAGGTTGAACGCGAGAGCGACGGGCGAGATGTAGACGGGAACCTCGACGATGTCGTCTGCCGTGCAGGTCTTGAACCCGCCGGCGGCGATCTCCTCGTCGTTGAACGCGCGGTCCGAGCCGATGAAGTTCGATGCGCCGGAGAGGAAGTTCTCGCGGCCGGTGCCGGAGCCGGTGGGCTCGTAGACGACGGTCGCACCGGTGTTCGCCTCCTGGAAGGCCTTGGTCCAGGCCTCCTGGGCGGCGGTCTGCGAGGAGGCGCCGGTCGCCTTGATCGTGCCCTCGAGCGTGGAGGCGGACGGAGCGTCCGAACCGGCAGGGGTGCTGGGCTCGTTCGCGGCGCAGCCGGCGAGTGCGAGTGCAGCGATGGCGCCGATGGCGCTGATGCGAGCGATGCGGGAGATCTTCACTGTGGTCCGTTCGATCGAGGGAAGGGTACTGGCCCGGTGCAGGGCACACAGTGACAGTAGGAGCCTCGGTTAACGAGAGTGACGCCCTCGGGTGAACGGGAGGTGAACGGGGTGCGACCGGTGTCCTTCGGGCGCGGGGGCTCAGATCTTGGGTGCGTGCGTCTCGATCGAGATGATCCCGGAGCCGGGATTGGTGGCCGAGAGGTGAACGACGGAGAACCCCGCGGGTTCCAGGGCGCTCGCGCTGCTCACGTACGAGCCGTGCACGGTGCCGGTGGCCAGCGCCACCTCCGAGAGGATCGCCGGCAGCACCGGACGGTGGCTGCAGAGCACGGCCGCCTTGCGTGAGCGGATACGGTTGCCGACGACGGAGCGGATGTCGGCGGCACCCTCGTCCCAGGCGTCCTGACTGATCCTGGTCGTGACCCGCGCCGCGTGAGAGACCTTCTTCTGCAGCGGCGCGATCGTCTTCAGGCACCGCTCGGCGTCGCTGGAGACGATGCGACGCACGCCGAAGGCCCTCAGCGGCGCGGCGATGGCCTTGGCCTGGGTCTGCCCTCTCTCGGTGAGCGGACGGGTGGCATCGGCCCCGTCCCAGTCAGCGCGCGCGACGGCCTTGGCATGACGCAGCAGGATGAGCGGGAAGGTGTGCAGCACGCCGTCGTCGACGAGGCCGGCGAAGCTGTCGAGGATCTCCACGTCGACCGGGTAGCTCAGGCGCGCCCGCGCCTTCTTCAGGCTCAGCCACTCGATCGCGGCGATCTCGCCGTTCGGCACGAACGTCGACGCGCGGATCGCGTCATCCGTGGCCTCGGCCGCCCAGTAGTGCACGACCTTCTGCCGCTTGGGTCGCATCCAGTACTTGCTCACTCCCACCGGCACACCGAGCGCCACCTTGATCCCGGTCTCCTCATGCACCTCGCGCACGGCGGTCTGCGCCAGCATCTCGCCCGGGTCGACCTTGCCCTTGGGCAGGGTGACATCGCGGTACTTGGTGCGGTGGATGAGCAGGATGCGCAGCTTGCCCTCGACCAGGCGCCACACGACGGCGCCGGCCGCGAACACCGCGGTGTCCGTCATCGGACCGATCGCTTGCGACGTCGGCCCTGCACGGCGGACATCGTCCGATCCTGCAGATCCACGAGCGGTTCGTCCTCGGTTCCGACAGCGCGCTTCCAGACACCGCCCTCGCTCAGATGCCAGGAGCTCGTCCCCGGGTCCATGGCCAGGTCGAACAGGTCGTGCAGCTCCTGGATGTGCTCGGGCGCGGACAGCCGCACCAGAGCCTCGACGCGGCGGTCGAGGTTGCGGTGCATCATGTCCGCACTGCCGATGTAGACGACAGGATTGCCGTCGTTCTCGAAGGAGAAGATGCGCGAGTGCTCCAGGTAGCGTCCCAGGATGCTGCGCACGGTGATGTTGTCGCTCACGCCGGGCAGATCCACGCGCATGCTGCAGATGCCGCGCACCCACACCTCGACCTTCACGCCGGCCATGCTGGCGCGGTACAGCGCGTCGATGATCTGCTCGTCGACCATCGAGTTGACCTTGATGCGCACGCGCGCGGGCTTGCCGGCCTCGGCGTTCTTGGTCTCGTTGTCGATCTGGCGCAGCAGACCCTTGCGCAGGTGCAGGGGCGCGACGAGCAGCCGCTTGAACTTCTTCTCGATCGCGTACCCGCTGAGCTCGTTGAAGAGGCGGGTGAGGTCCTTGCCGATCTGCGGGTCGGCGGTGAACAGGCCGAAGTCCTCGTACATGCGGCTGGTCTTGGGGTTGTAGTTGCCCGTGCCGACGTGCGAGTAGTGGCGCAGCACGCCGTCCTCCTCACGGATCACCAGCGCCAGCTTGCAGTGCGTCTTCAGACCCACCAGGCCGTACACGACGTGCACGCCGGCCTTCTCGAGCTTGCGCGCCCACACGATGTTGTTCGCCTCGTCGAAGCGGGCCTTCACCTCCACGAGGGCCAGCACCTGCTTGCCGGCCTCGGCCGCGTCGATCAGCGCCTGCACGATGGGGCTGTCGCCCGAGGTGCGGTACAGCGTCTGCTTGATGGCCAGCACATGGGGGTCGCGGGCGGCCTGGTCAAGGAATGCCTGCACACTGGTCGCGAACGACTCGTACGGGTGGTGCACGAGGACGTCGGCGCGGCCGATGGCCTTGAAGATGTCGGGCCGCTCGTTGCTGTCGCCCGGCTGGAACGCCACGGCGGTGGTCGGCAGGTGCGGCGGGTAGCGCAGGTCGGGGCGATCCACGCGTGCGAGCCCGAACAGGCCGCGCAGATCCAGCGGTCCGGGGAGGCGGTAGACCTCCTGATCGGTGATGTCGAGCTCCTTGATGAGCAGCTCGAGCGTCACGTCATCCATGTCGTCGGTGATCTCGAGCCGGATCGGCGGACCGAACCGGCGACGCAGCAGCTCGGCCTCGAGGGCCTGGATGAGGTTCTCGCTCTCATCCTCCTCGATGTCGAAATCCTCGTTGCGGGTGAGGCGGAACGCGTGATGGTCCAGCACCTCCATGCCGGGGAAGAGGTCGTCCAGGTGGTTGGCGATCAGCTCCTCGAGGCGGATGTAGCGCAGGATCTCACCGGCACGTGGAACCTCCACGAAGCGGGGGAGCATGGGCGGCACCTTCAGGCGTGCGAAATCCTGACGGCCGGTGCGCGCGTTGCGGATGCGGATCGCCAGGTTCAGCGACAGTCCTGAGATGTACGGGAACGGGTGCGCCGGGTCGACCGCCAGCGGCATGAGGACAGGGAAGACCTGTGCACCGAAGTACTCGCCGAGTGAGTCGCGCTCGGCATCCGTCAGTTCGGACCACTCGATGATCTCGATGCCGGCGTCCGCGAGCGCGGGCCGGACCTCGTTGGTCCAGACGGCGGCGTGGCGCAGCTGCAGGGCGTGCGCCTCGGCCGAGATGTCGGAGAGCACGTCGGTCGCAGCACGCCCGACGTTGGTCGGCACGGCAAGACCGGTGAGGATGCGGCGCTTGAGTCCGGCGACGCGCACCATGAAGAACTCGTCGAGGTTGCTGGCGAAGATGGCCAGGAAGTTCGCTCGCTCCAGCTCGGGAAGCGTCGCGTCCTCGGCGAGCTCCAGCACGCGCTGGTTGAACGCCAGCCAGCTCAGCTCGCGGTCGTGGTAGCGGTGGTCCGGAAGGACGGCATCCGGCGCCTCATGCGCATCGAAGTCATCGTCCTCGGCATCCCCGAGTCCGGCGTCGACAAGTACGGGATCGATCATGGGGTACATCCTTGCACCCGTGGGTGACGGATGCGTGAACTCAGTCGTCCGCGTGATGGTCTTCGTCGTGCAGGTTGAAGCGGTAGCCGACGTTGCGGACCGTTCCGATTATCTGCTCGGCGTCGCCGAGCTTGGCCCGCAGACGCCGCACGTGCACGTCGACCGTGCGCGTGCCGCCGAAGTAGTCGTACCCCCACACGTCGCTGAGCAACTGTTCGCGGGTGAAGACCCGGGACGGATGCGTGGCCAGGAAGTGCAGGAGCTGGAACTCCTTGTAGGTCAGATCCAGCGGACGGCCGTGCAGCTTGGCGGCGTAGGACTGCTCGTCGATGGTGATCCCGGATGCCTGCACGCGCACCGGCTCGTCGTCCTCGGCCTGCGCGATGGCGAGCCGGATGCGCGCGTCGATCTCGGCGGGACCCGCGGTGGCCAGGATGAGGTCCGCGAAGCCCCAGTCCACCGATACGGCACTCAGGCCTCCTTCGGTGACGATCAGCAGCACCGGGACGGTCGCGCCCGCGGTGCGCAGCAGTCGGCACGCGGCTCGGGCGCCGACGAGGTCTGTGCGTGCGTCCAGCAGGACCGCATCCGATTCGGGGAGGGAGAGCAGGTGGCTGGGATCCATCGGGTGTCGACGGATGCTGTGCGACAGCAGCTCGAGCGCGGGAAGCACCGGCTCCGCGTCGGGAGCAGGGCTGAGCGCGAGCAGCAGGGCCACGCGACAATGTTAGTCAACGCGCGCGCCCTCCTCTGCCGAGAAGTCGTGATCGATGAGAAGTACGATGGCCACATGTCTGACGCCGTCCTCGCACCGCGCAATGCCTTCCACGGCGTGATCGCCGTGTGGGCGGTCTCCCTGATCGGCGCGATCGCGCTCGGGATCGCGCTGCCCGAACAGGATCGCGTCACCTGGCTGGTGATCGCGTTCGGCGGCGTGATCCTGCTCTCCTTCGCGGTGCAGCTCGGATACGGCCGGGCTCAGGGATTCATCGTCCGGGTGGCGGCGAGCTGCGTCGGCTCTCTCATCGTGATGGGACTGGTGTCCGCCGCCTTCGGCCTGGCGGCATTGGCCGCCGCGCTCTGAGGCGCCCGGCGCGTCGTCAGCGGCTACACTGAGGGACATGGATCCCGTCGCGCTCGAAATCTTCTTCCTCGGCCTGCTGGGGCTCGCGAGTCTTGCCATCGTCTTCGTCTCCGGCGTCGTGCTCGTGAACCTGTTCCGCGGCCAGCGCTGATCCGACTTCCGTCGTGATCGAGCTGCCCACGGATCTGCCCGCCGACCTCGCGCCGCTGTCCTGGTTGCTGGGCGTCTGGGAGGGGACCGGTGTCATCGAGTACTCCGCGGAAGGCCGGCGCTACCAGGGCGAGTTCAGCCATCGCGTGAGCTTCAGCCACGACGGCGGTCCGTTCCTGAACTACGCGGCCACGGCATCCTTCCTCGGGCTCGAGGGCACGGATGCTCCCGTGCAGCTGCTCGCCGAGACCGGATTCTGGCGGCTCTCCCGCCCCCGCACGGACGCCGATCCCGGGCCCGCGCTGCTGCCGCCCGCCGAGCAGGCGGTGCCGCGAACGGTCGACGATGTCGAGCAGCTGCGCACCGATGACGGATTCCCCATCGAGGTCTCGGTCACGCACTCCGACGGCACTCTCGAGCTGTACCTCGGCCGGATCTCCGGCCCCCGCGTCGACATCGCCACGGATGCGATCGTCCGCCCGGCCGGCGCGAAGCAGTACACGGCCGCCACCCGCATGTACGGCCTCGTCGACGAGCACCTGCTGTGGGCGTGGGACATCACCGCACTGGGCGAGCCGTTGAAGTCGCACGCCTCGGCACGTCTCGCAAGGATCTGACATGGCTCTGTTCGACTCCCTCCCCGGTGCCGTCCGCGACGGCGACCTGATCACCCACTTCGGCAACCCGCTGATCGAGCAGCGCGATCTCGCCGCCGGGCGGGCGATCTCGCCGCTGACCGACCGCACCGTCATCGAGGTGGCGGGCGAGGACCGGCTGAGCTGGCTGGACTCCATCACCTCGCAGTCCGTCGGTCACCTGCACCCCGGAGACAGCACCGAGCTGCTGGTCCTCGACCCGCAGGGCCGCGTCGAGCACGCGGCCGGGGTCTTCGAGGACGGCGCCGGCGTCTGGCTGATCGCCGACGACGCGGATGCCGAGAAGCTGGCCGCCTGGCTGCAGCGCATGGTGTTCCGCTCCCGGGTGACCGTCACGGTGCGACCGGATGCGGCCCTCGTCGGCTTCCTCGCCGGAGGCGAGGCCGAGAAGCGCATCACCGCATCCGCGCCGAACGGCGTGCCCGTGGTGTGGCGGGACCCGTGGCATCAGGTGCAGCCCGGCGGGCATCAGTACGCGCTGGTCGATCAGCATCCGGGGTCCGAGTACCCGTGGAGCGTCGCGCTGGTCGACGATGTCGATGCGCTGGGCGGCCCGTTCGCCGGCGCGCTCGCCGCCGAGGCGCTGCGCGTGGCCGCCTGGCGTCCGCGCTGGTCGCACGAGGTCGACGAGCGCACGATCCCGCACGAGTCGGACTGGATCCGCAGCGCGGTGCACCTGAGCAAGGGCTGCTACCGCGGGCAGGAGACGGTCGCCAAGGTGCACAACCTCGGGCATCCGCCGCGTCGACTGGCCGCACTGCACCTCGACGGAAGCGATGTCGTCCTGCCGGTGCGCGGGGATCTCGTGTTCGATGGTGAGACCGAGGTGGGGACGATCACATCGGCCGTCCTGCACTTCGAGGAGGGGCCGATAGCGCTGGCGGTCCTGTCGCGGCGCGCCTCGACCGGTGAGCTGACCGTGCGCTCGGAGGGCATCGACATCGCCGCCGCGCAGCAGGTGATCGTGCCGGCCGACGCCGGCGCCACCGCCGGCGTCCCCCGTCTGACGCGTCTGTCCCGCCGCCCCACAGCCGAGGACCCCCGCACCGCGCGCTGAGCCTGGCGCCGGCGCCACCCGGATAAGGTCGACGGATGACGGATGCCGTGAAGACTCGGATGCTGTGGACCGACCTCCCCACTGATCTCGTGGCGCGCATCGAGCGGATCCTCGGCTCCTCCGTGGTGTCGGCCATCAGCCAGGCGGAGGGTTTCTCACCGGGCAGCGCCGATCGGGTGGCGACTGCGGCCGGACGGCGGGCGTTCGTGAAGACGGCGCACCGCGGGCACAACGAGGGCGCGTACGACCTGCACCGGCGTGAGGCCGACGTGATGCGTCTGCTGCCGCCGGAGGTGAGCGCACCGGCGCTGCTCGGCTCCGTCGTCACCGATGACTGGGCGGTGCTCGTCGTCGAGGACATCGAGGGGCGGCATCCGGGACGCGCGGGGGACGGGTCGGAGATCGTCGCCGTGCTCGACGCGTTCGCCACCCTGCCACGGCTCACGGAAGGAGCCGGCGCGGCGATCCGGCCCGCCGCGGATGAGTTCATGGCCGAGCAGGACAGCTGGCGGATGATCGAGGAGGGATCGATCCGGGTGCCGGAGTGGGCTGTCGCGAACCGCGCTCGGCTGCGCGCCGCAGCCGAGGGGGTCCTCGACGTGGTCGCGGGGGAGCATCTGCAGCACCTCGACGGGCGCGCGGACAACGTTCTGATGGATGCCGAGGGGCGTGCCTGGCTGATCGACTGGCCTTGGGCCGCCGTGGGCGCACGCTGGTTGGACGGCCTGTTCTACGTGTTCGACGCACGCGTGCGCGGGGAGTCGTTCGACGCCGAGGAGACCCTGCGGAGCCACGCGTTGTTCGAGGGTGTGGATGACGCGGACATCGACGCGGTGCTCGCCGGGGTGGCGGGGAACTCGTTCGTGAAGGCGAGTCTTCCCGCACCGCCCGGCATGCCCACCATTCGCGCGTTCCAGCACACCTGGGGCGTCGAGGGGACGCGCTGGCTGGAGCAGCGCTGGGGCTGAACTCGGACCTCAGTCCGAGCAGTCACTCTGCAGGGGAGACGGCGTCCCAGGGGACGGTGAGCTCGCCGAGACGCCAGCGCGTTCTGGTGCCCTGCACGGGAACGCCCTGTGCTTTGAGTGCGGTGACGGTGGCGAGCCATCGCTGCACGGCGCCGAAGGTCGACAGCGGCGCCGCGCGTTCCCACTCTCGGTCCAGCGCGGTCAGGAGTGCGTGGATGCGCTCGCCGGGTACGTTGCGGTGGATGAGCGCCTTGGGCAGGCGTTCGGCGACGATTCCCGGATGCTCGAGATCAGCGAGGCGCAGCGAGATCGTGAAGCGCACCGGAAGGCCGTCGGATGCCACGTCCACCCAGCCGGCGATGCGACCGATCTCGTCGCACGTGCCCTCGACCAGCATCCCGCCCCGCGCCAGCCGCGAGGCCACGCTCTTCCAGGCGTCGGCGACGTCGCTCTCGTCATACTGACGCAGCACGTTCATCGCGCGGATCACCGCGGGGCGTCGCCCGTCGGACAGCGGCACTTCGAAGCCGCCGCGTGCGAACGACACGGGAAGGTCGGATGCGAAGGGCGTGCGCCCTGCGCGCACCTCGTCCAGCTGTTCGCGTGCCTTCGCCACGCGGGCCGGGTCGAGCTCGAGGCCGATCACCTCGGCATCCTGCCGCGTGCGCCTCAGCCGCTGCGCGAGCTCGAAGGCGGTCACGCCGCTGGCGCCGTACCCGAGGTCGATGACGAGAGGGTCCTGCGCTTTCCGGAAGGCATCGGATGCCGCGATCCACCGGTCGTTCCGCCGCAGCCGGTTGGTTCCCGTCGTCCCCCGCGTGGCCTGCCCGACCGGTCCCTTTCCCATTCCTCCATCTTTCCTTACTCCCTCACACCCCTTCCACGTCGCCGGAGCTCCTCATGCAGTCGAGGGCGCAGTGACGTTCCCGGAGCGAGCATCGGGGAGGGACCCGCGAAGCGGGAGGGGCACCCGCTCTGCGAGCGAAGGGAACGTCACGGAGCCCGCCCCACAATGTCACCGACCACAGACATCGAAGGCAGAAAAGATAGGCTGGCTCCATGACCCGCACACTGATTCTTCTGCGTCACGGCCAGAGCGAATGGAACCAGCTCAACCTCTTCACGGGCTGGGTCGACGTCCGCCTGACCGAGCAGGGCAAGGGCGAGGCCCGCCGTGGCGGCGAGCTGCTCGCCGAGGCCGGCATCCTTCCCGACGTGCTGCACACCTCGCTGCTGAGCCGCGCGATCCAGACGGCGGACATCGCGCTGGATGCCGCCGACAGGCTGTGGATTCCGGTGACCCGCTCGTGGCGTCTCAACGAGCGCCATTACGGTGCTCTGCAGGGCAAGGACAAGGCGCAGACTCTGGAGGAGTTCGGTCCCGAGCAGTTCCAGCTGTGGCGTCGTTCGTTCGATGTGCCGCCGCCCCTGCTCGATGACGCGAGCGAGTTCAGCCAGGTGAACGACCCGCGCTACGCCGGCATCGACGGCGAGGTGCCTCGTACCGAGTCGCTCAAGCTCGTCATCGACCGGCTGCTGCCCTACTGGGACAGCGCGATCGTCCCCGACCTCGAGGCCGGCAAGACGGTGCTGGTCACAGCGCATGGGAACTCGCTGCGCGGTCTGGTGAAGCACCTCGACGGGATCAGCGACGACGACATCGCCGAGCTGAACATCCCCACGGGCATCCCGCTGGTCTACGAGCTGGACGAGAACAACCGCCCCACCGCTCCCGGCCGCTACCTCGACCCCGAGGCCGCTGCGGCGGGAGCTGCGGCTGTGGCCGCACAGGGCAAGAAGTAGCACGGACCTCAGAATCCTGAACGTGAAAGGGCCCCTCTCCGGATCCGGAGAGGGGCCCTTTCGCATGGGCGGATGCTCAGGCGTCGCCGGGCTCCTGCCGATGCTCCTGCTCCTGTGCGGCGATGGCGATGTCGGCTTCCTCGACGGCCCAGTCGCCGGTGGCGAGGTAGACGACCTTCTTCGCGACGGCGACGGCGTGGTCGGCAAAGCGCTCGTGGTAGCGGCTGGCGAGCGTGGCGTCGACGGTGGCGGTGGCCTCGCCCTTCCAGTTGTCGCTGAGCACCTTCTCGAAGACCCGGGCGTGCAGTTCGTCGACGTCATCGTCCGCGTTGCGGATGGTGTCGGCGAGGCGCAGATCCTCTGTGCGCAGCAGTTCGGCCAGGGTGCGCGAGATCTCCACGTCCAGCTCGCCCATGCGGCGGAATGTGCTCTTCAGACCCTTCGGGATCGCGCGCTCGGGGAAGCGCAGGCGGGCCAGCTGGGCGATGTGCTCGGCCATGTCGCCCATGCGCTCCAGCGAGGCGCTCACGCGCAGCGCGGTGATGACGATGCGCAGATCGCGCGCCACCGGCTGCTGGCGGGCGAGGATCTCGATGGCCTGCTCGTCCAGCAGGACGGCGAGCTCATCGATCTGGGCGTCGTTCGCGATGACCTCCTCGGCCAGGGCGACGTCGCTCTCGGCGAATGCGGTGGTGGCCTTCTCTATGGCGACCGTGACCAGATCGGCGATCTCGGCGACTCGTGACTGCAGCTCTTCGAGAGACTGGTGGAAGACTTGGCGCATGTCGGCGCAACCTTTCGTCGTGGGGTCGGCGTGGACGCCGAGCAGGCACGCGCTCACGCGGCCAGCGTCGATTGTCCCCATCGAAGGTTAACGAATGGTGCCGGAAACGTGAACACTGACTCCGCAGCCATGTGACCGGGCTCTGAACGGCGGATGACCACCCGGGTGGGCCCTACGCTGGAGCCATGCCATCGCCCCAGCTCGCGCTGTTCGCGCTCGCCATCGGTGTGATCATGGGCGCCGGAGTGGTGCTGCTGGTCACCTGGGCGTACCGCATGCGCCAGCAGGCCATGCAGGAGACGACGACGGCGATCCCTGCGGGGATCACCGACGTGCTGAACGGTATGGACGACGCCGCCTGCGTGGTGGATCCGTCCGGGCTGGTCGTGGCAACGACGGCTGCTGCGGCGCGCTTCGACATCACCCAGGGGGCGGTGCTCGAGAACAATGAGCTGAGACGCCTCGTCCGCGGGGTCCGCACCAGCGGGGTCGGCGAGACCGAGACGCTGCGCATCTCCGCGGGCGCCTCGCTCGATCCCCGTCTGGTGTCGGCTCGCGCGAGCACGGTCGGCCCGCGGCTGATCCTCCTGATCGTCCGCGATGTCACCGAGCGCGAGCGTCTCGATCAGATGCGCACCGACTTCGTGGCCAACACCAGTCACGAGCTGAAGACTCCCGTCGCCTCGGTGAGTCTGCTGGCCGAGGCGATCGAGTCCGCGGCGGACGATCCCGATCAGGTGCGCATCTTCGCCGCCCGGATCACGGCGGAGGCCGGTCGGCTGGGTCGGTTGACCGGACGCATCATGAGCCTGTCCCGACTGCAGGCCGCGGAGAGTCTTTCGCAGGTGGAACCCGTGTCGATCGATGAGGTCGTGGCGGCGTCGATGGAAGCGCATGGCGTGCAGGCCGATTCCGCCGGTGTCGAGCTGCATCGCGGTGGAGACCGCGGTGCGTGGGTGCGCGGTGACGCGCAGGTGCTCGTCGAGGCGGTGGGGAACCTGCTGGCCAATGCCATCCTGTACTCGCCGAAGGGCTCCCGGGTGGGCGTGGGCATCAAGGTCGCGGGCGATGTCGTGGAGATCGCCGTGACGGACCAGGGCATCGGGATATCCGAGGGTGATCGCGAGCGCATCTTCGAACGCTTCTACCGCGCTGACGAGGCACGGTCACGGCGCACCGGTGGGACTGGGCTGGGACTTTCGATCGTGAAGCACGCCACGCAGCGCCACGGCGGCGAGGTGCGGGTGTGGTCGCGCCAGGGGAAGGGATCGACCTTCACCATGCGACTGCCGCTCATCGACGCGCCGGAGCCCGCGACGCCGAAGAAGAGATCCAAGAAGAAGTCCAAGAAGCGCGCCGGTGGGGACGACCAGCCGAGCGCGACTGTGCGAGATGGAGAGAGCGAATGACCCGAATCCTGCTGGTAGAGGATGAGCCCGATCTCGCCGACCCGCTGGCGTACCTGCTCAGGCGAGAGGGTTTCGAGGTCGAGATCAGCGACGACGGACCCGGCGCGCTGGAGGCGTTCCGCGAGCGCGGTGCGGACATCATCCTGCTGGACCTGATGCTGCCGGGCATGCCGGGCACCGAGGTGTGCCGTCAGGTGCGTCAGTCCTCGGCTGTGCCGATCATCATGCTCACCGCCAAGGACTCCGAGGTCGACATCGTCGTGGGGCTCGAACTCGGCGCCGACGACTACGTCACCAAGCCCTATTCGTCGCGCGAGCTGCTGGCGCGCATGCGCGCCGTGCTGCGCCGCGTCTCCCAGGCGGAGGCGGACCTCGACGAGCGCGTGCTCGACGGCGGCCGGGTCAGTCTGGACATCGACAGGCACACCGTCGCGGTCGACGGCGGCGAGATCAACATGCCGCTCAAGGAGTTCGAGCTCCTCGAGGTGCTGATGCGCAACGCCGGCCGCGTGCTCACCCGCGGGCAGCTGATCGACCGGGTGTGGGGCAGCGACTACTTCGGTGACACCAAGACGCTGGACGTGCACATCAAGCGCATCCGCTCGCGCATCGAGAAGAACCCCGGCGACCCGGTCATGCTCGTCACCGTCCGCGGGCTCGGCTACCGGTTCGAGGGCTGAGTCAGTTCGAGGGCTGAGCTCCCAGGTGGACGCAGAAAGAGGCCGGCTCCTCGGAGCCGGCCTCTTTCTCATACCGCCTGTGCCGTGGTGGTCTTGTTCAGCTCTCGCTGGGGACGAGGTCCTTGTACATCGGCAGCGTTCCGTCGAGCACGGGCACGTGGAGCGGCTGCGCGTCGTCGTCTCCCGAGCGGAACAGGATCTCGACGGTGGCGCCGGGCTTCACGTCGAGGTTCTCGATGAGCAGGGGGTCCTCGTCGGCTCCCAGACTGACCCGCTCGTTCGCGGGCACGCGCACATCGAACTGCTTGCCTGCGACGTCCACGGTGAGAGTCGCGCCCTGGTCGCTCTCGTTGACCAGCGCGGCCACGAGGTTGCCGGCGGAGCCGTCCTCGGTGGCGATGACGAGGGCGTTGCGCACGACGACCGGACCGCCGGTGGACTCGACGTTGACACCGTCGGAGGCGGGGTAGGAGATCGTGGTCGCCTGGTGAGTGATGAACGTGCAGCCGGTGGCGCCGAGCGCTACGGTGGCGCCGAGGGCGATGGCTGCGATGAGACGCGGAGCGATGGACGCAGCAGAGCGCGAGTTCACGGATCCTCCTGAGGTGCGACGGGTGTCCTGGTTCAGTCTAGTGGGTCGACCCGTCTGTTCCGAGACGCCCCGGAGGCGCATCGGCGCAAACCTTAGTGCATATTCGCTGTGGTATCCTGGAGATTGCCGAAAGGACACGTTTTTATGCTTTTTGAGGTTGGCGAAACCGTCGTCTATCCGCACCACGGGGCTGCGACGATCATCGAGGTCAAGGACCGGGTGATCAAGGGTGAGACGAAGAAGTATCTCAAGCTGAATGTCACGCAGGGTGACCTGATCATCGAGGTGCCCGCAGAGAATGTCGACCTGGTCGGCGTCCGCGATGTCATCGGTCAGGAGGGGCTGGACCACGTCTTCGAGGTGCTGCGTGCACCGTTCACAGAGGAGCCGACCAACTGGTCGCGTCGCTACAAGGCGAACCTCGAGAAGCTGGCGTCCGGTGACGTCATCAAGGTGAGCGAGGTCGTGCGCGACCTGTGGCGTCGTGACCAGGATCGCGGCCTGTCTGCGGGTGAGAAGCGGATGCTGGCCAAGGCCAGGCAGATCCTCGTCTCCGAGCTCGCACTGGCCGAGAAGGTCGACGAGGACAAGGCGGGCGCACTGCTCGACGAGGTTCTCGCTTCCTGAGCACGATCAAGAGGATTCTCTGAGAGAGGGCGGATGCTTCGGCATCCGCCCTCTCTCGCATCCGCTCGTCCGCCTCGGGTCCGCCGTCTCCGCGCGGTAGCGTGAGAGCGTGACCGAACACCGTGCCCCGACCACCGCGATCATCGTCGTCGCCGCCGGCTCCGGCACGCGGCTGGGCGCCGGGATGCCGAAGGCGCTGGTCGACCTCGACGGACGCTCGGTGCTGCGGCACGCCCTCGACGGCGTCTTCGCCGCCCGACCGATGCACGTGATCCTCGTCGCACCGCCCGGTCACGAACAGGCCGTCGCCGACGAGCTGGCGAAGGCGAACGGGGAGCCGCATCGGCGCGCCACCGTGGTCATCGGCGGCGAGACGCGGCAGCAGTCGGTCGCGGCAGGACTGGAAGCGCTGCGCAGCGGGACCGACGTCGTCCTCGTGCACGACGCCGCCCGTGCCCTCACTCCCGCCGCGCAGATCGACGCGGTCGCGGCCGCTGTGACGGCGGACACGGGGGTCATTCCGGCGCTCGCGGTCATCGACACGCTCAAACGCGTGGACGGCGACGTCGTCGTGGATGCGGTGGACCGCTCGGTGCTCGCCGCCGCGCAGACGCCGCAGGGCTTTCCTCGGGCGGCGCTGGAAGCCGCCTATGCGCACGCCCTCGAGGCGGGTGAGGAGCACACCGACGACGCCGCACTGTTCGCCGCGGCCGGCGGTGCGGTGCGACGCATCGCGGGCTCGGAGCACGCCTTCAAGATCACCACGCCCGCCGACCTCGAGCGTGCGCGGATGCTGCTGCACCCGACAACCGTCCCTTCGGTGCCGCGCATCGGCGTCGGCACCGACGTGCATGCGTTCGGCGGCGACGGGAACCTCTGGCTGGCAGGTCTCGAATGGCCGGGGGAGCAGCCGCTGTCGGGCCACTCCGATGGTGATGCCGTCGCGCACGCGATCGTCGACGCCCTGTTGGGAGCGGCCGGACTCGGCGACATCGGCGAGCATTTCGGCACCGCGCATCCCGAGTACGCGGGCGCGCACGCCGACGTCTTCCTGGCCCGCACCGCACGGATGCTGGCGGATGCCGGTTTCACGATCGGCAACGTCTCCGTGCAGTTCCAGGGCAACCGTCCACGGTTCAGCGGCCGGCGCCAGGAGGCGGAGGCCGCGCTGTCGAGGGCGCTGGGCGGGGCATCCGTCGCGGTGTCGGCGACCACCACCGACGGACTGGGGTTCACCGGACGCGGCGAGGGCATCGCCGTGACCGCGACCGCACTCATCCTGCCGTCAGCAGCGGCCCGGTAGTCTTGTGCGGTGACGATCCGCCTCTACGACACCCGCGCGCGTGAGCTGCGCGACTTCGTCCCGCTCGATGCCTCGAACGTGACGATGTACGTCTGCGGACCCACGGTGCAGTCCGGACCGCACATCGGGCATGTCCGGGCCGCGCTGAGCTTCGATGTCCTGCGGCGCTGGCTGACCTACCGTTTCGGCCGGGTGACCTTCGTGCGCAACGTCACCGACATCGACGACAAGACCCTCACCAACGCGACCGAGGACGAGCCGTGGTGGGCGCTCGCGTATCGCATCGAGCGGGAGTTCACGCAGGCGTACTCCGCGATCGGCATCCTCCCGCCCTCCTACGAGCCGCGTGCGACCGCGTTCATCCCGCAGATGCAGGAGCTGATCGCCACCCTGATCGAGCGCGGCAACGCGTACGCCGCGCCCGACGGATCGGGTGATGTCTACTTCGACGTGCGCTCCTGGCCCGCGTACGGTGCGCTCACGCACCAGTCTGTGGATGCCATGGAGGCGGCCGCCGATGCCGACCCGCGCGGCAAGCGCAACCCGCAGGACTTCGCCCTGTGGAAGGGCGCCAAGGAAGGCGAGCCGGCGGATGCCGTATGGACCTCGCCCTGGGGCGAGGGGCGTCCAGGCTGGCACATCGAGTGCTCGGCGATGTCCAAGCGCTTCCTGGGGTCGGAGTTCGACATCCATGGCGGTGGACTCGACCTGCGCTTCCCGCACCACGAGAACGAACTGGCCCAGTCGACAGCGGCCGGCGACGGCTTCGCCCGCTACTGGGTGCACAACGGACTGGTGACCGTCGGCGGACAGAAGATGTCCAAGTCGCTGGGTAACTTCACCCTCGCTCTGGACTTCCTCGACGGCGTGGACCCGCTCGTGGCGCGCTACGCGCTGCTCGCCGCGCACTACCGCTCGAGCCTGGACCTCAGCGCGTCCACCCTGACGGAGGCGGAGGCCGCGCTGGGGCGCATCCGCTCGTTCATCGAACGTGCGACGCGCGCCCTCGCACGCAATGCGCAGCGTCGGCGCGACCAGGACCCGTCGGCCGAGGATATCGAGTACATCCCGCTGATCCCCGCGGAGTTCGCCGCTGCCATGGATGATGACCTCGGCGTGCCGCAGGCGCTCGCCGTGCTGCACGAGCGCGTGCGACACGGGAACCAGACGCTGGATGACGGCGATGATGCCGCCGCCGAACGCGCGCTGCTCGAGGTGTGCGCGATGGTCGAGGTGCTGGGTCTCGACGATGCCTCCGGTGCTTCGGAAGGTGCGGGCGCCACGGCATCCGCCCTCGACGCGCTGGTGCGCACCATGATCGACCAGCGTGCGCAGGCGCGCGCTGACAAGGACTGGGCCGCGGCCGATCGCATCCGCGATGCGATCGCTGCGGCAGGGATCACTCTGGAGGATTCTCCGGACGGAACACATTGGAGTACTGATGGTTAAGCCTGGCCGCCCCGGAGCGGGCAACAGCAAGAAGAAGGGTGCCACCAAGGGCACCGGTGGTCTCGGACGCAAGTCGCTCGAGGGTCGCGGGCCGACGCCCAAGGCGGAGGACCGGAGCTGGCACGTCGCCGGCAAGCGCAAGGCCGCACAGGAGCGCTTCGCCGCCGCGGGCGGCAAGGGCAAGGCCGGGCAGCGCCCGCAGTCGGGGTCGAACCCCAACCGCAGCTCGCGCGGCTCGAAGCCGGCGGACGACACCGAGACGGTCACCGGCCGCAACTCGGTGCTCGAGGCGCTGCGCACGAAGATCCCCGCCACGGCGTTCTACATCGCCCAGCGCGTGGAGATGGACGACCGGGTCAAGGAGATGCTGGCGATCGCACGGCACCGCGAGATCCCGATGCTCGAGGTCACGCGACAGGAACTCGACCGGATGGCCGGGTTCGACGGCGTGCACCAGGGCGTGGCGCTCAAGGTGCCGCCGTACGAGTACGCGCACCCTCAGGACCTGCTCGAGCAGGTCATCAGCCGAGGGGAGAAGCCGCTGTTCGTCGCGCTGGACGGCATCACCGACCCGCGCAACCTCGGTGCGATCATCCGCTCCACGGCCGCCTTCGGCGGACACGGCATCCTGCTGCCGCAGCGCCGCTCCGCGAGCGTGAACTCCGCCGCCTGGAAGACCAGCGCCGGTGCTGCCGCGCGCATCCCGGTCGCGATCGCCTCGAACCTCACCTCGATGCTCAAGGAGTTCAAGAAGCAGGGCGTGTTCGTCCTGGGTCTGGACGGCGGGGGAGACGTCTCGCTGCCGGCCCTCGAGCTCGCGGACCGTCCGGTCGTCATCGTGATCGGCTCCGAGGGCAAGGGTCTCTCGCGCCTGGTCACGGAGACCTGCGACCAGATCGTCTCGATCCCGATCTCGGCGGCCACCGAGTCGCTCAACGCCGGTATCGCGGCCTCCGTCGCGCTGTACCAGGTGTCGACGGTGCGCGCCGGGCGCGGCTGACGCACGAACGGGAATAGCCCGGCCGCTGCCGGGCTTGCACCTTTCGGACGCACGTCCGCGAACCAGAAGGAGTCTGCATGTCCCGCATCGTCGTCATCGGAGGAACCGGCTACGCCGGAGCGCACATCGCCCGCGAGGCGGTCGACCGCGGACATCAGGTGACGGTGATCGCGCGCAACGTCCCGGACGCCCCGATCGACGGTGTCGACTACGTGCAGGGCTCGGTGCTCGATCTCGCCGGACTCGGAGACGTCTTCGACGGAGCGGATGCCGTGGTGTCCGCGCTCTCGCCGCGAGGCGACATGGAGAACGCGGTGCTCGGCGCCATGCGCGAACTGATCGCGAAGCTCACAGGGACGAAGACGCGCATCGGCGTGGTGGGCGGCGCCGGCGGCAGCCTCGTCTCCGAAGGCGGACCGCGCCTGTTCGATCAGGACTTCCCCGAGGAGTACAAGCACGAGGCCCAGGTCGGCATCGACACGCTCGAGCTGCTGCAGGCGTCGGACGAGAGCCTGGACTGGTTCTTCATCCACCCCGCCGAGGTGTTCGGCCCGTGGGCTGAGGGTGTTCGCACCGGCGCCTACCGCGACGGCGGGGACGTGCTCGTGCGGGCGGCGGACGGCAGCTCCACGATCTCCGGTGCGGACCTCGCAGTCGCCATCGTCGACGAGATCGAGTCGCCCCAGCACTCGCGTGGCCGCTTCGCCGTCGGCTACTGATCACAGAACCCGTCTGTATGGCGCGAACCGCCCCGATTCTGCGCGAATCGGGGCGGTTCGCGCCATACAGCGGGGCTCGCGGGTGACTCAGACCAGGTCGCGCCAGTCGATCGCGGCCGTGTCGTCGGAGACCTCGATCGCTCCGGTGACCACGGGCAGGCTCGTCGTCTCGGTCGGCGGGCCCATGATCGTCGCCTCGTCGCGGCGATGCCGCAGCACCTCGTTGATGTAGCTGGTGAGCACCTCGGCGAGGGGCACGGAGCGACCCTGCGCCTGTGACAGGTACCACCGGTGCTCGAGCACCTGGTGGTAGACCTCGGCGGGCTCCAGCTTGGCGCGCAGATCGTAGGGGATGGCGCGCACGACCGGCTCGAAGACCCGCGTGAGCCATTCGTGCGCGTACATCTCCTCTTCCGCGAGCTTCTTGTTCGAGCGCACCCGGAACTCGTCCAGGTCGTTCAGCAGGCGCCTGGCCTGGTTCTCCTCGACGTCGAGTCCGGTCAGACGTATGAGGCGGCGCTGGTGGTGACCGGCGTCGACGACCTTCGGCTGGATGCGCACCGCGGTGCCGTCAGGCGTGGTCACCATCGACATCTCGTCGATGTCGAAGCCGAGCGCGTTGAGCCGCTCCACGCGCTCGGTGATGCGCCACGTCTCCTCGGTCGAGAAGGACTCCTCGTCGGTGAGCGCGTTCCACAGCGAGTGGTACGACGAGACGATGCCGTCGGCGATGGCCAGGGCGTCAACGCCGAACTCCAGGCGTCCGCCCGCGGCGAGGTCCATGATCTCCCCGGCGATGTTCGTGCGGGCCAGATCCAGGTCGTAGGCCCGCTGTCCGTCGGTGAGGCCCTCCTCGTGGAGTTCGCCTGTCTCGGCGTCGACGAGGTAGGCCGCGAAGGCGCCGGCGTCGCGGCGGAAGAGCGTGTTCGACAGGGACACGTCGCCCCAGTAGAAGCCGACGTTGTGCAGCCGCACGAGCAGCAGGGCGAGAGCGTCGACGAGGCGGTCGGCGGTGTCGGGGCGCAGCACGCGGGTGAACAGCGCGCGGTACGGCATCGAGAAACGCAGATGGGAGGTGACCAAAGCCGCGGGCAGCGCCTTGCCGTCGGCATCCGTCCGTCCGGCGATCACCGCCACCCGGCTGACGCACGGCACGTCGAGCTTGGCGAGGCTGCCGAGCATCTCGTACTCGCGTGTGGCCATCTCCTCGGTGGTCTCCTTGACGGCGACGACGCGGCCGGACAGATCCGCGAAACGCACCAGGTGTCGTGAGAGGCCCTTCGGCAGCGACACGATGTGCTCCGAGGGCCACTTGCCGAGCGGTGTGGTCCAGGGCAGCGAGAGCAGCCCCGGGTCGATCGCGCTCGCGCTGATGCGCAGCGACTCCTGCATCATGGTTCCTCCTCCGCACAGGACGGGGCGGATGCCGTCGGCATCCGGAAACACCGCGGCGCGGGTGACCCGAAGGTGCACCCGCGCCGCTGAGATCGAACGATCAGGCCGAGATGACCGGCTTGTCGTTCAGGCGAACACCCGACTCGATGTCGAACGCGTGCACGTGGCCAGCGGTGGCCGCCAGGGTGACGGTCTCGCCGGCGTTCGGGTGGCTGCGGCCGTCGACGCGTGCGACGAGGTCGGCGCGCTTGCCGTTGATGTCGGCGTGACCGTAGAGGTAGCCGTCGGCGCCGAGCTCCTCGACCAGGTCGATCGTGACCGAGAGGCCCTTGCCATCGGCCGGACCGACGACGATGTCCTCGGGGCGGACACCCACGGTGACCTTGCTGCCGTTGGCGCGGCCGACGGTGTCGCGGTCGAGCGGGACGACCTCGTTGCCGAACATGACGCCGCCGTCGGCGAGGTCGGTCTCGAACAGGTTCATCGCGGGCGAGCCGATGAAGCCGGCGACGAAGAGGTTCTCGGGCTTCTCGTACAGGTCGCGGGGCGTGCCGACCTGCTGCAGGATGCCGTCCTTGAGGACTGCGATGCGGTCACCCATGGTGAGGGCCTCGGTCTGGTCGTGCGTGACGTAGACCGTGGTGACACCCAGGCGGCGCTGCAGCGACGCGATCTGCGTACGCGTCTGCACGCGCAGCTTGGCGTCGAGGTTCGACAGCGGCTCGTCCATGAGGAACACCTGCGGCTGACGGACGATGGCGCGGCCCATCGCGACGCGCTGACGCTGACCACCCGAGAGGGCCTTCGGCTTGCGGTTCAGGTACTCCTCGAGGTCGAGGAGCTTGGCCGCCTCGAGGACGCGAGCTGCGCGCTCCTCCTTGTTGACGCCGGCGATCTTCAGGGCGAAGCCCATGTTCTCGGCGACGGTCATGTGCGGGTACAGCGCGTAGTTCTGGAACACCATCGCGATGTCGCGGTCCTTCGGCGGCACGTCGGTGACGTCGCGGTCACCGATCAGGATGCGGCCGGCGTTGACCTCTTCGAGGCCAGCGAGCATGCGCAGCGAGGTGGACTTTCCGCAACCCGAGGGGCCGACCAGAACAAGGAACTCGCCATCGGCGATGTCGATGTTCAGCTTGTCGACCGCGGGGCGCGTGCCGCCGGGGTACAGGCGGGTGGCGTCATCGAACGTGACAGTAGCCATTGTTTCTCCTTCACCGGCAGGTACGTGCCGGACGATCCGTTGTGATGGAAGCGGTGGAACATTCCACCGTGACCCTTCTTCGGGTCGTGATCAGTATTGCATGACCTGGGGCGTCTGGGTATTTCCCAGACTGTCTCGTTAACATCGAGATCGTGCCGCTTCCCTTGCGGCCGTGGGATCACCCATCCCAACCGATCTTCAAGAGGAACGATGTCGAGCGACGAAACGCCGAACGTCCCTGCCGCTCGCAATACGCGTGACGCGGTGCGGGAGAAAGCACAGCTTGTGCACGCCCAGCAGTCGCGCGCCCGCATCATGCGACGAGTCATCATCGGACTCGTCGCGGCTGTGGCCGTCGGCTCCATCGGCACCGCTGTCGCTCTCGCGGTCAGCTCCTCGATCTCCGAGCCCGCCCTCAACCCGAGTGGCATGACGCACGACGGAGTCACGGTCAGCGAGGTGTCGCCCGCTTCCGGTGCGGCCGGAACAGATGCCACGCCCACGCCGCAGCCCAGCGACGCGGCGGCGAGCCCCGCGCCTACGCCGAAGACCACGGAGCCGGCCGCGGAGCCGACCGAGATCCACATCTACGTCGACTACCTCTCAGCGGGCGCCTCGGAGTTCGAGAAGGCCAATGCGCGCCAGCTCGCGGGATGGATCAAGGAGGGGGCGGTCACCGTCACCTACCACCCGGTCGCGCTGCTGACGGCGAGCTCGAACGGCACGAAGTACTCGCTGCGCGCGGCATCCGCAGCCGCCTGCGTGGTGACGTACTCGCCGGAGCAGTTCTTCGACTTCAACCACGAGCTCCTCACCGACCAGCCGAAGATCGACAGCGACGGACGCTCCGACGTGCAGCTCGCGGATCTGGCCGTCGCTGTCGGCGTGCAGGATGCCAAGAAGGTGCGCTCCTGCATCGAGGACCAGGACTTCGTCACCTGGGCGAAGGATGCCACCGCACGCGCTCTGGAGGGGCCGCTGCCCGGCTCCAAGGACCTCAAGCTCAGCAATGAGGCGCTCATCGTCGTCGGCGGCGAGGCGTACGTGGGGGCGCTCAATGATCCGGCGGAGTTCTCTCAGTTCGTGCTGACGACGGCGAGCGACGAGTACTACGGCAAGGTCGAGCCCACTCCGACGCCCACGCCTCCGGCCAAGCCGACTCCGACGGAGACCCCGGCCTCCTGACCGTGCGCGAGCGGCCGCTGCGCGAGCGGCCGGTGCACGAGCGGTGGACGCCGCTCGGTATGCTTGTCTGCGTTCGCCGACTTAGCTCAGCTGGTAGAGCACCTGTCTTGTAAACAGGATGTCACGGGTTCGAATCCCGTAGTCGGCTCAGTTCTTCGACGTGCGCTTCGGCATCCGGGTGAGCAGGGCGTCGGCATCCACCGGCTTGCGTCGTCCGGCGTCCTTGCCCTCGGGCCGGCCGCCGACGTAGAGCCAGCCGAGCAGCTCCTCATGCTTCGTCAGGCCGTGCGCCTTCGCGACGGCCTTGGTGCGGGTGTACCCGCCGGTGCGCCATATGACGCCCCAGCCGGCCTCGTCCAACAGCAGGCTCAGAGTGTGGGCGACCCCGGACGCCACGGCTTCCTGCTCCCAGTGCGGCACCTTCTCGCTCTTGCGGTACGAGGCTACGACGGCGATCAGCAGTGAAGCACGCAGCGGCTTGGTGGACGGTTCCCGATCACCGTTCGCCTTCGCGATCGCGGCGCCCAGGGCGACGCGGTCGTCGCCCCGCAGCTCGATGAGTCGCCAGGGGCGCAGAGACGAGTGATCGGCGACCCGACCCGCCGCCTCGATGAGCGGCAGCAGCTGCTCGCGCGTCGGGGCGTCCTCGGTGACCTTCGACCAGGAGGTGCGGCGCAGGACCGCCTCGAGGGCCGTCACGACTCGTCGGGGCTGAAGGACAGCGCCAGCGAGTTCATGCAGTAGCGGTCGCCGGTGGGCGTGCCGAATCCGTCGGGGAACACATGGCCCAGGTGCGAGCCGCATGCGGCGCAGCGAACCTCGGTGCGCTGCATGCCCAGGGTGTTGTCCTCGATCAGCTGCACGGCCTCGGGACGCACCGACTCGTAGAAGCTCGGCCATCCGCATCCGGACTCGAACTTCGTCCCGCTGCGGAACAGTTCGGCCTGACAGGCGCCGCATCGGTACAGGCCGTCGCGCTGCTCGTCGAGCAGTTCGCCCGTCCAGGCGCGCTCGGTGGCCGCTGTGCGGAGCACGGCGTACTGCTCGTCGCCGAGCTCTTCGCGCCACTGGTCCTCGGTCTTGTTCACGGTGTACGACATGACTCCATTGTCTCGCGTTCGGACGCGGTCCGGGCCAGCCAGAATGGAGGACATGACGGATGCCGTGCGCGAGCGCTTCGACCTGTTCGCGAGAGACGAGGCGCCGGGGCGCAGCGACGTGTACGCCGAGTGGGCCGCCGGCATCGCCGCGGACGCAGAAGCGCAGGCTGTTCTGGCGAGGATCAGCCCGCAGCATCGACAGCCGCCGCTGATGTTCGCCGTCACCCGGCTGCTCGGCTCCGGCGACGGCGGCTACGCCGGATGGCGATCGTTCCTGCTGTCGCATGCCGAGGAGGTCGTCGCCGAGTGCGAGCGCCGGATGGTGCAGACGAACGAGCCGCTCCGCCTCGCCGCTCTCCTGCCTGTGCTCGGTCTGATCGACGGACCGGTCGCTCTGCTCGAGCTCGGAGCGTCAGCGGGTCTCTGCCTGTATCCCGACCGGTACTCGTATCGCTTCACTGCAGCGGACGGCACGGAGCGGCTGCGCATCGACCCGGCGGACGGACCCTCGCAGGTGGTTCTGACGAGCATCGTGCGCGGGGCTCTTCCCGTCATCCGGATGCCGGAGATCGTCTGGCGCGCCGGAGTCGACCTCGCCCCTGTCGACATCCGCGAACCGGACGACCGGACCTGGATGCGATCGTTGATCTGGCCGGGGGAGACCGAACGCGCCGAGCGCATCGCCGGGGCCGTCGCGATCGCGCAGGCGGATCCGCCGCTGCTGCTCGCGGGGGATGCTGAAGCGCGCCTCGACGATCTGCTGGCGTCCGCACCCGCGGGTGCGACGCCGGTCGTCATGACACCCGGGATGCTCGTGTATTTGCCGCGTGCGCAGCGCGCCTCGCTGATCGATCGCATCCGGGCCAGCGGTGCGCGCTGGGTGACGATCGACGCCCCCGGCCTGCACGACGGCTGGCACCCGCCGGTCGATCCCGGGAGCTTCGACGGATTCGCGGTGGCGCTGGACGGAAGGGTGCTGTCGGATGCCGATCCGCTCGGGCGGCAGTGGGAGTGGCGCACGGGCGGTGCGGCGGGAGACGGCTAGCCTGAGGCCATGCTGGGTGATCTCTCCGAGCGCGACCGCGCGATCCTGACGCTGGAGGCTGCGTGGCCGCGGCACGGCGGCATGAAGGAGGAGACCATCCGCGCGCAGCTGGGCATGAGTCCGGCGCGCTACTACCAGCTGCTGGGGCGCCTGATCGACACCGAGGAGGCGCTGGACTTCGATCCGCTCCTGATCCGCCGGCTGCGTCGATTGCGCGATGCGCGAGGACGACAGCGCACGACGCGCATGCGCGGATTCGTCGGCTGAGGGCGGCGACCTCCGGCCGGCTCGGAAGCAGTGCCGCTCCGGGCGCATTCCCGGAATGCGCCCGATAGCATCGAGGGGTGTCAAAGTCCCCCCATGACAGATTCGACGACGTTCCCCGCCACTCCGGCCGGGTGGGTGCGCATCGCGCAGAGCAGCCCGGGATCAATGGTCCTGTGACGCTGCTGTGGTCTGCGGCAGTCGCGCTCGTGCTCATCGTCATCGGCATCTTCGTCTCACTGGTGCTGATGGGGCGCATCCAGCTCTTCGCCTCGGGTGAGCCGGCACCGCAGCAGACTCAGGGCGTGGTCGCCGAGATCGACACCACGTATCGGGTGCTCATCCTGAACGCCACCCCGCAGGCCGGTGTGGTCGCGTCCGTGCGCAAGGAGCTCATCGCCGAAGGCTGGGCGGCGGATGCCGTGTTCGGCAGCGACGGCTCGACCTCGGAGTTCCCCGACACCACGGTCTTCTACGTCGAGAAGGCGGACGAGGCCGCGGCTCTGGGCGTCGCCGAGGTGCTGGGCGGGGTGAAGGTCGAGCAGAGCGATCACTACGCATCGATGAACGACAGCGAGCTGCCGCAGCTCACGGTCGTGATCGGTCTGGACCACCTGGGCGCGAAGAGCCCCTCGCCGGGCGAGGTGCCGGAGACGCCGGCGGGCTGATCCGCGCTGGGCGAACGCCCCCTCCGGACGGCTTGCACTCTCATGGGTCGAGTGCCAGACTGGTATTAGCACTCGATCACTCTGAGTGCTAATACCCCATCGCCTACGTCCGGGAGGGACGAAAGACTCATGGCAAAAATCATCGCTTTCGATGAGGAGGCCCGTCGTGGCCTCGAGCGCGGCCTGAACATCCTGGCCGACGCAGTCAAGGTGACCCTCGGCCCGCGCGGCCGCAACGTCGTCCTCGAGAAGAAGTGGGGCGCCCCCACGATCACGAACGACGGTGTGTCGATCGCCAAGGAGATCGAGCTCGACGACCCGTACGAGAAGATCGGTGCGGAGCTCGTCAAGGAGGTCGCCAAGAAGACCGACGACGTCGCCGGCGACGGAACCACCACCGCGACCGTCCTCGCTCAGGCACTGGTCCGCGAGGGTCTGCGCAACGTCGCAGCCGGCGCCGACCCGATCTCGCTCAAGCGCGGCATCGAGAAGGCCGTCGCGGCCATCACCGCCGACCTGCTCGCCAGCGCGAAGGAGATCGACTCCAAGGAGCAGATCGCCGCGACCGCGTCCATCTCCGCCGCTGACCCCGAGATCGGCCAGCTCATCGCCGAGGCGATCGACAAGGTCGGCAAGGAGGGTGTCGTCACCGTCGAGGAGTCGCAGACCTTCGGCACCGAGCTCGAGCTCACCGAGGGCATGCGCTTCGACAAGGGCTACCTGAACCCGTACTTCGTCACGGACCCGGACCGCCAGGAGGCTGTCTTCGAGGACCCGTACATCCTCATCGCCAACCAGAAGATCGGCAACATCAAGGACCTGCTGCCGATCGTCGACAAGGTGATCCAGGACGGCAAGGAACTGGTCATCATCGCCGAGGACGTCGAGGGCGAGGCTCTCGCGACGCTCGTGCTGAACAAGATCCGCGGCATCTTCAAGTCGGCTGCCGTCAAGGCTCCCGGCTTCGGCGACCGTCGCAAGGCGCAGCTGCAGGACATCGCGATCCTCACCGGTGGTCAGGTCATCACCGAAGAGGTCGGACTCAAGCTCGAGAACACCACGCTCGACCTGCTGGGCCGTGCACGCAAGGTCATCATCACCAAGGATGAGACCACCATCGTCGAGGGCGCCGGAGAGGCATCCGCGATCGAGGGTCGCGTCACCCAGATCCGTCGCGAGATCGAGAACACCGACAGCGACTACGACCGCGAGAAGCTGCAGGAGCGCCTCGCCAAGCTCGCCGGCGGCGTGGCCGTCATCAAGGCGGGCGCGGCCACCGAGGTCGAGCTCAAGGAGCGCAAGCACCGCATCGAGGACGCCGTCCGCAACGCGAAGGCTGCCGTCGAGGAGGGCATCGTCCCCGGTGGTGGCGTCGCGCTCATCCAGTCGGCACGGGCCCTTGACGGTCTCGCCCTCGTGGGTGACGAGGCGACGGGCGTGAACATCGTCCGCGTCGCACTCGAGGCTCCGCTGAAGCAGATCGCCCTCAACGCGGGCCTCGAGCCCGGTGTGGTTGCACACAAGGTCTCCGAGCTGCCTTCGGGTCACGGCCTGAATGCCGCCACGGGCGAGTACGGTGACATGTTCGCACAGGGCATCATCGACCCGGCCAAGGTCACCCGATCGGCGCTGCAGAACGCAGCATCGATCGCAGCCCTGTTCCTCACCACTGAGGTCGTCGTGGCCGACAAGCCCGAGAAGGCTCCGGCTCCGATGGGCGACCCGTCGGGCGGCATGGACTTCTGATCTGACGATCTGAGGTCAGCCTCTTCTGACAGAACGCCCCCTGCTCCCGCAGGGGGCGTTCTGCATGTCCGGGGTGCTCTTCGTGCGACGTGGCGACGTGGCGACGTGGCGCCGTGCCGACGTGGCGCCGTGCCGACGGTCAGCGGAACAGGCTCGCGGAGTACTGATCGGCATCCGCATACTGGCTCGCAGCCGAGCCCAGTGCGCCGCTGATGGAGGCCAGCACCTGCTCGACGTGCATCTGCGCGCCGCGCCACTGCTCGCTGCACTGCTGGAATGCGACGGATGCCGACCCGGTCCAGGATGACTGCAGCTGCGTCAGCTGCGCCATCAGCGCGGTGGACTCGCTCTGCAGCCGCTCCATGGTGGCTCGGGCGGCGCCGTTCGCGGCGAGGACCGCATCGGTGTCGACGGTGAAGACGGACATGAGATCTCCTCTCGTTGGGCTTCCGACACTAGAAGCCCGAGGAGGAAGCGGATGCGGCGATCACCGGCATCCGTGCACAACTCGTCGACGACGGCGATTGTGGAGGAGGAGTGGATCAGAGATCCAGCCGGTCCAGCGGCTGCGTCTCCTCCAGCAGGTGCGCGGGTGTCGCCTGTGCGGGGGCCAGCGGCAGCGACACGATGAAGGTCGCCCCGCCTCCCGGCGTCTCATCCACGCGCACCGAGCCGTGCAGCGACTCCACGATCGACGCGACGATCGCCAGGCCCAGGCCGGAGCCGCCTGTCTCCCGGGCGCGGGACGTGTCGGCGCGCCAGAAGCGCTCGAAGATGTGCTCGCGGATCTGCGGCGGGATGCCCTCGCCGTGATCGACGATGGCGATGGTGCCGACTCCGCGGTGCCGGTCCGCGCCGACGACGATCTCGATGGCGCCGTCCGCGGGCGAGAACCGTCGGGCGTTGCCGAGCAGATTGGTGACCACCTGGCGCACCTTGTTCTCCTCGCCGAGCACGATCGGAGGTGTGCGCACCGGGGCATCCGTCGCCTCGGTGAAGTCGATGGACATGACGGTCGGGGGGAGCGGCTTCGGGCGTCGACGCAGTCTTCCGAGCGGGCCAGCCGCGCGGGCGGCCGCAGGCGGTGCTGCGGGAGGGGCGATCGGGGGAGCCTGCGGGCGGCGCAGCGGCTCGGCATCCTGCGCCGTGGTGTCGATCACCGTGATGGTTCGACCGGGCGATGCCGCGCGCAGATCGAGGGCCGCGTCGCGGGCCACCGGTCGCAGGTCGATCGAGGTGATCTGCAGCTCGCGCTCGCGCTCCTCGTCGAGGCGGGCCAGCGCGAGCAGATCCTCGACGAGCACGCCCATCCGGATCGCCTCCTTCTCGATGCGCTCCATCGCCCTGGCGGTGTCTTCGTCGCCGCTGATCGCACCCATCCGGTAGAGCTCGGCGTAGCCGCGCACGCTCACCAGAGGAGTGCGCAGCTCATGGCTGGCGTCGCCGATGAAGCGACGCATGTTCTGCACGGTGCGGTCGCGCTGTGCGAGCGATCGATCCACGCGGTCGAGCATCGTGTTGATCGCGGTGTTGAGCCGCCCGACCTCGGTGGTCGGCTCCAGGTCGGTCAGACGCTGACTGATGTCTCCTGCGGCGATCGCCATGGCGGTGGACTCGACCAGGCTGAGCCGGCGGAAGGTCAGGGTCACCAGGCCGCGGATCAGCAGCGCCGCCAGCAGGATCGTCACCAGCGCGACCGCGGTGTACACGGCGATGTAGGTTCCGACGATACGGTCGGCCTCCTCCAGCGGCAGGGCCACGACCTGCACGTACAGCAGGCTCTGCGAGGTCTGCGCCGGCTGCGGCGACACCGAGGCATGGAACTCCAGGCCTCCCGGCCCGTTCAGCGGGATGACCTGGTCCTCCTTGGCCTTCGCCTGCAGCAGCGTAAAGGTCTCGGGGAAGTCGGGGCGCCGTTCTGCGGACTGTCCGCCCGCCTCGGCGAGCAGAGTGCCATCCGCACGGTAGAACGCCACCACGAAATCCGTGGACCGCGGGGCGTCGGCCGCGGGCTGGAAGACCAGCTCGCCGTCGCCGTTCGTCGAGACGTCGAAGAATCGCTCCGCCTGTCCGGTCGTCGCCAGCGCCGGCAGTTGGGAGTCGATGTTGTTGATCATGGCGCCGCGCAGGATGGGCACTGTGCCGATCCCCGCCATCACGAGACCGAGCGCGAGCACGGCGACGGTCACTCCCGTGACCTTCGCACGCAGGCTGATCCGCCGCCACCACAGGGTGACGGAGTCGGATCCGTTCGCCACGACCGGTCTCGCGCTCAGGCCGACTTGCCGACCTTCAGCATGTAGCCGAAGCCGCGCTTGGTCTGAATGAGCGACTCCTCGGTGTGCGGGTCGATCTTGCGGCGCAGATAGGAGATGTAGCTCTCCACGATCCCGGCGTCGCCGTTGAAGTCGTACTCCCAGACGTGGTCGAGGATCTGCGCCTTCGACAGCACGCGGTTCGGGTTGAGCATGAGGTACTTCAGCAGCTTGAACTCGGTCGGGCTCAGTTCGATGGGCGCCTTGCCGACGAACACGTCGTGCGTGTCCTGATCCATGGAGAGTTCTCCGGCACGGATCAGTGACTCCTCGTCGGTCTGCATCGTGCGTCGCAGGATCGCCTGCGCGCGGGCGACGATCTCGTCCAGTGCGAAGGGCTTGGTGACGTAGTCGTCGCCGCCGGCGTTGAGTCCCTCGATCTTGTCCTGCGTGTCGTCCTTCGCCGTGAGGAAGAGGATCGGCGCCGTGAAGCCCGCGCCGCGCAGGCGCTTGGTCACGCTGAACCCGTTCATGTCGGGGAGCATGACGTCGAGGATGATGAGGTCCGGCTCCTCTTCGAGGACGGCCGAGATGGTCGCCGCGCCATTGGCGACGGTCTTCACCTTGAATCCGGCGAAGCTGAGACCCCGGGAGAGCAGGTCGCGGATGTTCGGCTCGTCGTCGACGACCAGGATGCGCGCATCAGTCATGTCCCCATTATGGTGACCCGAGCCATGCCGTGGCTGATTGTCTGTCGGAGCGCCGGTTTCAGAGTGCGAGTGCCGAATGGACGGCTCGGGCGATGACAGGAGTGATCGGGGCCTCCGAATCGACCGTGAGGCGGTGCAGCAGAAGCCCGTCGGCGGTTGCCATCAGGAACGAGGTCTGGGCTTCAGCGGGCACTCCGCCGAGTTCGCGCAGGATGCCGCGCACCCACGCCTCCATCCCCAGGCGCTGTTCCCGCAGCGGCTTCGCGGTGGCGGCATCCGCCTCCAGGAACAATGCGTAGCGCGCCCGGGTGCGGGGTGCCAGCGGGCCGGACTGCACCTGGATCATCTGCGTGAGTGCGGCGATCAGGTCGTCGGGAGAGTGGATCTCCGGGATACCTGCATCCGTGCGCTCGCTCTGCGCGATCCAGGTGATCACCCCGCTGATCAGTGCCGCGCGTGTGCGGAAGTGATTGGAGGTCGAGCCCGCCGGAAGCGAGGCCGCGGCATCCACGCGGGCGTGCGTGAGCGCCCGCACGCCCGCGGTCCCCACCAGGGTCACGGCGGCGTCGAGGGCGCGCTGACGGATGCTGCTCACGGTTTGAGCTTAGGCAACTACGTTCCTAGTGACAATCAACTATGAACGTAGTAACGTGTGTGCAGGTGATCTGCGGATGATCGCCGGATGAGGAGCTCGGAACATGGACGGATCAGCCGCCTCACGCGTTCCCGTGCAGGGGGCATGGGCTCCGCCGCTGCCCGAGGCGGCGGGCTTCGAGCATTCCGTGGTGAGCACCCCGGGATTGCGCACGCACGTGGCCACGATCGGCGCTGGGGAGCCGGTCGTGATGCTGCACGGGTTTCCGCAGCACTGGTGGGAGTGGCGCGAGGTGGCGCCGCGCATCGCCGAGGCCGGGTTCCGGGTCATCTGCCCGGATCTGAGGGGAAGCGGATGGACGGATGCCGCGGAGCCCGGCTTCACGAGGAAGGCGATGCTGGGTGATGTCGTCGCGCTGCTGGACGAGCTGGGGATCTCGAGCGCGCACATCATCAGCCACGACCTGGGGGCCGTGGTCGCGGGACAGCTCGCCTACCTCCATCCGGAGCGGGTGCGCTCGTCGGTGCAGTTCGCGGTCCCGCCGGGGTTCATGGCCTTCAGTACGAGACTGCTGCCGGCCTTCGCGCACATGCCGCGGCTGCTGATGCACCGGGCCGGCAGCGGCCTGCAGTGGCTGTTCGGCGATCACTACGCGGCGAAGCCGTTCACGGCCGAGACGATCGACGCCTACCTGCGCGTGCAGAGGCGGCCTGGTGCGGGGGACTCGGTGCGCGCGTTGTATCGGGGGATGATCATCCCCGAGTCGATGCGACTGGCATCGGGGCACTATCGGCGCCAGCACCTGACGCCACCGACGCTCGCGGTCTTCGGGAGGCTCGACGGACCGTTCACCGAGGACACCGTGCGCGCGATCTGTCGCGGATCGGAGCGGTTCGCCGACCGCTTCGAGCTGGCCTTCATCGAGGGTGCGGCGCACTTCGTCGTCGACGACGCTCCGGATGCGGTGGCCGACATCGCCCTGAACTGGATCCGGCAGAGCTGAGGACGCGGCGACACTGCCAGGGGTAGCATCCCGACCATGGACGAGTACGAGGGCGGCGACAGCGCCTGCTGGCTCGCGAACGTCTGTCCCGAGTGCGGTGCCCTCCTCGACGATCTCGCGGCGCCCTGCTGGCGCTGCGGGCTGAAGCCGGATGCTGGCACCTCATCGGGCTCGACGACCTCATAGACTGCCCACCGGTCAGTGGTCATGTCATTCTAGAACCCGGGCGATGTTCGGTGATGCAATTAGGGTATTGATGATTGCATCGACGTCCCGGGAGGGTCCGTGTTCACCTTCGATCAGCTCAAAAGCTTCGTCGTGGTTGCCGAGGAACTGCACTTCGGTCGCGCGGCCGAGCGTTTGAATATGACTCAACCGCCGCTGAGCAGGCAGATCCAGAAGCTCGAAGCCGAGCTGGACTTCGCGCTCTTCGATCGCTCCAAACGGGCGGTCAGACTGACGCAGGCCGGGCGTGCTTTCCACGGTGAGGCGCAGAAGATATTGAGCATCGCGCAGGCGTCGCGCAGCATGGCCAAGCGCATCTCCGAAGGTGTCGCGGGCGAGATCAAGATCGGGATAACAGCCACGGGCATCTTGGAACTGCTCGGCGAGTTCCTGTCAAGGCTCGATGAGCATTCACCGCACCTGACCGTCGACATCCACGAGATGGTGTCGCAAGGCCAGATCGCGGCGGTGATGCGCGGCGCGATCGACATCGGCTTCGTTCGAGACGTCCCGCCCTCGGCAGAACTGGAGTCGCTTCTGGTCAGGCAGGAGGCGCTGATCGTCGCGATCAGCAGCAGGCACCGACTCGGAGTCACGAGTCGGCCGGTCAAGGTGGCCGAACTCGAGGGAGAGCGGATTCTCACGTACTCGCCGGATGAGTCCCGCTATTTCCGAGTGCTTGTCGACACGATACTGGCGACCATCCCGACCGTGCCCAGTCAGGAGATCACCCAGGTGCACAGCATGCTGGCGCTCGTCGCGGCGAACAAGGGCATCGCGCTGGTGCCCCAGTCGGCTGCCAAGCTGCGGATGTCGGGGATCGTGTTCAGATCGATCGCCGAGCATCCGGATCCGAAGGTCAAGCTGCGCGCAGTCTGGCGGTCCGACAACTCGAACCCGGTGTTCCGTACGGCCCGCGCGGTGCTGGAGGAGTTCAGTTCATCGTTGGAATGATGCACTGAAAGTATTAGTCAATACAAAAGAGCAGTTGTTCAGGTATGCCTGCCTGCCTACGGTTGAGGCAACCGCCGAGCAGTTCACCTGCCTCGTCGGCGAAGCCATCTGAACAAAGGAATGTCGACTGTGAACGCTTATAGCCCGCAAGACCTCGCCATCAAGGTCGGCAGCGGACTTCTCTCCTTCCCCGTTACGGCCTTCGCAGCAGACCTCAGCTTCGACGAGGCGCGCTATCGAGAGCACCTCGCGTACATGAGCAGCTATGACGTCGCTGGCCTCTTCGCGGCCGGCGGTACCGGCGAGTTCTTCTCCCTCAGCAACTCCGAGATCTCCGCGGTCGTCGCAGCCGCCGTGCAAGAGGTGGACGGAAAGCTGCCGGTGCTGGCTCCGGCCGGCGGATCTATGGCCAATGCCATCGAGCAGGCAGGCATTGCAGAGACGGCCGGCGCCGCCGGCATCCTGCTGTTTCCGCCGTACCTCACTGAGGCGTCGCAGGACGGCCTCGCCGCTTACATCGAGGCGGTCTGCCGTGCCACGTCGCTCGGCGTCATCGTGTACAGCCGCGCCAACATGGCTCTCGATGCCGACACGGTCGCCCGTGTGGCCGACCGGAACCCGAACCTGATCGGCTTCAAGGATGGCGTCGGCAGCCTCGACCAGATGACCAAGATCTACACGAAGCTCGGCGATCGCCTGATCTACATCGGGGGCCTTCCGACTGCTGAGACATACGCTCTGCCGTATCTGGAGCTGGGCGTGACGACATATTCATCCGCCATGTTCAACTTCGTGCCCGAGTTCGCGCTTCGCTTCTATGCGGCGGTGCGAGCCAAGGATCACGAGTTCGTCTTCGCGGGACTTCGCGACTTCGTCCTTCCGTATCTGGAGATCCGCGACCGCAAGAAGGGCTACGCCGTGTCGATCGTCAAGGCGGGCCTGAACGTGACGGGGCGCACGATCGGAAGTGTCCGTGCTCCTCTCACCGACCTCACGGCTGAAGAGAACGAGATGCTCCGCACGCTGATCAGTCGGGTCCAGTGATCCCAGCCCACGCGCGTTGACACGCGCACCGGGACGGCGCAACATCGTTCGCCGTCCCGGCGCGCATTCGCCGAACAACCCACGAGCAGGAGAACGCCATGGAGATCAACAACACAGTCTCGATACCGTCGGTGCCCTCCGGCGACGCGCTGGTGATCCTCAAGCAGGTGAACAAGTTCTATGGTGACAACCACGTATTGCGCGATATCAACACGGTGGTGAACCGAGGAGAGATCGTCGCCCTGATCGGCCCGTCCGGGGCGGGCAAGTCGACCCTGTGCCGTGCCATAAACCGACTCGAGACGATCACCTCCGGCGAGATCTACATCGACGGTGTCGCGCTGCCCGAGGAGGGCCGCGAGCTGGCCGCGCTGCGAGCTGACGTCGGCATGGTGTTCCAGTCGTTCAACCTCTTCGCCCACAAGACGGTCCTCGAGAACGTCTCCCTCGGGCCGATCCTGGTCCGCAAGGCGAAGAAGGCGGAGGCCGAACGACTGGCCATGGAGAAGCTCGAGCGGGTGGGAGTCGCCAACCAGGCGCACAAGCTCCCCGCGCAGCTCTCGGGAGGCCAGCAGCAGCGCGTCGCGATCGCTCGCGCGCTGGCGATGAACCCGAAGGTCATGCTCTTCGATGAGCCGACGAGCGCTCTGGATCCGGAGATGGTCAGTGAGGTTCTCGACGTCATGCTCGACCTGGCTAAGACGGGGATGACGATGGTCGTCGTGACCCACGAGATGGGGTTCGCTCGCGAGGCCGCCGACCGGATCGTCTTCATGGCCGACGGCCAGGTGGTGGAAGAGGCAACCCCCGCCGACTTCTTCGCCAGCCCTAAGACAACTCGAGCCAGAGACTTCCTGCAGAAGATCCTGGCCCGCTAGCTTTCATCACCCAAGGCACAACGTCACCACTACAACGAGGAGAAGCATGTCGCAGAAGAAGATCAGTCTGTCAGTCGTCGGTCTCGCGGCGCTGGGCCTGGTGCTCAGCGCCTGTTCGACCGCCGTCCCCGGCGCGGAGTCGGACACGAAGCCGGCTGACGCCGTCGAGTTCCCCGTCTCGTCCAGCGTCGAGCTGGAAGGCAGCCCCACGTTCGAAGCCATGCAGGAGCGTGGAAAGATCATTCTCGGCGTGAAGGAAGATCAGCCCGGCTTCGGCATGCGCGATGCCGCCACGGGTGAGCGCTCAGGCTTCGACATTGATCTGGCTCGTTGGATCGCCGCGGAGCTCGGGTTCGGCGAGGACCGCATCGAGTACGTCACCATCCCCAGTCAGAGTCGTGAGCAATCGCTGACCAACGGCGATGCCGACCTGATCATCGGGATGTACACGATCTCAGAAAAGCGCAAGGAGCTCGTCGGCTTCGCCGGTCCTTACATGACCAACGGCCAGAGCCTTCTGGTGCGTGCAGACAACACCGATATCAAGGGGGAGGACGACATGGCCGGGCACAAGGTGTGCTCGATCACGGGTTCGACGCCCATTCAGTACGTCAAGCAGAACCACCCCGACGTCGAAACCGTCGAATTCGACAACATGGCGCAGTGCGTGGACGCGCTGACCAGCAGCCAGGTCGACGCGGTCACCACGGATGAGGCGCTGCTCATCGGCTACACCACGCTCGCACCGGACCAGCTCAAAGTGGTCGGGAAGCCTTTCACCCATGAAGGCTTCGGCATCGGAGTCTCCAAGACCGACGACGCGCTGCGCAAGTTCGTCAACGGGCTGCTCACCGAAGATTCAGATGTACTGCAGAAGATCTACGACGGCAACCTGGGCTCATCCGGTGTCGCGTTCCAAGCTGCAGAGGTCGACAACTACTAAGAGTCGCCTCGAGCAGATCGGGGAGAGTGCCGTGAACGGCTCTCTCCCCGATCCCACCTGAAGCGCACAGATAGGAAAGCAGCCATGCAGGTTCTCACAGACAACCTCGACCTGTTCGTCCTGGGATTCACGAACACCGGGATCATGTTCGTGATCTCTGCCGTGTTCGCTCTCCTTCTCGGAAGCGTCATCGGCATCCTGCGCATCTCACCGTCCGCTCCCATGAGAGCCGTAGGCACGGTGTATGTGAACACCCTGCGCAACACGCCTCTGGCTCTGCTCATGATGTTCTTCGCGCTCGGCTATCCGAAGCTCGGTCTGCCAGCACTGGACTACTTCACTCTGGCCACCGTCGCGCTCGTTCTCTATACCGCGAGTTACGTCGCGGAGGTGTTCCGCTCAGGCGTCAATTCGATCGACAAAGGGCAGACTGAAGCAGCCCGCGCCATCGGCCTCAGCTTCGGTCAGGTCATGTGGGTGGTGCTGCTTCCTCAGGCGTTCCGCAACGTCGTGCCACCACTCATGAGCGTCTTCATCGCGGCGCTGAAGAACACCACGGTCGCCAGCGGCTTCTCGGTCATGCAGGCCGGTGCCATCTCGGCCAACATGTCCGAGCGCGGCGAGAACCTGCTCGTGACACTGCTCTGGGTCGCACTGTTCTTCTTCATCCTCGTCATGGGACTGGCTGCACTGCAACGCAAGTTCGAACGAAAGTGGGCGCAATCGTGAGCTACGCCACTCAGGAGCTCTTCGACGTTCCAGGACCCAAGGCTCGCCGTCGAAGCAATATCGCAGGCTTCATCACGGTCGCCATCGTCGTGCTGATCGTTGCGTTCATCGTCTACCAGCTCTATCGTTCGGGTCAGTTAGACGCCAGGAAATGGCAGACCTTCACCTTTCCGATGGTTCAGCAGGAGATTCTGAGAACCACCATGTCGACGATGAACGCATTCATCGTCGGGGCGCTGCTCGCGCTCGGGCTGGGTGTGCTGCTCCTGTTGGGACGGCTATCACCTGTCAGATGGGTCACGGTCGCTTTCAGCTGGGTGACCGAGACGTTTCGGGCCATTCCGCTGCTCATCCTGATGATGCTGCTCTACTACGGCCTGCCGGTCATCGGCGCCACCTTCGTCACACCGTTCGTCGCGGTGGTCGGCGGCCTGATGATCTACAACGGATCCGTCTTCGCGGAGATCTTCCGGGCGGGTATCCAGAGCCTGCCGAGCGGCCAGAGCGAGGCCGGATACGCCATCGGCCTCACCCGTGGGCAGGTGCTGAGGGTGATTCTGGCGCCGCAGGCGATCCGGAACATGCTGCCCACGATCATCTCGCAGCTGGTCGTCGCGCTGAAGGACACCGCGCTCGGCTTCATGGTGACCTATCCCGAGCTGCTGTATCTGGCCAAGTTCTACGGAACGCAGTTCCAATACGGCAGCCCCATCATCCCGGCCGCCATCGTCATGGGATCGATCTACATCGCACTGTGTCTGCTGATGTCGTTCATCGCGGTGAGGGTGGAGAAGTGGTCGAGTTCCGACAGCAAGCGCACAAAGGAGATCCCGCAGTATGAGTGAGCTCACCGTTTCCCGGCTTCTCGCATCCGTAACGGAGTCCGCACCGCAGGCCATCGACGCACTGGCGAAGAAGTACCGCGGTGAGGGACGTCCGGTCATCGCGTTCGGCGCCGGCGAGCCGGACTTCGACACCCCCGCATTCATCACCGAGGCTGCGAAGGCTGCCATCGATGACCCACACAATCACCACTACAGTGGCCCATCCGGTCTGCCGGAGCTTCGCGAGGCGGTCGCGGAGTACACCACTGCGTACGCGGGCAGTGTATTCACCGCCAACGAGGTCGCTATCGCCAATGGTGGCAAACAGGCGATCTACAACGCGCTGTCGGCCATCCTGAACCCTGGAGACGAGGTCTTGCTCCCCGCGCCGTACTGGACAAGCTATCCAGAGCAGGTGAAGCTCGCAGGCGGGATCACGGTGCCGGTGTCAACAGATGTCGACAGCGAGTACAAGACCACGGTCGCCGATCTGGAGCATGCGCGAACGAACCGCACCACCGCTCTGATCTTCACCTCGCCGTCGAATCCGACCGGCGCGGTGTACAGCGAAGACGAGATACGACGGATCGGCGAGTGGGCGGCCGAACATCGGATCTGGGTGATCTCGGACGAGATCTACCACGACTTCGTCTACGAGGAGTCGCGATTCGTGTCAATCTCGCGGTTCCTGCCGCGGGAACAGCTCATCATCGTCAACGGGCTGGCGAAGAGCCACGTGCTGACGGGATGGCGGCTAGGCTGGATCGTCTCTACTGCGTCCGTCATCGATGCGGTCAAGAACTTCCAGTCGCACACAACCGGGAACGTCTCCAACATCTCGCAACGCGCAGCACTGGCGGCCATCCGGCACGGACAGGACTTTCCCGAGCAGATGCGCAACGTGTTCGACCGGCGTCGGCGCATCGCCTACGAGCTGATCAGGACGTTCGACAAGGTTCGTGTGTCGAATCCACGGGGCGCGTTCTACGTGTTCCCCGATGTTCGCGCTCTCCTCGACGGGACACTGCGACACGGTGGCGAACCGGTCACGACCAGTCTGCAGCTTTCACGCCTGCTTCTCGAGGAGATCGATGTCGCGGTCGTGCCAGGCGAGGCGTTCGGCGCGCCCGGTCACCTTCGCTTCTCGTATGCGCTCGACGATGCCGCGCTGGTGGAGGGGTTGGAACGCATCCGCGACTTTCTCGCAGCCCGCTCGCATCCTGCGGGCTACGCCGCAGTGAGCTCGTCGGCGTCGAGGATCGTGTAGCTGTAACCCTGCTCGGCGAGGAAGCGCTGCCGGTTCTGCGCGTAGTCCTGGTCGATCGTGTCGCGGGCGATCAGCGTGTAGAAGCTGGCGGTGTGATTCGACTGCTTCGGCCGCAGCAGTCGGCCCAGACGCTGAGCCTCCTCCTGGCGGGAGCCGAAGGACCCGGAGACCTGGATCGCGACGGACGCCTCGGGCAGGTCGACGGAGAAGTTCGCGACCTTCGAGACGACGAGCAGCGAGATCTCGCCCTCGCGGAACTGCCGGTACAGCTCCTCGCGCTCGTCGACCGGCGTGGCGCCGGTGATCTGCGGGGCGTTCAGGGCCTCGGACAGCACCTGGAGCTGGTCGAGGTACTGTCCGATCACGAGGATGCGCTCATCGGGATGCTTGTCGATCAGCTCCCGCACGGCCTCGATCTTCGCAGGGGCGGATGCCGCGAGCCGGTAGCGCTCGTCATCGCTGGCCGCCGCGTACTCCAGACGGTCGCCCGGCGGCAGATCCACGCGCACCTCGAAGCAGGCGGCAGGGGAGATGAAGCCCTGCGCCTCGATCTGCTTCCAGGGGGCGTCGAACCTCTTCGGGCCGATCAGGCTGAACACGTCGCCCTCACGGCCGTCCTCGCGGACCAGGGTGGCGGTCAGTCCGATGCGACGCCGGGCCTGCAGGTCGGCGGTGAGCTTGAACACCGGGGCGGGCAGCAGATGCACCTCGTCGTAGACGATGAGGCCCCAGTCCAGGGCATCCAGCAGTGCGAGGTGCGCGTACTCGCCCTTCCGCTTCGCCGTGAGGATCTGGTAGGTGGCGATCGTGACGGGCTTGACCTCCTTGGCCTGCCCGGAGTACTCGCCGATCTCCTCGGCCGTCAGCGATGTGCGCCGGATCAGCTCATCGCGCCACTGCCGAGCAGAGACGGTGTTGGTCACCAGGATCAGCGTGGTCGTTCCGGTGGCGGCCATCGCGCCGGCGCCGACGATCGTCTTGCCGGCGCCGCAGGGGAGCACGACGACTCCCGATCCCTCGCGGGCGAACGCGTCGACGGCTTCGTGCTGGTACGGGCGCATCGCCCAGCCATCCTCGGCGAGGGCGATCTCGTGCGGGGTTCCCGGGGTGTAGCCGGCGAGATCCTCCGCCGGCCAGCCGATCTTCAGCAGCTCCTGCTTGATCTGTCCGCGCGCCCACGCGTCGATCGCATAGGTGTCGGGGTTGGGATGGCCGATGAGCAGCGGCTGGATGCGCTTGTTGCCGGCGACCTGGGTCAGCACCGCCGGGTCGCTGGAGCGCAGCATCAGCACGCCCTCATCATCGCGCTCGATCACCAGACGCCCATAACGGTTCACGGTCTCTCGCAGGTCCACGGCCACCGAGGGCGGCACGGGGAAGCGCGACCAGCGCTCGAGGGTCTCGAGCATGTCATCGGCGGTGTGCCCGGCCGCGCGCGCGTTCCACAGACCGAGACGGGTGATGCGGTAGGTGTGGATGTGCTCCGGTGCTCGCTCGAGCTCGGCGAAGATCGCCAGCTCATGCCGCGCGGACTCCGCGTCGGCGTGCGCGACCTCCAGAAGCACGGTGCGGTCGCTTTGGACGATCAGAGGGCCATCAGACATAGCTGACCAGTCTACCGGCCGCGCGTCCCGGAGGGCGTGGCGGCGCACCATCGCGGGGAAGCGCTCAGCTCTCCAGCACGCGGACCGAACGGATGCTGCGCACCGGAAGGGTGCGTTCGACATCGGCGGCGCGGTCCCGACCTCTCAGCCGGCCGCCGCCCATGCCGGAGGCCTCCAGCGTCAGCTCGCGGCTGGATCCGTCGGGCATCGCGACCTCGACGAGCACCACGGCGCGGGCGCGCACGGCGGTCTCGAGCTCGCGATCCAGCCATGCGGCATCCGCGTCCGGGCCCTGCCTGGACCGCAGACGCGCGATGAGGGCGGCGTGCGAGGTCGAGACGGGGTGCGGCTCGGGCGCCAGGCGCCTGCGTCGGGCCGAGACCGTCGCGCCGTCGCGGTCCACGAGCGTCGCCGGGTATCGAGCATCCGTCAGCGCCCAGGCCACCGTCTCGGCGCTGACGCGCGAGGCCAGCTGCGCGCCCTGGCGCACCAGGCCCATCGGTCGAAGGTTCCGATCGACCTCGATCGCCTCGAGGAGGTTCTCATCGGCACTGGACACGGAGGTCCCGCCCGTGGCGTCAGGTCCGACGCGAACGAGTCCGTGTCGCGCCGCGGTCTGGGCGACGAGATATTCGAGCGGCTGAGGCACTCCGGTCAGCGACACCTCGTGCAGGAACGCCAGGATGCCGGACTCGGTCTCGCCGTCGACGAGTGCGCGGGAGATCGACTCCGCGGTGAACCGGTATGACGACGCCTGGGCCGCGGACTCATGCTCGCTCATCGCGCGCAGCCGATTGTCCAGAGCGGGCTGCAGCGGGCCGGGCGCGATCGCGGTCAGGTCGTTCTGCAGGAAGATGCGGTCGACCTCGGTCGGCAGCAGCGACTCCAGTGCGGAGGTGTCCACCGGTTCCCCGCGGCGCAATGGCGTGGCCCACCGCGGCTCGGTGTCGTCGTCGGCGCGCAGTCCGAGCAGCCGGGCGAGTGCGACGAGGTTCTGCGCCCGTGCCGGCCACGACGTGCTCCAGGGGAATGCGTCGTGCCATTCGGCGACCGGTACCCAGCCCGCATTCGACCGGATGCCGTCAGGCAGCGCATCGCGGAACGAATCGGCCACGTGCGCCCAGCGCACCGCGAACGGATCGGCGAGCCAGTCCTCCGCCCGTGCCGCGACGCGCAGCTCGCGGTCCACGGCGCGTGCCAGGCCCGAGATCTCGGCGATCTCGCGCAGCTGGTCGGGGTCACTGGTGGTGGACAGTCGCCGTCGCTCGCCGGCGCTCAGCGCCCCGGTCGCGACCAGAGCGAGGGGCGTCGAGCGTGCGGCCAGCAGTAGATCCGCCAGGTCGCCGATCGTGGTGAAAGCGCGCTCGGCGCACCGTGCGGACGCCGCCTCGGAGGACGGGGACTCCTCGACGGCGGATGCCTCGGAGATCGCGGGCCGCGACGTCACCAGGTCGGCCACCGGGGGAAGCACGCGTCCGTCGCCATCGACGAACCCTCGCGACGCAAGTGCGGTCAGGGCGTCGGCATCCGCGTTGCCCTGTACGGCATCGCGCAGGTGCTGGGCTTCGGTGCGCGTCAGCGCGGCGAGTCCGCGTTCGATGGACCCGGATTCCAGCAGCGCCTCCGCCGCATCGAAGAAGTCTTCCCAGTCGGCATCCGTCCGCACGGAGCGGGCACGCAGCAGCTCTTCGAGCTGCGCATCGCTCGCCGCGGCGAGTCGATCGGCCAGCGGGCGTGCGTGAGTGCTCATCGGATCAGCGGCGCTTGTCCGCGCGTCCCTTGCGGACGAAGGTCAGGATCAGCAGGGTGATGATCATGATGAATGCCAGCGGCAGCCCGAACAGCGGCAGTCCCGCGAGGAAGGGCCACACTCCGGTGCCGAAGGCCTTCTGATCCATGCCGGTGGCGGTTCCGATGATGATCGCGAAGAAGCTGAGGATCGAGAGCGCGGCCAGCGTCAGCGCCGCGTAGGCGAGGAAGCGGTCGAGTCGACCCGTGGACGGCTCCGGGCCGTCATCATGCGTGCTCATCGTCCCCAGCGTATCGCGTGGGTGCGCGGCGGGAGACGGGTAGGCTGGAGGTGTCGCGCCGCCGCGCGACGCATTCAACCGTGTCACACAGCGAGGTCTCCCATGCCCACCGGCAAGGTCAGGTTCTACGACGACGAGAAGGGGTTCGGCTTCATCGCATCCGATGACGGCCAGGACGTCTTCCTGCACGCCTCTGCCCTTCCTGCAGGCGTCTCCGTGCAGAAGAACTCCCGAGTGGAGTTCGGTCTCGCCGATGGACGCCGCGGACCGCAGGCGCTCTCGGTGCGGCTTCTCGACGCGCCCCCGAGCCTGGCGAAGGCGAACCGCAAGTCCGCCGATGACATGGCGGTGATCGTCGAGGACCTGGTCCGCCTGCTCGACGACATGGGCGGCGACCTGCGTCGCGGCCGTTATCCGTCCTCGGGTCAGAGCCGCAAGGTGGCAGCCGTGCTCCGGAAGGTCGCTGATGACCTCGACGCCTGAGCAGCTCGCCTCCGCAGCCCGGGAGCTCGCGCTCGCCGCGCTGCACGAGATCACACCCGCATCGACCGTCGGTCCGATCGCCGGCTACACGGTCGAGGACAGCGGGGCGCTCTCGCTGCGCTTCGAGAACCGTCTTCGCGGCTACCCCGGCTGGTACTGGACCGTCAGCGTGGCGCAGCTCGACGATGCCGAGCCGACCGTGCTCGAGGCGGAGCTCATGCCCGGTGACGGCGCGCTGCTCGCACCCGACTGGGTGCCATGGGCCGAGCGTCTCGCCGACTACCGCGCGCACCAGGCCGAGCTCGCCGAGCAGGCCGCTGCGGCAGGCGTCGAGTCGGAGTCCTCGGATGCCGACGGCAATACGGAGGATGGCGACGACGGGGAAGTCGATGACGCCGACCTCGATGACGCCGACCTCGATGACACCGACGACCTGGATGACAACGATTTCGACGAGGACGGATCGCCCCACCTGCACGGCGGCGACCTCGACGGCGTGGACATCGACGAGCTCGACGAGGATGCGTCCGACGACGACTCCGACGATGACGACGATGACGATGACTCCGATGACGATGATTCGGACGGCGACGACGAAGAGGAGTGATCTCTTCCGGCACGTGTGCCTGACACTCGAAACCCCTCCTGATCCGCGTGGATCAGGAGGGGTTTCTTCGTGAGGTCGGATCGCCGTTTCGGCGGTGCTCAGCCCTGGTGGGCGAGGACGAAGTCGATCGAGCGGATCAGCTGGCGCACGTCATCCGGCTCGATCGAGACGAAGGTGGCGATGCGCAGCTGGTTGCGGCCCAGCTTTCGGTACGGCTCGGTGTCGACGATGCCGTTGGCGCGCAGCGTCTTCGCGATGCCCGCGGCGTCGATACTGTCATCGAAGTCGATCGTGGCGACGACGGGGGAGCGGTGCGCGACCTCCGTGACGAACGGAGTCGCGATCGCCGATGCCTCGGCCCAGTCGTACAGCAGGCCGGAGGACTCCGCGGTGCGGGCGCCCGCCCATTCCAGACCGCCGCCGGCCAGCATCCACTCCAGCTGGCTGTCCAGCAGATGCAGTGTGGTGAGTGCGGGGGTGTTCAGCGTCTGGCTGAGGCGGGAGTTGTCGACTGCATTCTTCAGGCTGAGGAACTCCGGGATGTAGCGGCCCGACGCGGCGATGCGCTCGATGCGCTCGATCGCCGCCGGGGAAACCGCCGCGAACCACAGCCCGCCGTCGGAGCCCAGGTTCTTCTGCGGCGCGAAGTAGTACACGTCCGCCTGGGTGACGTCGAAGTCGATGCCGCCGGCGGCGCTGGTCGCGTCGATCACGGTGAGCGCTCCATCGGCGACGACGCGGCGCACGGGAGCCGCGACGCCGGTGGAGGTCTCGTTGTGCGGCCAGGCGTACACGTCGACGCCGTCGACCACCTCGGCTGCCGTGAGGGAGCCCGGCTCCGCGTTGCGGACGTCCGGCGCGTCCAGCCACGGGGTGGCGGCGGCCTTGGCGAACTTGCCGCCGAACTCGCCGAAAACGAGGTTCTGGCTGCGTCGTTCGATCAGGCCGAAGGCGGCGGCATCCCAGAACGCCGTCGAGCCGCCGTTGCCGAGGATGATCTCGTACCCGTCCGGCAGACGGAACAGGGTCGCGAGCCGCTCGCGCACACTCGCCACGAGGTTCTTCACCGGTGCCTGGCGGTGCGAGGTGCCCAGAAGGCTGGTGCCCACCGAGGCGAGCGCCTCGATCTGCGCCGGGCGCACTTTGGACGGACCGCAGCCGAAGCGTCCGTCGACGGGCAGGAGTTCACGGGGGATCTCGATCGCCATGGCTCGATTCTAGGTGGCGCCTGCCCGGCGGCCGTACCGGATGACGCACCGTGACCCCGCAAAAGGTAGGCTTGCCTAACAACCCCGGGGAGAACACATGGCCGACCTGATCGACACGACCGAGATGTACCTTCGCACCATCCTCGAACTCGAGGAGGAGAACATCGTTCCCCTGCGTGCGCGCATCTCCGAGCGTCTCGGGCACTCCGGTCCGACCGTCTCGCAGACCGTCGGCCGCATGGAGCGCGACGGCCTCGTCGTCGTCTCCGAGGACCGTCGCCTGGAGCTGACCGGTGCCGGACGCAGCAAGGCCGTGAACGTCATGCGCAAGCACCGGCTCGCCGAGCGGCTCCTCTCGGATGTCATCGGACTGGACTGGGCCTACGTGCACGAGGAGGCCTGCCGCTGGGAGCACGTGATGAGCGAGCAGGTGGAGCGCCGGCTGGTGGAGCTGCTCGGTCATCCGACGGAATCGCCGTACGGCAATCCGATCCCCGGTCTCGATCAGCTCGGCGACATCGCCTCGCGAGCCTTCGATGACGGCGTGATCGGACTGGTCAAGAAGCTCGACGCGGCCGGAGCCCCCATCGAGGGCACCGTTCGACGTCTCGCCGAGCCCGCTCAGGTCGACCCCGAGCTGCTGGAGCAGCTGCGCGATGCCGGCGTGGTCCCCGGTGCTCGAGGCGACTACCGCTACAACGAGGGGTACGTGCTCATCCGCATGGAGGGGCAGGAGGAGGGGCTCGAGCTGCCCGTCGAGCTCGCATCCCACATCTTCCTCGTCGGCGAGAGTTCCTGATCAGAGCCGGTTTATCGTCGCGTCCGACGAATTGCCAGGTTCGGAGGGTGACAGAATCGTTATCTTCCGGTAACCTCGGTGAAGTCCCCGGCAGAAGCCAGCCGGAGACAATCGCGGAGGTCGCCTCCCTGGCTCGTCGCCTCCGCGAGCAGTTCGCACAACGTGCCGTGTGACATACGTGCCCGAGAATCGACTATTGCTGACGAGCTGCGCTTGCCCGAAACGAGCGCGGAGGCGCAGGAGGACTCCCTTTTGGCCGAAGACATCGCCACGACCGATACACCCGAAGCCCCCCAGCGGGCACGACGCAGCACCACCCGAAGCTCGAAGCCCCGAACCAGCGTGAAGCCCATGCGCACGGTAGCGATCTTCGCCGCCGTCGGTGCTCTCGTCGCAGCCGTCGCCCTTCCGGCGTTCGCCGCCACCAAGCAGCCTGCACAGGCGGCCACGACTCTCCAGCAGATGGCCGTCGATGACGCGCAGTCCCTGGTCGTCGCATCCGAGGCCACCGCAGCGCCGCTCGCACGCAGCACCTACTCCGCGACGACTCCTGAGGAGATCGCGAAGAAGAAGGCAGAGGAAGCCGCGAAGAAGCGTGCGGCGGCTGCCGCCCGAGTCGCCTCGGTGAACAGCGGTGGTCGCATCAGCGATGCGGATCTGCAACTCGTCGCCGCCGGATCCGGTGAGGTGCGCTATCCGCTCCCGCGCGGCTCGTACTACGTCAGCCGCACTCTGAGCAGCAGCCACAACGGCGCCGACATGGTCGCTCCAGCCGGCACTCCGATCTTCGCCGCCGCCGCCGGTGTGGTGCGCGTCTCGTCCGAGAGCTACTACGGCTACGGCGTCGGCATCGTGATCGACTCGATCGTCGGCGGCAAGCGCGTGTCGACCACCTACGGACACATGACCAACGGCACCCGCGGTGTCCAGGCGGGTCAGGTCGTCAGCGCCGGCCAGTACATCGGCAAGGTCGGAAACACCGGTCACTCCTTCGGCGCCCATCTGCACTTCGAGGTCAAGATCAACGGATCCCTCGTCGAGCCGATCGGCTGGCTGCGAGTCAACGCCGGCTGATCCAGTCGGTCACGACCCGTTCTCCGACGGTCAGGTGCGCTTCCCGCACTGTTCAGATCCATGGGTTAGCCTGTACGCGTCGTCGTACGGGCGGGAGAAGCCGATGAACCTGGTGCCGAGCATCCGAACCATGGATGCGCTCGGTCGACTGGTTCTGAGGCATCGTCCGCAGGGACGGCTCGGCACCGTCGAGCATGAAGGGCGCTGTCTGTAGACAGTGCCCTTTCTTCGTCCCCGCTATCGTCTGCTGTCCGTTCGACGTCGTGTGAGTCGAGAGCGCCGGGAAGCCATCCCGGCCGGATCGAGAGGATGACGACGATGCGCACACTGGTACTGAATGCCGGATACGAACCGCTGACGGTGGTCTCGTTCAAGCGAGCGATGGTGCTCGTGATGAACGACAAGGCCAGCGTGATCGAGCATATGGAAGGGGATCCGGTCTGGTCGGGGCGCGGTGCCTACGATCGCCCGGTCGTGATCCTGCTCACCAGATATGTGCGCGTGCCGTCGGCTCGGCATCTGCCGGTGACCAGACGCGGCGTGCTGCGGCGGGACGATCACCGCTGCGGATACTGCGGCAGGACCGCCTCGACGATCGACCACATCCTGCCGCGCTCGCGAGGCGGGGTCGACAGTTGGGAGAACCTCGTCGCGTGCTGTCTGACGTGCAACAACGTCAAGAGCGACCGCACGCCGCGCGAGATGGGCTGGGATCTGCGGATGACGCCGCGCCCGCCACGAGGCACGGCTTGGAGTGTGCGCGGCGCCGAGCGCGGTGACCCACGGTGGGAACCGTATCTTGCGCTGGCTGCATAGGGCGATCGCCGACCGCCGTTAGACTTGTGTGGCGCCTTCGTAGCTCAGTCGGATAGAGCAGCCCTCTCCTAAAGGGCAGGTCGCAGGTTCGAATCCTGTCGAGGGCACCGCTCGTGAATGCGAATGGCCGGCACCCGAAAGGGCGCCGGCCATTCGAATCCGGATGCTACTGGGCCGCGCGGTACGCGTCCATGATGTCGGCGGAGATGCGGCCGCGCTCGGAGACCTTGAGTCCCTGAGCCTTCGCCCATTCGCGGATCTCGCCGATCTCGGAATTGCGTGGAGCGCGTCGACGAGGTGCAGATGCACGGGGAGTTCCGCCGGAGGCGCGACGCCCGGCCTCGATATACGGCGCCAATGCATTTCGCAGGTCGTCCGCATGGGAATTCGTCAGGTCGATCTCGTAGGCGGTGCCGTTGACGGAGAAGTGAACGGTTTCCCCTTCTCCGACCTCCAGCAGCGTGCCATCGATATCGTCAACCAGCTGATGCACAATTCTTCGAGCCATGCGCATAACGATAGGTGAGGTGAATGCGCGACGCAAGAATGCCTGCGGGCATATTCCGAATTGGCATTCGGGAAAGGAAACGCTATCTCAGGGAAGAAGGCCCAGCCGCCGTGCGCGTGCCACCGCAGCGTGTCTGGTGGACGCATCCATTTTGGACATCGCGGTACCCAGATATGCCTTGATCGTTCCTTCTCGCAGGCCCAGCTGCGCGGCGATCTCGGAATTCGTCGACCCCAGCGCCGCACATGCCAGCACGTCGAGTTCGCGGGGAGACAGGTGCACGCTCGGTGAGGGCTGCACATCCGGTTCCGGTCCGACGACGCCCAGCAGCCGTCGCTCGACGGCGGAGATGCGCTCGCGCAGCGAGTCATCGGTGAGGGAGGAGGCGATGCTGCGCAATTCGGCGAAGCTCTCCCGCAGGTCCTCGCGGCGCGGCGCGGCCAGAACCGGCTCGGGCGCGCTCTCGCGCAGTCGGCGCTCGACCTCGTCGCGGATGCGCAGCTCGTCGGCGATGCGCTGCGCCACGCTCATCGCGGGTGCCGTGGTGACGCCGCCCACCTGGGACTGCTCCCAGGCTCCGGCATACAGCACGCCGCGCGGACGTCCCGAGACGATGATGGGAAGCGCCAGCAGCGTGCGCAGCCCCTCACCCAGGACGAACACGTCGTAGTCGTGCGTGATCTGCTGGGAGGAGCGGTAGTCGTTGGTCATGCGTGGACGCAGCTCGATCATCGCCCGCCCGCCGAGACCCCGCTCCGGGCGCACCTGCAGCCCGTCGAGATGGTGCGTGCGGTTGCCGACGATGGTGGTCACGGTGACCTCGCCGCCCTCGATGAGGCCGCCGAACGCCACGGGGAACCGCGTTCGTCGCGCAAGTTCGCGCACCCCGTCGGCAACGAGGCGCTCAGCGGATGCGATCGGAGTGCCCATTCTCAGCTGATACCAACTTTCGGGGGTGACGGCGTCGTGACCCCGTTTCGTAGCGTCGACGATACCATCCGCGTGACGCCGTCACGCGGCTTCGACCATGCGGCAAGGAGGCCTCATGACTGATCGGATCGACGACGAGTCCGGCGGAGGAATCGACTACATCTCGGTGGAGGAATCGGAGAGATTCCAGGGCCTGAAACGGATGCAGCGGTCATTCGTCTTTCCTCTGGCCATCTTCTTCCTGCTCTGGTATTTCGCCTATGTCCTGCTCGCGGCATTCGCCACGGAATTCATGAGTCAGCGGGTCTGGGGTGATATCACCGTCGGGCTGCTCTTCGGGCTCGGACAATTCGTGACGACCTTCGCGATCACCATGTGGTACGTGTCATTCGCCAACAGAAAGCTCGATCCGGTCGCCACCGAGATCCGTGAAGAACTCGAGAAGGCGCAGGTGCGCTCGTGAACATGGTTCCGCTGGCCGCAGAAGCGGTGAAGAACGACCCCGTCCTCAATATCGCCATCTTCGGCGCGTTCGTCGCCGTGACGCTTTTCATCGTCATCCGCGCGAGCCGCAACAACAAGACCGCCGCCGACTACTACGCAGCAGGTCGGTCGTTCTCCGGAACGCAGAACGGCTTCGCCATCGCGGGGGATTACCTCTCCGCGGCATCCTTCCTCGGCATCTGCGGTGCGATCGCGATCAACGGCTATGACGGATTTCTGTATTCGATCGGGTTCCTCGTGGCCTGGCTGGTGGCTCTCCTGCTCGTCGCCGAGCTCATGCGCAACACCGGCAAGTTCACGATGGCCGACGTGCTGGCATTCCGGCTCAAGCAGCGTCCGGTGCGGCTCGCCGCGGCGATCACGACGCTCGCGGTGTGCTTCTTCTATCTGCTCGCGCAGATGTCCGGTGCGGGCGCGCTCGTCTCGCTGCTGCTGGGCATCGACAGCAAGGTGGGCCAATCCCTCGTGATCGCCGTCGTCGGCGTGCTGATGATCGTTTACGTGCTGATCGGCGGAATGAAGGGCACGACCTGGGTGCAGATCGTCAAGGCGGTGCTGCTGATCCTCGGCGCGATCGCGATGACCATCTGGGTCATGGCGCTGCACGGCTTCAACCTGAGCGCTCTGCTGGAGCACGCCGTGCAGAATTCTCCCGCCGGTGACAAGATCCTCGGGCCGGGGCTGAAGTACGGCGCCAATCCGCTCGACTTCCTCTCCCTCGGCATGGCGCTGGTGCTGGGAACCGCGGGCCTGCCGCACGTGCTGATGCGCTTCTACACGGTGCCGACGGCCAAGGAGGCGCGTCGTTCGGTGGTCTGGGCGATCTGGCTGATCGGCCTCTTCTACCTGCTGACCCTGGTGCTCGGCTACGGCGCCGGCGCGCTGGTGGGGCCGGAGACGATCTCGAACGCACCGGGCGGTGTGAACTCCGCCGCCCCGTTGCTGGCTCAGGCGCTGGGTGGGCCGCTGCTGATGGGCTTCATCTCGGCCGTCGCGTTCGCGACGATCCTCGCGGTCGTCGCCGGACTCACCATCACCGCCGCCGCCTCGTTCGCGCACGACATCTACTCGAACGTGATCAAGCGAGGCAAGGACGGCAAGGGCGTGTCCGACCCGGCGTCCGAGGTGAAGATCGCGCGGCGCACCGTGATCGTCATCGGCATCCTCGCCATCATCGGTGGAATCGGGGCGCAGGGGCAGAACATCGCCTTCCTCGTCGCGCTGGCGTTCGCCATCGCCGCGTCCGCGAACCTGCCGACGATCCTCTACTCGCTGTTCTGGAAGCGCTTCAACACCCGCGGTGCTGTCTGGAGCATGTACGGCGGCCTGGCCGCAGCGATCGGCCTCATCGTCATCTCGCCGGTCTTCTCCGGCAGCGAGACCTCGATGATCCCGGGAATCGACATCGCGATCTTCCCGTTGAGCAACCCTGGCATCATCTCCATCCCGCTCGGGTTCCTGCTCGGCTGGTTGGGGACGGTGACGGCGAAGACCGCTGAGTCGCGCGCACTGGCCGCGGAGATGGAGGTGCGCTCGCTCACCGGTTTCGGTGCGGAGAAGGCTGTGGAGCATTAGTCCCGCGCCCCACGTGAAGTGACCACAGGAGCGGAGCCCGGCGGCCTACACGCCGGGCTCCGCTTCGTTCACGACCTCGACGCGGCGTCGCGTTCGAGGTCGAGCAGGAAGTGCTTGCGCTCCGGATGTGCGCCGTAGTGACCCGGGGTGCCGTCGGAGCGGATGACGCGGTGCACCGGCACGATCACGGAGAACGGTGTGAGCCGGCAGGCGGTCCCCACCGCACGCGCGGCCCCTGGGGCGCCCGCGCGCACCGCCACCTCTCCGTAGCTCATCGTCTCGCCCCACGGGATCTCGCACACCGCCCGCATCGCCGCGAGAGCGAAGCCGTCGATCAGGCGCCAGTCGAACGCGATCCGCTCGTCGAATCGCATCGGGGCGCCGTCGAAGTAGTCCGCCAGCAGGTGCGCCAGCTCGTCAGCCGCCCCGGGGGCGTACTCCGGCACCGTCCGCAGTCGCCTGCTCACGCTCTCCAGCAGCCACGGCACGGTCGTGTCCTCGGCCTCGGACAGGTCGAAGCTCACGATCCCGGCATCCGAGAACACGGCGAGCGCATCGCCGAACGGCGTCGGGGTGAAGTCGTATCGAAAACTCATGTCACCATCATCCTTCGGCCTCGCGGTCTCGGCGGCGCTGATCCCGGTGGCGGTGCACAACTCGCATGTACTCCGCTTGTGTGCAGGACTATTCGCCATCGCATCCCGATCCGCGGCCTCCGGGGGACCGCAATCCTCGCAATGCGGCCGGGAATACCAGCGCCGGCGCGCGTCGCGCCTAGGCTTTGGGTGTGTGGCGACGTGAGGCGAAAGGCGCCGAGGACGCGGGAGAGGATGCCGCGATGAACCTCGGAGAGCTCAGCGACTCATCGACGGGAGTCGACATCGCCCATGCTGCCGAAGCGCGGCGCACCGAGCTGCGCGCCGAGGCCGCTGATCTGGGCGGCGCGTCTGCGCTGGTGCTCTTCGGGGACGACCCTGACGCGGGCATCGACATCTCCAAGGCGCACCCGGGGAGTCTGCCGCAGTTCATCACCGGCCGCTCCACGCTGCTGTCCAATCTGTTCCGCGATGAGGTGGGGCTGCGCACCGCGCGGATGGCAGCCGAGCGCATCGCCGCCCGCAGCACCGAGCTGCGTACGGTCCGCGGCATCGACGCCGTGCGCCTGGCCGTCGGGATCGCGCGCTGGCGCGTCGGCGGTGTCGACTTCTCCGCGCCGGTGCTGCTGCGCCCGCTGGCGATCCGTCGCCATCATTCCGACTTCGAGCTGAAGCTGCAGGGCGCCTTCGAGGTGAACCCCGAACTGGTGCGCGCCGCACGCGACCACTTCGGCCTCACCCTCGATCCCGCGGGGCTCGCCGCGCTGGCCTACGACGGCGGCATCTTCAAGCCGCAGCCGGTCATCGATCAGCTCCGAGCGCTCACGAGCTCGATCGACACGTTCGCGGTGCACCCGCGCCTGGTCGTCTCGACCTTCGCGGACGTCGCCGGCGCCATGGTGCGCGACATGGTGAACCTCGATCACCCGGTGCTCAACGCACTGGGCGGCCATATCGACGACCGCGAGCAGGTGACCGCGCGGCGCGAGCAGCCCGCCGTCAGTGCGGCGGACGATCGCGCTCCGGCGTCGGAGACGCTTCTGCTCGATGCGGATGCCGAGCAGGAGGAGGTGCTGGCGCGGATCGCGGCCGGGCACTCGCTGGTCGTGTCCACCCTGCCGGGGACGGGCGGCACGCAGACGGTGATCAATGCACTCGGCGCGATGGTGCGCGCCGGCCGTCGTGTGCTGGTCGTGTCGACACGGCGCTCCACGCTCGACGGCGTCCGCCACCGTCTGGCCGGCATCGGGCTCGACGGACTCGCGGTGTCGCCGGTCAGCGTGCGACGCGACCTGATCACCTCCATCGCCCGCAGCGAGAAGGCCGGACAGCCCAAGGCCACCGAGGTCGACGAGGCGCTGGTGCGGCTGCGCACCGTGCTGCGCGACTACCGTCGCGCGCTCACCCAGCCGGTCGGACGCACGGGGGCATCCGTCCTCGACGCGACGCGGCAGCTGACGCGCATGGCGCTTCTGCCCTCTCCGCCGTCGACAGGGGCGCGGCTGTCGATGCAGACCCTGGAGGGACTCGCCGGAGACCGCACCGAGGCCGCACAGGCGCTGACCCGTGCGGCCAAGCTGGGGGAATTCCGCTTCGGTCCCGACGATTCGCCCTGGTACGGTGTCAGCTTCGACAGCACCGAGGCCGCCCAGAAGACGCACGCGCTCGCCGGTGAGCTGCACGGCACATCGGTGCCGTCGCTGCTCGAGCGCGGGTACGCGCTGATCGCGCAGACCCGCATGCGGCCGTTCGCGACCATCGACGAGCTCGGTGAGTACCTGCAGCTGCTGAAGGGCGTGCGCGACTCGCTCGACCGCTTCAGCCCGACCGTCTTCGAGCGTCCGCTGGGCGAGTTGATCCAAGCCCACGGATCCCGTCGCGATGCCCCAGGGATGTCGGCCGCCAACCGCCGCCGGCTCAAGCGTCTCGCCCGGGAGTACGTGCGCCCCGGTGCTCAGGTCTCAGAGATGCACGAGTCCCTGCTGCGCATCCAGGCCCAGCGTGCGAAGTGGCAGCGCTACGTCGACGCCGGCGTCGCACCGCAGGTGCCGCTCGGCCTGTCCGACGTGCATGTCGCCTGGCAGCGGGTCTCGGCAGAGCTCGCCGAGCTGGATGCCGCACTGGGCCGCAAGGAGCCGCTGAGCGCGCTGCCCGTCGCCAGGCTGGTGCGCACGCTGTCGGGGCTCGCCGCCCGCTCCGCCGTCTTCGACAACCTCGTCGAGCGCACCCGGCTGCGCGACACCCTCACCGGGATGGGTCTGCGTCCGCTGCTGTCCGACCTGTCGGTGCGCCATGTGCCGGAGGAGCGCGTCTCTGACGAGCTGGAGTTCGCCTGGTGGCAGTCGCTCCTCGAGCGTGCGCTGCAGGACGACCGCTCGCTGCTCGGCGCGAACACTTCGGTGGTCGATCGCCTCGAGCGCGACTTCCGCCTGGTCGACGAGGCGCACACGGCCATGGCCGGCCCGCTGCTGTCCTGGAACCTGGCGAACCAGTGGCGCATCGCGATCGTCGACGAGCCCGAGCAGGCGAGTCACCTGCGCCGTGCGCTCAAGCAGGGCGATGCGACCACGGCCGAGATCATCTCGGCCGCTCCCGACCTCACGCGCGTGCTGGCGCCGGTCTGGATCGCCTCGCCCTATCAGGTGCCCGAGATCCCGGATTCCGTCGAGTTCGATGCTGTGCTGCTCGTGGATGCCGCCGCGGTGAACCTCGCCGAGGCCGCACCCGCCATCCGTCGGGCCCGGCAGATCGTCGCGTTCGGCGACCCGGTCACGCAGCGTCCGACTCCGTTCACCGTCGCCACTCTGCCGGATGCCGAGTGGGAGGCGGAGGTGCCCTTCGACGACGTGTCGGTGTTCGAGCGCCTCGCCGATCTGTTCCCCGTGATGACGCTGACGCACAGCTACCGGGCCGGGGGAGAGGACCTCGCCGAGCTCATCAACGATGCCTTCTACGGCGGCGAGATCGTCTCTCTCCCGTGGGCGGGCTCCTACCTCGGCCGCGGCAGTCTGACCGTCGACTACGTCGAGGGCGGTGTCGGCAATCCCGACCCCGAGTCCGGTGCGGTGGAGAGTCCGGATGCCGAGGTCGCGCGCGTCGTGACGCTCGTCGTCGAGCATGCGATCAACCGCCCGGCGGAGTCGCTCATGGTCGTCACCGCCAGCAGGCGGCACGCCGAGCGGGTGCGCGCGGCTGTGGCATCCGCCTTCTCCGGACGATCCGACGTGGCCGAGTTCGTCGGCCGTGACACCGCCGAGCCGTTCGCCGTGCTCACCCTCGAGGAATCGGTGGCGGAGAGCCGCGACCGCGTGATCTTCTCGCTGGGGTTCGGCCTGACCAGGCACGGACGCGTGCTCAGCGATTTCGGCGACCTGTCGCAGGACGACGGCGAGCGGCTGCTCACGGTCGGCATGACCCGTGCCCGCCGCTCGATGGTGATCGTGTCCTGCATCCGACCGTCCGCGTTCGATGAGGGCCGTCTCGAGTACGGGGCGTCCACCCTCATGTCGATCCTCGGAGGTCTCGCCGCCCGCAGTCGCGACGCGCGCCTCGAGGATCTCGCCGACCCCCTGACCCTCGCTCTCGCCCGCGAGCTGCGGCGACTGGGTGCGGCGGTCGACGTCGACTACCGCGGGCTGCTGCCGCTGGTCGCGCAGCACGACGGACGTGCGGTCGTGATCGAGTCCGATCCGGAGTCGCGCGATGAGTCCCTGCGGGAGAGCCTGCGCCTGCGCCCGCAGGTGCTGCGCAGACTCGGGTGGCACTATGTGCGTGTGCACGCCTTCGATCTCTACAGCGACCCTGCGACGGTCGCCCGTCGCATCGCCACGGTCCTCGGGATCGAGGAGGGCGCGGTTCGCGCGGACAACGACACGCAGCCGCTCGACTTCGATGAGTGAGCAGGACCGCCAGCACGTGGTGCGCGTTCCCGGATCCCGCCGCGCGAAGCTGACGCGGGTCGAGGGGACGACCGCGGAGCCGCATGTCAGGGACGAGCGCACGGCGGGCACCACGGATGACCACGGTCCCAACGATGATCGGATGCTGCGGGAAGTCCCTCCGCATTATTGAGTCGCATACAGCAGAACGCCCCGCCCCCGAAGGGGCAGGGCGTTCGCTGATTCGGTGGGTCCGGTCAGACTGCGTTGTTCTTGCGCAGCGCGTCGCGGATCTCGATGAGCAGCTCCTGCTCGCTGGGCAGGGTCTCCTCCTCGACAGCCGGGTTCTTCGCGGCCTGACGCTCCTTGTACTTGTTCATCGGCAGAACCAGCGCCACGTACACGACGAGCGCAGTGGCCAGGAACGTGATGAGGGCCGAGATGATCGCACCGATGCCCAGGTGGACGTCTGCGAAGAGTCCCGGGAAGTCGATCGTCCACTTCCCCAGATCGCCGCTCGGCACGAAAGCGCCCAGAAGCGGGTTGACGACGGCCTCGACGAACGCGTTCACGACCGCGGCGAATGCCGCGCCGATGACGACCGCCACGGCGAGGTCGATGACGTTCCCCTTGGTGATGAATTCCTTGAATCCCTGGATCATGGTTCTCCCTGTGGGGTTCTGCGACCTCAGGCTGAGGTCGTGGACTTCGCAGGCGCCGGGGTGGAGCTTGTCGAGGTGTCCGGTTTAGATGATGCCGGATCCTTCTTCGTCTCACCAGTATTTCGTCGCGAGTCGGTGCGATAGAAGCCCGACCCGTTGAAGGTGACTCCGACCGTTCCATACTGCTTGCGCAGCGCCCCGCCGCACTCCGGGCAGATCGTGAGGGAGTCCTCGGAGAAGCTCTGCACGGCATCGAAGCGGTGCTCGCACGCCGTGCAGGCGTAGGCGTAGGTGGGCATGGAACGCTCCTGTCAGTTCCGCGCGGGCGACAGCGTGATGGTCTGCGTCGGGGTGACGATGCCATCGACCGGCTGGTCGTGGACCTCGCGCGGCAGCGAATCGAGTACTTCCGAATCATAGATCACGGCGTAGACGGGAGGGCACTTCTCCATCGAGCCGATGGTCTTGTCGAAGTAGCCGCGCCCCCAGCCCAGGCGCGTGCCGGTGCGGTCGATCGCCGCCGCCGGGATGATCATCAGATCGACGTCGTTCACCGCGATCGGGCCGAGCACCTCGCCGGTGGGCTCCGGAAGTCCGTACAGGCCCTCGGAGATCTCCTCGGTGTCGTCGGCGACCGCCCAGTCCAGCAGTCCGTCCGCCCGGGTGATGGGAAGCAGCACCCGGATGCCGCGTGCCACCGCATCGCGGACGAAGCCCCGCGTGTCCGGCTCGGTCGTGGTCGACAGGAAGCAGGAGACCGAACGGGCCCCGTGCTCCTCCACAAGAGCGTCGAGCTGGGCGGCTATGCCGGATGCGGCGGCCTCCCGCTGCGCATCCGAGAGCAGCTGCCTGCGCTCGCGGAGCTCTGCCCGCAGGGCCCGCTTCTGCTGCTCTGCTTCGCTCGACATGCTCCGATCATACGGCGGGGGCTGTCGGTCCTCGCCGGGGATCCCGCCGCTATGCTGACCGGATGAAGAAGATGAAGGCGGTCATTCCCGCGGCAGGGCTGGGGACGCGCTTTCTGCCTGCGACGAAGGCGATGCCGAAGGAGATGCTCCCGGTCGTCGACAAGCCGGCCATCCAGTACGTCGTCGAGGAAGCGGTCAGCGCCGGCATCGACGACATCCTCGTCATCATCGGACGCAACAAGAACGCCATCTCCGATCACTTCGACTCGGTCCCCGAGCTCGAGGTGCGGCTGCGGCAGAAGGGCGACAAGGGCCGCCTGGAGCGCGTGACGAAGTCGAGCGATCTCGCCGACATCCACTTCGTCCGCCAGGGCGAGCCCAAGGGCCTCGGTCACGCGGTGCTGCGAGCCAGGACGCACGTGGGTGACAGCTCCTTCGCCGTCCTCCTGGGGGATGACCTCATCGACGAGCGCGACTCGCTGCTCATCGAGATGATCGCCGCGCACGAGCGCACCGGCGCCGCTGTCGTCGCGCTGATGGAGGTGGACGCCGAGCACATCCACATGTACGGGGTCGCCGCGGTCGACGGCGTGCATGTCGACGACGGAGACAGCGTGAAGGTCACCGCGCTGGTCGAGAAGCCGAACGCCGAGGACGCTCCGTCGAACCTCGCCGTGATCGGACGCTACGTGCTGCCGCAGCACATCTTCGAGGTCCTCGAGCGGACGCAGCCGGGCAAGGGCGGGGAGATCCAGCTGACGGACGCTCTGCAGGAGCTCGCCGCGGACCCCGACGGTCCCGGCGTCGTGGGCGTGGTCTTCCGCGGGCGCCGGTACGACACCGGCGATCGTGCCGACTACATCAAGGCCATCGTCCAGCTCGCCGTGGATCGCGACGACCTCGGCCCGGATCTGCGTCCGTGGCTGAAGGACTTCGCCGCCGGCCTGTAGGCGCGGACAGCCGCCGTGCTCCTCGAGACCACTGACCGGATGCATCACGGGCCGGTCGGCCTGCGCCTGATCCGCCCGCGCGATGCGCGAACGCTGCAGCGGGAGCTGTTGACGAACCGCGCCTGGCTGCAGCCGTGGGAGGCGACCATCCCCGGGGGCGCCTCGTCCTTCGACATGCGGGTCAGCATCCGTCGCCTTCTGCAGCAGCACCGGGACGGCACCGGGCATCCCTTCGTGATGGAGTACGACGGCGAGATCGCCGGTCAGCTCAACATCTGGGGAGTCTCCCGCGGATCGCTGTGCTCGGCGACGATCGGGTACTGGGTGAGCGAGCGCTTCGCGGGACGAGGCATCACCACCACCGCCGTGGCGATGGCCACCGATGCCGCGTTCGACCAGCTGGGCCTGCACCGCATGGAGATCTGCATCCGCCCCGAGAATCAGGCCAGCCTGCGCGTGGTCCGCAAGCTCGGGTTCCGATACGAGGGGCTGCGGCGGCGCTTCATCCACATCGACGGGGACTGGCGCGATCACCACGCCTTCGCGCTCACGCGCGAGGACGTGCCGGGCGGAGTGCTGAACCGCTGGGTGCAGGGACTGGTGCCTCCCGACGCCGGCGCCGTGCCCGGGGAGTCCTGAACCTCGGTATCCGACCGGTCGTCGGCATTCCCGCGCGACACGCGATCCTCGTGCCGGGGTCGCGCGCGTCAGTTCGCTTACCGTGGACTCTATGGATGGGCCGGTGCTGAGTGGGGGCGTGATCGTCCTTGTCGCGGTGCTGCTGTGGGCGCTGTACTTCATGCCCAGCTGGCGCGGCCGTCATCAGTACTACGCCGCCGAGCGCAACGCCGTGCGGCTGAATCAGGCGCTCCGGGTGCTCGCGGAGACGAGCGAGACCCCCGATGAGGTGCGACTCGAGCTGACCGCGCGCACGGCACTGCAGCAGCAGCGGCTGGCGAAGCGCGTGCAGGCTGAGAAGGAGAACGCCGAGCTGGAGCGACTGCGCAGCGAACTCGCGGCCACGCGTCGTGATCCGCTCGTGCGTCAGGCCAGGGCGAGGCGCCGCACGCGCCTGGCCGCGAGCATCGTGCTGGTTACGGCGTTCGCAGCGCTCGGTCTCGGCATCTGGCAGTTCCTCGCCGCCGGCGGATGGATGCTGGCAGCTGTCGGCGCGGTGATGACCGCGCTCGCCGTGGCCGTGCTCGTCAGGATGGCTCAGGTCGCCCGCAGGGCGGCGACTCACGTGATCAGGGCGGACGCCGCTCCGCAGACGGAGCGCATCGCGCCGCCGCTGCACGATCAGGGCCCGGCGTCCTGGACTCCTCGTGCGCTGCCTCAGCCGATGGTGGCGATGGCTGGGTCGCGGGCTCAGGCCGCGCAGGCGCAGATCGACGCGCAGGACGAGCGCCGCCGGGCTGCGCGCCGTGCGGAGCTGCGCCGCCGGGCGGAGGAGCTGGCACCGCTGGCTCCGGTGGTTCTTCCCGCGGCGACCGCCGTGTCGGATGCCGGTGACTCTCCCTATGCACGGATGGGAGTCGTCGACGATTCCGAGATCGAGGCGCATGTGCGGCAGCTGCTCGCGCGTCGGGCAGCCGGCTGATCCGGCACCCTCGCCGTGACGCGATCGGCCCGACGGGCGTGATAGCGTAGACGAGGTTCAAGGGCCTATGGCGCAGTTGGTAGCGCGCCTCGTTCGCATCGAGGAGGTCAGGGGTTCGAATCCCCTTAGGTCCACAGAACAGAAGCCCCCTCCGAGCACAGCTCGGAGGGGGCTTTCTCGTACTCGGGGGAGTGTCGACGTCTGGGTTGCACCGCTGCCGGCCCGTGGCACCCCGCGGACTGGCAGCCGGCCCGACGAACCGCGAACCGCGTGTTTCCGGGCCTGACCGGCCGGACACGCCCGGGATGCCGCGCCGATTTGCCGGATCCCCGGGATCCACGTAAATTATTACTTGTTCGCCCCAAGCGGTTGAGCGGAAGGCCTGAAGGGCCTGGCTCCCCACCAAGAGGTGAACGAATCACACTCCACCGGATCTGATCCGGTCGGGCCAATAGGCCCGGGGAGCGTGATCGTCCCGCAGGGCAACGTCGATTTGACAAGCTCGCCGAGACGGATAAGCTAGAACGGTTGCCTCGGAAACGGGGCGGCGATCTGGTCCTGATCCTCACGGCGCGTCGAACACGACAGCCCGGTCGGGACAACATGATTGTGAAGTTGCCTTGCGCTTCTCGCCTCGTTGGGGTGGGTGTGTGGGTGCGTCCGATCCTTGAGAACTCAACAGCGTGCACTTGTCAAATGCCAAATTATCCTCGTCCAGCTTTTTTGCTGGGTTGAGAATTCCTTTGGATCAAAGTCCAATCCTCTTTTGGGGGGTTGGCGTATGGATATGTCAGCAATGATTTATTCATTTTGGTCATGATTGAACTCGCTGCCTTCGAACCGTTTTCCCGGTTGTTGGTGGCTATCGTTTTTTACGGAGAGTTTGATCCTGGCTCAGGATGAACGCTGGCGGCGTGCTTAACACATGCAAGTCGAACGATGAAGCCCAGCTTGCTGGGTGGATTAGTGGCGAACGGGTGAGTAACACGTGAGCAACCTGCCCCTGACTCTGGGATAAGCGCTGGAAACGGCGTCTAATACTGGATATGTCCCATCACCGCATGGTGTGTGGGTGGAAAGATTTTTCGGTTGGGGATGGGCTCGCGGCCTATCAGCTTGTTGGTGAGGTAATGGCTCACCAAGGCGTCGACGGGTAGCCGGCCTGAGAGGGTGACCGGCCACACTGGGACTGAGACACGGCCCAGACTCCTACGGGAGGCAGCAGTGGGGAATATTGCACAATGGGCGCAAGCCTGATGCAGCAACGCCGCGTGAGGGATGACGGCCTTCGGGTTGTAAACCTCTTTTAGCAGGGAAGAAGCGAAAGTGACGGTACCTGCAGAAAAAGCACCGGCTAACTACGTGCCAGCAGCCGCGGTAATACGTAGGGTGCAAGCGTTATCCGGAATTATTGGGCGTAAAGAGCTCGTAGGCGGTTTGTCGCGTCTGCTGTGAAATTCCGAGGCTCAACCTCGGGCTTGCAGTGGGTACGGGCAGACTAGAGTGCGGTAGGGGAGATTGGAATTCCTGGTGTAGCGGTGGAATGCGCAGATATCAGGAGGAACACCGATGGCGAAGGCAGATCTCTGGGCCGTAACTGACGCTGAGGAGCGAAAGGGTGGGGAGCAAACAGGCTTAGATACCCTGGTAGTCCACCCCGTAAACGTTGGGAACTAGTTGTGGGGTCCTTTCCACGGATTCCGTGACGCAGCTAACGCATTAAGTTCCCCGCCTGGGGAGTACGGCCGCAAGGCTAAAACTCAAAGGAATTGACGGGGACCCGCACAAGCGGCGGAGCATGCGGATTAATTCGATGCAACGCGAAGAACCTTACCAAGGCTTGACATATACGAGAACGGGCCAGAAATGGTCAACTCTTTGGACACTCGTAAACAGGTGGTGCATGGTTGTCGTCAGCTCGTGTCGTGAGATGTTGGGTTAAGTCCCGCAACGAGCGCAACCCTCGTTCTATGTTGCCAGCACGTAATGGTGGGAACTCATGGGATACTGCCGGGGTCAACTCGGAGGAAGGTGGGGATGACGTCAAATCATCATGCCCCTTATGTCTTGGGCTTCACGCATGCTACAATGGCCGGTACAATGGGCTGCGATACCGTAAGGTGGAGCGAATCCCAAAAAGCCGGTCCCAGTTCGGATTGAGGTCTGCAACTCGACCTCATGAAGTCGGAGTCGCTAGTAATCGCAGATCAGCAACGCTGCGGTGAATACGTTCCCGGGTCTTGTACACACCGCCCGTCAAGTCATGAAAGTCGGTAACACCTGAAGCCGGTGGCCTAACCCTTGTGGAGGGAGCCGTCGAAGGTGGGATTGGTAATTAGGACTAAGTCGTAACAAGGTAGCCGTACCGGAAGGTGCGGCTGGATCACCTCCTTTCTAAGGAGCATCTGACACCTCCGGGTGTCCAGAACCCAGATCGAAGGCATACGTTCTTCGCTGGGAGCTCATGGGTGGAACATTTGACATGCCGTCAGCGCAGCTGACTTCATTTAGTACGGTCTTCGGATCTGGAACGGTGGGGGAAGCCAGCAGGCGGCTGCACGCTGTTGGGTCCTGAGGGACCGGGCCGGCCTTATGGTCGTTCTGAACCTCTAGGCCCCTTTCGTCGTTTCCTTTCGGGGTTTCGGTGTTGGGGGACCGCCCGTACTTTGAGAACTACACAGTGGACGCGAGCATCTTAAAGAATTATTGATCACCAGTCTTTTCCTGGACTGGTGGTTACTCATGTGATTTCAAGTCTTTAAGAGCAAACGGTGGATGCCTTGGCATCTGGAGCCGAAGAAGGACGTAGCAATCTGCGATAAGCCTCGGGGAACTGATAAGCGAGTTTTGATCCGAGGGTGTCCGAATGGGGAAACCCCGCCAGGCGTTTTGCGACCTGGTGACTCCCGCCTGAATATATAGGGCGGGTAGAGGGAACGTGGGGAAGTGAAACATCTCAGTACCCACAGGAAGAGAAAACAACAGTGATTCCGTGAGTAGTGGCGAGCGAAAGCGGATGAGGCTAAACCGGGTGTGTGTGATAGCCGGCAGGCGTTGCATGCCCGGGGTTGCGGGACTTTTTTGATCATTCTGCCGAGTGGTCGACGTGATGTGACGATATAGACGAATGGTCTTGAAAGGCCAGCCATAGTGGGTGCCAGCCCCGTAGTCGAAATGTTGTGCGCAGCGTGAAGAGTATCCCAAGTAGCACGGGGCCCGAGAAATCCCGTGTGAATCTGTCAGGACCACCTGATAAGCCTAAATACTCCCAGATGACCGATAGCGGACAAGTACCGTGAGGGAAAGGTGAAAAGTACCCCGGGAGGGGAGTGAAATAGTGCCTGAAACCGTTTGCTTACAAACCGTTGGAGCCTCCTTAGTAGGGGTGACAGCGTGCCTTTTGAAGAATGAGCCTGCGAGTTAGTGATATGTGGCGAGGTTAACCCGTGTGGGGTAGCCGTAGCGAAAGCGAGTCTGAATAGGGCGATTCAGTCGCATGTCCTAGACCCGAAGCGAAGTGATCTATCCATGGCCAGGTTGAAGCACGTGTAAGAGCGTGTGGAGGACCGAACCCACTTAGGTTGAAAACTGAGGGGATGAGCTGTGGATAGGGGTGAAAGGCCAATCAAACTTCGTGATAGCTGGTTCTCTCCCGAAATGCATTTAGGTGCAGCGTTGCGTGTTTCTTACCGGAGGTAGAGCTACTGGATGGCCGATGGGCCTCAACAGGTTACTGACGTCAGCCAAACTCCGAATGCCGGTAAGTGAGAGCGCAGCAGTGAGACTGTGGGGGATAAGCTTCATAGTCGAGAGGGAAACAACCCAGACCACCATCTAAGGTCCCAAAGCGCGTGCTAAGTGGAAAAGGATGTGGAGTTGCTTAGACAACCAGGAGGTTGGCTTAGAAGCAGCCACCCTTGAAAGAGTGCGTAATAGCTCACTGGTCAAGTGATTCCGCGCCGACAATGTAACGGGGCTCAAGCACGCCACCGAAGTTGTGGCATTGACATTTTTGGTAGGCCTTCGTGGTCCAGCCGTGTTGATGGGTAGGAGAGCGTCGTGTGGCGAGTGAAGCGGCGGTGTGAACCAGCCGTGGACGCTACACGAGTGAGAATGCAGGCATGAGTAGCGAAAGACGTGTGAGAAACACGTCCTCCGGAAGACCAAGGGTTCCAGGGTCAAGCTAATCTTCCCTGGGTAAGTCGGGACCTAAGGCGAGGCCGACAGGCGTAGTCGATGGACAACGGGTTGATATTCCCGTACCGGCGAAGAACCGCCCAAGCTAATCCAGTAGTGCTAAGTATCTGAATCCCAGTGACTGATCCCTTCGGGGTGACGCTCTGGGCCTAGCGTACGACCCCATTCTGGTGCGGTTAGCGTATTAACAGGTGTGACGCAGGAAGGTAGCCCAAGCCAGGCGATGGTTGTCCTGGTGCAAGCGTGTAGGCCGAGTCGTAGGCAAATCCGCGACTCATGCAGGCTGAGACGCGATGCGGATAAAAAGTGGGTGATCCTATGCTGCCAAGAAAAGCATCGACGCGAGGTTCAAGCCGCCCGTACCCCAAACCGACTCAGGTGGTCAGGTAGAGAATACCAAGGAGATCGAGAGAATCGTGGTTAAGGAACTCGGCAAAATGCCCCCGTAACTTCGGGAGAAGGGGGGCCACCCGCTTATACGGACTTGCTCCGAAAAGGGTGTGGTGGCCGCAGAGACTAGTGGGTAGCGACTGTTTACTAAAAACACAGGTCCGTGCGAAGACGCAAGTCGATGTATACGGACTGACGCCTGCCCGGTGCTGGAAGGTCAAGAGGACCGGTTAGCCGCAAGGCGAAGCTGAGAATTTAAGCCCCAGTAAACGGCGGTGGTAACTATAACCATCCTAAGGTAGCGAAATTCCTTGTCGGGTAAGTTCCGACCTGCACGAATGGCGTAACGACTTCCCAACTGTCTCAACCGCGAACTCGGCGAAATTGCATTACGAGTAAAGATGCTCGTTACGCGCAGCAGGACGGAAAGACCCCGTGACCTTTACTACAGCTTGGTATTGGTGTTCGGTGTGGCTTGTGTAGGATAGGTGGGAGACTTTGAAGCCATGACGCCAGTTATGGTGGAGTCATTGTTGAAATACCACTCTGGTCACTCTGGATATCTAACTTCGAACCGTGATCCGGTTCAGGGACAGTGCCTGGTGGGTAGTTTAACTGGGGCGGTTGCCTCCCAAAAAGTAACGGAGGCGCCCAAAGGTTCCCTCAACCTGGTTGGTAATCAGGTGGCGAGTGTAAGTGCACAAGGGAGCTTGACTGTGAGACTGACAGGTCGAGCAGGGACGAAAGTCGGGACTAGTGATCCGGCAGTGGCTTGTGGAAGCGCTGTCGCTCAACGGATAAAAGGTACCTCGGGGATAACAGGCTGATCTTGCCCAAGAGTCCATATCGACGGCATGGTTTGGCACCTCGATGTCGGCTCGTCGCATCCTGGGGCTGGAGTAGGTCCCAAGGGTTGGGCTGTTCGCCCATTAAAGCGGTACGCGAGCTGGGTTTAGAACGTCGTGAGACAGTTCGGTCCCTATCCGCTGCGCGCGTAGGAAGTTTGAGAGGATCTGACCCTAGTACGAGAGGACCGGGTTGGACGAACCTCTGGTGTGCCAGTTGTTCCGCCAGGAGCACCGCTGGTTAGCTACGTTCGGGATGGATAACCGCTGAAAGCATCTAAGCGGGAAGCCGGCCTCAAGATGAGACTTCCATCACCTTCGGGTGGAGAGGCTCCCAGCCAGATTACTGGGTTGATAGGCCAGATGTGGAAGCACCGCAAGGTGTGCAGCTGACTGGTACTAATAAGCCGATGACTTGATAACACCAATTCTTTCTAGATGAACGCGTCCACTTTGTGGTTCTCGACGTACGGTCGGGAACCGAACAACCACACTCAACGTGTGTGTTGCCTGATACATGTCAATAGTGTTTCGGCGGCCATAGCGTGAGGGAAACGCCCGGTCACATTCCGAACCCGGAAGCTAAGCCTCACAGCGCCGATGGTACTGCAGGGGGGACCCTGTGGGAGAGTAGGACACCGCCGGACTTCATTTGTGGAAAAGCCACCCCTCGCGGGGTGGCTTTTCTGCGTTAACGCCCGGATGATTTGACTTCCCCTGCGCGGGCGGGCTATGGTCGGAGGTTACAGCCCGCCAGCCAGAAGAAGGGGAAGCGAGTCATATGTCTGGAAAGACACCGCAGGAACGCGGAAGCAAGAAGGTCGCGAAGCTCTCACTCAAGGAGAAGAGAGCGGAGAAGCGCGCGAAGCGCGAGCCCGAGACCTTCCTCAAGACCCGAAAGGGTGCGAACGCCTGATCGAGCGGTTACGACCGGGCGCTCAGGCCCGGTCGTAACCCAGGCGGTTCTGCAGCATCCGTGCGGCGTCTCTGACCGCATCCGTGGGATCCGTCATCGCACGATCCTCCTGCCAGGTCACGGCGATCGCCGCAGCGGGCCAGCCCGCGTGATCGCGGACGACCGCGGCCACCGACCGGAATCCCGGGGTGACCTCGCCGTCCTCCGTCGCGACACCCGCTGCTCGCACCTCCTGCAGCAGCTCGCGCAGTTCGCTGGGTCGTGACGGACCGCGACCCGTGCGTTCGGTGAACGCCGCACGATCCGGGTACAGCGCGCGCACCTGACTGCGGGGGAGAGCCGCCAGCATCGCGCGCCCTGTCGCGGTCAGGTGCGCAGGCAGCCGCACACCCACGTCCGTCACCAGAGCGGGACGGCGCACCGCCCGTTCCTCCACGATGTACAGCACGTCCCGCCCGCTCATCACCGCCAGGTGCGCACTCTCGCCGATCAGGTCGGCCAGGGAGGCCAGCAGCGGTCGTCCCAGCCGTGCCAGCGGCTCCTGCCTGGCGTACCCTCCTGCCAGCTCGAAGGCGCTGGCGCCGAGACCCCAGCGGCGCTCCTGAGCCAGGTGCACGACGAAGCCGTGGTCCTCGAGCGTGGCCAGCAGATGGTAGATCGTCGAGCGGGGGATGCCCAGGTCGCGGGCCAGTGCCGAGGCGGCGATCGGCGCTGCGCGCCGCGCCAGGTGCCGCAGGATCCGCAGCGTCTGATCGGCCGCGGGCACCTGCGGTCTCGGAGGGACGGAGTCGCCATCGAGTTCGTCTGAGATCACAGACACAGTCTGTCACGAGGCCCTCCCGCCGGGCCGTGTTCCGGTGTGGAATCAGATCATGCAGCATTCCTCTCCCGTGATCATCGGCGCATCCCCCCTCTCACCCGCGGACGTCGTCGCCGTGGCGCGCGACTTCGCGCCGGTCGAGATCGCCGACGACGCCCGTGAGCGCGTGATAGCCGCACGCGCCGTGATCGACAGCCTCGCCGCCGACCCTCATCCGCACTACGGTGTGTCGACCGGCTTCGGTGCGTTGGCGACCACCTTCATCGCCCCCGACCGGCGCCGTCAACTGCAGCTCAGCCTGATCCGCTCCCACGCCGCCGGCACTGGCGACGAGGTGGAGACCGAGGTCGTGCGCGCGCTGCAGCTGCTGCGCCTGCAGACCCTGGCATCCGGTCACACCGGTGTGCGGCCCATCGTCGTCGACACCTACGCCGCCATGCTCAACGCAGGCATCACCCCGATCGTCCGCGAGTACGGATCATTGGGCTGCTCGGGCGACCTGGCGCCACTGGCTCACGTCGCTCTGGCATCGATGGGGGAGGGTGATGTGCGTGTCGCGGGCGAGCTGATGCCGGCATCCGATGCCCTCGCCGCCGCAGGCATCGCGCCGCTCGAACTGGTCGAGAAGGAGGGCCTCGCCCTTATCAACGGCACCGACGGCATGCTGGGGATGCTGCTGCTCGCACTGCACGATCTGGAGAAGCTCCTCACCACAGCCGACCTCGCCGCCGCCATGTCGATCGAGTCGCAGTTCGGCACCGACGCCGTCTTCGCCGCCGACCTCATGGCGCTGCGCCCGCAGCTCGGCCAGTCGGCATCCGCAGCCAACCTGCGCGCGTTCCTCGGCGACTCGCCCATGGTCGCCAGCCACAAGGGCCCTGAGGACGGACGTGTGCAGGACGCCTACTCGCTGCGCTGCTCGCCGCAGGTGCACGGCGCCGCCCGCGACACGATGGGGCACGCGAGGATGATCGCCGAGCGCGAGCTGGCATCCGTCGTCGACAACCCCGTGATCACCTCCGACGGACGCATCGAGTCCAACGGCAACTTCCATGGCGCTCCGATCGCCGTGGTCCTCGACTTCCTCGCGATCTCGGTCGCCGATGTGGCATCCGTCTCCGAGCGACGCACCGACCGCGCCCTCGACCCTGCACGCAACCGCGGACTGCCGCCGTTCCTCGCCCACGAGGTCGGTGTCGACTCCGGCCTGATGATCGCGCAGTACGCCGCCGCCGGCATCGTCTCCGAGCTCAAGCGCCTCGCGGCCCCCGCATCCGTCGATTCGATCCCCTCCTCGGCCATGCAGGAGGACCACGTGTCGATGGGGTGGGCGGGCGCCCGCAAGCTGCGCCGCGCGATCGATGGGCTCACCCGGGTGCTGGCGATCGAGATCCTCACCGGATCCCGCGCGCTCGACCTGCGTGCGCCGCTGGTCGCCGGACCCGCGACCGGCGCCGTCCGCGACCTGGTCCGCACGGTCGCCGCAGGCCCCGGTCCCGACCACTTCCTCTCACCCGATATGGAGGCCGTCACCGAGCTCGTCCGCTCCGGCGCCGTCCTCACGACCGCGAAGGAGCACGCGAATGTCTGAACTCACTCCCTCCGAGCCCACTCTCCACGACCCGACCCGTCGCATCCGCGCCCCGCGGGGCAACCAGCGCACAGCCAAGAGCTGGGGCGCTGAGGCCGCCAAGCGGATGCTGATGAACAACCTCGATGCCGAGGTCGCCGAACACCCCGAGGACCTGGTCGTCTACGGCGGCACCGGCCGTGCCGCACGCAGCTGGGAGGCGTACGACGCGATCGTGCGCACCCTCGACGAGCTCGAGCCCGATGAGACGCTGCTCGTGCAGTCCGGCAAGCCGGTGGGCGTGTTCCGCACCCACGAATGGGCACCGCGCGTGCTGATCGCCAACTCGAACCTCGTCGGCGACTGGGCGAACTGGCCCGAGTTCCGCCGACTCGAGTCGCTCGGACTCATCATGTACGGGCAGATGACCGCAGGATCCTGGATCTACATCGGCACCCAGGGCATCCTGCAGGGCACCTACGAGACCTTCGCCGCCGTCGCCCGCTCGCTCGCCCGCGATTCGCTGAAGGGCACGCTGACCCTCACCGGCGGCGCCGGCGGCATGGGCGGCGCGCAGCCACTGGCCGTCACCCTCAACGACGGCGTCGTGCTGATCGTCGACGTGGACGAGTCGCGGTTGGCCCGCCGCGTCGAGCACGGCTACCTCGACGAGTACACCACCGACCTCGACGCGGCCGTCGCTCGTGTGATGGCGGCCAAGGAGGCCGGCGAGGCGCTCTCGGTCGGCGTCGTCGGCAACACCGCCGAAGTCTTCCCCGAGCTGAAGCGCCGCCAGGACGCGGGACTCATCGCCATCGACGTCGTCACCGACCAGACCAGCGCGCACGACCCGCTCGCCTACCTGCCGATCGGCATCACGGTGGAGGAGTGGAAGTCCGAGGCGAAGCGGGATGCCGAGGACTTCACCCGTCGGTCGCGCGAGTCGATGGCCGCGCACGTGGATGCCATGGTCGCGTTCCAGGATGACGGCGCCGCAGTGTTCGACTACGGCAACTCCCTGCGCGCCGAAGCGCAGCTGGGCGGGAGCGAGCGGGCCTTCGAGTTCCCCGGTTTCGTGCCGGCGTACATCCGCCCGCAGTTCGAAGAGGGCCGCGGTCCGTTCCGCTGGGCGGCGCTCTCGGGTGACCCGGAGGACATCTACAAGACCGACCGCGCCATCGCGGAGCTGTTCCCCGAGGACAAGGCCCTGCACCGCTGGCTCGAGAAGGCACGTGAGAAGGTGCACTTCGAGGGGCTGCCCGCCCGCATCTGCTGGCTCGGCTACAAGGAGCGGCACCTCGCGGGCCTCAAGTTCAATGAGATGGTCGCCTCCGGTGAGCTCTCGGCACCCATCGTGATCGGCCGCGACCACCTCGATTCCGGATCGGTGGCTTCGCCGTACCGTGAGACCGAGGCGATGAAGGACGGCTCGGATGCCATCGCGGACTGGCCGCTTCTGAACGCGCTGCTGAACACGGCATCCGGGGCCAGCTGGGTCTCGCTGCACCACGGCGGCGGTGTCGGCATCGGACGCAGCATCCACGCCGGTCAGGTCACCGTCGCCGACGGATCGGAGCTGGCGGCGCAGAAGCTCGAGCGGGTGCTCACCAACGATCCCGGCACCGGCGTCATGCGCCATGTGGATGCCGGCTACGAGCACGCCCGCGAGATCGCCCGCGAGCGCGGACTCAAGGTGCCGATGCTGTGACTGCCACGCTGATCACCGACATCGGGGAGCTGACCACCAACGTCGGCCCCGAGCCCCTGCACGACGCGGCCGTGCTGATCGAGCACGGGCTGATCACGTGGGTCGGCCAGTCCGCCGACGCCCCGACGCCGCCCGGGGGCTTCACCGAGGTGGATGCCGACGGTCGGGCGGTGATCCCCGGGTTCGTCGACAGCCACAGCCATATCGTCTTCGGCGGCGACCGGGCCGCGGAGTTCGAGGCGCGCATGGCAGGCGAGAAGTATGCGGCCGGCGGCATCCGCTCCACCGTCGCAGCCACCCGAGCCGCGACCGACGAGGAGCTGCGGGCGCGCATGCACGGCTTCGTCGCCGAGATGCTCGCCCAGGGCACCACGACGATCGAGATCAAGAGCGGCTACGGGTTGGACGTTCAGACCGAAGCGCGGCTGGTGCGTCTGGCCGCCGAAGTCACCGAGGAGGTCACCTTCCTCGGCGCCCACGTCGTGCCCGCCGAGTACGCGGATCGCGGCGACGAGTACGTCGACCTCGTGATCGGGGACATGCTCGACGCGTGCGCTCCGTACGCGAAGTGGATCGACGTGTTCTGCGAGACCGGCGCCTTCACCGTGGCGCAGTCGCGTCGCGTGCTCGAGGCCGGCATCGCCCGCGGGCTGCGGCCTCGGGTGCACGCCAGCCAGCTCGGACCAGGCGAAGGCGTTCAGCTCGCGATCGAGCTGGGTGCGGCATCCGTCGACCACGGCACGTACCTGACCGACGCCGACGTGGCCGAGCTCGCGGCATCCGACACGGTTCTCACCCTGCTGCCCGGTGTGGAGTTCTCCACTCGGCATCCGTACCCCGACGCGCGCCGGCTGATCGATGCCGGCGTCACCGTCGCGCTGGCATGCGACACGAACCCCGGGTCGAGCTTCACCTCGTCGATGCCGTTCTGCATCGCGCTCGCCGTGCGGGAGATGGGGATGACCTCCGCCGAGGCGGTGCGGGCCGCGACCGCGGGAGGCGCCGCGGCACTGCGACGGACTGACATCGGGGTGATCGCTCCCGGCATGCGTGCGGACCTGGTGCTGCTGAACGCACCCAGCATCGTGCACCTGGCCTACCGGCCCGGGGTTCCGCTGGTCTCGAAGGTGTGGAAGGACGGCGTCGCGGTCCGCTGACCGCGACGCGGAAAGGAACGTGAACATGGCACTGCCGCACGATGAGCTCTGGCCGCGCGCCGGGGGCTGGCCCGCGCCGAAGCCGGGGGAGAAGGCGGATGCCGTGCTGCTGGGCGTCCCCACCTGGCGCACCTCCATCTCGACCACCGGCGCACACGCGACACCGGCGGCGATCCGCGACGCCCTTCCGCGGTACAGCGCCGCGCTGATGGGGGCTCCCGCGCTCGATCTGAACGAGGTGCTGCGGGTCGCCGACGCCGGAGACGTGCATGAGCCGGATGGGGAGGAGGGCACAGAGCGTGCCGTGCAGCGGGTGCGGGAGCTGGCCGCGGACGCCCGGCTCGTGATCGCCCTCGGCGGCGACAACTCGCTCACCTATCCGGTGGCGCGAGGGGCGAGCGCGGACGGGCTGATCACCATCGACGCGCACTTCGACCTGCGCGACGGCATCTCCAACGGCTCGCCCGTGCGCCGCCTGGTGCAGGACGCCCCGGACGGGCAGCGCATCGACCCGACGCGCATCGTGCAGATCGGCATCGCGGACTTCGCGAAACTCGCTCGCCTACGCGCAGCGTGCAGCGGACTGGGGCATCCGAGTGATCACCCTCGACGAGGTGCGCCGCCGCGGCATCGCCGACGTGGTGGCCGAGGCGCTCGAGATCGCCGGGACAGGCTCGCGCATCCACCTGGACATCGACGTGGACGCGGCGGACCGTGCCGTCGTGCCGGGATGCCCGGCCAGCGTTCCCGGCGGCTTCGCGGCGTGGGAGCTGCGGGCGCTCGTGCGCGCGCTCGCCGCAGACGCGCGGATCGTCAGCGCCGACATCTCCGAGGTCGACGCGACAGCGGATGCCGAGGACGGCCGCACCGTGCGCCTCGCGGCGCTGTGCGTGCTCGAGCTGCTGGCCGGCCTCGCTGCGCGCTGACCCTGCGCGTACCGATGCCCGCATCGCCGGGCGCGGGTAGCGTGGAGGCATGGCACGGATACTGATCGTCGGCGGCCACGGCAAGGTCGCACTTCTGCTCGCCCCTGTTCTCACCGACCGCGGTGATGAGGTGACCGCGGTCGTCCGCAATCCCGACCACGCGGAGGACGTGCGCGCCACCGGCGCGAACCCCGTCGTGTTCGACATCGAGCAGGGCAGCCGCGAGGAACTCGCCGCATTGATCGCCGGGCACGATGCCGTGGTCTGGTCGGCCGGCGCAGGCGGCGGATCCGCTGCGCGCACGCACGCCGTGGACTTCGAGGCCGCGGTGCGGTCGATGGATGCGGCGAAGGATGCCGGTGTCGCCCGCTACGTGATGGTGTCGTACTTCAACGCGTCGCCGGACCACGGCATCCCCGCCTCGAACTCCTTCCACGCCTACGCCGAGGCGAAGGCGGCCGCGGACGAGTATCTGCGTGCGACATCGCTGGACTGGACAGTGCTCGGTCCCAGTGCGCTCACCCTCGACGAGGGCACCGGCCGTATCGACGCGGCAGCGTCCGAGTCGGGTCAGGTGTCGCGGGCGAACGTCGCCCTGGTCATCGCGCAGACGCTCGTGGAACCCGCCACGATCGGGCGGACGATCCGGTTCAACGACGGGGAGACGCCGATCGCCGAGGCGCTCGCGGACTGATCAGACGCGATCGGCGAGGCCGGTCTCGCCCGTCTCGCGCGCGCAGTTGTCTTGACCTGCTCTTTCATGACCCGCCAGCATGCGCGCTGGACGGTCAGCAGGGGAGGGGGTGGCCTGGGCGAAGCCGGCGGCGTACCCTTGCGACAGTCAGGCGCCCGGGATCACTGCGTGCGCCACGGCGAAGATCGCCAGGCCTGCCAGCGCGCCGACGACCGTGCCGTTCAGGCGGATGTACTGCAGGTCGCGGCCCACCATGAGTTCGATCTTCTCGGTCGTCTCGGCGGCGTCCCACTTCTCGACCGTGTCGGTGATGATCGAGGCGATGTCGTGCCGGTACCGGTCGACGAGGAACACGGCGGCATCGGTCGCCCAGCCGTCCACGCGCGCCTGCAGAGCGGGCTCGGTCGCGAGCCGGCTGCCGATCTCGGCGACCGCGGTCGCCGCGCGGCGGCGCAGACCGCTCTGCGGATCGGCGAGAGCGGCGAGCAGGCCGTTCTTCGCCGTCTCCCAGACCTCGGCGGCCAGCGAGATCACGCGAGGGCTGTCGAACACCGCAGCCTTGGCGCCCTCGAAGCGGTCGCGCATGGCGGGATCGTTCTGAAGCCGGTCGGCGAGACGGGCGAGATAGCCGTCCAACGCGCGGCGGGCGGGATGCTGCGGATCGGCCTGCACGGCCTGCACGAAGCGCTGAGCCTCGTGATACACGGTCTCGTCGACGAACCGGTGCGCCAGACGAGGCACCCAGGAGGGCAGGCGACGGGACACCAGCCCGCTGAAGGTGTGCGCGTTGGCATCCAGCCAGGTGCTGATGCTGTCCACGGCCAGATCCACCGCCCCGCGATGAGCATCCGCCTCGACGATGCGCTCCAGCCAGCCACCGGCTGAGGGCGCCCAGTCGGGCGCGATGAGGTGCTCGCGCGCGAGATCGGCGATCAGGCTCTGCACATCGTCGTCGCTCAGGGCGCGCAGCACGGCGGACGCCGCGGTGGAGGCCTCCGCGGTGACGCGTTCGGCGTGGACGGGCTGCTGCATCCACTCGCCGAGGCGCCGCGAGAGCGCGGTGCGGGACAGCTTGTCTCGCACGACGTCGCCGGAGAGGAAGTTCGTCTCGACGAACTCGCCGAGCGTGTGGCCGATCTCGTCCTTGCGGTTGGGGATGATGGCGGTGTGCGGGATGGGCAGGCCCAGCGGATGCCGGAACAGCGCCGTCACCGCGAACCAGTCGGCCAGGGCGCCCACCATGCCGCCCTCGGCCGCGGCTCTCACGTATCCCAGCCAGGGGTGTCGGTTCTCGAGCCAGAAGGCGAGGACGAAGATCACCGCCATGAAGATCAGGGCGCCCAGCGCGACCGCCTTCATCCGCCGCAGTCCGCGCAGCCTCTCCTGATCGGCCGGGGAGAGCAGCGCCATCGGAGTGCGGGACATGGGGCCATCATTTCACGGCCGGATGCGGACCGCGGCGACTACGCTCGTAGGCGTGATCGACGACATCAAGAAGCGCGCCCTGCACCGCACCAGCATCCTCGAGGGTCAGCTGCGCGGCATCGCGCGGATGATCGAGAACGAGGAGTACTGCATGGACATCATCACGCAGTCGCGTGCCGTGCAGCGCTCTCTCGAATCACTCAACCGGCTGCTGCTGGAGAACCATCTGCGCACGCACGTCACCGAGATGTTCGAGGCGGGCGGAGACGCGCGCGAGACCGCCGTCGGCGAACTGCTGAAGGCGTTCGACTTCGACAAGAAGTAGCGTTCAGGACTCCGGGGTCTCGATCGGCCCGAGCCACGCGCTCGCCGCGGTGGAATGCGCCGACTCCGGGTCGGAGGGGTGGAACATCCCTGCCAGCACGTCGCGGTACAGGCGGGAGAGCTCGTTGGATGCGAAGTACGACCCGCCGCCGCCCACCAGCATCGCCTCGTCGACGACCTGCTTGGCCATCACCACGGCACGGTGCTTGACTCCCGACAGCAGGGTGAACCATCGCGGGCCGTGATCGGCCAGGACATCCACGTCGCGCGCGAGTGCGGCGATCTGCGGCGGCAGTGCGTCGTAGGCCAGCGCCATCCCGGCGACCCGCCAGCGGATGTCGGGATCCTGACTGTACGTCGCGCCGGTCTTCTTCGAACGCCGGCTCTGCGCGGCCGCGACGGCGAGATCCAGACCCCGCCGGGCGATGCCGGTGTAGACGGATGCCAGCAGCAGCTCGAACACGCTGAAGATGCCGAACACGATCGGGTCGGGGTTGGGGCCCGGATCGATGCGACGCACCACGTGCTCGGAGGCCGCGACCGCGCCGGTCAGTCGGGTCGTGCGGCTCTGCGTGCCTCGCATGCCCAGGGTGTCCCAGTCGTCGCCGGTGACCACGGCATCCGTGCGCTCGATGAATGCGAACACCAGCTTCGGAGCATCCGCGCTGGTCGTGTCCAGCCCGTGCAGGCCGAGACGGGTCCACACCGGGGCGAGAGAGGTGAAGATCTTCGTGCCGGTGAAGGCGTAGCCGCCGTCCGGCTGCGGGACGGCATCCGTGTCGCTGCCGAACAGCACCAGGTCATTGCCGCCCTCGCTGATCCCGAACGCGAACACCTCTCCTGCCACCGCACCGCGCTGCACGAACTCCATGCCGGGCACGCCGCGGTCGCCGAACACCTTCGCGACCCCGGTCCACACCAGGTGCATGTTGACCGCGAGGGCCGTGGCGGGGGATGCCGTCGCCAGCCGCTGCTGCAGCAGGGCGGCCTGCTCGAGCCCGAGGCCGGCGCCGCCGAGTTCGGCGGGCACGAGAATCGACAGGTATCCGGCATCCCGCAGCTCGTCGAGATCCTGCTGCGGGAACGTGTTCTCGCGATCGTGCACGACCGCGCGCTCGCGGATGCGCTCCAGCAGGTCGTCGGGAAGGTGTGCCGCGGGATCGAAGGTGCTCACGCGCCCAGCCTATGCCGGTCGCCGACGTCAGAGGCGGGCGGTCTGGATCGGCTCGGTATCGGGGTAGGGGCTCGGATCGCGGTCCCGCAGATCGGGGAAGGCGCGCACGAACACGACCGCCACGATCAGGCCCACCACGGCGAACAGCGCCGCGGCGAGATAGGCGCCGCTGGGACCTCCACCGCCGTCGATGAGGATGCCGGCCACCGCCGAGCCGGCGGCCGCGCCGATCAGCTGGCCGGTGCCCGCCCAGCCGAACGCCTCGGCGGTCTCGCTGAACTTCACGCTCGCCGTGGTGATCGCGAACAGCACGGCCAGCGCCGGCGCGACCCCCAGACCCGCCAGCAGCAGTGTGCCGCCGATCCAGAGCACGTTCAGCGACAGCATCGTCAGAGTCAGGCCGATCGTCACGATCAGCAGGCGCCGCGCCATCGCCCACGGGCCGATGGGTATGTGCCCGAACGCGAGTCCGCCGGCGAGGCTGCCGACCGAGAACACCGCCAGGACGAGCCCGGCCTCCACACCACCGTGGCCGAACGTGGCGACGACCCCGACCTCGACCGCGGAGCAGGCGCCGATCAGCAGGAAGCCGATCACGGTCGCGAGCATGACCGGAGGCTTGAGGACGACCAGGCCGAAGGCGCGGCGGCTGCGCGGGATGCGCACGCGTCCCACCTCGGGGGACAGGATGAACCAGGCGCCGCCGGCGACCAGGATGATTGCGACCATCAGCAGACCCTGCACGGTGCCGGCCTGAGTGGAGACGAGGGTGATCGCCACCGGGGCGACGATCCAGATGATCTCCTGCAGCGACGCGTCGAGCGAGAACAGCGGCGTGAGCTGGCCCGCGTTGACGAGCTTGGGGTAGATGGTGCGCACCGCGGACTGCACCGGAGGTGTGGAGAGCCCGGCCAGCAGGGCGAGGGCCATGTAGCCGGGCAGGTTCAGAGGCAGCAGCGCGAGAGCGAGGACGGCGCCCGTGCAGACGAGGAGGGTCAGCGTGAGCACGCGCCGCATCCCCCATGCACCCATCCAGCGGCTGGTGACGGGCCCCGCGATCGCCTGCCCGACGGATGCCGCGGCCAGCACGATCCCGGCCGCGCCGTAGGAGCCGGTCCGCTGTTCGACGTGCATGAGGATGGCCAGGCTGATCATGCCGTTGGGCAGACGCGCCACGAGCTGTGCGGCGATCATGCGCCCGACACCCGGTGTGCGTAGAAGGTCCCGATATCCGGCCACCTCTGAACACTATCCGGGGCACCCGGCGGCGCGCGAGAGGACGAAGGTCTCGACACGCCGCGACACGCCGAAGGGAGTTCTCCACAGGAAATCGAATGTCGGTGACCCCTCGTATCGTGCCCCCTGTGGATGAATCCGGGACGGGGTCGCAGAAGCCGCGAGAACACGCGGTTCGGGGGTCCTCCCCGAGGTTCCCCGGCTGTGGAAGGAACCGTGGACAACCTGTGTTGTAACAGGGGAGAGCGGTGGAAAACTACACGGATGTAACTACTACCCCTAGTGGTCGGTCCTAATGTCCGTCCCCATATGTAGTATTGAAGTCCGGCGGGGGGTCTGCCGGGAGAACACTTGAGATTCAAGGGGAAGAAGCCAGAATCATGTCGATCACGGTTTACACGAAGCCTTCTTGCGTGCAGTGCAACGCCACTTACCGCGCGCTCGACGCGAAGGGCATCGAATACGAAGTCCACGACGTCTCCGAGGACGCATCGGCGCTCGAGCACGTCAAGTCGCTCGGCTACCTGCAGGCGCCTGTCGTCGTCACCGACGAGGGCCACTGGTCGGGCTTCCGCCCCGACAAGATCGACGAGCTCGCGGCCCGTCTCGCGTAGCAGTCCGACAGGAAGAGGAAACCAGGAGGTGTGGTATGAGCGCGATAGCGACCTCCGCGCCGCTCCTGGTCTACTTCTCGAGCATCTCGGGTAACACCGCACGATTCGTCGAGAAGCTCGGCCTTCCCGCCCGCCGCATCCCGCTGCACCGAAACGACGAGCCGCTCGTCATCGACGAGCCCTATGTGCTCGTCACCCCCACCTACGGGGGCGGTCAGGGACGCGGCGAGGAGAAGGGCGCTGTTCCCAAGCAGGTCATCCGGTTCCTCAACGACGAGCACAACCGCAGCCTGATCCGCGGAGTCATCTCCGCGGGGAACACCAACTTCGGCGACTCGTTCTGTCTCGCCGGAGAGATCGTCAGCCGCAAGTGTCATGTGCCGCACTTGTACCGGCTGGAAGTATTCGGCACGCCGGATGATGTCGATCGCGTGAGCGACGGATTGGAACGATGGTGGACACCGCAGTTGAAGAGCAGCCAGTGACCGAGCAGGTCGACTTCAAGGTCAACCCCGCATACCAGGGGCTCGACTATCACGCGCTGAACGCGATGCTGAACCTGTACGACACGAACGGCAAGATCCAGTTCGGTGCAGACAAGCGCGCCGCGCAGGAGTTCTTCCTGCAGCACGTGAACCAGAACACGGTGTTCTTCCACTCCCTCAAGGAGCGCCTGGACTACCTCGTCGAGAAGGAGTACTACGAGGGCGAACTGCTCGCGAAGTACTCGTTCGAGTTCATCCAGAAGCTCACCGACCTGGCGTACTCGAAGAAGTTCCGCTTCGAGACCTTCCTCGGAGCGTTCAAGTACTACACCAGCTACACGCTGAAGACCTTCGACGGCAAGCGCTACCTGGAGCGCTTCGAGGAGCGCGTCGTGATGACCGCCCTCGGCCTGGCGGACGGCGACGAGCAGGTCGCGATCGATCTCGTCGAGGAGATCATCTCCGGCCGTTTCCAGCCGGCGACGCCGACGTTCCTCAACTCGGGCAAGGCTCAGCGCGGCGAACTCGTCAGCTGCTTCCTGCTGCGCATCGAGGACAACATGGAGTCCATCTCCCGCGGCATCAACTCCTCGCTGCAGCTGTCCAAGCGCGGCGGCGGCGTGGCCCTGCTGCTCAGCAACATCCGCGAGTCCGGTGCGCCGATCAAGCAGATCGAGAACCAGTCCTCCGGCATCATCCCCGTCATGAAGCTGCTCGAAGACAGCTTCAGCTACGCCAACCAGCTCGGAGCCCGTCAGGGCGCGGGCGCGGTCTACCTGAACGCGCACCACCCCGACATCATGCGCTTCCTCGACACCAAGCGCGAGAACGCCGACGAGAAGATCCGCATCAAGACGCTCTCGCTGGGCGTCGTCGTTCCCGACATCACGTTCGAGCTCGCGAAGAACGGCGAGGACATGTACCTCTTCTCGCCGTACGACGTCGAGAAGGTCTACGGCGTCCCGTTCGGCGACATCTCGGTCACCGAGAAGTACCGCGAGATGGTCGACGACGCGCGCATCAAGAAGACGAAGATCAACGCGCGCGAGTTCTTCCAGACGATCGCCGAGATCCAGTTCGAGTCCGGCTACCCGTACATCATGTTCGAGGACACGGTGAACAAGGCGAACCCGATCAAGGGCCGCATCAACATGTCCAACCTCTGCAGCGAGATCCTGCAGGTGAACACGCCGACCACGTACAACGAGGACCTCTCGTACGACCAGATCGGCAAGGACATCTCCTGCAACCTCGGCTCGATGAACATCGCTCTGGCGATGGATGCCGGTGACCTGGGCAAGACCGTCGAGACGGCCATCCGCGGCCTGACCGCCGTCAGCAACCAGAGCCACATCTCGTCGGTCCGCTCGATCGAGGTCGGCAACGACCGCTCGCACGCCATCGGCCTCGGCCAGATGAACCTGCACGGCTACCTCGCTCGCGAGCACGTGTTCTACGGCTCCGAAGAGGGCATCGACTTCACGAACATCTACTTCTACACGGTGCTGTTCCACGCGCTGCGCGCGTCGAACAAGCTCGCCATCGAGCGCGGCGTGGCCTTCGACGGCTTCGCGGACTCGACCTACGCGTCGGGGGAGTTCTTCGACAAGTACATCGACCGCGCCTGGGTGCCCGAGACCGAGAAGGTCAAGGAGCTCTTCGCCGGCCACAGCATCCCGACGCAGGCCGACTGGGCCGAGCTGAAGGACAGCATCCAGAAGCACGGCATCTACAACCAGAACCTGCAGGCCGTACCGCCGACGGGTTCCATCTCCTACATCAACAACTCGACCTCGTCGATCCACCCGATCGCGTCGAAGGTCGAGATCCGCAAGGAGGGCAAGCTCGGTCGCGTCTACTACCCGGCGCCGTTCATGACGAACGACAACCTGGAGTACTACCAGGATGCGTACGAGATCGGCTACGAGAAGGTCATCGACACGTACGCCGCCGCGACCCAGCACGTCGACCAGGGTCTGTCGCTGACGCTGTTCTTCAAGGACACCGCCACCACGCGCGACATCAACAAGGCTCAGATCTACGCATGGCGCAAGGGCATCAAGACGATCTACTACATCCGTCTGCGCCAGATGGCTCTCGAGGGCACCGACATGACCGAGTGCGTCAGCTGCATGCTGTGATGCAGTCGGATTCAGTTTTCGCGGTGACGGAGAAGGAAATGGAAAAATGACCCCGCAAACGCTCAAGCTGGTCGACCACGTGCAGGCGATCAACTGGAACCGCATCCAGGACGACAAGGACCTCGAGGTCTGGAACCGTCTGGTGAACAACTTCTGGCTGCCCGAGAAGGTGCCGCTGTCGAACGACGTGCAGTCGTGGAACACGCTGACGCCCGAAGAGCAGCTGCTCACGATGCGCGTGTTCACCGGACTCACGCTGCTGGACACCATCCAGGGCACGGTCGGCGCGGTCTCGCTGATCCCCGACGCGATCACGCCTCATGAGGAGGCGGTGTACACCAACATCGCGTTCATGGAGTCGGTGCACGCCAAGAGCTACTCGTCGATCTTCTCGACCCTCGCGTCGACGAAGGAGATCGACGAGGCGTTCCGGTGGTCCAATGAGAATGTGAACCTTCAGAAGAAGGCGCAGATCATCATGGACTACTACCAGGGCGATGACCCGCTCAAGCGCAAGGTCGCCTCCACACTGCTGGAGTCGTTCCTGTTCTACTCGGGCTTCTACCTGCCGATCTACTGGTCGTCCAAGGCGAAGCTCACCAACACCGCAGACCTCATCCGCCTCATCATCCGTGACGAGGCCGTGCACGGCTACTACATCGGCTACAAGTTCCAGAAGGGCCTCGAGAACGAGACCCCGGAGCGCCGCGAGGAGCTGAAGGAGTACACCTTCAACCTCATGTACGAGCTCTACGAGAACGAGGTGCAGTACACCCAGGACCTCTACGACGGCGTCGGCCTGACCGAGGACGTCAAGAAGTTCCTGCACTACAACGCCAACAAGGCCCTGATGAACCTGGGCTACGAGGCGATGTTCCCGTCCACCCTCACGAACGTGAACCCGGCGATCCTGTCGGCGCTCTCGCCGAACTCGGACGAGAACCACGACTTCTTCTCCGGGTCGGGTTCCTCGTACGTGATCGGCAAGGCCGAGGCCACCGAGGACGACGACTGGGACTTCTGAGAGTCACTCTCTGAGGCTCCGGCGAACACGCCAGAACGAGAAGGCCCGCACCCGCGACAGCGCGGATGCGGGCCTTCGGCATCCCGTCCCGGATCAGCGGCTCGGGAGCGTGAGGATCTCCGCACCCTCGGCGGTGATCGCGATGGTGTGCTCCGTGTGCGCGGTGCGGCCGCCGGTGGCGCTGCGCAGGGTCCAGCCGTCCTCCTGATCGGTGATGAGGCGGTCGGTGTCGGCCATGACCCATGGCTCGATCGCGAGCAGCAGTCCGGGGCGCAGTCTGTACCCGCGGCCCGGGCGACCGTCGTTCGCCACATGCGGATCCTGATGCATGGTCGAGCCGATGCCGTGCCCGCCGAACTCCATGTTGACCTGGTACCCGGCGGCGTGGAGGGTCGTGCCGATGGCGTGCGAGAGATCGCCCAGGCGTGCACCGGGCTGTGCGATGTCGATCGCCGCGGCGAGGGCGCGTTCGGTCGCGTCGATCATCGCGACATCCTCGGGTGCCTTCGTCGCCCCGACGATGAAGCTGATCGCGGCGTCGGCGGCGATCCCGTCCTTGATGATCGCCAGGTCCAGTGTGAGCAGGTCGCCGTCGGCGAGAGCGAGATCCCGCGGCATCCCATGGAGCACGGCGTCGTTGACCGCCGTGCAGATGTAGTGCCCGAACGGGCCGCTTCCGAAGGACGGCGCGTAGTCCACGTAGCAGGAGGAGGCTCCCTCGGCACGGATCATCTGCTCGGCCCATCGATCGATCTCCAGCAGGTTCGTGCCGAGCCGACACCGTTCCTTCAGTGTCTGCAGGATGTCGCCGACCAGGCGGCCCGTGATCCGGGCGCGGTCCAGCTGGGCGGGGGTGAGGATCTCGATCATGGACGGCTCTCCGGTCGGCAATAACTATCCCGGTAATACTATCCCGGGATTAGAATAGGGAGCATGGTCCGGTTGCCTCACACTCTTCAAGAGATCCAGCGCGGTCAGCGCCTGGGCGCGCTGCTGCGAACGGAGCGGGGCTCTCGCCCGATGCTCGAGGTCGCGCTGCAGGCGGGCATCTCGCCCGAAACGCTGCGGAAGATCGAATCGGGCCGGGTGGCGACGCCCGCCTTCACGACCATCGCCGCCGTCGCGGGAGTTCTCGGGCTCTCTCTCGATGACCTCTGGCGCGACGCCGAAGCGGCCCCGAAGGTCACGTCGAACATCGCGACGCACCCCGGTCACATGCCTTCTGCCGTATACCACCCCGCGTAGCCTGGGGTCAGCGATCGGCATCTGCCCTTGGCTTCCACGGCTCAAGGGCTCCGATCGACAGGAGAGCACCATCTCCCTCACTCAGGTCGAAACGACCACAAGCACTCAGGGTCCGATCCGTCAGACGTATTCGGGCAACGCCGACTTCCCCCCGATGGCACGTGCATACAAGGAAGTGCTGCACGTCGTCAAGGAAACCGGGCTGCTCCAGCGCACTCCGGTGTTCTACTCGCTGGTGGGCGCGGCCATCCTCGTCGGCCTCGGCGGATGCGTGACCGGGTTCATCCTGCTCGGCGACAGCTGGTTCCAGCTGCTGATCGCGGCAGCCCTCGGCCTCCTGTTCACCCAGATCGCATTCCTCGCCCACGAGGCCGCGCACCGCCAGATCCTCTCGTCAGGACCGGCGAACTTCAAACTCGCGCTCTTCCTCGCCGGCAGCATCGGAATGAGCTATGCCTGGTGGGACTCGAAGCACACCAAGCACCACGGCAACCCGAACACCGTCGGCAAAGATCCCGACATCGAGATCGACACGATCTCGTTCCTCGACGAGGATGCTGCGCGCTCGCGCGGCGTCATCCGCTGGATCACGCAGCGCCAGGGCTGGCTGTTCTTCCCCCTGCTGATGCTGGAGGGGCTGAACCTGCACCGGCTCAGCCTCACCCACCTGATCACGCAGAAGAAGGTGAAGGGCCGCTGGACCGAGCTCGCCGTCATCGCCGCTCGCTTCGCACTGCTGCTCGTCCCCGTCTTCCTGATGCTCCCGCCGGGCATGGCCTTCGCATTCCTCGGCGTGCAGTTCGCCGTATTCGGCGTGTACATGGGCGCATCGTTCGCACCCAACCACAAGGGGATGCCGATCATCTCCCACGACGCGCGGCTGGACTTCTTCACGAAGCAGGTGCGCACCTCCCGCAATGTGACCGGCGGATGGTGGGCGACGTCGCTCTTCGGCGGGCTCAACTACCAGGTCGAGCACCACCTTTTCCCGAGCATGTCTCGTCTGCACCTGTCGCGTGCGCGTGAGATCGTGCGCGATTACTGCATGGCGAACAACGTGCCGTACACCGAGACCACGGTGCTGCGCTCCTACGCCATCGTCATCAAGTACCTCAACGAGGTCGGGCTCGCCGCCCGCGACCCGTTCGACTGCCCCATGGTCTCCCAGTATCGGCGGGCGTGACCCGTCGGCTTGCAGATCGCTTCGAGCGCGTCAAGGCCGGTGACGGCAGGTTGACCCCGGCCTAGATTCTCCAGTCATGCGGCACCCGAGCCGCACATGACTGGAGTGGTCGAGGTGAGCACGATCGACGATCAGCCGACGGCGGCACTGCTGGATGGGCGATACCGCCTGGAAGAATGCGTCGGACGCGGTGGGACGGCGATCGTCTACCGAGCGGAGGACACCGCGCTCGGCAGGACGGTGGCGATCAAGCTGCTGCGCAGCCACGCCGAGACGCCGCTGGTGGCCGAACGTGCGTACAGCGAGTCCGCGGTGCTCGCGTCGGTGAATCACCCGTCGCTGGTCACGCTCTACGATGCTCGGCTCGACCCCGCGCATCCTCGATACCTGGCGATGGAGTATGTCGACGGTCCCACGCTCACGTCGCGGCTGACGCATGGCCCGCTGCCGAGCACGGAGGCGGCGCGCCTCGCGCGTGACATCGCCGAGGCGCTTCAGACGGTGCACGAGGCAGGCATCGTCCACCGTGACGTGAAGCCCTCCAACATCCTGCTGTCCAGGTCCGCACGCCGCGACGGCGATTGGGTCGCGAAGCTCACCGACTTCGGCATCGCGCTGGGCAGGGACGATGCGCGGCTGACGGCGCCGGGCATCGCCGTCGGAACCGCGGCCTACATGGCGCCCGAACAGGTCTGCAGCGGCGATCTCACGCCCGCCGTGGACGTCTACTCCTTGGGACTGGTGCTCATCGAGGCGACCAGCGGTGCTCCCGCGTTCCCCGTGTCGGGCGCCGTCCAGACGGCGCTGAGGCATCTGTCCGGCCCGCCGGAGATCCCGGACTCCCTGGATGCCGAATGGCGGGAGCTCCTCGCGAGCATGACGCGCACCGAACCGGAGGCGCGGGCCTCCGCCCGAGACGTCGCAGAGGCCGCCGCCGCGCTCGCCGAGCACCGGGTGCCGTCCGGCACGCGGGCGACGACGGCTCCGCCGACAGCAGGGATGTCCGAGGCCCGCGGCGAAGATCTCTCGGCTCCGACCAGGGAGTATCCGATGGCCGTCGCCCATCGGCCATGGCCCGGCCGCCTGCGGAGGCTGGGGGTCGCAGCCGTCGGCGCCCTTGCCGCCGCAGCAATGGCTCTCATCGCCGTCGCGGGGCTGTGGAGCACGACGCCGAATGCCGATTCGCCGGAGCAGGCGGTGACGCCTGCGCCGAGCACCGCTGCGCCGTCACCGACACCCGATCGGCAGGAGCCGGGCACGCCCACGACATCCGCAGTCGACACCCGCTCGGACGACTCCGGAGCCGGTGCTGTCGACGTGCGTCAGGGCAGCCCGGACAAGTCCGACAATGCACACAAGGGTCCCGGCAGCAATGCCGGCAACCCCGATCATCCGCCGCAGAAGGACAAGGACAGGTGACGGCGGTCGTCGGGCCGCTGGACTCAGCCTGCTGAATAACCCGCCTGCGTGAGGCTCCGTGCCAGATGCGCGGCGTTCGCGGCAGCCGTCGACGTCGCCTGCGCAACCTTCTCGGGCACCGACGGCAGATCCTTGTAATCGGTGGTCTGCATGGCCTCGCCGTTCCAGTACACCGATCCCTGCGCGGGGATCGTGAAGCCCACGTCGTTCAGCGCCTGGAACAGGATCGCGGTGATGTGGTGCGCGCCGTCCTCGTTGCCGACGACGACGGCCAGAGCCACCTTGTCGAACAGGATCGGGCGCCCCTGATCGTCGGTCTCCGACAGCTCTGCATCCAGACGCTCCAGAACGCGCTGCGCGACACTGGAATGCTGCCCCAGCCATGTCGGTGTGGCGAACACGACGATGTCGGCTGCGAGCACACGCGCCCGCAGCTCCGGCCATTCGTCCTCCCCGCCCATGTCGGTCTGGACGCCCGGCAGGATGCGATGGTCGACGGCGCGGATGCGGTCGGCAGTCGCACCGTGCTCCGCCAGGGCGTTCATGACCTGCTCGCCCAGCACGTGGGTGCTCGATCCCGCCGGCGAGGGCTTGAGGGTGCAGTTGATCAGAAGCGCGCTGAGCTGTTCGTCCATGCCGGTACCGTAGGCACGCGCACCACGCGGCCGCAGAGGGGGTTCCGCCCGCTCCACGTATGCGCTAGACCCGGCTCTCAGCCCTTGCGGTGCGCCTGGTAGTACGCCAGGAGCGCCTTCGTGGACGCATCCTGGGCTTCGAGAGCAGCCGCATCGCCCTCGATCGCCGGAGCGATCTGCAGAGCGAGCTGCTTGCCCAGCTCCACACCCCACTGGTCGAACGAGTTGATGCCCCAGATCACGCCCTGCGTGAAGGTGATGTGCTCGTACAGTGCGATCAGCTGGCCGAGCACGGCGGGAGTGAGTGCCGGCGCGAAGATCGATGTCGTGGGCCGGTTGCCGCTGAACGTGCGCGCGGCCACCAGCGCACCGGTGGTGCCCTCCGCCTCGACCTCCTCGGCGGTCTTGCCGAAGGCGAGCGCCTTCGTCTGCGCGAGGAAGTTCGCCAGGAACAGCCCGTGCACGTCGCGTCCGTCGTCCTTCAGCGGATAGGCCGGGTTCGCGAAGGCGATGAAGTCCGCCGGGATCAGGCGCGTGCCCTGGTGGATCAGCTGGTAGAACGCGTGCTGGCCGTTGGTGCCGGGCTCGCCCCAGAACACCTCGCCGGTGTCGGTGGTGACGGGCGTGCCGTCCCAGCGCACCGACTTGCCGTTGGACTCCATGGTCAGCTGCTGCAGGTAAGCGGGGAACCGGCTCAGCTGCTGCGCGTAGGGCAGCACCGCGTGCGACTGCGCGCCCAGGAAGTTCGAGTACCAGACGTTGAGCAGGCCCATCAGAACCGGCACGTTCTCTGCGAGCGGGGTGGCGCGGACGTGCTCGTCGACGGCGTGGAAGCCGGCCAGCAGGTCGCGGAATGCGGCGGGCCCGAAGACGACGGCCAGCGACAGGCCGATCGCCGAGTCGACGGAGTAGCGACCGCCCACCCAGTCCCAGAAGCCGAACGCGTTGGTGGGGTCGATGCCGAACGCGGCGACCTTGTCGAGGGCGGTCGAGACGGCCACGAAGTGGTGCGCGACGGCATCCGTCCGGCTCTTCTCGTCGTCGCCGATCGCGCCGGATGCTGCCAGGCCGGCCCACATCCAGTCCCGCGCGAGGCGCGCGTTCGTCAGCGTCTCCAGCGTCGTGAAGGTCTTGGAGGCGACGATGAACAGGGTGGTCTCGGGATCGAGGTCGGCGGTCTTCTGCGCCAGGTCGGTGGGGTCGATGTTGGAGACGAAGCGCGCCTGGATGCCGGCATCCGCGTACGGCTTGAGCGCCTCGTAGACCATGACCGGTCCGAGGTCCGATCCGCCGATGCCGATGTTCACGACGTGCGTGACCTTCTTGCCGGTCACGCCCAGCCAGTCGCCCGAGCGGACGCGGTCGGCGAAGGCGGCGAGTGCGTCGAGCACCGACTGCACGTCGGCGTCCACGTCCTGACCGTCCACGACCAGCTCCGGCGAGGCGCCCGCCGGACGCCGCAGTGCCGTGTGCAGCACGGCGCGGTCCTCGGTGGTGTTGATGTGGTGACCTGCGAGCATCGCCGCATACCGCTCGGCGACACCGGTCTGCTCGGCCAGACGCACGAGCGAGGCCAGGATCTCATCGGTGACCAGGTTCTTCGACAGGTCGACGTGCAGGTCGGCGAGCTCCAGGCTCAGCCGCTCGACCCGGCCCGGATCGGACGCGAACCAGTCGCGCAGATCGGGGGAGAAGCCCTCACGCGCAGCAGTGAGTTCAGCCCAGGCGGAGGTGGAGGTCGCATCGATCGGAGCGGTCATGCAAGCAACGTTAGCGCCAGCCGGACAAGGCCGGGCGCGAGATTGCGAGCGACACTGTCAAGGAGACGGACTACCATCGCCGCATGCTCGAGGCGATGCCGAACAGGTCCGGCGCGATCGACCTCGTCCGCATCATCGCGGTCGCGGCGATCGTGGCCGGGCACGCCTTCACACGGGAGGTGACGGCCGACTGGCTCTACACCTGGCACGTGACCGTGTTCTTCGTCATCTCGGGGTATCTCTGGAAACCCGGCCGCTCGATGCGCGCCGAACTGAGCAGACGCTGGCAGTCGCTCGGCAGACCGTACCTGGTGTGGTTCGTGCTGCTGACGATCGCGCTGCTCGCGATGGGTTTCCCCGACACCCCGGATCGCATCCTCGGCGGTCTGTACGGTGGGGGAGTGGCCGGGATGCCGTACATCACACTCTGGTTCATCTCCACACTGTTCTTCACGGCACTGCTGCTCCGGCTGATCGAACGACTCCCGCTGGCGGTCCAGTGGCTGATCGGCATCGCCGGCGCTGCGGCGGGCTGGGTCGGCGGCACGGTGCTCTCCGACTCGCCGCTGGGCGTCGGGCTGGCCTTCACGAGCCTGATCTACCTGCTCATCGGCGACGGGCTGCGTCGGATCCGGGCCCGGATCCCTGCTCCTGCCGTCATCGGCATCCTGCTGATCGCTGTCAGCGCCGCCCTCGTCGCCGCCGGGGCCTCGAGCTTCCTGGACATGAAGCAGGGCGAGTTCGGCACGCCCGTGCTGTCGCTGGTGGTCTCCGCCGCGATCTCGATCGGACTGATCCTGCTCGCCGAGAGCACCGTGCGTCCGGGGCGGCTCTCGCAGCTGTGCACGCTGCTGGCGCTGCCGCTGCTGACCGTGGTGCTCATGCATCCTCTCTTCCTGTGGACGCCGTGGTCCGGCTGGCCGACCTTCATCACGGCGATGCTCGTGCCGCTGCTGGTGGGACTCGTTGCCCTGCGGACGCCTGCCTCGCCGTGGCTCACCGGGCAGGCCGCGCTGCGCGTCGATTCCGGCGGGTAGCGTTGGCGGAGAGCATCATCGGCGCCCACTCAGGAGGAATCATGAAGTCAGTCCCGTTCGCAGGCGACACCGCCCCCGCCGTCATCGCGGGAATGATGCGCATCCCCGACAAGACGGATGCCGAAGTGCGCGAGCTGTACGACACGGCCCGCGCCTCCGGAATCGACTTCTTCGATCACGCCGACATCTACGGCGGGGCGATGCACGTCTGCGAGGATCGCTTCGCCTCGGCCCTGCAGCTGTCCGCTTCGGAGCGCGACGAGATCACCCTGCAGACCAAGTGCGGCATCGTGCCGGCCGAGCAGATGTTCGACTTCTCCTACGAGCACATCGTCGCCCAGGTGGAGGGATCGCTCAAGGCGCTGCGCACCGACCACATCGACGTGCTGCTGCTGCACCGTCCCGACGCACTCGTCGAGCCGGAGGAGGTCGCGCGCGCGTTCGACGAGCTCGAGGCGGCCGGCAAGGTGCGCTCGTTCGGCGTCTCGAATCACACGCCCCGTCAGATCGATCTGCTGCGCACCGCCGTGACCCAGCCGCTGGTCGCCAACCAGCTGCAGCTGTCGATCACGCACTCGCCGATCATCGCGCAGGGCGTCGCCGCGAACATGTCCGGCGAGGAGCAGAGCGTGGTCCGCGACGGCGGCGGCATCGTGGAGTACTGCCGCATCAACGGCATTACCATCCAGGCCTGGTCGCCCTTCCAGGGCGGCTTCTTCGACGGGGTGTTCCTCGGCAACGAGAAGTACGCCGAGCTGAACGCGGTGCTCGACCGGCTGGCCGCGAAGTACCGGGTCGAGCCCATCGCCATCGCGACGGCCTGGATCACCCGTCACCCCGCGCACATGCAGGTCGTGCTCGGCACCACCACCCCGCAGCGCGTGGCGGACGCGGCGGCGGGCGCCGACGTGGTGCTGACCCGCGGCGAATGGTACGAGCTGTTCCGCACCGCCGGACACATCGTCCCGTGAGCGAGGGGCCCGGCATGAACCCGCTGATCAGCGCCGCCGAGCTGCGATCGCGCTTCGGCGAGGTGCACGTGCTCGACGCGCGCTGGCAGCTCGGCCGTGACGATGGCCGCGAGCAGTATCTGGCCGGGCACATCCCCGGCGCGGTGTTCATCGACGTGGAGCACGAGCTGTCCCGTCACGGCGAACCCGGCGAAGGACGGCATCCGCTGGCCGATGACGCGGCGCTCGCCGCCGCGGCCCGACGCTGGGGCATCCGCACCGGCGTGCCGGTGGTCGTGTACGACGACCACCGGATGCTGTCGGCGTCGCGCGCCTGGTGGGCGCTGCGGCGCGCCGGCCTCAGCGACGTGCGCGTGCTGGACGGAGGGTGGCCGGCCTGGCAGGCCGCCGGCGGCGAGGTCGCGACCGGCGACGTGCAGGTCGCGGAGGGCGATGTCGTGCTCACCACGCCCGGTGATGTCGGTGTCATCGACACCGCGGGCGCGGCGACCTGGCCGGCGACCGGGGTGCTGCTGGATGCGCGTGCTGCCGAGCGGTACCGCGGCGAGACCGAGCCGATCGACCCGCTCCCCGGTCATATCCCGGGCGCCCGCAACCTGCCGATCGGACGGATGCTCACCGCCGACGGCCGTTTCCTGCCGGCATCCGAGATCGCCGCGGCGTTCGACGACGCCGGCGCCGACGGCAGCATGCCGATCGCGGCATACTGCGGATCCGGCATCACCGCGGCGCAGCTGGCGCTCGCCGGGACCATCGCAGGGCGAGAGGTCACCGTGTATCCGGGCTCGTGGAGCGCGTGGTCCAACACTGCGGGAATGCCGGTCGCGACCGGCGAGGACTGAGCGATGATCAGGTGACGCGGACGAGCGAGCGCTGCCAGCCGGAGGAGCCGTTCGGCGCGATCGCGGCGCGCTCCTCGATCTGCAGGTCGCCGTTCCGATTGACCGCCCGCACTGCGACGTAGTGCGTGCCGGGGGTGGCATCCCACTCCAGGAACCACTGCACCCAGGTGTCCTCGTTGACGGGAGCCGACAGGGTGGCGGGCACCCAGTCGCCGTCATCGATGCTGACCTCGACGCGCTCTATCCCCACGGACTGCGCCCAGGCGACGCCCGCGATCGGGATCCTCCCCGCCGGCACCGCCTCGCCGATCTTGGGGGTGTCCACGCGCGAAGCGAACTTGATCGGAGCTTCGGCGCTGTAGCCGCGAGGCGTCCAGTACGCCTGGTCGTCGGCGAACGTCGTGACCTTGAGCTCGGTCAGCCACTTCGTGGCGGACACGTACCCGTAAAGGCCGGGGACGACCATGCGGACCGGGAAGCCGTGTTCCAGAGGCAGCGGCTCGCCGTTCATCGCCACCGCGAGGATCGCGTCGAGGCCGTCGTCGGTGAGCGCGGAGAGTGGAGTGCTCGCCGTGTAGCCGTCCACGCTGCGCGAGAGGACCATGTCGGCGCCGGACTGCACTCCTGCCTTCCTCAGCACCTCGCGCACCGGCACGCCGAGCCACTTCGCGTTGCCCACGAGCTCGCCGCCGACCTCATTGGAGACGCAGGTCAGGGTGATCGCGTATTCGTCGAGACCCATGTCGAGGATGTCCTGGAAGCTCAGCTCCACCCGCTGGTCGACCATCCCGTCGATCACGAGTCGCCAGGTCGCCGGGTCGATGGTGGGGACGGTGAGAGCGGTGTCGACGCGGTAGAAGTCCTTGTTCGGGGTGAACAGCCTGCTCAGACCCGGGATGTCGAGCTCGGCCCCCTTCGGGATCGCGACGGTCGTGCGAGGCGCCGGCAGCTTGAGCAGGTCGCGGATCGCCTCCACGGAGCCGACGGCCATGCTGACGGTGCGCGAGGCGATTCCCACCACGAGAGCCGAGGCGCCGGCGATGGCGGTGAGCATGAAGAACTGGCGTCGCCCCATGATGCTCGGTCGGGCTGCTTCGTCACTCGCCGATGCTGATGAACCGGTCGCCGTGCCGCGCACGCTCGCGGATCCGCGCCAGGTCCGCAGTCGACGGATGAGCAGTACGAGGATGACGGATCCGGCGAGGGGACAGAGCACGGGAGGGAGGAAGGCGAGCGGGGTGGCGCCGGGGCGGGTCACGATCGCGGCGGTCGACAGCGCACCGGCGACGACCAGGGCGGCCACGCCGAGCGGGGGCCGCACGAGCTGCAGGATGCCGGAGATCGCGGAGGCGATGATCACGGCCAGACCGAGCCCGGCGAGGAGGGCGATCTTGTCGTACTCGCCGAAGGTCGCGATCGCGAGCTCCTTGAAGGGCTGCGGCACGATGTCGATCACGAACCCGCCGACCGCCAGGATCGGGCTGGCCTCGCGGGCCACCAGCACCGCGAACAGCTCCGAGGCCGCGAGGAAGACGGCACCGCCGACCACGCCAGCCAGTCCCGCCCATGCGATGAATGCTCTGCCCGTGCTCCGCTTCGACATGATCGTCTCCTCCGTGGCACCGTGACAGTGCGCTCGAGTGTTGTTCGGAGTCGCGCCGCGATCGGATTCCGCGACCCTGCCGAGACGGCCCGTCGCGACCCTGCGTCGTGCTCCCGCCGGGGCCGCGGGCGACCCGGGTCGTCTACGCTGAGGGGCATGGCCTTCGTGATCTCGCTGCTCATCGTGGCGCTGATGGTGTTCGCACTCGTGGACATCATCCGGCGCGACGACTCGCAGGTGAAGTTCATGCCGAAGTTCGTCTGGCTGCTGCTGGTCGTCCTGCTGCCGTTCATCGGCAGCGTGCTGTGGTTCGGCATCGGACGGGAGTACCCCGAGGGCGGCATCCGTCTGGAGCGCCCCGAGCGGCTGAAGCGGTCCCGTCGCCCGGAGCCGTCGGCGCCCGTCCCGCCGGTGATCCCGGCGGACACGCGCACGACCGAGCAGCAGATCGCGGATCTCGACAAGGAGATCGAGGAGTGGCGGCTGCGCCAGGAGATCGAGAAGCGCAGGCAGGAGCGCGGCGAATCCGGCTCCGAGTCGGCGTGAGCGTCAGCCGCTGAACGACGCGCGCAGCGCCTCGTCCAGATCGGGATGCCGGAACACGTAGCCCGCCTCGGCGAGCCTGCCCGGCAGCACCCACCGGCTCTTCAGGATCAGCTCCGTCTCGGTGCGGATGCCGATCGCGCCGAGCTCCAGCATCCAGCGCGGGGTGGGCGGGCCGAACCGCACCCCGAGGGTGCGCCGGACGGATGCCATGAACCCGGCGTTGTCGACCGGGTTCGGCGACGAGGCGTTCACCGGCCCGTCGAGTTCCGGATGCTGTTCCAGGAAGTCGATGATGCCGATCACATCGTCGACGTGGATCCAGCTGAATCGCTGGCGTCCGCCCCGGGCGCCCGCGACGTGCGCGGTGCCGGATGCACGCCGTGCCCGTGTCACCGGCCACCAGCCGTCGAGCTGCGTGCCGCCGAGACCCAGTCGGGCCAGCACCCGCAGGGGACCCAGAACGCCGGCGTCGCCGAGGACGATCGCAGTGCGCAGCGCCACGCGCCTGGTCTCAGGCAGCTCGGCGTCGAACAGCTCGCGCTCCCAGGCCTTCGCGACCTCGACGGAGAAGCCCGTGCCGATCTCGCCATCGGCCTCCGTCATCGGCCGGTCCTCCGCATGGCGGTAGATCGTCGCGGTGGAGGAGTTGATCCACAGCGGCGGGGGAGCGGATGCCCGGCCGACAGCCGTGCTGAGAGCCGCCGTGGTGTCCAGACGGGAGGAGAAGATCTGCGCGCGATTCGCGGGCGTGTACCGGCAGCTGACGCTCTTGCCCGCCAGGCCCACGACGAGACCGGCGCCGTCGACGGCGGCGTCGATGCCGTCCTGGTCGGTCCAGGTGAGATCCGCTCCGGAGCGTGAGATCGTGACGACCTCACGCCCTTCGGCGCGGTACTTCTGCTGCAGATGGCGGCCGATGAACCCGCTCGACCCGCCGAGCACCACCCGGGTCACGGCGCATCCTCGTGGATGGCGTAGCTGAAGGTGCCCTCGTACTCGTAGAGCCGTCCGATGACCGGCAGATCCACGGTCAGCGAGACCCGCTGCCGCCCCGCCCGCTTCTCGGCGCTCTCACGCAGCCGCACGACCGGAGCGAGGAACCTCGGCACCGTGATGCGCACACGTCCCAGCCGGATGCCCACACTGGTGCTGCGCAGGGCGAGGGCGTCGCCGTCCACCGACACGTCGAAGGCGACGGCGAGGGTCATCGGCTCGCCGATCTGATCGAGCACGCGACCGCGCGGGCGGACGCAGACGGCGTCCTTCATCGTCCAGTCGCCGTCGGACAGGTGCAGGGTCCGCGCGCTGATCGCCTTGCCTGCGAGAGTGCGGTTGCGCACGGTGAACGGGACGTTCTGGTGCCAGCCGGAGTGCACGACGCCGCGGCGCTCCAACTTCCCCAGCAGCGGCCACAGCCACCGGCGCGGCGTGCCGATCCGCTCGAACACGCCCTCGCCGATGCCGAGGTGGCCGCGGGGAACCGCGGAGAAGTACTCGCGCAGGGCGGGATGCAGCTGCGTGCGCTGCGCTCCCAGTGCCCGGAGGTACGGGGACTGGGGCACATGATCCATACGTCGAGACTATCGCCGAGGTGAGGGCGCCGGATGCTTCCGGCGCCCTCACCGCGCCGGAGTCATCGCCTGGGGCCGCCGTAGAGCAGGTGCGGGCGGGTGTCGTCCACGAACTTCCGCAGTTCGGGCTGCCAGGCCGCGATGATCTCCTCGGCCGAAGCACCCGCCTCCAGCTGCTCCTGGAATCGGCCCGAACCCGTCAGCAGGCCGATCCATCGGCCGCCGTCGCCGCGCCAGGCGAACTCAGGATAGATCCGGCGTGCTTCCACGAGCATGTGCGTCGCGACCTCGATGGCATCGACCCTCTCGGCATCCAGGATGTGCACCTGCACGCCCGCACAGACCTTGCCGGCGTTCTTCGAGAACGTCGGTGTGAAATACGCCTCGCGGAACTCCACGCCGGCGAGGTTCTTCGCGTTCAGCGCCGACGCCCACCTGTGGTCGAGGTACGGCGCACCGATCAGCTCGAACGGGCGGGTGGTGCCCCGCCCCTCCGACCAGTCCGTCGCCTCGACCATGCCGGTGCCCGGATACAGCGTCGCCGTCTGAGGGGTGGGCATGTTGGGGGAGGGTGGGATCCACCGATCGGCCTGATCAGGACCCACCATCTCGCGGTGCCAGCCCTCGACCGCGACGACCTTCAGGTCGGTCAGCTTCCGCTGCTCTGCCCGTTCCATGAACGTCGCGTTGAAGAACCGCGCCAGCTCGCCCACGGTCATGCCGTGCTGCTGGGAGATCTCCAGCAGACCGACGCCCGAGGTGTATCCCTGCTGCAGCACGGGACCGCGGGCCCGACCGCCGAGCGGGTTGGGGCGGTCGAGCACCACGAAGCGCAGATCACCCGCCTGGGCGGCGGCCTGCATCGCCGTCCACATCGTCCAGATGTAGGTGTAGAACCGCACACCGACATCACGGATGTCGAACACGATCGTGTCGACGCCGGCCGCGGTGAAGAACCCGGCGAGCTTCGAGACCGTGGCGCCGTAGGCGTCGTAAACCGTCACACCGGTTCGGGGATCGGTGAACGTGTCCTCGGCCTCACCGGCCTGCGCCGTGCCGCGGAAGCCGTGCTCCGGCCCGAACACCGCCGCGAGATCGACACCTCTGGCGTGCATGTCGTCGACGATGCTCGTGAAGTCGCGCAGCACCCCGGTCGGATTGGTGATGACGCCGACCTTGCGTCCGGCGAACATCCGCCAACCGTCGGCGGCGGCGATGTCCGCGCCGGTGCGCAGGCTCCGGCCACGATCGGCGGATGCCACGGCCGAGTCGCCCGCGAATGCGACGCTCCCGCTCGCGGCGACGCCGGCGGCGGTGGCTGCGGCCGCGCCGGCAGCCTGCAGAATTCCTCGCCTGGTCATGTTCATGACGTCACCACCCCAATCCGTGGCCGAACGGGTACAGAATGTCGCCCGATCCGTCTGCGGTGCGGATATCGACGGGAAGTGCGCCCTGCGGGGTGATCTCGCCGGTGATGACCTTGGCGAGCGACGCGAGAGCGGGGGCGGCGTACGAGTAGGTCGCGATGAAGTTGTCGACCTCGGGCAGCTGGTTGATGTCATACGGGTTGCGCACCCCCGCGACCACCAGGTGCGTGCCCGTGGCATCCAGCGCCGCGACCAGGTCTTTCTGTCGGCTCGTCGCGGTGACGCCGTTGGTGAGCACGACGGTGACGTCGCTCATCGCGGCGGCGGCAGTGGCCTCGGCGATCAGCGCCGTCGATGGTGCCGTGCCGGTGGGCAGCGCGGTGACCTCGGCGCCGCGAGCGGTCAGCTCGGCGGCCAGAGTGCGCCCGGTCACCTCGCCGTAGCCGGTCACCAGCACCGTCTTGCCCTGCACGGCCACGGGAAGTGCTCCGTCGTCGTTGCGGACCAGTGTCGTCGTGCGGTCGGTGATCTTCTCGGCCGCTCGCAGACTGGAGTTCTTGCCGACGGTGTTCATGACCTTGTCGACATCGACCTTCGGATGCTTGATGACTCCCTGCTCGTACTTCATCTTCAGGATCCGCTCGACGGATTCGTCGATGCGCTGCTCTGTCAACCGGCCGGAGTCGAGGGCATCGTCGATCGCCGCATACGCCTCGCGCGGTGCAGCGGGCAGCAGCAGCTGGTCGACGCCGGCTTCGATCGCACGCACGGCGACCTCGCCGTCACCGTACTTCTGCCGGACGGCGGCCATCTCGAGTCCGTCGGTGACGATGACGCCGTCGAACCCGAGGGCTTCGCGCAACTGCCCGGTGACGATCTTGTGAGACAGGGTCGCGGGGTCGCCGCTGTCGTCCAGTGCCGGCACGACGATGTGGGCGGTCATGATCGAATCCACACCGGCTTCGATGGCAGCCCGGAACGGTGGCGCATCGATCTGCTGCCACTCCTCGAGAGTGTGGGTGATCACCGGAAGCCCGGAGTGGGAATCCGTGTCCGTGTCGCCGTGCCCGGGGAAGTGCTTGGCAGTGGCGACTATCCCGGCATCCTCCTGATAGCCCTGCACCGCCGCAGCCGTGAGCTGCGAGACGAGTGCGGGGTCGGATGAGAAGCTGCGCACGCCGATCACGGGATTGTCGGGATTGATGTTGACGTCGGCGTCCGGAGCGTTGTTCTGCTGGATGCCCATCGCCAGCAGCTCCTGACCGGTGACGGCAGCGGCCTTTCGGGTGTCCTTGGTGCTGCGCCCCGCGCCCAGCGCCATGTTGCCAGGGAAGAGGGTCGCCGGGGATCCGATCCGGGTGACGAGACCCTGCTCCTGGTCGGTGCTGACCAGCAGCGGGATGCCGGCGCCCGCCTCCATCGCGGCATCCTGCAGCCCGTTGGAGAGGGTCGCGACCTGCGTGGGATCCGTTATGTTGTCCCGTGCGGAGAACAGGATGAAACCGCCTGGTTCGTACTCCGAGATGATGTCGGATGCGGTCGGCCGGCCATACAGCGTGGTGTTGCGCGAGTCGACGGTCTCGGCGTCAGGGCCGTAGGCGAACAGGATGAACAGCTGCCCGATCTTCTGCTCCAGCGTCATCGACTCGAGTGTCGTGTCGGCGTACGCCTGAGCGGCCCGATCTCTCCCTGGTGGCGTCTGTGCAGCCGACGCGGCCGCCGGTGCCAGCGTCGCGGTCAACGACAGTGCCGCGGCGATGGCCAGGGCGCGGTGTGCGGGTCTTCTCTGCATGACGTTCTCCTCATCGAGTTCGTCCCCAGCATCGTCCCCAGACGTGCCGGTCAGCCTAGCAACGCGGTCCCTGTTCGGGTAGACCCCTAGCCTTCGCGCAGGCGCACCAGCCGCTCGTGCCCGGTCTCCTCCAGCTCGGCGATGTCGTCGCGGGAGCGGAGGAAATCGTTGAAGGAGCGGTATCCGAGCGCCTTCTCGCTGAAGGACGGGTCCATCCGGCGCATCTGCGTCTTCACGGCCGACGCGTGCAGCCACTCATCGGCATCCGCCTTGTCGTGGCCGAGCCGCAGCGCCCGCTCCAGCAGCTGCGTGGCCTCGGTCTGCTCGTCGGGGGCCTCCTCCGCTCTGCTCTCCTCGGTCTTCGCCGATTGCGCTCTGCGGGGCTTCGTCGCGCGCTTCGGCTCCGGCTTCTCCGGGGCCTGCGTCGCCTCCTTGGCGGCCTTGACCGTCTTGGAGACCTTGTCCGCAGACGCCGTGGCCGCCGTGGCCCCGGGTGCCGTCGCCGCCGGTGCCGTGACGGTCTTGGACGGGCGGACGACGCCGGGCAGCGAGTCGTAGGACTCGAACTCGTCGCAGGCAGCGGCCAGTGACTTGGCGGTGGAGCCCGCCACGCCCACACCGATGACGTAGCGCCCGAGGCGCTTGCAGCGCTGGGCGAGCGGCACGTAGTCGCTGTCGCCGGCGACGATCACGACGTGCGTGAGGTCCGGCAGACGGAACATGTCCTCGACGGCATCCACGGCGAGGCGGATGTCGGCGCCGTTCTTCGCATACGCGGCAGCCGGGAACAGCTGCACGAGATCGACCGCTCGGGCTACGAGCTGCGAGCGGTACTCGGCGTTCACGGGCGAGGACCAGTCGGCGTAGGCGCGCGTGAGCACCAGGGTGCCGAATGAGGAGGCGTAGTCGATGATCGCACCGACCTCGATCATGGCCTGCTTCAACCGCTCGACGACCTCTTTGTCGTGCGGGTCGTCGGTGATGCGCTGGCGGTCCTTGCCGTACGCGTTGCGCCCGTGGACCCGGTCGTACCAGGAGATGACGATGTTGTCGAAGTCGAGATAGACGGCGACTCTTCCTGCGGTGTCGGCCATCAGGCCTCCTCGGGATAGGTGACGCCGACCTGGCGCCGGATCTCATCGAGCGTGCCCATGATCGCGACGGATTCACCGATCGGCAGCGCCAGGACGGCGCCCGCCGGATCGCCGTTCAGGGCTGCGTCCTCGGCCGCGAACGCCTGGTACTGCATGCCGCGTCCCTCGACCTCGGAGCGGTACTCCTCGAGCACTGTGCCGTCGGGGGAGACCACGCGGAACGAGGTCGGGGTGTACCAGACGCGGTCGATCTCGATCCGCGCCTCGGTGCCGATCACGGCCGCCGTGTTCGGGCCCGCGGCGCGTGAGGACGACAGGCTCGTCGAGACGGCGCCGCCGGCGTGCGTCATGAGCGTCGCGACCTCGGCATCCGCTCCGGTCTCGATGAGGCGCGCGGTGGCCCGGATCGTCTCCGGCTCGCCCAGGACGTCCCAGATGAAGGAGATCGGGTAGATGCCGAGGTCCAGCAGGGCGCCGCCGCCGAGCTCGATCGCGTTCAGGCGGTGCGCCGGGTCGTCGCTGATCTTCTGCGTATGATCGGCCATCACCGCGCGGATCTCGCCGAGCGTGCCCGCCGCGATGATCTCGCGGATGCGCACCATGTGCGGCAGGTAGCGGGTCCACATGGCCTCCATGACCAGCAGTCCCTTCTCGGCGGCGAAGTGCTGCAGATCTGCCGCTTGCTCGCGGTTGACGGTGAACGCCTTCTCGACGAGCACGTGCTTGCCGTGCTCGAGCGCGAGCCTCGCATTGGCGTGGTGCATCGGGTGCGGGGTGGCGACGTAGACGATGTCGACATCAGGGTCGGCGACGAGCGCCTCGTAAGAGGAATGCGCGCGCGGGATGTCGAAGCGTGCGGCGAAGGCATCGGCGGACGCCTGGCTGCGCGAACCCACCGCCGCCAGGTCGAGACCCGCGGTGCGCAGGTCGGATGCGAAGGCGGCGGCGATGCCACCCGTGGCGAGGATTCCCCAACGAAGACCGGTCATGGTCTCCAGCGTATCGGCGCGCGCCGACGTCAGTGCCCATCTATATGGCGCAGACCGCCGTGGAACCGGTGGAATCGGGGCGGAATGCGCCACATAGACGGGTCTGTCAGCGGGCCGTGACCAGCGAGCGCTGCGGCACGAGCGGGAAGACCTCCTCGGCGATGCGCTCCAGCTCCTCGTTCAGCGGCGACGCCTGGATCAGCAGCAGGCTGATGCCGGCATCCGCATACTCGTTGATGCGCTCGGCGACCTGCTCGGCGGTGCCCACCAGATTCGGCCGCAACCCGCGCGTGCCGACCGAGTACTCGCGCTTGGACAGCTCCAGCGACAGGTTCGAGTTCTGCCGGAACTGCTCGAAGGACGCGTAGCCGGGGGAGTCCGGGTCGACGGTCGTGATGCGCTCCAGCTCGCGCAGCGCCTCGGTCTCGGTGTCGCGGACGATCACGTAGGCGGGCATGCCGAACTCGGAGATCGGGCGCCCGTGCAGGCGCTCGGAGCGGGCGTTCATGTCGGTGACGTTCGCGCGCACTTCGTCGAGAGTGCCGCCGTGCATGACGTAGGCGTCCGCGAAGCCGGCGATGGCCTCGCGGCCCGCGTCGCTCTCGCCGCCGGCGAAGACCACCGGATGAGATGACGGCTTGGGCTCGACGATGGTGTCCTCGAACTCGTAGTGGTCGCCGGTGAAGCTGAACGGCGTCTGCTCCCACAGACCGTTCAGCACGGTCACGAACTCGGACGCCTGCGCGTAGCGGGCATCGTGCGCGGGGAAGACTCCGCCGAACTGGCGCGCCTCCTCGGCCCACCACGCCGCCACGACGTTCAGCGCCACGCGCCCCGGCGCGATGCTGTCCAGTGTCGACACGGTCTTGGCGAGCACCGCCGGCAGGTGGAACCCGGGCCGCACGGCGGTCATGACGCGCAGTCTGTCGGTCGCCGCGAGGATCGCGGCCGAGAGCGACCAGGCCTCGAGGCTCGGGGCATCCGTGCCCTTGCGGTCGTTGAGGTACAGCTCCGGCACGAGCGTGGTGTGGAAGCCCAGCCGGTCGGCCGTGACCGACACTTCGCGGATGTACTCCCAGGTGGCGGTCATGCGGCCCTCATCGCGCACGTTGCGCAGGAATCCGCCGTAGACGGGGGTCCAGTATCCGAGATCGATGGCCATGATGCTCCTGTTCGGCGGGGGACGTGAGAGGTCAGCTGCGGGTGAGCGCGTGGTCGAGGTCTGCGACGAGGTCGGCGGGATCCTCTATGCCGATGGACAGTCGCACGGTGTTCAGGGAGATGCCGGCCGCGGCGCGCTGCGTCGCGGTGAGATGCGAGTGGGTCATGGATGCCGGGTGCGCCACCAGACTGCGCGCATCACCGAGGTTTGCCACCAGCCGGAAGATCCTCAGCTCCTCGATGACCCGGGCGACCCGTGCGGTCACGTCGGACTCGGAACCCACGAGATCGAAGGAGAACACCGAGGGGACGCCGTTCGGCAGGTAGCGCTGCGCCAGATCGTGCCAGGGATTGCCTGCGAGGCCAGGGTGGTGCACGCGGGCGACCGACGGATGCTGCGCCAGGTGCCGGGCGATCGTGAGCGCGCTCGCCGACTGGCGGGCGACCCGCAGGTCGAGCGTCTCGATGCCCTGCAGGATCTGCCAGGCGTTGAACGGCGACAGCGACGGACCGAGGTCGTGCACGTACTTGGACTTGACGAGCGCGGCGAAGGCCTGCCCCTGTCCGAAGCGATCCCAGAGCACCAGGTCGCCGAATCGGCGGTACGGTCCGGTGAACTGCGGCCAGCGGCCAGGCTCCGCGCCGAAGTCGAACGTGCCCTGATCGACGACGACGCCGCCGAGGGAGGTGCCGTGGCCGGAAAGGAACTTGGTCGCCGAGTGCACGACGAAGTCGGCTCCGTGCTCGCCCGGGCGGATCAGCGCCGGGGTGCCGACGGTGCTGTCGACCACCAGAGGGACGCCGGCCTCGTGGGCGATGTCGGCGACGAGGCGGATGTCGAGCACTTGGGCGATCGGGTTGGCGACTGTCTCGGCGAACAGCACACGCGTCTGCGGCGTGATGGCGGCGCGCCAGGCATCGGCGTCGTCCTGGTCGACGAACGTGACCGGGATGCCGAAATCGTCGAGCGTGTCCTGCAGCAGGTCGACCGTGCCGCCGTACAGCTGGTCGGCGGCGACGATGTGCCCGCCTCGGCCGGCGAGGGCGAGCAGGGTGACGGCGACGGCGGCCTGACCGGATGCCACGGCCACGGCGCTCACGCCGCCCTCGAGTGCGGCGACGCGCTCTTCGAGCACCTGCTGCGTCGGGCTGGCGTTGCGGCTGTAGATGATGCCGGCCTTGCGCAGCGCGAACAGGTCGGCGGCCTCCTGCAGCGAGGAGAACTCGTAGGCGGCGGTCTGGTGGATGGGAGGCACCGCAGTGGACCAGGTCGTACCGGGGGTGAAGCCGGTGTGCACCTGGGTCGTGGCGAACCCGCGCTCGATAGAAGGAGTGGCGAAGCCGCGCTCGCGGGGCGGTACGGCGACGTCGGTCATGCGTTCACGTCTTCCGCATGCCGCACGATCGGCGCGTGCACGTCGCCTGTGCGCAGCCGCTCCAGCCACAGCACGATACTCGCGGCGACGCTGCGGTGCGTCTGATCGTTCAGGGCGTCGTGCAGCCCGTCGACCGTCTCGACGGTCTCGACGTCGGGGATGGCGGACAGCACGGACCGGGCCTGCGCGAACGGCGTGACGGGGTCGGCTCCGCCGTGCACGGCGAGCACGGGCACGGAGACCGCGGCGAGATCCGCGACGTCCGGGAACCCGGCGGCTGCGGCGGGGACGACGGCGGGCTCCCGGACCGCGGCGTGCTGCTCGGCGAGGACGCCCAAGTGCACGGGGCAGGCGGTGCGCTCGGCATCCGTCGGCGTGTGCTCCGTGTCGACGACGATGCCGGCGACGATCGCCGCGTCGGCGACGTCGCCCTGCGCGAGCGCCGTCAGCACGGCCGAGGCGCCGGTGTCTGATCCGACCAGCACCCGTGGGCCTTCCGGCTGCTCTCCGAGCCAGGCAGCTGCGGCCGCGGCATCCGGACCATCGAACACGCCGACCGTGTACCCGTCCGCGCTGATGCGCAGGCCGAACCGCCGGTAGACGGCTGCCGTCTCATCACGCCCGGCGATCATCGCGAGCGTCCCTCGGACGCGGGCGGCAGGGGTGAAGACGATGGTGGGGTCGGAACTCATGCGTCCCATCTTCGGCATCCGCACCCCGTCAGGCGCAGGATGTGACGAACTGTTGCGTCACGTGACTCCGCGCTTCAGAACGCTTGCAGGCATCCCGTCGCGGCTTCTAGCTTCACTGCCATGACCTCTCACCGCAGACTCCCCGCCCTCGCCGTGCTCGCTGTCGCGTCCCTCGCGATGGCCGGCTGCAGTGCTTCCGCCGGTGCTTCCTCCGCCGACACCACCTCCCTGACCTGGGGCTGGAACCTGCCCACCAGCTGGGATCCGGTCACCTCGACCGCCGGCTGGGACACCCACGCGCTCGCCCTGGTCTACGACGGACTGACGCAGCTGGACACGAAGGGCGAGGTCGTGCCCGGGCTCGCCGAGAAGTGGGAGTACAGCGCGGACGGCACCGCGATCACCTTCCATCTGCGCCCGGATGCCGAGTTCAGCGACGGCACCGCGGTGGACGCGGAGGCCGTGAAGCAGAACCTCGAGCGGGGCCGCGACCAGGACAACTCCACGCTCGCCGGTCAGCTGCGCATCATCGCCGCGGTCGACGTCGTCGACGCGCACACCGTCACCGTGCACCTGGACCAGGCCGACTACCAGGTGCCGTACCTGTTCGCAGGCAAGACCGGCTTCATCGTGAACCCGACCGCCTTCGACGACGTCGCATCCCTCGCGACCCAGCCCGAGGGCTCCGGCCCCTTCGAACTGACCGAATACGTGCCGAACGCGCATGCAGACCTGGAGAAGAACGACAAGTACTGGGATGCGGATCACATCTTCATCGACGAGTTCCACGTCGTGCCGGTGACCGACGACGCCACGGTGGTCGCAGGAGTCTCCACGGGGCAGTGGGATGTCGCCATCATCCCGCCCTCCCAGGCGCAGGCCGCCGAGACCGCGAACCTGAAGGTCGAGGAGATCAAGGCGCTCACCGTGCGGGCGCTGGACGTGAACGGCACAGTGGCTCCCTTCGACGACCATCGGGTGCTGCAGGCGATCAGCCACGCCACAGACCGTCAGGCACTCATCGATGCGGCCTACTTCGGCAAGGGCACGCCGAACTGGCAGCCTTTTCCCGACGGATACGTCGCTCATGACCCGCAGCTCGACGACCTCTATTCGCACGATGTCGCCGCGGCGAAGAAGCTGCTGGCCGAGGCCGGGCATCCTGACGGGCTGAAGATCGACCTGGCCCTGGGCGAAGCCGACGTCGCGCTCGCCGAGGTGCTGCAGGCGCAGTGGGCCGAGGCCGGCATCGACGTGAAGCTGAACGTGCTGGCGCCGGCGGCGATCTCGCAGAACTACGTGCAGCGCACGCACCCGTTCGTGCTCGACAGCTACTCGGGACGCCAATCGCCGCTGCAGGGCCTCGAGGTGCTCTACGGACCCGAGGGCCTGATGAACCTCGGTCGGCAGACGCCGCAGGAGCTCACGGACGCCATCGACGCGGCCCGTGCGACCCCGACGGATGCGCCCGACTACACCGAGAAGATCCAGCACGCCGTGGAGATCGGCGTGACCCAGCAGCCGAACACCTTCCTGTTCAGCTGGCCGCGCATCCTCGCCCACCCGGCGAAGGTGACCGGCATCCGGCACTGGCTCGACGTGCAGCGCTGGGAAGACGTGAAGGTGAAGGGCTGAGCGTGAGCGTCGTCGCCGACGCGGGCTCCGCGCAGGCGGAGTCCCGGACGTCGGAGGATGCCGCCGCCGGCGGCCTCCAGGCTGCTCCGCATCCGCTGCGGCCCGTCGCGGGACGGGTGCTCGCCACGCTCGGCACCGCCGCGACCGTCTTCGTCCTCGCCACCTTCGCGACCTTCGCGCTGGGCGCGGCGTCCGGATCGAATCCGGCCGCCGTCGCCCTGGGCGAAGTCGCCACCCAGGCGGACATCGACCGGCTGAACCACCTGTTCGGGCTGGATCGTCCCTTCCTGGTGCGCTATCTGGACTGGCTGGGCTCCGCCCTCACGGGTGATCTCGGCACCAGTTGGTTCACCACCATCCCGGTCTCCGACAGCATCGCCCAGGCGTTCCCGGTCAGCCTCTCGATCGCCACGGGAGCGACCCTGTGCGCGCTGCTGGGCGGAACGGGACTGGGCATCCTCGCGGCCGTCACCCGGGGCGGCATCGTCGACCGACTGGTCACGGTGCTCAGCAGCATCGCGACCACCGTTCCGGCCTTCGTCGTCGCGATCGCCCTGATCCTGGTGTTCGGCTACGCGATCCCGCTGTTCCCCGTCGCCGGCTACGTGCCGCCGGAGAGGGACATCGGAGCCTGGCTGACCTGCCTGGTGCTGCCGTCGGTGGCCCTCAGCCTCGACGCCGGAGCCGACATCGCCCGCCAGCTGCGCACCTCGCTGGTGGGCGCCCTCACCGAGAACTATGTGATCGGTGCGCGGGTGCACGGCCTCGGCCCCGTGCGGATCGTGTTCCGCCATGCGCTGCCGAACGCCACCGCGCCCGCGCTCAGCGCACTCGGCGTGCACGTGCCGCGCCTGGTCGGCGGCGCCGTCATCACCGAGGTGATCTTCGGGATGCCGGGGCTCGGCCGCCTCGCCAACGCCTCCGCGCTGCAGGGAGACGTGCCCGTCGTGCAGGGCGTGCTGCTCGTCGCGATCGTCGTCGTGGTGATCTCCGGCATCGTGATCAATCTCATCATCCGCCGCAGCTCCGGTACGGACAGGAGCGCCGCATGACCCGCACACCGCGCGCCGACGGCGGCGCCTGGACCGTCCGCCTGGCCCTCGTGCTCGTCGCAATCGTCGCCGTGCTCGCCGTCGCCGGACCTGCGCTCGCGCCGCTCGATCCACTCGCGCAGGACACCGGGCACCTTCTGCAGGGGACGACGTCCGCGCACCTGCTCGGCACCGACTACCTCGGACGGGACGTGCTCTCCCGGCTGCTGGCCGGGGCGCCCGCCTCGCTGCTGAGTGCGCTCGCCGCGGCGCTGATCGGACTCGTGGTCGGCGCGCTCCCCGGCGCGCTCAGCGCGTTCCTCCCGCGGGTCGGCGAGTGGCTGGCGCTGCGCGTCGTGGACGCCCTGCTCGCGCTGCCGTTCATCCTGTTCGCGATCGTCTTCGCCGCTCTGCTGGGCAACGGACTCGTGCAGGCGACGACGGCGATCGGTCTGCTGATCGCCCCCGGATTCTTCCGGGTGTCGCGAGCCGCGACGCTGCGCGTGCGCGATGCGCAGTACGTCGAGGCGGCGACCCTGCTCGGTGCCTCCGCCTGGTGGGTGCTGGGCCGGCACGTGTGGCGTCAGGTCGCGCCGACGCTCGTGGTCGCCTCCATCAACGCCCTGGGATCCGCGCTGCTCGCGGTCGCCTCGCTGACGTTCCTCGGCATCGGGGTGCAGCCGCCTGCGCCCACCTGGGGCGGCATGCTGGCCAGCGACCTGGGCTATCTCGCCCAGCGTCCCGAGGGGCCGCTGGCGCCGGCACTGGCGATCGTGTTCACCGTCGGAGCGCTGAACCTGCTCGCCGATGCCGTGCGCGATCGGATCGGCGGGGTCGCCACCCGCCCCGCACGTTCACGCGCCGCCGCACGGAAGGAGTCCGTCCATGTCTGAGCCGACCCTGCAGGATCTGAGCCGGGATTCTGCGCCGATTCTGCAGGACGAACGCGCTTCTGAAGGACGATCTGCTGCAGATTCGCCTTCAGAAGCGCCATCGTCCTCCATTCCGCACCCGTTCAACCCCTCCTTCGACGAGGGCTCCGTCGCACGTCCCGCCATCGCGGCCGTCGACCGTCTGGTGCTTACCGCAGCCGACGGCACCGAGCTCGTCCACGGCGTCTCGCTCGCGGTGCGCCGAGGCGAGGCGCTGGGCGTGGTGGGGGAGTCCGGCAGCGGCAAGACCCTCACCTGCCGGGCGCTGCTCGGCATCCTGCCTCCCGGTGTCTCGGTGACCGGCGGGACGGTGCAGGTCGACGGGCGCGACCTCACCGCGTCATCCGAGAAGGACTGGCGCTCCGTGCGCGGCACCCGCATCGGCGCCGTGTTCCAGGACCCCGCGTCGTATCTCAACCCCGCCATCCCGGTGGGCGCACAGCTCGCGGAGACGCTGCGAGTGACCGCCGGGGTGCCGCGCGCCCAGGCGAAGCAGCGCGCCCGTGAGCTGCTGGACGACCTCGGCATCCGCCGCGTGGATCTCGTGCTGCGCCAGCGCGTAGCCGAGCTGTCGGGAGGGATGCTGCAGCGGGTGCTGATCGCGATGGCGCTCGCCGCGGACCCCGCCGTGCTCATCGCCGATGAGGCGACCACGGCCCTGGACGTGACCGTGCAGGCGGAGCTGCTCGAGCTGCTGGCCCGTCTGCGGCGCGAGCGCGGACTCGCCCTGATCCTCGTCTCGCACGACCTCGCGGTCGTCGCCCAGGTGTGCGAGAGCGTGCTGGTGTTCCGCGACGGTCTGGTCGTGGAGGGCGGAGCGACATCTCGCGTGCTGCGCGCCCCCGGGCATCCGTACACCCGTTCGCTGGTGTCGGCGCATGCCGCCTACGGGCTGGAGAGGTTCCTGCGATGACACTCCTCGAACTGCGTGACCTCACCGTCGACTACGGCCGCGTACGGGTGCTCGACGCGCTGTCGCTGAGCCTGCGCGCAGGACAAGTGGTGGGCGTGGTCGGCGAGTCCGGATCGGGCAAGACCACGCTCGCGAAGGCCGTGCTGCGCACGGTGGACTCCAGCGCCGGTCAGGTGCTGGTCGACGGCCATGACATCACCCGGCTGCGAGGTGCTGCGCTGCGGCGCTGGCGCCGTTCGGGAACCGTCCAGTACGTGTTCCAGGATCCGCTGCGTTCGCTGGATCCCGGCATCCGCATCGCGGAATCGATCGCGGAAGGTCTGCGCATCTCGCGCGTGCCGGCGGCTGTCGCCCGCGAGCGCGTCGAGTCCGCGGTGCAGGCCGTCGGTCTGGGGACCGAGCTGCTCGATCGGCTTCCGTCCGGGCTCAGCGGCGGGCAGCGACAGCGGGCCGCCATCGCCCGCGCGCTGGTCGTCGAACCGCGCCTGCTTGTGCTCGACGAGCCGGTCAGCGCGCTCGATGCAGCCAGCCGCGACAGGGTCGTGCAGGCGCTCATCGCGCTGCGGCGCAGTCGCGGCGAGCAGCTCGGGATGCTCGTCATCTCGCACGACATCGGCTCGCTGGCCGCGATGAGTGACCGCCTGGTCGTGCTGCACCGCGGGCGCATCGTCGAGGACGGTCTCACGCGGCAGATCGTCGCGGACCCTCAGCATCCGTACACCCGCCGTCTCATCGAGTCGGTCCCCGTGATCGACATCCGCTTTCCCAACCGACCCGCACCCCTCGCAAGGAGCTGACATGCCCATCGAACTGCTCGGAATGATCGCCACGACCGCCGGCTCGGAGACGAAAGCCGTGGACGGGCCGGTCGTCGACCCGGCCTATGTGAAGGAGTTCTCGCGGGCTCACGAGAATGCCGGCTTCGACCGCGTCCTCATCGGGTACAGCGCCAGCTCGCCGGACGGGTTCGCGGTCGCCGCGGCAGCCCTGCATGCGACGGACGAGCTCAAGGTGCTCATCGCGCACCGCCCCGGATTCGTCGCCCCGACGCTCGTCGCCCGCAAGCTCGCGACCCTCGATCACCTCACCGGCGGAGGACGCGTCGCGATCCACCACATCTCCGGGGGCAGTGAGGCCGACCAGCGCCGCGACGGCGATTTCAGCGAGAAGGGCGACCGCTACCGGCGCACCGGGGAGTTCATCGACGTGCTGCGCCGCACCCTGACCTCGGAGGACCCGTTCGACTACGAGGGCGAGTTCTACCGCTTCGAAGGCGCGTACTCTGCCGTCAAGCCCGCGACGGATGCCGGCATCCCGATCTTCTTCGGCGGGTTGTCCGAGGGCGCGGTCGAGGTGGGAGCCAACGGCGCCGACGTGTACATGCTCTTCGGCGAACCGCTGGCCGACGTCGCCGAGCACGTCCGCACGATCCGTGCCGCCGCGGCGAAGGCCGGACGGCACGTGGAGTTCAGCCTCTCGACACGGCCCATCATCGCCGACACCGAGGAGGAGGCGTGGGCGAAGGCGGACCGCATCTACGCCGAAGCCGCAGCGCTGAAGTCCGGGGCCGCGTCGGGGGAGACCCTCGCCTTCGCTCGCGCGGCGGGGCCCGAGAAGACGTCCCTGTCGGCCGATCTGCTGCAGAAGCACGCGCAGCGCGGCGACGTGCACGACGAGCGGCTCTGGCTGGGCATCACCAAGCTGATGGGGCCCGCCGGGAACTCGACGGCGCCGGTCGGAACCCCGGCGCAGGTCGCGGAGGCGCTGCTGAAGTACTACGACCTCGGCGTGACGCGCTTCCTCATCCGCGGGTTCGACCCGCTGGGCGACGTGCGCGACTGGGGCCGCGAGCTCATCCCGCTGCTGCGCGAGGGCGCCCGACTGCGCGATGAGGCCGCACAGGAGGCCGCCGCCGAGGAGAGCGCCGCCTGACCCGCCCCGCAGAAGCCCGTCTATTTGTGCCCAACGCGCCGGTAACGGCCGAATCGCGCGCGTTGCGCACAAATAGACGGGCTTGAGACCGGGTTCACTTCTTCGCGAGCAGCCTCTCCACCCGCGGCTTGACCTCGGTGGCCAGCAGCGAGATCGACTCCAGCAGGTGCTCCTGCGGCAGCCCGCCGATGTCCATCTGCAGGAAGTGCCGCATGTGCCCCAGGTATCCGTGCAGGTGGACGATGCGGTCCGCGACGTCGTCCGGGTCCCCCACGTAGTAGGCGCCCGGCGCGTGCGCCTGAGCGAGGTAGTCGTCATCGCTCGGGGTCGCCCAGCCACGCTGCTCGGCCATCAACTCGTTCATGTTGCGCCATCCCGGATAGAACCGCTCGAGCGCTTCCTTCTTGGTGGGGGCGATGAGGCCGAGCCCCGCGACGGACACCTTGATCTCCGGACCCGTGTGCCCGGCCTGCGCGGCGCTGGCCCGGTAGAGCTCGGCGAGCGGCGCGAATCGGTGCGGCGCCCCGCCGATGATCCCGTAGCTGATCGGCAGTCCCAGGCGACCCGCGCGCGCGGACGACGGCGCGCTGCCACCGGTGCCCAGCCAGATCGGCAGAGATCCGTTCACCGGACGCGGCACCACGGCGAGGTCCTCGATATCCGACCTCACCGTCCCATGCCAGGTCACGCGCTCGGAGGCATTGATCTTGAGGAGCAGGTCGAGCTTCTCCTCGTACAGACGGTCGTAGTCGCGCAGGTCGTAGCCGAACAGCGGGAACGACTCGACGGACGACCCGCGGCCTGCGGTGATCTCCACCCGTCCTCCCGAGATCACGTCGGCGGTGGCGAACTGCTGGAACACCCGGACGGGGTCGTCGGTGCTGAGCACGCTGACCCCGGAGCCGAGGCGGATGCGGGACGTCGCGCCGGCGGCGGCCGCGATCATCGAGCCCGGGGAGGATGCCGGCATCTCGTGGGTGTGGTGCTCGCCGACGGCGAAGTAGTCGAGCCCCACCGTGTCGGCGTGCACGATCGCCGCGAAGAGGTTGGCGATCGCCTCGGGAGTCGAACGAAGCGTGCCGTCCGGGTCGCGAGGGGTGTCGCCGAAGCTGTAGGCGCCCAGTTCCATGGTTTTCTCCTGTGTTGTCGAAGGTCGGTGTCAGAGCGCGAGCTCGACGGCCGGAAGGGTCGCCTCGAGCTGCTCTCTGGTCAGGCTGCTGGTGAAGATCCGGGTGCCGGGGCCGAAGAATCGGCCATGATCGAGCGGACCGGCGTAAACCGCGTCGAAGCCGAACCCGTCGAGCATCTCCGCGACCAGCTCCGCGGCTGCCTCGTCGTCACTCGCGATCGCGAGTGCCCGCCTGTCGGGCGTGTCCGCCGCTGTGCCGTGCTCCTCGAGATCGTGGTAGCCGATGTGGTTGAGGGACTTCACGAGCCGTGAGCGGTCGAAGTGCTGCGCGACGATCTCGCTCGTGCGGGTGTCATCACGGTCGGGGTCGTCGCTGGAGCCGTCGACGGGCGTCCACCAGTTCATGGCATCGATGACCACCTTGCCGGCGAGGGGCGCGGGATCCACGGAACGATGCTTGTGCAGCGGAACGGCGAGCACGATGATGTCCGCCGCGAGGCTGGCCTCGGCCGCCGTCATCGCCACCGCGCCGGGCATGACGATGTCCGCGAGCAGGGCGATGTCTTCCGCCGGCCCGGAGCCGGCGACCAGGACGTCGTAGCCTGCGCGCATCGCGGTGCGGGCCACCGCCGATCCGACTCGCCCGACTCCCAGAACTGCGATCCTCGTCACTTCGGCACCTCTCTCGTATCGGCCTGTCCCTCCAGCGTGCAGGACGGAGCTCAGCGCCGCCAACCGGTGGTAATCTGCTAACTATAAGTAAGCAACAGGAGCGGGAGAAGCAGATGGATGCTCAGCACATCGACGACGAGCAGTGCCGCGCCTTCCGGCGGTCGGCGGAGCTCGCCGGCAAGAAGTGGAACGCCGCGATCCTGCTGGCGCTGTCCCGCGGTGCCGACAGATTCTCGAAGATCATCGAATCCGTCGACGACCTCTCGGACCGGCTGCTGGCCGCGAGGCTGCGTGAGCTGGAGACTCACGGCCTGGTCGCGCGCGAAGTCATCCCGACGGTGCCCGTGCAGATCCACTACCGGCTGACGCCCGCCGGCGGCGAACTGATCCAGATCCTGAATCCGCTCGTGCAGTGGTCCCAGCGCTGGGAGCAGGCGCCGGTGAGCGCTGCGTCGGCGGATCGGGAGGTCAGGGTCGGAGGATGATCTTGCCCGAGGCGGCGTGCTGCTCGATCAGCTCGTGCGCGCGTGCCGCCTCGGCGAGAGGAAGCTCCGGGCCGAGCTCGATCTGGAAGTCGCCCGCCTCGATGAGGTTGATCGCGACGCCCACTGCCTCACGACGCCAGCTCAGCTCCTGCTCGGTGAGCGGGGTCGGGCTTCCGCCCGAGAAGGCGCGGATGCCGAATTCGGCGGCATCCGGTCCGCGCACGATCGTCGCGATCCGCTCACGGTCGGCGACCAGGTCGAGCGAGGTCTGGATGGCCTCGTCGGTGCCCGCGCAGTCCAACGCGACGTCCACGCCCTGCGGGGCGGCCTCGCGCACCCGGTCGGCGAGACCCTCGCCGTAGGCGACCGGGATCGCACCGAGTGCGCGCACCTGCTCGTGACGCTCCGGGCTGGCCGTCGCGATGACCGTCGCGCCCCAGAGTGCGGCGAACTGCACCGCGGCCTGTCCGACCGCACCGGAGCCTGCGTGCACGAGCAGCGTCTCGCCCTTGCGGACACCGAGGGAGCGCAGCGCCTGGTACGCCGTGCCTGCGGGGATGCTGAGGGCGGCGCCCTCGGCCGAGGTGACCTCGTCGAGCAGGCGCGTGATGTTCTTCACGGGCACGGCCAGGGCCGTGGCGTATGTGCCGCGGGTGTCGCCGATCGCGACGCGCTCGCCGACCGCGAACCCCGTGACGCCCTCCCCGACCGCGGAGATCGTGCCGGCCCCGTCGAAGCCGACATGGCGCGGTTCGGTGATCGGCGGCAGCGGACGGATGCCGGCGCGCTGCTTCACATCGATCGGGTTCACCCCGGCGGCCTCGATCTGCACGACCACTTCGCCTGGTCCGGCTACGGGGTCGGGAACCTCCACCAGGCGGAGGACGTCAGGGGAGCCGAGTTCGGTGTGGACGATCGCGCGAGCCATGGCCCCAGGCTAACCTCTCAGCGCGCCGAGAGCGCCTTCATGATCCGCTGCGGTGAGACCGGCTGTGCCGTGCCCAGGCGCTGCGCGAACACGCTGACCCGGTACTCCTCCAGCAGCCAGCGCACTTCGACGAGCGCGGCGGGCGCATCCTTCGAGAGCGGGATGGCGCCGCCGGCATCCTCGAACGCCTGCGCCATCCGCTCATACTCGGTCATGCGCGTGCGATCCTTGCCGGGCTCGTTCGCGAGCGTCGTCAGCCGCTCCACCATCCCGTCCAGGTACCGCGGCAGGTGCGCGAGGCGCCCCACACCGGTCTGCGAGATGAATCCGGGCGGGAGCAGACCGCTCAGGTGCGAGCGGATGTCGTTCAGCGGACCGAGCAGGGCGAGGGAGTTCTGCGACTTGATGCCGCGCTCCACATCGCGGCTCCGGGTCAGGATGCGGGCGACCAGCGATACGCAGGCGAACAGGCTGTCGACGAGCGCCGCGTTCACAGCATCCCGCACCCGGCGGAACTCCGCCTCGCTGCGGATGACGGCGCCGCCCGTCGCCTCATCGATCAGACCGCGCACGACGGCCGTGCGGGCGTCCTCGATCAGCGCCGCGACGTTCTGGTACGGGGACGCAGCGAGGGCCAGCTTCTCGGCCGAGGTCAGGTGATTCTGCACGTAGGAGGCGGGGGAGGGGACGTTCAGCAGCACCAGGCGCAGCACGCCGTCACGGCTCGCGGATGCCGCGGCGTCCGCCGTCGCCTCCAGCCGCACCGACACGGTCGCGCCGCGGTCGATGATCGCCGGGTAGCCGCGCACGACGCCGCCGGCGACCTTCGTGTCGAGCACCTCGGGCAGCTCGCCGAAGCTCCAGTCGGTGAGCCCATCGCGCTCTATCGGGCCGCGAGCGGATGCCGCGGCCACCGCGGCCGCATCCGGTCGGCGTCCCTTCGACGGAACGTCCGGCTGCGCGATCGAGCGCGCCACGCTCTGACGGGAGCGGTCCGACAGTCGCTGCTGCAGCGTCGCGAGGTCGCGGTCGGAGTCGGCCACGCGCCCGCGTTCGTCCACGGCGCGGAAGTTCATCCGCAGGTGACCGGGCACGCGCTCGTCGTCGAAGTCGGATGCCGAGACCGGCTGATTCGCGAGCGGTTGGATCAACCGCGCCAGCGCCTCCTTCAGCGAGCGCTCCGGCATGCCGCCGTGGTTCTCGGGTCCGCCATCGGCGATCTGCTCGCCGAACTTGCCCGCCCAGTCGGCGGCGGGGACCACGTGCCGGCGGATGGCCTTCGGCAGTGCACGCAGCAGCGCGGTGATCAGTTCATCGCGCAGCCCAGGCACCTGCCAGTCGAACCCGGTGTCGCGCACCTGCTGCAGCAGCGCGAGCGGCAGCACCACGCTCACACCGTCGTCTTCGGCGCCCGGCTCGAACCGGTACGCGAGGCCCAGCACCTGGTCGCCCTGCGTCCACCGGGTCGGGAACTCGGACTGGTCGGCGCGCCCGTCGTCCTCGAGCAGGTCGCTCTCGCGCATGACGAGCAGCTTCGGCGTGTTCGACAGCGCCTCCCGCCACCACTTCTCGAAGGAGCGCACGTCGAACACCTCATGCGGGATGCGCTCGTCGTAGAACGCGAAGACCGTCTCGTCGCCGGCGAGGATGTCGCGGCGGCGCTCGCGCTCCTCGAGCTTCTCGAGGCGGCGGCGCAGTTCGGCGTTGGCCCGCCAGAACGCGCTGACCCGTTTGTCGATCCGGGACGGGTCCCACTCGCCCTCCACCAGCGCGTGCCGCAGGAACAGCTCGCGGGCACCGGCGCGGTCGATGCGGGCGAACTGGATGCGCCGGCGGGGGATGATCTCCACGCCGAACAGCGTCACCTTCTCGTAGGCGACGGCCGCTCCGGCGTCCTTCGACCAGTGCGGCTCGCTCACCTGCCGCTTGGCGAGATCGCCGGCCAGGGATTCCGCCCAGGCAGGGTCGATCGCGGCCACCGTGCGCGCGAACATGCGCGAGGTCTCCACGATCTCGGCGGCCATCACGGCCTGCGGGGACTTCTTGCGCAGTCCCGAGCCGGGGAAGATCGAGAAGCGGATGCCGCGGGCACCGCGGTACTCGGCGATGCGGCGCTTCTTCTCCGGCCCGGTCGTTGAGCGAGCGGAGCGAGACGAAACGGGTGCCGCGGTGCGCTCGTCGAGGATGCCGATCTGCGAGAGCAGTCCCGCGAGGATCGCCCGATGCAGGGCATCCGGGTCGGAGGCTCCGCCACCGGCGGGGCGCTTCTCGCCCTTGGTCGACTTCACCAGGGTCTTGAGCTGGCGGTGCACGTCGAACCACTCGCGCACGCGCACGTAGTTCAGATGCTCGCTGCGGCACATCCGCCGGAAGGCGCTGGAGCCGAGTTCCTTCTGCTGCTCGCGCAGGTGGTTCCACAGGTTCAGCAGCGTCAGGAAGTCGCTGGTGGGATCGACGAAGCGGGCGTGCGAGCGGTCGGCCTCATCGCGCAGCGACTGCGGAGCATCCGCGGAGGGGCGCTCGCGCACATCCTGGATCGACAGCCCGGCCACGATGGGCATCACATCGGCCAGCACCGAGGAGCCGGAGGCGGCGGCTTCGACCAGCATCCGCGCGAAACGGGGGTCCATCGGCATCCGCGAGATGTCCCGGCCGATGCGCGTCAGGCGCGGCTGGGCGCCGCGGGTCAGGTCGACCGCGCCGATCTCGGTGAGCAGCTCGAGCGCGGACTTCACTCCGCGCGAATCCGGGGGAGTGAGGAACGGGTACTCGGTGATGTCGCCGAAGCCGAGAGACAGCATCTGCAGCACCACCGACGCCAGCGAGGTGCGCAGGATCTCGGGCTCGGTGAACTCCGGGCGCCCCTCGAAGTCCTCCTCGGAGTACAGCCGGATCGCGATGCCGTCGCTGGTGCGACCGGCGCGACCGGCGCGCTGATTCGCGGAGGCCTGCGACACCGCCTCGATCGGCAGGCGCTGCACCTTCGAGCGGGCGCTGTACCGCGAGATGCGGGCCGTGCCGGTGTCGATCACGTACTTGATCCCCGGCACCGTGAGGCTCGTCTCGGCGACGTTCGTGGCCAGCACGACACGGCGTCGGACACCGGCGACCATCGAGCGCTCGAACACCCGATGCTGCTCGGCGGCGGACAGCCGCCCGTACAGCGGCAGCACCTCCACCGGTGAGGTGGACGAGCGGTAGGCGCTGCGGACCGCCTCTGCGGCATCCCGGATCTCGGCTTCGCCCGGCAGGAACACCAGCACGTCTCCCGGCGCCTCGCGGTCGAGCTCCCGCAGGGCGGTGACGATGGCGGTGACCTCGTCCTCGGCGTCCTTCGCGGCGTGCGAGATCTGGGTGGCTGAGCCCGTCGAAGCCTCATCGCCCGCCGACTCGTCGACCAGGGGCCGGAACCGGATCTCCACCGGATAGGTGCGTCCGGACACCTCGATGATCGGGGCGGGCTCGCCGTCGGCCGAGGCGAAGTGCTCGGCGAAGCTCTGCGGGTCGATCGTCGCCGAGGTGATGATCACCCGCAGATCAGGCCGCTCCGGCAGGATGCGGTGCAGGTAGCCGAGCAGGAAGTCGACGTTGAGCGAGCGCTCGTGCGCCTCATCGATGATGATCGTGTCGTAGCGGCGCAGCAGACGATCGCGGTGGATCTCGTTGAGCAGGATGCCGTCGGTCATCAGCGCGATGCGCGTGGCATCCGACACCTGATCCGTGAACCGCACCTTGTAGCCGACCAGGTCGCCCAGCTCGACGTGCATCTCCTCGGCGACGCGCTCGGCGATCGTGCGGGCGGCGAGGCGTCGCGGCTGCGTGTGGGCGATGCGCGTGCGGCCCAGCTCGAGGCAGATCTTCGGCAGCTGCGTGGTCTTGCCCGATCCCGTCGCTCCGGCGACGATCACCACCTGGTGGTCGCGGATGGCTGCGGCGATCTCCTCGCGCGCGGCACTGACCGGCAGCTCGGGGGGATACACGATCAGGGGCGAAGACATAGCCCTCCATCGTACGATGCCCGCCGGCATCCGGTCACTCCGGGGTTCCTCGCCCTGAGATCGTTCTACGCTGGAGGCATGACGATCCCCTCTCTCGAACTCAATGACGGCAACAGCATCCCCCAGCTCGGCTACGGCGTCTTCCTGGTGCCGGCCGACGAGGCCGAGCGCGCGGTCAGCCAGGCGCTCGAAGCCGGCTACCGCCACATCGACACGGCGGCCATCTACGGCAACGAGGAGGGCGTGGGCGCCGCGATCGCGAAGAGCGGCATCGACCGCTCCGAGCTGTTCATCACCACCAAGCTGTGGAACGACCGCCACCACGACGACGAGCCCGACAAGGCCATCGCCGAGAGCCTCGACAAGCTGGGACTCGAGCAGGTCGACCTGTACCTGGTGCACTGGCCGGCTCCCGCCAAGGGCGACTACCTGCACGCGTGGGAGAAGATGATCGGCATCCGCGAGCGCGGCCTGACCCGCTCGATCGGCGTCTCCAACCACCTCGTCCCGCACCTGGACCGCATCGTCGAGGCGACCGGCGTCGTCCCGGCCGTGAACCAGATCGAACTGCACCCCGCCTACCAGCAGCGGGACATCACCGAGTGGGCCGCCGCCCACGGCGTGCTCATCGAGTCGTGGGGCCCGCTCGGCCAGGGCAAGTACGACCTGTTCGGCACGGATGCCGTGGCCGCCGCTGCTGCTGCCACCGGCCGCACCCCGGCGCAGGTCGTGCTGCGCTGGCACCTGCAGAAGGGCTTCGTCGTCTTCCCGAAGTCGGTGCGCGCCGAGCGCATGCGCGAGAACCTCGACGTGTTCGGCTTCGAGCTCGACGACGCGCAGATGGCCGCCATCGACGCACTGGACCCGCTGGACGGCTCGGGCCGCGTGGGATCGCACCCGAACGACGTGAACTGACGGATGCCGGCGGCGCGAACGTGTCGCCGCATTCCGCTGCATGACGCCCCGTGTCACTTCCCGTGACGCGGGGCGCTCTGCTCAGTAGCGTCGGAGTCATGCCAGCCCGCTACCGTGTCGTCGCCGTCTCCGGATCCCTGCACGAGCCCAGCAAGACCACGGCTCTGCTGCGCGCCATCGCGGCGGCTGTCGCGGAGCGGATCGACGTCGACGTGCACGTGATCGAGCTCACCGAGATCGGACCGGGCCTGGCGGGGGCGCTGCGTCGCGACCACCTGCCACCGGCCGTCGAGGAGCAGCTGCGCGCCATCGAGGAGGCCGACCTGCTGATCGTCGGCAGCCCGGTGTACCGCGCCTCGTTCACCGGACTGTTCAAGCACCTGTTCGACTTCATCGGCCAGTACGCCCTGGTCGGAAAGCCCGTGCTGCTGGCGGCGACCGGCGGTGGCGAGCGGCACGCGCTGATCATCGAGCACCAGCTGCGCCCGCTGTTCGCGTTCTTCCAGGCGCTGACGCTGCCGATCGGCGTGTACGCCAGCAACACCGACTTCGACGGCTACGAGGTCGCCGCGCCCGCGCTGCAGTCGCGGATCAGCCTCGCGGCCGAGCGAGCGCTGCCGCTGGTGGGCTATGCCCCGGTGACCGATCCCCGGGCGCTCGCCGCCTTCTGATCCGTCCTGGCGCATCCGTCCTGGCGCATCCGCCCTGGCGTCCTCACCCGCGGCGTACCGTGGGTGCCATGACGAACCGGCTCGCCGACACTCTCAGCCCCTATCTGCGCGCGCACGCCGAGAATCCCGTCGACTGGTGGCCGTGGAGCACCGAGGCGTTCGAGGAGGCGCGCCGGCGCGATGTGCCGCTGATGATCTCGATCGGCTACTCCACCTGTCACTGGTGCCATGTGATGGCCCGTGAGTCGTTCTCCGACCAGGCGACCGCCGCGCAGATCGACGCCGGCTTCGTGGCGGTGAAGATCGACCGCGAGGAGCATCCCGAGGTCGACGCCGCGTTCATGGCCGCGGCATCCGCCTTCACGCAGAACCTCGGCTGGCCGCTGACCGTGTTCACCACCCCGCAGGGCAGCGCCTTCTACGCGGGAACCTACTGGCCGCCCGAGGCGCGCGGCGGCACGCCCGCGTTCCGCGACGTGCTGACGGCCGTCCGGGAGGCCTGGACCGATCGCCGCTCGGAGGTGCTCTCCTCGGCGGATGCGGTGGCCGACGCACTGCGCGCGGCAGCGCATGCGCCGGATTCGCCCCTGCCGGATGCCCAAGCACTGCGGGCTGCGGCCGCATCGATCACCGACCGCGAGGATCACGGGTTCGGCGGCTTCGGCGGGGCGCCGAAGTTCCCGATGGCGACGGCGCTGCAGTTCCTGCAGCATCCGCTGGCCCAGGGAGCGGATGCCGCAAGGCGCGCGCTCACCGCGATGTCCGCCTCCGAGCTGCGCGACAGCGTCGACGGCGGCTTCTTCCGGTACGCCACTCAGCGCGACTGGACGGTTCCCCACTACGAGCGGATGCTGACCGACAACGCCCAGCTGCTCGAGGTCGCACTCGACGCCGATCGAGAGGACGTCGCCCGGGGGATCGCCGGGTTCCTGCTCGGGGTGCTGCGCCGGAAGGGCGGGGCGTTCGGGTCGGCGCAGGACTCCGAGTCGTGGATCGACGGGGCGCGCGATGAGGGCGGCTTCTACCGGCGCGACGCCGTCGGGCGCAGCGGGCTGAAGCCGCCGGCCGTGGACGGCAAGGTGCTCACCGGCTGGAACGGCCTGGCGATCGGCGCGCTCGCCCGCGCCGGTGCCCGACTGGGGGAGCAGGAGTGGGTCGACGCGGCCGCGGCCGCCGCCGCGCATGTGCTGACCGTGAACCGCTCGGAATCGGGCGCACTGCTGCGCTCCTCGCTCGATGGGACCACCGCGACTGCGGTCGCGACCACGGCCGACATCGGGCTGCTGGCCGACGGACTGTTCGCCCTCGCCCTGGCCACCGGCGACGCCGTGTGGGCCGTGCAGGCGCTTTCAGTGCTCGACGCGACTGCTCTCGAGGACCCCGTGCTGGCCCAGCAGCGGATCGTGCCGGCGGCGAACGACGGCGACGGCGACCTGCCGTCGGGCACGTCGGCGATGGCATCCGCGCACCTCACCGCCTGGCGGCTGGGCGCGGGGGAGGCGCATCGGGCGCATGCCGAGGAGCTGGTGGCGGGGGTCGTGGGGCGGGCGCTGCAGCATCCGATCGCCTACGGCGCCGTGCTGCGCGTCGCGGCGGGGCTCGTGCAGGCGCCCCGGCAGGTCGTCGCCGTCGTGAGCTCGCGAACGGGAGAGTTGGCGGATGCCGTCCGACGCGCGGACGCCGATGTCGTCGCCGTCGTGACTCCCGTGCAGGCGCGGAGGTTCGCGGATGCCGGGTTCGAGCTGTTCGAGGGCAAGGACGCAGCCGATGGCGTCGCCTACGACTGCCGCGACTTCGTGTGCCGGCTGCCCACGAGCGATCCCCGGGATCTCCTCGCCGCGCGCTGACCCTCATGGACCCGTCTGTGTCAATCTCTTGATACACGGCCCACCTTTCGTGTACTGTCCGAGTAGTACACGAAAGGAATGGGACCATGGCTGGATTCGCCGTCACCCTTTACGCACTCGGCATCGTCGTCGCGGTCGTCGTCGTCTGGCTGATCGTCCAGCGCCGTCGGCCTGTCGAGCTGCCCGAGCGGATCGCTCCGGTGATCGCCGCCGCGCGCCGTCGGGCGGTGATCGCGGTGGCCTTCGCCCTCGTCGTCTTCCTCGCGACCGCGACCGCCGGGCTCACCGTGCCGGGCCTGCTCGGCTGGCCGCTCGCCGTCGCACCGCTGGTCGCCGCGGCCGCCGGAATGCTGCTCTACACGGCGACCCCTCCTCGCGACGTGGTCCTGTCCGCCGATCAGCCGCGCACCGCGTCACTGTCCCGGCGGTCCTGGCGGACGTCGATCCCCCGGCGATGGCTGCTCGCCGGCGTGGAGATCGGTGTCGCCTTCGTCGCCGTGATCGTCTTCTGCGGCCTCACCGCGAGCACCGATGATCAGGGCCGCTCGCGCACGATCCGCTTCGAATCCGCCCTGGCGGCCTCCACCAGCAGCCCGTACCCCGGCTGGTTCTACGGCATCCCGGCCCTGATCGGGTTGGCCGCGCTGGTCGCCGCGACGATCATCGCGCTGCAGCGGATCGGCGCGGTCGCCGCCTTCCCCGATCCGGATGACGCGGATGCCGATGCGCAGTGGCGTCGGCAGTCGGCATCCGTGATCCTCAAGCTCGCCATCGGTGCCGCTCTGTTCTCGCTCGGCGGTATCGCCATGATCGCCGGGGGCGCGATGAGCAACGCGGTGCTCGACACGACCCCGGTCCTGTGGTCGGTGCTCGGTGCGGTGCTGCTGTGCGCCGGCATCCTCTTCCTCGTCCTCAGCATCGTCGGCGTCACCCTCGCCGCCCTCGCCGCCTTCACGATCGGAGAGCGGATCGGGCGCGTGCCGGAGACCGTGCGATGATCACCGTCGATCCCCGCAGCGCCGTGGCGCCGTTCGAGCAGATCCGCTCGCAGCTCGCGGACGGCATCCGTGCCGGCGAGCTCTCAGACGGTCACCGGCTGCCCTCCATCCGCCAGCTCGCCGGCGACCTGCGGGTCGCGGCGGGCACCGTCGCCAAGGCCTACGCGCTGCTCGAGGAGGACGGGCTCGTCGAGACCAGCCGCGCCAGCGGCACCCGGGTGCGAGCAGGCCACGCGTATCCGGATGCCGTGCGCGAGGCCGCACGAGCCTTTGCCGACTCAGCCGGAGATCTCACTCTCGAGCAGGCGCTCGGCGCCGTGCGCGCGGTGTGGGGCGGCTCGCGTGGCCCGCACGATTCCCAGTAGTCTTGCACCCCGGAGCGCGTCAGTCCGCGACGCCCGACCATCGCACCTGAGGGAGCCCCGCATGTCCGTTGGCCTGCTCGCCGTTGTCGATGACATCCTCAGCGCCGCCCTGAAGGCGTCCGCGAAGGCTGCCGGCGTCGTGATCGACGATGCCGCCGTCACACCGCAGTACGTGCAGGGTCTCACCCCGGCGCGGGAGCTGCCCGTGGTCGGGAAGATCGCACTGGGGTCGCTCGTCAACAAGTTCCTCATCATCATCCCCATCGCACTGGCGCTCACCGCGTTCGCGCCGTGGGTGCTGCCGTACCTGCTGATCATCGGCGGAACCTACCTGTGCTTCGAGGGCGCCGAGAAGGTGCTCGAATGGTTCGGCTTCGGTCACGGCCACGCCGATGAGGGCGACCGCGACGAGAACCGGCTGGTCTGGGGCGCGATCCGCACCGACCTGATCCTCTCCACCGAGATCATGCTCATCTCCCTCGCGAACCTCGATGCGGGCATGGGCATCTGGCAGACGCTCGGAGTGCTCGCGGTGATCGCCGCGCTCATGACCGGCGTCGTCTACGGCGCGGTGGCGCTGCTGGTGAAGATCGACGACATCGGACTGACGATGGCGAAGAACCCGGTGCGCCGGGTGCGCCACACCGGCACCAGGATCGTGCGCTCGATGCCCGGCGTCTTCCGCGTGATCAGCGTGATCGGCACCGTCGCGATGCTGTGGGTCGGCGGTCATCTCGTGATCGCCAACGTCGGCGAGGTCGGCTGGACGTGGGCGGCCGACCTGCTGCACGGCGTGCACGACCTGCTCGCGCCGGCCGGCGGGGTCATCGCCTGGGTGGGGGAGACCGCCATCTCGGCAGTGGCCGGGCTCATCCTCGGTCTGATCGTCGTCGGCATCGTGCTCGGAGCCGGACGGATGCTGGGCAAGCGCGTCACCCTCGAGGAGGGGCATCGGAAGCCCGCAGCCGCGCAGCATTGAGCTGCTGAGTCAGCACCGCCCGGACGGAGCCCCGCCCGGATGGTGCCCCCGGATCCGCCGCCCGGATCAGATCCAGCCGGGCAGCCAGTTGTGGATCAGCCAGAACTCGTACGGCACGCTCATGCCCGTCCACACCGGGTAGTAGAACGCCGACACGAGCACGACCACGGCCAGATACACGACGACCGTGCGCTGTCCGGACTGGCGCCGATGCCTCGGCGCTGGCGCGCGGCCGGCGAGTTCGCGCAGCGCGAGGGCCAGCCCGATCACGAGGAACGGCACCATCGTGATCGTGTAGAACTGGAAGATCGTGCGGTCGCCGACCAGCAGCCACGGCACATACGTCGCGATCAGCCCGACCAGCGAGAAGGTGAGCTCGGGCCCGACCGGGGTCCGCTGGATCAGTCCGCGCACGAGCCAGTAGAGCAGGTACAGCGCTGCGGCCACGCTCGCGTACCAGATCATCGGATTCGGAACCGAAGAGATCACGGCGATGCAGTGGTCCGTGCCGCATCCGGTCGGCTTTTCGCCCACCCAGATCGCGGTCGGGCGCAGCAGCAGCGGCCATTGCCACGCGGGGCTGGCGTAGGGGTGCGGCGTGGCCAGTCCGACGTGGAACGCGAGGATCGACTCGTGGTACTTCCACAGCGCGGCCAGCGGGTTGGCATCCGACTGCCGGTCGTACCCGCCGGCCGTGACCAGCCAGCCCGTCCAGGACACCAGGTAGGTCAGCAGAGCCGGCCCGACCAGGAGCAGGAAGGATGCCGGACCCTGGCGGAACACGGCATCCGTCGGCCACAGCGCGATCCCCGCCCGTCGCCGTGCAAGGGCGTCGGTGACGACGACGTGCAGTCCGAAGACCGCGAGCGCGTACAGGCCCGACCATTTCACGGCGGATGCCGCGCCCAGTGTCACCCCGGCGGCGATCAGCCACGGGCGATTCCACAGCACCGGTCCGATCATGCGGAGCGGTGCGTCCTCGTCGTCATCCCGGCCGATCGCATCCAGCAGCGGCATGGTGCGCTGCCGGTCCTTCAGCACGAACAGTGCGCCGAGAAGGATGAAGAAGGTGAGGATGCCGTCGAGCAGCGCGATGCGGCTCATCACGATGCCGAGCCCGTCGATGGCGAGCAGACCCGCGGCGATGGACGCCACGGTGCGCGAGCGGGTCAGCTGCAGCGCGACCAGGTACACCAGCAGCACGGTCAGCGAACCGAGCAGCGCGGTCGTCACCCGCCAGCCGAAGCTCGACCCCGGTCCCATCGCGGCCATGCCCAGCGCGATGATCCACTTGCCCAGCGGCGGGTGCACCACGAAGGAGCCCTCCGCCTGCAGTGCGGAGTCGTCGCCGGTCAGCAGCTGCGTGTCGGCGCCGTCACCCCACTTCGCCTCGTAGCCGAGGTTCCACAGCGACCAGGAGTCCTTCACGTAGTAGGTCTCGTCGAACATGATCTGATGCGGATGCGCGAGGTTGATCAGGCGCAGGGCGGCAGCGAGGAGCGTGATCAGCGCCGGGACCGACCAGCCCAGCATCCGGTTCAGCCGTGGGTCGCCGAGAACCCGATCACGGAGAGCCTCGTATGCCGTCGGCCGCCGATCGACAGGCGGCAGCAGCGAGGCGTTCTCAGTCACCCTGTCAGCCTAGGGCTCAGCCGTCCGAGCCCGTCCAGCCCTTGCGGCGGAACCACCACCACATCAGGCCGGCCGAGAGCAGCATCGAACCCAGTCCCAGGATCAGGAACGCCCACACGCCCTCCAGCAGATGCGAGACCTCCCAGCCGAAGTTCATGCCGAAGAACCCGGTGAGGAAGGACAGCGGCAGGAAGACCGACGCGATGATCGTCAGGTGCTTCGAGGTCTCTCCCTGCCGGTTGGCGACCGTGGAGAGGTACAGATCGGTGCAGCCGGAGACCATCTCGTGGTACGCGTCGAGCTCGTCGGTGATGCGGATGAGGTGGTCGTAGATGTCTCGGAAGTAGTCATGGCTGTCGCTCTCGAGACCGGCGAGATCGGCGATCACCTCGACCTCGCGGGCGAACACGTCGCGCATCGGCACGACCGCCCGCCGCAGCTTCAGCAGAAGCCGCTTCAGCAGGAAGATCGTCTCCAGCTCCGCACGACCCGCGCCGGACACGATGGCGTCCTCGAGCCGGTTGATCTCCTCATCGAGGTCTGAGAGCACCGGGAAGAAGCTGTCCACGACGACGTCGATGATCTTGTAGAGCTTGTAATGCTCGGACTTCAGCACGGTGGAGCGACCCAGCAGGGTCTTCACCTGCTCCAGGTCCGTGAAGCGCGGGCCGTGCACGGTGATGATGAAGTCGCCGCTGATGTGACAGTGCACCTCCTCGAGGGGATGGGTGTTCTTCTTCTCCGGCTGCACCTCGATGGCGGCCTGCAGCACGAGCAGCGCGGTGTCGTCGTAGGCGTCGAGTTTGGGGCGCTGGCCCTGCTTGACGCTGTCCTCGATCGCGAGCGGGTGCAGGCCGAGGAGCGAGCCCAGGTGCGTGAGCTGCTCTTCGCTCGGCGAGACGAGATCGAGCCAGAAGAACTCCTGAGCGGCCTTCAACCGTCGGATCTCGTCGTCGTCGATCGCGTTCAGGATCCGGATGGCTGGTGCGGTCACGGCATCAGCATAGGCTGGGGCGGTGATCATCCTGGCGGCCACTCCGATCGGCAATCTCGGCGACGCGTCACGACGGCTGATCGAGGTGCTCGAGAACGCCGAGATCGTCGCCGCCGAGGACACCCGCACCACCCAGCGGCTGCTGCAGGCGTTGAAGATCGCCAACCGGCCGCGGCTGATCGCACTGCACGATCACAACGAGAAGCACAAGGCCGCCGAGCTCGCCGAGCTCGCCGTGGAGCAGGACATCGTCGTGGTCAGCGATGCCGGGATGCCGGCCGTCAGCGACCCCGGCTACGGGCTGGTCGCCGCCGCCGTCGAGCGCGGAGTGACCGTCACGGCGATCCCCGGTCCGAGTGCCGTGCTCATGGCGCTCGCCATCTCGGGGATGCCCACCGACCGGTTCACCTTCGAGGGCTTCCTGCCGCGCAAGCCCGGGGACCGGCGACAGACGCTGCGGATGCTGGCCACCGAGCCGCGCACCATGGTGTTCTTCGAGTCGCCGGCACGCCTGGCATCGTCGTTGGCCGACATGGGCGCCGCCTTCGGCGACGAACGGCGCATCGCGGTGTGCCGCGAGCTCACCAAGCTCTTCGAAGAGGTGCGCCGCGGCACGGCATCCGAGCTCGTGGCATGGGCCGAGCAGGGCGTGAAGGGCGAGATCGTCGTGGTGGTCTCGGGCGCGGAGCCGGTCGCGGTCTCCGCCGACGACGCCCTCGCGCAGGTGCAGCGCCTCGTGACATCCGGCACGCGCCTCAAGGACGCCTGCGCCGAGGTCGCCGCCGCCACCGGCCTGTCCTCCCGTGACCTGTACCAGGCCGCCCTCGCCGCCCGCTGACATGGCGCGCCTCCTCCCCCCTCCCGTCGAGAGCACGACATCTCGCCGAGTGCACGGGAACTTCGCGCGAACAAGCGGTGCACTCGACGACTTCATGTGTGCTCGACGAGGGGGCGTGGGGGATGAGTGACGGGGTCGGGCGCGCTTACGACGCGCGGGCTGCGGAGTACATCGAACTCGCCGGCGACGTGGCGCGGCTGGCGGATGCCGATCGCCAGGAGATCGGGCGGTGGGCGGATGCCACGACCGGCCGGATCCTGGATGCCGGGTGCGGACCCGGCCTGTGGACCGGATTCCTGCACGCCGCCGGCCGCGATGTGCTCGGCATCGACCTGTCCGAGCAGTTCGTCGCGCACGCGCGGGCACAGCATCCGGAACTGGAATTCGTGCACGGTTCCTTCGAGGAACTCCCGGCACCGGATGCGTCGCTCGGCGGCATCCTCGCCTGGTATTCGCTGATCCACACGCCGCCCGAGCAGCTGCCCGCGGTGCTCGCCGAGTTCGCCCGCGTTCTCGCCCCCGGCGCCGGCATCCTGATCGGCTTCTTCGAGGGCGCCCCGCGTGAGCCGTTCGCGCACGCCATCACGACCGCCTACTTCTGGACCCCGGATGCGATGGCCGACCTTCTGGTCGAGGCAGGCTTCACGGTGACGGCATCCGAGTCCCGCCCCCGCATCCCCGGCGAGGTCAGCTCCCGCCTGCACGCCTCCGTGACCGCAGTACGAGTCTGACGACCGGTCAGCCGCGTCGTTCGAGCGCGATGCGGACGATCCGGTAGATCGCGACGACTGTGAGCAGTCCGCAGAGGCCAACCGCGGCCACATCGTCACATTCCGTCCGCGCGAACTGCGCTTCTCCGCGGGAACCATCCCACCTAGGCTCGTCCGTCCGAGGACATGCGCCCACCTCACTACGACGAGGGCGTGCGGATGTTCCCGGAGCGAGCATCGGGAGGGGCCCGCGCAGCGGGAGGGAACCCGCTCTGCGAGCGAAGGGAGCATCCGCACGCCCGGCCCCGCCGACGAAGAGTCACGAGTCAGACCCGTCCCCGCTTCCCGCCTAGAATCGAGAGCATGCCCGCAGGCGAATCCTTCTACATCACCACGCCGATCTACTATCCCAGCGACGTGCCGCACATCGGCCACGGCTACACGACCGTCGCAGTGGACACTCTCGCGCGGTGGCACCGCCAGTCCGGTGATGACACCTGGATGCTGACGGGCACCGACGAGCACGGTCAGAAGATGCTCCGCGCCGCCGCTGCCAACAACGTCACCCCGCAGGAGTGGGTCGACAAGCTGGTGAGCGAGGCCTGGTTCCCGCTGTTGAAGACCCTCGACGTCGCCAACGACGACTTCATCCGCACCACGCAGGAGCGGCATGAGGAGCGCGTGAAGAGGTTCGTGCAGGCGATCTACGACCGCGGCTACATCTACGCCGGCGAGTACGAGGCGCTGTACTGCGTCGGCTGCGAGGAGTTCAAGCCCGAGTCGGAGATCCTCGACGGCACCGGACCCTTCGAGGGCCTGAAGGTGTGCGCGATCCACTCCAAGCCACTGGAGCTGCTGCAGGAGAAGAACTACTTCTTCAAGCTCAGCGAGTTCCAGGACCGCCTGCTCGAGCTCTACAAGACGCAGCCCGACTTCGTGCGCCCTGATTCCGCGCGCAACGAGGTCGTCTCCTTCGTCAGCCAGGGGCTGAAGGACCTGTCGATCTCCCGTTCGGCTTTCGACTGGGGCATCCCGCTGCCGTGGGACGAGTCGCACGTCATCTACGTGTGGGTCGACGCGCTGCTGAACTACGCCACCGCGGTCGGCTACGGCGAGGACCCTTCGACAGGCTCAGGGACCCAGAGCGAGTTTGAACGTCGCTGGCCCGCGTACCACGTGGTCGGCAAGGACATCCTGCGCTTCCACGCGGTGATCTGGCCGGCGATGCTGATGGCCGCGGGCCTCGAGGTGCCCAAGGGCGTCTTCGCGCACGGCTGGCTGCTGGTCGGCGGCGAGAAGATGTCCAAGTCCAAGCTCACGGGTATCGCCCCGACCGAGATCACCGACGTGTTCGGATCGGATGCCTATCGGTTCTACTTCCTGTCGGCGATCGCGTTCGGCCAGGACGGCTCGTTCTCGTGGGAGGACCTCTCCGCCCGCTACCAGGCCGAGCTCGCGAACGGCTTCGGCAACCTCGCCTCGCGCACCGTCGCGATGGTCGAGAAGTACTTCGACGGCGTCGTGCCGACCCCTGGCGAGTACACCGAGCAGGACCGCGCGATCCAGAAGACGGTGGCGGATGCCGTGACCCGTGCGGATGCCGCGATGGACGTCTTCCGCATCGACGAGGCCATTCACGCGATCTGGACGATCGTCGACGAGCTCAACGGCTACATCACCGACAACGAGCCGTGGGCGCTGGCCAAGCAGGCCGATGGCGGGGATGAGGACAAGCGCGCGCGCCTGGGCACGGTGCTGTACACCTGCGCCGAGGGCCTGCGGGCGCTCTCCGTGCTGCTCTCGCCGGTCATGCCGCAGTCCACGGGCACGCTCTGGAACGCGCTCGGCGCCGAGGATTCGCTGGGTGCGCTCGCCGCGCAGCCGATCCGCGAGGCCGGCACCTGGGGCATCCTCCAGCCGGGCGCGACGGTCTCCCCGCTCGCGCCGTTGTTCCCGCGCGTGGAGCAGACCGCCTGAGTCGTACCGTCATGACCGAGACCTACATGCGCGAGCGCCCCGCCGAGGGACGCAAGGACCTGCGCTACCCTGCGGCTCCCGAGCCGCTCACGGTCCCGGTCTACGACAACCACTGCCACCTCGAGATCACCGACGGCGTCGAACCGCTGAGCCTGCGCGAGCAGCTCGACCGGGCCGAGGCCGTCGGGATCGCCGGGGTGGTGCAGGCGTCGGGAGACATCGAGGCGTCCCGCTGGGCGGTGGAGGCTGCGGCATCCGATCACCGCGTGCTCGCGGCCGTCGCCATCCACCCCAACGACGCGCCGATCTACGCGGCCGACGGGCGCCTGGACGAGGCCATCGCGGTGATCGACGAGCTCGCCGCGCACTCGCGCACTCGGGCGATCGGCGAGACCGGCCTGGACTACTTCCGCACCGATGAGCCGGGCCGCCCGGCACAGCACGAGTCCTTCGAGGCGCACATCGCGCTGGCGAAGAAGCACGGCATCGCCATGCAGATCCACGACCGAGATGCCCACGACGACGTGCTGGAGACCCTCGCCAGGGTCGGCGCCCCGGAGCGGACCGTGTTCCACTGCTTCTCGGGCGATGAGGCCATGGCGCGGATCGCGGCGGATGCCGGGTACTGGCTGTCCTTCGCAGGCAACGTCACGTTCAAGAACGCCCAGAACCTGCGCGATGCGCTCGCGGTGACGCCGCTGGATCGCATCCTTGTCGAAACGGATGCGCCCTTCCTGACGCCCGTGCCGCTGCGCGGACGCCCGAACGCGCCTTACCTGGTGCCGCTCACGGTGCGCTTCATGGCCGCCGAGCTGGATCTCGAGGTGGACGAACTGTGCCGGCAGCTCGCTGCGAACACGGTCGCCGTGTACGGCTCGTTCGACTGAGCAGCGGTCAACCGGCGCACTGGCCGGATGCCACGGAGTCATCCATCCGCTCGGCGCGGTCGACAACCGGCGTGAGCTCGGTGCTGGTCATCGCATAGCCGCGGTCGGCCTGGTCGGTTCCGCGGGCGAAGACCACGCCGACGACCGTGCCGTCCTCCGCCAGCAGCGGGCCGCCGGAGTTGCCCGGCACCACCTGCGCGTCGAGCGAGTAGACGTCGCGCGGCGCGCTGGATCGGTCGTAGATGTCCGGCACCTGCACGGTGCCCACCGACAGCACACCGGCGGTGACGCTGCGGAATGGGCCGCCGTACGGATATCCCTCGATCGCCGCAGCCGCGCCCGCAGGCAGCACCGGGGCCACCTTCAGCGGAGTGCCGTGCAGATCGTCGACGGCGATCACGGCGAGGTCGTCGATCGGATCGAAGTACACGATCCGTCCCTCCCGCGCGGACCTGTTCGGGAGTTCGACGATCGGGGTGTCGACCCCGGCGACGACGTGCGCATTGGTCACCACCCGGTCCGGCGCGATGACGAAACCTGTTCCGGAAGACCCCACACCGCATGCATAGGCGATCCCCGAGATGCGCGCGACGGACGCGGCGGCGGCCTGCAGATCGGGGTCGTCCAGGGGCACCGGCGGCTCGAGCGTCGTCGTGCCGGAGTCCAGCAGCAGCCTCAGCTCGGGAACACCGCCGCTCAGGACAGCCGTCCGCACCTGTGCCATCAGTCCGCTCACGGGCGCGGGAGTGAGCCGATCCAGCTCCTGCAGCACACGGGACGACGCGATCGAGGTCGACACCGCGGGCGGGGTCACGGATGCGACGGTGGGGGCGACGAGCATCAGCGTGAGCGCGGCCGCCACGACGTTGACGACGCCGCCGAGCAGGCGCTCCACACCGCGCAGGCGCGTGCGATCGACACCACGGCGCATCAGCGCGCCGATGCCCTCGCCGATCGTCAGGCCGAGCGCGAGCAGCGCCACACCGACGACGATCACGGCGACCGTTCGCCAGCCCTGCCAGGGCACCCAGCCGCTCACCAGAGGCATGAGCCAGAACGCCGCGATGCCGCCGGCGATCAGCCCGAGGATCGAACCCAGCCCGGTGAGCAGCCCGCGCTGCAACCCTGCGATGAGGGCCACGATGAGGATCACGATCACGATGATGTCGACGATCATTCCGTTCTGCCCCTTCCGTCGCCGCAGGCCGCGAGCCTATCGAGCCGGTCTGTGCGCTCGCCGACCATCCGGCCGCGCTCACGCGGCGGGAGCCTCGCTTATCCTGATCGGATGCGCTTCCTCGACGAGATCACCCTCGAAGACGACCACGTGCGGCTCGAACCGCTCGGGCATGAGCACGGGGAGGACCTGCGCCGCGCAGCGTCGACGCTGACGCACGCCTGGTACACCTCGGTCCCCACCGCCGACGGCCTGTCCGCGGAGATCGACCGCCGTCTCGCCGCGCGCGACGCGGGAAGCATGAATCCGTTCGCCGTCCGACGCCTCAGTACGGACGAGACCGTCGGCATGACCACGTTCTGCGGGATCGATCAGCCGAACCGCCGCGTGGAGATCGGTTACACCTGGATCGGCGCGGACGCGCACGGCACCGAGGTCAACCCGGCGATGAAGCGGCTCATGCTGGCGCACGCCTTCGAGCGCTGCGACGCGATCGCCGTCACACTGATGACCCATTTCCACAACCGTCAGTCGCGGGCAGCGATCGAGCGCCTCGGAGCGAAGCTGGACGGCATCCTCCGCAACCACCGCATCCTGCCGGACGGGTCACTGCGGGACACCGCGGCGTACTCGATCTTGCCGCACGAATGGCCGGCGGTGCGCAACGGACTGGACGGCCGCCTCGCGCGCTACTGATCGCCCTCGACGGCAGCCGCCTCGAGCACCGGCTTCGCCGCGGCGATGTGCGAGATCTGGCGCCACATCAGCAGCAGGGTGAGCGCCGCGCCCCCGAATGCGAACCACCACGGGGCAGTGAGGCCCCACGCCTGTGCGATGACACCGCCGAGCGCCTGCCCGATGACCATGCCACCGAAGACGCCGACCATGTTCACCGAGCCGACCCGGCCCTGCAGATCGTGCGGCACCAGGCGCTGGCGCACGGTCGTGGAGATCGTGCCCCAGACGAACGCGTAAGCGCCGAAGCCGAACATGATCACCAGCGCCACGGTGCCGTTCGTGGTCAGCGCGAACGACAGGTGCATGAGCACCTCCAGCGACAGGCACACCTTCATCAGCGTGGCGAAGGACACGTGCCGCTCCAGCCATCCGAAGCTCATCGTGGCGGCCAGCCCGCCGATCGCAGACGCCGTGGTCAGTGCACCGAAGCCGACCGGGCCCATCCCGAGGTGCTCGGTCGCGTACAGCACGAGGATTCCCCAGGGCGCCGCCCAGGTGACGTTGAAGGCCAGGATGATGATGATCAGCGTGCGCACCGGCTTGTTGCGCCATGCCCAGCGCACGCCCTCGGCGATGTCGCGGCGCACGGGCTGATGCGTCTCCGACGCGGCTTCCCCGGCCGACGAGGCGCGCGGGGGGACCGGCTGCCGCGCGATCCGAGAGATCAGCACGAGCGCGACGGAGACGGCCAGCACCTGAGCGAGAAACGGCCAGAAGGTCCCCACGGCGAACAGGAACGCGCCCAGCGGGGGTCCCGCCAGCTGATTCGCGACCAGGAATCCGGCTTGCAGTCGGGCGTTGCCGATGCCGAGATCGGCGGGCCCCACCATCATCGGCAGCAGCGTGCTGCTGGTGGTGTCGGCGAAGACCTCGGCCGTGCCGTACAGGAACGACACCGCCAGCACGATGACGATGTTCGCTGTGCCGGTCACGAGGAACGCGACCAGCGCCAGCACGACGATCGCTCGGATGCCGTGCGCGAGCATCACCAGCATCCGCCGCTCCACGCGGTCGGCGATCGCGCCGGCGTGCAGCCCGAACAGCAGCCAGGGCAGGAACTGCAGCATGGCGCCCGAGGCGACCAGGATGGGCGACGAGGTCATCGACGCGATCAACAGCGGGGAGGCCGCCAGGGCGATGCCGTCGCCGATGTTGCTGGTCCACGCCGCCGACATCAGCCAGCGGAAATCGCGGCCGAGGCGCTTCGGTGCGATGAGCTCTCCCAATCCGGTCACCCGGTCGATCCTAGGGGTGGGCGGGGACATGCGGCAGAGGGACATGCGCGAGAATGGTCTCATGACCGTCTCACTGCTCGGCGCCACCGAGATCCGCCGACTCGCCGCCGAGCTCGACGTCACCCCCACCAAGAAACTGGGACAGAACTTCGTCGTCGACGCCAACACCGTGCGCAAGATCGTGCAGGCCGCCGACGTGCAGGCGGGGGAGCGGGTCGTCGAGATCGGCCCGGGGCTCGGCTCGCTGACCCTCGGCGTGCTCGAGACCGGTGCCTCCGTCACCGCCGTCGAGATCGATCATCGCCTGGCGGAGCGCCTGCCGCAGACGGCCGCCGAGCGCGGTGTGCCCGAGGGAGCTCTGACGGTGGTGGATGCGGATGCCATGCGCGTGACCGCGCTGCCGAACGACCCGACCGTGCTGGTCGCGAACCTGCCGTACAACATCTCCGTGCCCGTGCTGCTGCACTTCCTGGAGACCTTCCCGAGCCTGCAGCGCGGCGTCGTGATGGTGCAGGCCGAGGTGGCCGAGCGGCTGGCCGCGAAGCCGGGATCCAAGATCTACGGCACCCCCAGCGTGAAGGCCGCGTGGTACGGGCGGTGGCAGCTGCGCGGCACCGTCTCGCGACAGGTGTTCTGGCCGGTTCCGAACGTGGACAGCCTGCTGGTCGGATTCCACCGGGATGCGGAACCGCGGGGCGGCGAGGACGAGCGCCGGCGCACCTTCGCGATCGTCGATGCCGCCTTCAACCAGCGGCGCAAGATGCTGCGTCAGGCACTGTCGGGCCTCTTCGGCAGCTCCGCGGCGGCATCCGAGGTGCTGGAATCCGCCGGGGTCGCACCGACCGCCCGCGGCGAGGATCTCAGCGTCGACGACTACCACCGCATCGCTCTCGCAGCACCCGCTCCGGCCTGACGAGTTGGGCTAGCCTGGCATCGTGACCGATACCCCCCTCCGCCGACCCGGTGTGCCAGAGCTCCATCGTCCCTACGCCGCCGCATCCGACCGCTACGAGCGCTTCGAGTACCGCCAGGTCGGCTCGTCCGGCCTCTACCTGCCGCCGATCTCCCTCGGCCTGTGGTGGAACTTCGGCGACAACATCCCGATGGACAACCAGCGCGCCCTGCTGCGTCACGCGTTCGACAACGGCATCACGCACTTCGACCTGGCCAACAACTACGGCCCGCCGTACGGCTCCGCCGAGAAGAACTTCGGGCGGATCTTCGCGGAGGACTTCGCCCCGTACCGCGATGAGCTGATCATCTCCTCGAAGGCCGGCTACGACATGTGGCCGGGCCCGTACGGAGACCTCGGCAGCCGCAAGTACATCCTGGCCAGCGCCGAGCAGTCGCTGACGCGCATGGGCCTGGACTACGTCGACATCTTCTACTCGCACCGCGTCGACCCCGTCACACCCATCGAGGAGACCATCGGGGCGCTGGACACCCTGGTGCGCCAGGGCAAGGCGCTCTACGTGGGCATCTCCTCGTACAGTGCCGAGCGCACCGCGACGGCCGTGGCCGTCGCGCGCGACCTGGGGACGCCGTTGGTCATCCACCAGCCCTCCTACTCGATCCTGAACCGCTGGGTCGAGGACGGCCTCACCGACACCCTGCGCAGCGAGGGCATCGGCGCGATCGCCTTCACACCGCTCGCCCAGGGCCTGCTGACCGACAAGTACCTCGCCGACGGCACAGCCGACCGTGCGCAGAAGCGTCGGTCGCTGTCGGATCGCCCGCTCTCGGAGGAGGGGCTCGCGGTGCTGCGCGGTCTCAACGAGATCGCGGCCGAAAGAGGCCAGAGCCTCGCGCAGATGGCCCTGCAGTGGACGCTGCGGGACCCCGTGGTGGTCTCCGCTCTGATCGGCGCCTCGCGCCCCGCTCAACTCGACGAGAACATCGCGGCGGTGAACGGCCCGGAGTTCTCCGACGAGGAGCTCACCGCGATCGACTCGCTCTCCCATGGCGTCGACGTGAACCTCTGGTCGGTCTCGTCCGACCTGTGAGCGAGTCGACGTGAGCATGGCACGACGCGCGGACGCCGTTCACGTGCGCGCGCCGGGCAAGATCAACGTCTACCTGGGCGTGGGCCCTCGCCGTGATGACGGCTACCACGCGCTGGCGACGGTCTTCCAGGCGGTGTCCCTGTACGAGGATGTCCACGCGTCGCCTTCGGACGGGTTCTCGCTGGAGGTCTCCGGCAGCGTGGACGTCTCCGGGGTGCCGCTCGATGATCGGAACCTGGCGCTGCGCGCGGCCAAGCTGCTCGCGCAGCACGCCGGCGTGACCGAGGGCGTGCATCTCGACATCCGCAAGGGAGTGCCGGTCGCGGGCGGCATGGGCGGAGGCTCCGCGGACGCCGCGGCCGCGCTCGTCGCATGCGATGCGCTCTGGGGCACGGACCTCGGCCCGCGCGGACTGCACGACCTCGCCGCGCGCCTCGGCGCTGACGTCCCGTTCGCCCTGCACGGCGGCACCGCCGTCGGCACCGGGCGCGGCGACGAGCTGACGCCCGCCCTGGCGCGCGGGCGCTTCGACTGGGTGCTCGTGCTCAGCGAGCAGGGGCTGTCGACACCGGAGGTCTACGGGCGTCTCGACGAGCTGCGCGACGACGCGCTCGCGGATGATGCCACGAGCCTGCTGGAGGTGCCGGTGGCTCTGCTGCAGGCGCTGCGCGCCGGCGACGCCCAGGAACTCGCTCCGGTGATGCTGAACGATCTGGAGGCGGCCGCGGTTCTCGATCGTCCCGATCTGGAGCATGCGCTCGCGGACGGCGTGCGGATGGGGGCGCTCACCGGCATCGTGTCGGGCTCCGGTCCGACGATCGCCTTCCTCTGCGCCGGGCCCGAGGCCGCGCGCACCGTGCAGGCTGAGCTGCAGGCCACGGGACACGAGGCGCTGCACGTGCACGGCCCGGTGCCGGGCGCGCAGCTCCTCGTCTAGCATTCGGGAGCCTGCGGGCGGACGTGCTTCGCCGCCGTGCGATCGTCCAGGGGCCTGGGACTAGCCTGGAGATGACATGGCACATCTTCTCGGGGCCGAAGGGCTCCACCTCGAATTTCCCACCCGCATCGTCTTCGACTCGGTCACCCTCGGCATCGAGGAGGGGGACCGGATCGGCATCGTCGGCCGCAACGGCGACGGCAAGTCGAGCCTGCTCGGGATGCTGGCCGGGCGACGCGCGCCGGACGGCGGGCGGGTCACGGTGCGCGGCGGCACGACGATCGGCGTGCTGGACCAGGCCGACACCCTCGACGACTCCCTGACCGTCGGCGCGGCCGTGGTCGGGGACACCCCCGAGCACGAATGGGCGGGGGATGCCAAGGTGCGCGACGTGATCTCGGGCCTGGTCGCGGATCTCGACTGGAACGCCTCCGTGACCGACCTCAGCGGCGGGCAGCGGCGCCGCGTCGCGCTCGCCGCGCTCCTCACCGGCGACTGGGACGTCATCGCCCTCGACGAGCCGACCAACCATCTCGACGTCGAGGCGATCACCTGGCTGGCCGGGCACCTGAAGACGCGCTGGGCGCGCAACTCCGGTGCGCTGCTCGTCGTCACGCACGACCGCTGGTTCCTCGACGAGATCTGCACCGCCACCTGGGAGGTGCACGACAGGATCGTCGAGCCCTTCGAAGGCGGCTACGCGGCATACATCCTGCAGCGCGTCGAGCGTGACCGGATGTCCGCTGCGACCGAGGCGAAGCGGCAGAACCTGGCCCGCAAGGAGCTCGCCTGGCTGCGCCGCGGAGCCCCTGCGCGCACGGCGAAGCCGAAGTTCCGAATCGACGCCGCGAACGCCCTCATCGCCGACGTCCCCGAGATCCGCGACAGCATCTCGCTGCAGTCGCTGGCCACCTCCCGGCTCGGCAAGGACGTGGTGGACCTGCTCGACGCGGGCGTCGCCTACGACGGCGTCGAGGTGCTGAAGGACGTCGAGTGGCGCATCGCGCCGGGGGAGCGCACCGGCATCCTCGGGGTCAACGGCGCAGGCAAGTCCACTCTGCTGGGGCTGGTCGCCGGCACGGTGCAGCCCACCAGCGGTCGCGTCAAGCGCGGCACGACCGTGCAGGTGCGCACGCTCACCCAGCAGATCGACGAGCTCGAGAAGCACTGGAACGATCCGGTGCGCGTCGTCATCGAGGGCCTGCGCACCTCGTACACCTTCGGTGCCGGCTCCAAGGCGCAGGACCTCACTCCCGGGCAGCTCCTGGAGCGTCTCGGATTCGACTCCGCGCAGCTGTCCACCCGCGTGAAGGAGCTCTCCGGAGGCCAGCAGCGCAGGCTGCAGCTTCTGCTCGTGCTGCTGGATCAGCCCAACGTGCTGATCCTCGACGAACCCACCAACGACATGGACACCGACATGCTCGCCGCGATCGAGGACCTGCTGGACTCCTGGCCGGGCACCCTGCTGATCGTCAGCCACGACCGGTACTTCATCGAGCGCGTCACAGACCAGCAGTACGCCGTCATGGACGGCCGCCTGCGCCACCTGCCCGGAGGCGTGGACGAGTACCTGCGCCTGCGCGCGGCCGCGCCGTCGGGCCCGGCGATCCGCCGATCGGCGACACAGACGGCATCCGCACTCTCCGGCGCTGACCTGCGCGCCGCACAGAAGGAGATCTCCGCCCTGGAGCGGAAGATCCAGAAGCTCACCCAGCAGATCAACAGGGCCAAGCACGCGCTGGCCGAGCACGACCAGGCGGACTATGCCGGACTGGGCGAGAAGATGAAGAGCATCCAGACGCAGCAGGACGAGGTCGCTGAGCTCGAGCTGCAGTGGCTCGAGCTCAGCGAGAAGGTCTGACGCGGTCGCTCTCCGTTCAGGTGAGTGCGAAGGTACGGGTGGTCGGGTTGCCGGCTGCGTCGGTGATGACGAGTTCGTTGGCGCCGCGGACGGCGCCGAGCACTCCTGGCTTGAGGGTGGGCAGTTCGAGGTGCGTGCCCGGGATGATGTCGATGTCGTGGCCGTTGAGGGTCACTGTGGTGATGTCATGGGCATCGTCGAGCAGGAACGTCACCTTGGTGTAGCCGTCGTCCTTCTTGACGGTGCTGCGAGGATGGTCGTCCGTGGTGACCGTGGGTGCGGTGGCATCGATCGTGACGTCGAACGTTTCCGGTCGGGGAGGTGTTCCCCGCGGTGTCCTGTGCGCGGTACCGGATCGTGTAGTCGCCGTCGGGCACGGTCACGGTGGCCGTGTGGCTGCCCGAGGTCACACCATGCAGGGCGGTCTGGGTGGTCTCGACCAGTTCATCCCCTGCGTACACGTCCGCGGTGATGCTCGCGAGCCCGACCGCATCGCTCGCCGTCACCTCGATCGTCACCTCCCGCATCGGACCGGCCGCGCTCGGCGACACGAGCGACGTCTCCGGCGCGGTCTGATCCGGCGGGACGAACCCGACGATCTTGTCGCCCAGCGGGATCGGGTTCACGCTCATCGTGTACTGGGTGGTCAACGGGGCGGGGTGGCCCGACCCGTCGCCGATCGTCAGACCGTCCGCACCGGCTGAGTACGGCTCCATGAAGGCGTGCCGTGCGACCTGTGTGCTGGTGCTGGGACGGGCCTGGTACATGAACCAGCGCGTTCCGTCGTGGTCGGTGAACGTCGGTCCCGTGCCCGTGCCGTTGACCTCGCTGTTCTGACTGAGCACGGGCGTCGGGTGCTTCACCCAGTTGGCGGCGTCCATCGGGTCGCCGCCGGTGTAGCGCAGGTAGCCGATGGCGTAGTACGCCGTCCAGTATCCGCTTCCCGAGTAGGCCATGAAGACCTCGCCGTCATCGCCGTAGACGGCGGTCGCGCCCTCCACGACCTTCGGCCACCAGCTGTTGGGGTCCGTGCTCGACTGCGCGTAGCCCTGCATCTCCCAGTCGTACTCCGGGATCGTGATGACGCTGGGGGCGCCGGAGAGCGTCCACGGGTTGACCATGTGGCTGAGGTTGAGCTTCTGGTGGAACCGGGACGTACCGCGTCCTTCCTCCGTGACGAAGGAGACGTAGGTCTTTCCGGCCACCCGGAAGATCGACGTGCCCGCGACGAACTCGGTCGTGTTGAAGCTCGCGTCGTCGGCGTTGGTCAGACGGATCGGCTCGTTCACCTCACCGGTGACGGGGTGTCCCCACCGGCCCAGGAGGTCGTCGCCGTCGAGTGCCTTCAGGACGTACTGACGCTGCCCTTCGGCTGCGCCGTCGTCCGGGTCGGTCGCGGACAGATAGAGATACCACCCCGCGTACTCCTCTCCGACATCTTCCGCCGTGAGGTGATGGATCTCGGGCGACCAGAGGTTGATCAGGTGATCGGGCTGGAAGATCGCCGAACCGATCGAGTGCGACAGATCCGAGGGGTTCGCCACCTTGTGCAGCGCCATCGTCGAGCCGGCGGAGGTCGCGAGGAAGTAGTACTGCCCGTCATGCGTGAACATGTACGGGTCGGCCGCTGTGGTGAGCGTGTTCGTGAACGTGACCTCACCAGTCGGAGCGGCGCTCAGATCCACGTCGGGGGAGACCTTGATCTCGCTCGTCATCGTCCCGCTGTAGCCGGATGCGCCGGCGACATCGGTCAGGTGCCCGAACTCGCCGCCGTTTAGCGTCACGTCGTACGTTCCCGCAAGCACCGTCGACCGGGACTTGGCGGGAGCGATCATGCCCCAGAAGTCGCCGCCATCGATCACGAGGTCGACGTCGTAGTCCGCCTCGTAGCTGCGCCCGTCCTCTTCGAAGACCGCGTACACGCCCTGCAGGAAGGTTCCGCCTCCGATGCCGGCGCTGATGGCGCCGGAAGCGGCGCCGCGGTGTCCCAGCACGACCGGGCCGTGAAAGACGCCGCCGTCGATGGTCACGTCGGTATCCACGCCGGTCGTGACGGCGGCGCTGTCGTCCGTGCCCGCACGCAGCCCTTCCCAGGTGCCGGCATCCACGGCGACGTCGATCTTCGCCGCCGGCACCGCGTCGTTGCGCCCGCCCACGAGGCTGAGGTACGTCTTTCCGCGGCGCGAGAGCTCGGTGACCACGTCCTCTGTGATCGTCAGCGGGTGCCCCATGGCGTAGATCGAGCCGTGCATGGTCGGCGATCGCAGCGTCAGGTGGTCGATGACCGTCGCGCCGCCGAGTCGCAGCATGCCCTCGATCTGCAGTGCGGCTCCGGCGTCGCCGAAGTCGACGTCGCCGTCATCCGCGGTCAGCACGGCCTTCCCGGCGTGTGCGGCCACGTCGGCGTCTCCTGGGATCGTGTAGGACTCCATGAGCACCACGTGCCCGCCGCCCACGAGCGCGCTCACCGCGTCGCCGAGGTCGCCGATCGGCCGGTCCGGGCTGACGCCGTCACCGTTCCCGCCCGGTGCCAGATAGACGAACTGGTCGTTCCGCACCTCGGGGAAGCGGTCGGCGACCGCGTCGATCGTGCTCTCGGCGGCGCCGGGGAGCCGGATGAGCGAACGATGCGCACCGTCCGTCAGCGGCGGGATCGAGATCGCCCGGATCGTGGCCGCTCCGATCCGCATGTCGAGGTTCACCTGCGCCTCGGAGATCCGGACGTCGTTGACGGTGCCACCCAGCAGTCGCACGGCGAGCGCGTCCACGGCTCCGGACGACGAGTGCAGTGTTCCCACGGAACCGCCGGAGATCGTCGCGATCGCGCCGGCGATCGTCCCGTCCTGATCGGAGCCCGCCCAGACCTCCTGCACGGAGCCGCCCGTGACCGTGACGTTCGTGGTCCCGGTGAAGGCGCCGCCGTGCTCGGTGACGCCGACGACCGCGGCGACTTCGCCGTCGGAGACGGTGATCCCCGACTCGCCGACACCGACCACCTTCACCTTGCTGCCGTCGGCGAAGCTGATGCCCGAGCCGAGCACGACGTCGGCATCCCTCGCGCGCAGGTCGAGGGCGCCGGCGTTCGCGAGTCGGACATCGGTGAAGGTGACGTCGCGCCCCAGTTCGAGGTCGGAGTCGGCCGCGAGCGCGATCGAGGCGGAGCCGTCGCCATCGAAGAGGACGCGGCCATTGCCCGCGGCGAGCGCGGTGGGGTCGATGTCCCACGTCAGGTCACCGGTGATCGAGATCGTGCCGCCGTCGGCATTCAACCGGCCGACCGCGGTGGCGAGGCTGGCGCAGGGTGCCGCTTGGGTGCAGGCCGTCCCGCTGCCGGTTTCGTCGACGTGGATGCGGGCGATGTTCGTCGCGACGTCGAAGAGACTCCGCAGCGTGGCCACCTGCGCAGCCGTGTAGTGCTGTCCGCCGTAGCGGACCGATCGGACCTGTGCGACCTCCTCGAGCTGGGTGTCCCGCTCGACGCTCACGGATCGATTGCTGACCGTGATCGCGTCGTAGTCCACGCCGGAGAGTGTGAGATCGACATCGTCGACCACGTTGTTGATGTCGACGGTGTTCACGTGTCCGCCGCTGAGCTCGACCTTCGCGCTGCCGGTGAGATAGCGCGTCGCATCACCGCCGGTGTGGAGCGGCCCGACCCGCCCTCCGGTCATCGAGATCACCGTGCTCCCCGAGTAGTGGTTCTCGATGGACCCGCCGAACAGCTCCTGCACGATCCCCCCGTTGATGGTGATGTGCGAGGTCCCGGTGTACGTCTGCGTGGCGTATCCCTTCGCCCTGCTGAAGCCGGCCACTTTGTAGAACGTCCCCGAGTCGATCGTGATGTGGGAGTCCGCATCGAGCACGTCGTCGGTCTCGGCGGGCGCATGGTAGCCACCCGTGAGGATCACCTGTCGCTTGCCCGCGGTGGGTGTGCTCGTCATCACGACGCGCTGCCCGAAGGTGATCGGATTCCACGCGGCCTCGAAGACCGCCCATTGGGAGTGGACCACGCCGAGGTCCGCGAAGGTGGTCGGTCCGGCGAGGCGGTACTCGATGAACGCCGTGTCACCGAACACCAGGCGACCGGGGAAGTCCGTCTCACCGTCCGTGCTGGTCACCAGGATGTCCCCGGTGTGCGCCGGCTCGGTGATCGACGTGTTGAGGGGGTAGTCGTCCATGAGGACGATGCGACCGCCGTCGCCGGCAATGCGGGTCAACGCCTGGCCCAGCGTGCGCAGGGGCGCGGTTCGTGTGCCGGCGCCCGCGTCATCGCCGGTCTCGGCGGCGACGTATACGACGGCCCCGCCCGCAGCGTGCGCCGGTGCCGGAGCCGCCACCAGGGCGCTCAGCACCAGACCGAGAGCCGCTGCGAACGTCCATACGTGTGTCATCGACAGTTTCACGGGTTCGGTTCCGTTCAGGTGAGTTCGAAGGTGCGGGTGGCCTGGTTGCCGGCCGTGTCGGTGACGGTGAGTTCGTTGGTGCCGCGGATGGCGCCGAGGGTTCCCGGTTTGATGGTGGGCAGTTCGAGGTGTGTGGCCGGTGTCACCTCGATGGTGTGGCCGTTGAGGGTCACGGTGGTGATCTCGTGGGTGTCGTCGAGTACGAAGCTCACCTTGGTGTAGCCGCCGTTCTTCTCGATGGTGTTGCGGGGATGGTCGTCCGTGGTCACGGTGGGCGCGGTGGTGTCGACGGTGATGTCGAATGTGCCGGTGTCGGAGATGTTCCCTGTGGTGTCCTGTGCGTTGTAGCGGATCGTGTAGTCGCCGTCGGGCACGGTGACGGTGGCGGTGTGGGTTCCTGCGGTGACGCCGCCCATGGTGGTCTTGGTGGTCTTGACGAGTTGATCGCCGTCGTAGAGGTCTGCGGTGATGCTGGTCAGTCCGATCGCGTCCCTTGCTGTCACCTCGATAACGACCTCGCGCACCGGGCCCGCGGCCGTCGGCGACACCAGAGACACCACCGGCGCAGTCTCATCGGCCGGAGCGGCGAGCACGTCCTCTCTGAACGTCACCATGCCCATGCCGATCCTGTTCCGGATCCAGGGGCCACCGGCGCCGAAGCCGACATACTCCAGGACCATGCCGGGTGAGACCGGTGCGCTCGTCTCCAGCAGGAGAGACGCGCCGTCCTGCCGCACGGATGTCACGGCGATCGAACTGCCCGCGAACGCGAATCCCGCGCCGGCCTGCGCGGGGATCGTGAGCGGATCCGGATGCAGGAGATGCACGCGCAGCAGCCTCGGGGTGAGCTGCGACACCGCGGACGCATCAGCCGCACGGACTCCGGCGGCGGGCTGACCGCCGATCACGCTGCGTACGGTCTCGAAGGCCCAGTCGCCGAGGTCACGGTAGCCGTTCACGAAGTCGAAGTGGCAGCCCACGATGTCCGTCAGCCCGTTGAGCGTCATGAGCGTGGCTCCGAGATCTCGCGCCATTCTGCGTTGGGCATCGCGCAGCTCGGTCGCGCGCGTGTCGGTGCACGGTGATCGCCTGACCTGCACCTCGAACAACTCGGGGATCGCATCCGCAGACGCGGCCAGGTCTGTCCGAAGATCACTGATCAGCTCGGTCACACCGGCCACGTGAGTGGCCACATCATTGGCATCGTCCTCGCCCTGCACCCAGAAGATGCCGGCGACGTGGTCGGCGAGTCCGCCGTCGACGAGGCGTCCGAGAAGTCGGCCGTAGTTGGTGGTCGGGTCCTGCGGGTCGCTGTCGTTCCGTGCGAAGAACGACACGGGGTGGCCGCCGTGAGCACCGTTCATGATGGCGACGGGTACGCCCGTCTCACGTGCGAGCCTGGCTCCGAACCGGGTTCCCCACTGACCGATCGACCCCAGGTTGAGGACGGTATCGGCCTGCCCGACGCTCCAGCCGCGATCGCCGATCGACACCTGCGGCACGTCGCTGGTCGATCCGTAGGAGCGGACGAAGTGGTCCTGGGCTGCGTACGCGACATCTCCCCAGCGGCGTGCGGAGGCGTTGGACTGACCGTGCACCACGTAGACGTCGCCGCCGACCACGCCCGGGATCGTCCGGATCACGCGTCTGGTGCCCCCGCTCACGGCGATGAGTTCGAAGGTCGTATCGGCCAACGCCACCGGCACCGGGGCTTCGACGTCGAACGCTCCGCCCACGACGTCGAGCGACCGCTCCGTCGTGTCGCTGCCCGTCGTGCTGCGCAGGATGATATCGGTGATGTCCGCCGAGGTGACACGGCCGGCGAATCGAGCGCCGACCTCGGTCGCATCCTGACCATCACGCGGGATGAGCTGCCAGGGTTCGGGAGCAGCCTCGAGCACGACGCCCGCGGGGCGACCGTAGAAAGTCAGGCGGCGTGTGTCCCACTGCGCGGCATTCGCGGCGAACGTCCAGTCGGGGTGGCCGGTGTCCGACTGGCCGATTCCGAGGTCGAGCGCCGCGCGAGAGCTCGCCCAGCCGTTGACCGCCAGGACTGTCGTCGCGGCATCCTCCGTCACCTGGTGAACCTGGAACGAGCCGTAGGCGCCCGCGACGGGGATGTCATCGGCATCCGCCTTCGCGTCACCGCTGAAGATCACACCGTCGTACGTCCCCGGCAGCAGGCGGGAGGCGGTGGCCGTGTAGCTGTTGGGCCACATCTCGATCCAACCGGTCCCATGGTCCACGGGGGGCACCCCGGCGACGTTGGAGCGGACGGTCAGGTCGCGCGCCTCTCGACGGGTCACCTCCGCCGGCCCGGTCGGCAGCCTGAGGTCGCTGGCTTCGCCGGTCGCCTCATGCGCGGCCCATACCCATTGCTCGCCGGAGTCGGATTCCATCTCGAGGCAATAGCCGACACGATCGACGGCGGGGATGTCGGTGGTCTCGAAGTCGTAGGTCGGGTTCGTGCCGTACCAGCCCGGTCCGGCGATGGGGATGTCGATCGAGCGGATCGGCACCATTCCCTCGGTCGCCTGGTGCTGTTCGCACGTCGTTGTGAACACCGGATCGGTCGAGGTCGCCGATGCAGGCGATGCCGTGTGGGTGCTCAGCATCAAGCCGAGCGTGGTGGAGATCGTCACTGTCCGTACCATCGAGGGCTTCATGAATTCGCTCTCAGCATCGGGGCCAGGCCCACAGCTTCGTTGGTGAAGGAGCGTGAGAGTGGCCGTCGTTGTCGACATCTATGTCAGAACAACCTGGTTGTGAAGTTGTCTAGCAGTGGAGCTTAGCCGAGGTGGTCGGCGGGGTCAAGGAATTCGGATGCCGTGCAGCGGTACATGAGCTGTGACGTCATGTGACGACGCGATTCGGCCGGATCATGTAAAGGCGCATAGCGTTTTCGGAGTCCCCCACGAGAGGAAGAACCCGAGTCATGTCCCGTCGCACCACCACCCTCGCAGCCGCCGCAGCAGCGGTCGCCCTCATCGCATCCCTCGCCGGCTGCGCCTCGAACCCCGCAGCCCAGCCGTCCGGCGACTCCGCCGCCGACAAGGTCGTGAAGATCGGCGTCGTGGGCAAGAGCGACCCGCAGTGGCCCGCCTTCGTCGATGCCGCCGAGAAGGAGGGCATCACGGTCGAGCTCGTCGACTTCGCCTCCTACGAGCAGCCCAACCCGGCACTGACCGCGAAGGAGCTCGACCTCAACCAGTTCCAGCACATCGTGTATCTGGCCGGCTACAACGTGGCTTCGGGTGAGGACCTCGTGCCGATCGGCTCGACGGGCATCTACCCCCTCGGTCTGTACTCCAAGAAGGTCAAGGACGTCGACGAGATCAAGAAGGGCGAGAGCGTCGCCGTCCCCGATGACGCCTCGAACCAGGCGCGTGCCCTGCTCGTGCTGCAGTCCGCCGGGCTCATCGAGCTCAAGAGCGGTGGCACGATCTTCTCCGACCTGTCAGACGTCGACGAGGCGAAGTCGAAGGTCAAGGTCATCGCCCTCGAGGCGGCGCTCATCCCGAACTCGCTGCCGGATGTCGCCGCGGCGATCATCAACAACGACTTCGTCACCCAGGCGGGCCTGAAGTTCGAGGATGCCATCGCGCAGGACGACCCGTCCGACGCGAACGCGCTTCCCTACGTCAACATCTTCGCCGCCCGCGCGGAGGACAAGGACAACGAGACGTACCTCAAGCTGGTCGACATCTTCCAGAACGATCCGAAGGTGCAGGAGGGTCTCGCCGAGGCATCCGGCAACACCATCGTGCCGTTGAAGACCCCGGTCGCCGACCTCGAGTCCTCGCTGAAGAAGGTCGAGAAGGACACCGCCGCGCAGGGCTGACCCACTCAAGCGCAGAACTGCGGGAGAATCGGGCGGTGCGCATGTCGCACCGCCCGATTCCCGCGCTCACAGGATTCCCGCACATACAGGGAGAACCACATGGCCATCGTGACCCTCACCGACGTCACGAAGACGTACCCGCCCGCGTCCAAAGGCGATGCCGTCGTCACCGCCGTCGACGGGGTGACCCTCGACATCGAGCAGGGTGACGTGTTCGGCATCATCGGCTACTCCGGGGCCGGCAAGTCCACCCTGGTGCGCCTGATCAACGCCCTCGAGCCCGCCACGGGCGGAACCATCACGGTGGATGGCGTCGACATCACGGCGCTGTCCGAGCGCGAGCTGCGCCGGGTGCGCGGCGGCATCGGCATGATCTTCCAGCAGTTCAACCTGTTCTCCTCCAAGACGGTGCGGGCGAACATCGCCTATCCGCTCAAGCTCGCCGGCTGGGTGAAGGCCGACATCGAGGAGCGGGTGACCGAGCTGCTGCGCTTCGTCGGACTCGCCGACAAGGCCAAGGCCTTCCCCGAACAGCTCTCCGGCGGGCAGAAGCAGCGCGTCGGCATCGCACGTGCGCTCGCCACCCGACCCGCCATCCTGCTGGCCGATGAGGCCACCAGCGCCCTGGATCCGCAGACCACGCACGAGGTCCTCGACCTGCTCAAGCGCGTGAACGAGGAGCAGGGCGTCACCATCGTCGTCATCACCCACGAGATGGACGTCATCCAGACCATCGCCACGAAGGTCGCCGTCATGGAGCACGGCCGCGTGATCGAGCAGGGCGACGTGTTCCAGGTCTTCTCCGACCCGCAGAACCCGGCCTCGCAGAGGTTCGTGGGCACGGTCATCAAGGGCATCCCGTCGCCGGCCGAGGTCGGTGCGCTGCGCCGGCGGCACGAGGGCAGGCTGGTGACCTTCTCGTTCCGAGACGGCGACTCCTCGCAGGCGCAGGTGCTCCTCGAGCTGGCCCAGGCCGGTCTCGGCTTCGAGCTCGTGTACGGCGGCATCAACGACATCCGAGGTCGTGCCTTCGGACACCTCACGCTCGCGATCCGCGGTGAGGACGCCGCCGTCGATGCCGTCCTCGATCGGATCCGCGAACACGCCACGGTCACCGAGATCCAGGAAGGGGCACTCTGATGGATCGCCTCAACGAACTGTGGCCCGAGTTCTGGGATGCCGCGCTCGAGACGCTGTACATGACCACGTACGCGCTCGTGCTGGCAGGCATCCTCGGAACGATCATCGGCGTCGGACTGTACGTCACACGGCCGGGCGGGCTGATGCAGAACCGCCTGGTCAACGGCCTGCTCGAGCTGCTGGTGAACTTCTTCCGGCCCATCCCGTTCGTCATCTTCATCGCCGTGCTGCAGCCGGTCACCCGTGCCGTGATCGGCATCGGCATCGGCACCACCGCGGGCGCCTTCGCGATCGGCATCGCCGCGGCCTTCGCGATCGGCCGCATCGTCGAGCAGCACCTCGTCTCGGTCTCGCCCGGTGTCATCGAGGCGGCTCGTGCGATGGGCGCCGGACCGTGGCGCATCCTGTTCACGGTCGCGATCCCGGAGTCGCTCGGTCCGCTCATCCTCGGCTACACGTTCATCGTCGTCGCGCTGATCGACATGACCGCGATGGCGGGCCTGATCGGCGGCGGCGGGCTGGGAGCGTTCGCGCAGATCTACGGCTTCCGCAAGTTCGAGCCGGTCGTGATGTGGGCGGCGATCATCCTCATCGTCGTGTTCGTGCATCTCGTGCAGCTGCTCGGCACGAAGCTGGCCCGCAAGGCCATGCGGCGCTGACGCGTCCGATCAGCGAGCTCGCGGTGCGTCCTGCAGGGTCCGACGGGTCGTGAACTCGCGCGGCTCGCCGGTGATCGGGTCGAGGAAGCGCAGCTCGCGCGCCAGCAGCTGAAGCGGCCGGGAATGATCATCGGGAGTCTCGGGCAGCAGCTCGGGGTAGAAGCTGTCGTTCAGGATGCCGGCGCCCAGTGCCGCGAGATGCACCCGCAGCTGATGCATCTTGCCGGAGTGCGGGCGCAGCAGCGTGTGGATCACCCGATCGTCGGAATCGATCAGCTCGATCAGGGTCTCGGAGTTGGGGTCGCGCTCGGCATCCACCTGTACGCAGACGCGCCCGCGCTCCTTCACGATGTGGTTGCGGAAGACGACCGGGAAAGGCCGGCCGTCCAAGGCGGGTGCCGCGGCATCCCAGCCGGCCGGCGCCGCGGAGACCGCCTCGTAGACCTTCTCGACCTTCCGCTTCTCGAACATGAACTGGTACGGGCCGCGCGACTGCGGCCTGGTCGCGAACATCAGCAATCCCGCCGTGGCGCGATCCAGGCGGTGTATCGGGGCCAGCTCAGGCAGATCGAGCAGCTTGCGCAGCCGCACCAGGGCGGAGTTCTGCACGTACTTGCCGCCCGGCGTGGTCGGCAGGAAATGCGGCTTGTCGACCACCACCAGGTCGCGGTCCTGATGCAGCACCTCGACCTCGAACGGGATCGTCCTCTCGACCGGCGGTTCCCGGTAGTACCAGACGAACTCGTGCACGCCGAGGGGCGTCGCATGAGGCACCGCCGATCCGTCGCTCGCCACGATCTCGCCGCGGTCGAAGCGCGCAAGCAGCTTCTCGGGATCCAGGTGGAAGAACCGCTCGGACATGAACGCGCCCACTGTGGGCCAGGCGCCCGACATCGGCAGGTGCAGGCGCGTCGCGCCCACGCCGTCGCGCACCGGCAGGGGAGAGGCCATCGCCATCAGAGCACAGCTCCACTCATGAGTCGCGCCCCGATCACGCGTCGAAGCTCAGGCTGAGCTTGCGCAGCAGCCCGGCCAGCCGATCGCGGTCGGCCCGGGGCAGGGCATGCAGCATCTCGGCCTCGGCATCGACCAGGCGGGTGATCGCGGCATCCGCCCGCACCTTCCCGTCGTCGGTGAGGATGACGAGGATGCTGCGGCCGTCGCCGGGGTCGGCCTCGCGGCGCACGAACCGCCGCGCCACGAGCCGGTCGATGCGGTTGGTCATGGTGCCGCTGGTGACCAGCGTCTGCTGCAGCAGCTGTTTGGGGGACAGGGTGAACGGCGCACCCGCGCGGCGCAGCGCGGAGAGCACGTCCCACTCCCACGGCTCGATGTCGCTGCGGTGGAACACCTCGCGCCGGGCCCGGTCGAGTTGGCGCGAGAGCCGATCCATGCGCGAGAGCACCTCCAGGGGCGAGAAGTCCAGGTCGGGTCGCTGCGTGTTCCACGCACCGACGATCCGATCGACCTCATCCGCCTCGCTCATCCGTCCATCATCGCGCACCCGGAGGTGCTGCACCTGTCCAAGCGCACAGGTGCGGTCGTGGCAGACTTATCAGGCGGCTGCGCTGTCAGCCCGGCCGCGGTCCGCCGTGGTGTAATGGCAGCACGACAGCCTTTGGAGCTGTTAGGTCCAGGTTCGAGTCCTGGCGGCGGAGCATGACGGAGAACACGCTCGCGATCATCGTCCTGGCTGCAGGCCAGGGCACCCGCATGAAGTCACGCCTTCCGAAGGTGCTGCACGAGATCGGCGGACGGCCGCTGGTCGGCCATGTGCTGGGCACGGCCCGAGCGCTGGGCGCACAGCACATCGAGGTCGTCGTGCGCCACGAGCGCGATCAGGTGGTCGCGACCCTCGCCGAGCAGTACCCGGATGCGGAGATCATCGATCAGGACGACATCCCCGGCACCGGCCGCGCGGTGCAGGTGGCACTGGAAGCGCTGCCGGCCGACTTCGACGGTGACGTGCTGGTGCTCTCCGGTGACGTTCCGCTGCTGCAGGCCGACACCCTCGAAGCCCTCCTCGCCGGGCACCGGGCGGCATCCGCGGCTGCCACCCTTCTCAGCGCCCATCTCGACGACCCGACCGGCTACGGACGCATCATCCGCGGCGCCGACGGCGTCGTGGAGCGGATCGTCGAGCAGAAGGACGCCACCGACGACGAGGCGGCCGTCACCGAGATCAACGCCGGCGTCTACGTGTTCCGCGCGCCGCTGCTGCGCACATACCTGGCGCGGGTGGATCAGAACAACGCCCAGGGCGAGATGTACCTCACCGATGTGATCGGCCTGCTCCGCGGCGCCGCTGAGCCGGTCGCCGCCGAGCTCGCGGGAGACGCGGCATCCACCTTCGGGGTCAACGACCGCGCCCAGCTCGCCGAGGCGGGCCGCGTGCTCAACCAGCGCATCGTGCGCCACTGGCAGCGCGAGGGCGTCACGATCGTCGACCCGGCGACCACCTGGATCGACGACGATGCGGTGCTCGCCCCGGACGTGACGGTGCTGCCGAACACGCAGATCCTGCGTGCCAGCGTGATCGCCGCGGGTGCCACGATCGGTCCCGACACCACGCTGATCGACTGCGAGGTCGGCGAGGACGCGGTCGTCAAGCGCACCGATGCGAACCTCGCGGTGATCGGAGCCCGGGCGACGGTCGGACCGTTCTCGTACCTTCGTGCGGGCACCGTCCTCGGCGCCGACGGCAAGATCGGTGCGTACGTCGAGACGAAGAACACGCAGATCGGCGAGGGCAGCAAGGTGCCGCATCTGTCCTATGTGGGCGATGCCACGATCGGTCGGCACGTGAACCTCGGCGCGAGCACCATCACCGCGAACTACGACGATGTGAACAAGCACCGCACCGAGATCGGCGACGAGGTGCACACCGGCTCGCACACGGTGCTGGTCGCTCCCGTTAGGCTGGGAGCAGGTGCGAAGACCGGTGCAGGCGCCGTCGTCCGCAAGGACGTCCCCGCAGGCGCGCTGGCCATGAGCGTGGCCCCTCAGCGCAACATCGAGGGGTGGGTCGAGAAGAACAGGGCAGGAACCGGCGCGGCGGATGCAGCCGTGCGGGAACGATCGGCGGAATAGGCGGCTCGGATGGGGAAGAAGAAGAAGACTGTGGCGCTGGATCGCGTGAACGGGGTCGCCCCCGGTCTCATCGCGAAGACCAAGAAGCGTCTGGTCGTCGCGGGCGGACGCTCGCATCCGGCGCTGACTGCCGCGGTCGCCGCGGCACTGGGGCAGGAGATGGCGCCCGTCGAGCACCGCACCTTCGCCTCGGGCGAGATCTACGCCCGCTTCGAGGTGTCGATCCGCGGCTGCGATCTGTTCATCGTGCAGTCCTTCGGGGAGCCGATCAACGAGTGGCTGATGGAGACGCTGATCATGCTGGATGCCGCCAAGCGCGCATCCGCCAAGCGCATCACCGTCGTCGCCCCGTACTACCCCTACGCACGTCAGGACAAGAAGGGCCGCGGCCGCGAGCCGATCAGTGCCCGTCTGGTCGCCGACATGCTCAAGGTCGCCGGTGCGGACCGTGTGATGAGCGTCGACCTGCACGCCGCTCAGATCCAGGGTTTCTTCGACGGGCCCGTCGACCACCTCTTCGCCAAGCCCGTTCTTCTCGAGCACTTCCGCAGCACCCTCACACCGGAGGACCGTGAGACGCTCACCATCGTCTCGCCCGACATGGGCCGCGTCCGTGTCGCCGATACCTGGTCGGACAGTCTGAACGCGCCGCTGGCGATCATCCACAAGCGCCGCGACCCGAAGGTCGCCAACCAGGTCTCCGTGCACGAGATCGTCGGCGCCGTCGAGGGTCGTACCTGCCTGCTCGTCGACGACATGATCGACACCGGCGGCACGATCGTCAAGGCCGCCCAGGCGCTCAAGGCCAGTGGCGCCCGCAGGGTGATCGTCGCCGCCACGCACGCGATCTTCAGCGACCCGGCATCCCACCGCCTGCAGGACGAGGCGATCGACGAGGTGGTCATCACCGACACGATCCCACTGACCGAGTCGCGCCGCTGGGAAGGACTCACCATCCTGCCCATCGCCCCGCTGCTCGCTGCGGCGATCAAGCAGGTCTTCGAAGACGGCTCGGTCACGAGCATGTTCAACGGCGACGCCTGAGTTTCAGAGGGTGCGCAGGCTCCACAGATTCTCATAGGCGGATGCCGCAGGCTGGGGGAATGAACACCCCTCCCGCTCTTCGCACCGGTGCCGCCCTCGCGGGCGTGGCCGGTGCCCTGCTGCTGGCCGGATGCTCGGGCGCGGCGCAGGCCGAGTCCCCGAAGGCCGATCCGGCGCCGACGTCCACCGATTCCACGGCGCCCTACGCCGACGGCACCTACACGGCCGACGGCGCGTACAAGACGCCCGAGACGGTGGAGTCGATCTCGGTCACGATCACCCTGAAGGACGACGTCGTCACCGACGTCGAGGTCACCGGAGAGCCGCTCACCCGGGAGACCACCCGCTACCAGGGGCAGTTCGTCGCCGGCATCGCGGATGTCGTCGTCGGGCACAGGCTCGACGAGCTTCAGGTCGACCGGGTCGCCGGCTCCTCGCTGACCAGCGGCGGCTTCGATCAGGCGCTCGTGAAGATCAAGGACGAGGCCGCGGCCGCGGCGAAGTAGGTCGGTGGCGGCGTGAGCGCGGTCCTGTCGTGAGCATCTGGGGATTCGAGGCGATCGGCACCCGATGGGAGATCGTCGCGGACGAGCCGCTGCCCGCCTCGGAACTCGTCGCGGTCACCGCGGTGATCGCTCGCTTCGACGCCGAGTGGTCTCGGTTCCGGGCGGACTCCGTCGTGTCGCGACTGCGCGCGCACGGTGGCGCTGTTCCTGCTCCGGAGGACGCGACGGTCATGCTCGAGCTGTATCGGGAGCTGTCCACGGCGACCGGTGGCGCCGTGAACCCGCTGATCGGAGCAGGCCTGGAGGCGCTCGGCTACGACGCCGATTTCACCCTGCACCCCGGCGAGCCGCAGGCGGCACCCCGGGACTGGGAGCGGATGCTGCGCTTGACATCGTCCGAGCTGACTCTCCGAGAGCCGGCGACGATCGACATCGGCGCCCTGGGGAAGGGGCGCCTGGTCGACCTGGTCGCAGAGACCCTCGCGACCGTACCCGGGCGCCTCATCGTGGATGCCGGGGGAGACCTGCGCGTCCGCGGTGGAAGCGCGCGGGTCGGGCTGGAGCATCCGTACGACCCGACCTCCGCGATAGGCGTGGTCGAGGTGGCCGACCGGGCACTGTGCGCGTCGGCCGTGAACCGCCGCGCCTGGGGCGACGGACTGCACCACGTGCTCGACGCGCGAACCGGGCGGCCGGTGCGCACGTGGGCGGCGACCTGGGCCATCGCCGACGACGCCATGCACGCGGATGCCATCGCGACCGCGCTGTTCTTCGACGGCGGGGCGGAGCTGGCCGCCCGCTGGGGCGTCGACTGGGTGCGGATGTCGACCGACGGGAGGGCCGAATGGTCGCACGGTTTCGACGGAGAACTGTTCGGGACCGAGCCCGCACCATGACGGATAGGGAAGAGTAGAGGGGTGATACCGTCTCTCACCGCGCTGCGGCAGCGCGTGCTCGCCGTGCTCGGCGGCCTCTCGATGTACCGGCTCGTCTTCTTCGCCCTGGTTGCGCTGGCGCTTCTCGCGCTCGGCTTCTCCTTCGTCGGGGTGCTCACCCCGACGGCCGCGGAGATTCTGGCCTCCTTCGCGGTGCTGGCCGTGACGATCTCGCTGGTCGACGCCATCGCCCAGCGCATCCTGCGCCTGCCGTGGCGCATCGAATCCTCGCTGGTCACCGCGCTCATCCTGCTGTTCGTGCTGCAGCCGTCGCTGACCGCGACGGGGCTCGCGGGCAACGCACTCGCCGGTGCCGTCGCGAGCCTGTCGAAGTACCTGATCGCCTGGCGCGGACGCCACATCCTCAACCCGGCGGCTTTCGGCGCGGCGATCGTCACCGTCTTCGGACTGGGCTCGTTCTCCTCCTGGTGGGTCGGCACTCCGGCGCTGTCGATCGCCGTCGCAGTGCTCGGCCTGATCGTGCTGTGGCGCACCGAGAAGGTGCGCATCGTGCTGGTGTTCCTGCTGGTCGTGGTGGGCGTCTCCGTGGTGCGCCAGGCCGTGCAGGCACAGGCTGCGGGGCTGGGCTTCACGCTGCAGGATGCGATCTTCTTCTCCGTCGCGCAGACGCCCTACCTCTTCCTCGGCGCGTTCATGCTCTCCGAGCCGCTCACCCTGCCGCCGCGGCGCTGGCAGCAGTTCAGCGTCGCCGCGCTCGTCGGCGTGCTGGCCGGCTGGCCGATCATGATCGGCAGCCTGTTCACGCTCGGTCAGGAGCGCGCGCTGCTCATCGGGAACCTCCTCGCGTTCGCCTTCGCCGTGCGCGGTTCGGTGCGGCTGGTGCTGGAGAAGCGGCAGATGGTGACACCGACGGCGCAGGAGCTCACTTTCCGTACGAAGGGGCGGCTGAGCTTCCTTCCCGGACAGTACCTCGAACTCGATGTGCCGCATCGGCGGCCGGACGCCAGAGGCACCCGGCGCGAGTTCAGCATCGTCTCCGCGCCGGCCGACCTTCCGACCCTGCGCATCGCCTACAAGAACGGCGATCAGAAGCATCCGTCCAGCTACAAGCGCGCCCTCGCCGCGGCCGAGCCGGGGGCAGTGCTGGCCGTCACCGGCACCTGGGGCGACTTCGTGCTGCCGCGCGGCGATGCGCCTGTGCTGATGGTCGCGGCCGGGATCGGCGTGACGCCGTTCGTCTCGCAGTTGCGGCAGATGCAGGCACGTGGCGTCGAGCGCGACGTGGTGCTCGTCTACGTGGCATCCGACGCCTCGGAGCTGGCTTTCCGCGACGAGCTGGAGGCCACCGGGGTGCGCGCTGTGGTCTTCACCCGTGACGAGCCGACCGGGCTGTCGCCGAACTGGTCGTGGGCGCAGGGCGTGCGCCTGGACGCGGCGGGCCTGGAGTGCGTCGTTCCCGACATCGCCTCCCGGCACGCCTTCATCTCCGGCCCGCCGAGGCTGATCGCCGATCTCGCTCCCGCGTTGCAGAAGACCCGCAGTCTGACGACCGACGCGTTCGCCGGTTACTGAGCCGGAGTCGGGACGGGCGCGGTCGGCGGCTGCGGCGCCGACGGAGGGGCGGCGGGTGCCACCGGCAGGCGCACCGTGAAGGTCGTGTCGCCCGGGGCGCTGGTGACGTCGACGCTGCCGCCGTGCCCCTCGACGATGGCCTTCGCGATGGCGAGGCCCAGGCCGGTGCCACCGGACTGCCGGGCGCGCGACACGTCGCCGCGGGCGAAGCGGGCGAACAGCTCCTCGCGCACGTCTGGATCTATGCCGGGGCCGTCGTCGTGCACGCGCAGCACCGCCGACTGCGCCTCCACGGCGAGCGACAGGGTGATCGTCGTGCCTGCCGGCGTGTGCGTGCGGGCATTGGCCAGCAGGTTGGCGAGAACCTGGTGCAGGCGTCCCGCATCGCCGGAGAGCAGGACCGGCTGCTCGGGGACGTCCAGCTCCCAGTCGTGGTCGAGGGCGGTCGGCTGCGCATCGGAGAGCGCCTCCACGGCGAGCTGCGTGAGATCGACGGAGCCCCGCACCAGCTCCTGGCCCTCGTCGAGTCGGGCGAGCAGCAGCAGATCCTCGACCAGACGCGTCATTCTCAGCGACTGCGCCTGGATGCGCTCCAGGGCGGACGTGGTGTCTGCGACGGTGTCCGGGCCCTGGTTCTGGCTCAGCGCCCGCAGCGAGAGCTCGGAGTAGCCGCGGATGGAGGCCAGCGGTGTGCGCAGCTCATGGCTGGCATCCGCGACGAATCGCCGCATCCGCTCCTCGTTGCGCTGACGCGCAGCCAGTGACGTGTCGACGTGGTCGAGCAGAGTGTTCAGAGCGATGCCCACGCGGCCGACCTCGGTGCGCGGATCGGCCTCGTACTCGGGCACGCGCTCGGTGATGCTCACCTCACCGCGATCCAGCGGCTGGCCTGCGACGCGCGTGGCGGTGGCGGCGACTGCGCGCAGCGGACGCAGACCCATGCTGATGGTCAGGGCGGTGGTGATCGCGAGCAGCAGCAGACCGCCCAGGGTCGCGAGCGCGATCACGGTGAACAGGTCGCCCAGGGTGCCCTGGATCTCCGCACGGGAGAGACCGGTGACCACGATCGTGCCGTTTTCGGTCTGCGAGATCGTGACGAGGTAGGACCCGCCGGAGTGCAGGGACACGACGGCGCTGCCGTCGGAGCGCAGCGCCTGGGTGAGCTCGAACAGATCGCCGGCGGAGAGGCTCTGAAGGCCGTCCGAGGACACCGTGACCCCCGAGGCGGACTGGTTCGGCGGCTGCACGGCGAGCAGCAGCCCGAGGGGCACGCGCCGGCCGGTGAGCACCCGGTCCGCGGTCAGCTCTGTTCCTCTGATACTGGTCAGCGCCTCGGTGTCGGTCACCCATCCCTTGATGCCGGCTGAGTAGCTGGACAGCTGATCCCGCAGACGCTGCTCGAGCGAGTTGCCGAGCGTGGCGCTGGTGATGATGGCGACCACCACGAGGATGAGGGAGACGAAGCCGATCACGGCGGCCATCAGCCGCGCCTGCAGGCTCACCGGGCGTGCGAACACGATCGCCTACTGCGGGGACTTGATCATGTAGCCGACTCCGCGCACGGTGTGCAGCAGGGGAGTGCGGCCGGCGTCGATCTTCTTGCGCAGGTACGAGATGTACAGCTCGACGACCGAGGACTTGCCGCCGAAGTCGTAGCTCCACACCCGGTCGAGGATCTGCGCCTTGGACAGCACGCGGCGCTCGTTGCGCATCAGGAAGCGCAGCAGCTCGAACTCGGTGGCGGTCAGTTCGATCTCGTCGTCGCCGCGCATGACCTCGTGGCTGTCCTCGTTGAGGGAGAGGTCAGCGACCCGCAGGATCGACTGCTCGTCCTCGGTGCGGCCCTGGCCCGAACGGCGGATCACAGCCCGCAGGCGCGCGATGACCTCCTCCAGGCTGAACGGCTTGGTGACGTAGTCGTCGCCGCCGGCGGTGAGCCCGGCGATGCGATCTCCGAGGGAGTCCTTGGCGGTGAGGAAGACCACGGGGACCAGGTTGCCGGCCTCGCGCAGGCGGCGCAGAACGCCCATGCCGTCGAGATCCGGCATCATGACGTCCAGCACGAGTGCGTCGGGCTCGAAGTCGTGCGCGACCTGCAGCGCCTCCAGTCCGGAGCCGGCGGTGCGCACCTCCCAGCCCTCCATGCGCAGCGCCATCGCCAGCAGGTCGGTGAGCATGGGCTCATCGTCGACCGCGAGGATGCGCAGCGGTCCGCCGTCGGCGCGGCGGAGGTCCGGGTGATCGTGACTCATGCGTCCAGTGTGCGCGCCCGCGCCTCAAGAATCCAATGGGAATCCTATGGAGCTTCTGTGTGCGGCGCGGGCGCGCCCGGATGCCTCAGTGGGTGTCTTCGGCTTCGATTTCGGTGCGGTTGCCGGACCAGAGGGTGTGGAAGGTGCCGGGCTTGTCGGTGCGCTTGTAGGTGTGTGCGCCGAAGAAGTCGCGTTGTCCCTGGACGAGAGCTGCGGGCAGGCGGTCGGCGCGGATCCCGTCGTAGTACGACAGCGAGGAGCTGAACGCGGGGGCGGGGATGCCGGCTTCGGCGGCGGCGATGACCACGCGCCGCCAGGCGCCCTGGGCGCGGGTGAGGGCCTCGGCGAAGTACGGTGCGGTCAGCAGCACGGGCAGCTCGGGAGCCTCGGCGTAGGCGTCGGCGATGCGGTTGAGGAACTGGGCGCGGATGATGCACCCGCCGCGCCAGATCTTCGACACGGCTCCGAGGTCGATCTGCCAGTCGTACTCGCCAGCTCCCGCACGGATCTCATCGAACCCCTGGCTGTAGGCGACGATCTTCGACGCGTACAGGGCCAGGCGCACGTCCTCGATGAAGGCGTCCTCGTCCTCGACTTCGAACGCGTCCTCGGGTCCGGGCAGGAACCCGGCTGCCGCGCGCTGCTCGGGGTGCGAGGACAGGGAACGGGCGAAGGTCGCCTCCGCGATCCCGGACACCGGAACACCCAAAGACAGCGCGGTCTGCACGGTCCACGCGCCGGTGCCCTTGGCACCTGCCTGGTCCACGATGACATCCACCAGCGGCAGCCCGGTCTCCGCGTCCACCTGACGCAGCACCTCGGCGGTGATCTCGATCAGGTACGACTCCAGCTCGCCACGGTTCCACTCGGCGAAGATGTCCGCGATCTGCGCGGGGGACTTGCCGGTGCCGCGGCGGATCAGGTCGTACGCCTCGGCGATGAGCTGCATGTCGGCGTACTCGATGCCGTTGTGCACCATCTTCACGAAATGCCCCGCACCGTCGTGACCGATGTGCGTCACACACGGCTCACCCTCCGCGACCGCGGCGATCGAGCGGAGGATCGGGCCGAGCGTCACCCACGACTCATCCGACCCGCCCGGCATGATGGACGGCCCGAGCAGTGCGCCCTCCTCACCACCGGAGATCCCCGCACCGACGAAATTGATGCCCGTCTCACGGACCGCCTTCTCACGGCGGATCGTGTCGGGGAAGTACGCGTTGCCCCCATCGACGATGATGTCGCCCGGCTCGAAGACCCGCACCAGCTCATCGATCACCGCATCCGTGGGCCCACCGGCCTTGACCATGATGATCGCCGTCCGCGGCTGCTGCAGACTCGCGGCGAACTCCTCGTACGAGAACGCCGCAACGAACCCCGCCTCCGGATGAGCCGAGACCAGCTCATCCGTCTTGGCGCGGCTGCGGTTCAGCACCGCCACCGTGTTGCCCTCACGCGACGCAAGATTGCGGGCCAGGTTCGATCCCATCACGGCGAGTCCGACGACTCCGATATTGGCAGATGCTTCGGGCACTGATAGCTCCTCGATCATGGATTCAGGTGATCTCAGAGTATCGGCTGCCGTACGCCGGAGATCCGTTCGTGTCACGAACGGGGACGGGGGTCGTCGACCCGCTCAGTCCTTGCGGTAGCCGGAGCGTCCCATGAAGAACATCGCGGCGAAGGCCGAGACCACGCCGCACACGGCGATCGCGCCGATGATCCAGAAGATGACGTGGGAGAGGAAGGCGGCATCGAGCATGTCACCAGCCTACCGGGGTTTCGGGTACGATGAAGGAGTTCCTCGGCGAGGGATGTCGCGCGTGCGCGCTCATCCGTGATCGACGCGGTGATGTGAAGCCCCATGGTCAGATGAGCATCGTGGTCTCGCGTCCTCGAGTCCGTGCCGAGGCGCCGACACCATCGACCACCGCGCGGCTCGTCGCCGCGCGTCTGAAGGAGAACATCATGTCTGACGACAACAAGGTCCTCGCAGACCTCCGCACCAGCTTCGGCAAGGGCTTCGCCCGCCGCCTGCGCGCCGAGGGCAAGATCCCTGCGGTCATCTACGGCCACGGAGAAGACCCCGTTCACGTCGCACTGCCCGGCCACCAGGTCTCGCTGATCATCCGCCGCGCCAACGCGCTGCTGGAGCTCGACATCGACGGCAAGTCGAGCCTGGTGCTCGTCAAGGACGTGCAGCGTGACCCGGTGCGCCAGATCATCGAGCACATCGATCTGCTGGTCGTGAAGAAGGGCGAGAAGGTCACCGTCGAGGTCCCCGTCGTCGTGACCGGCGAGTCGTTCTCGGGCACCATCGTGACGGTCGACGTCGCGACGATCAAGCTCGAGGTCGAGGCCACTCACATCCCACAGAACGTCGAGGTCTCGGTCGAGGGTCTCGAAGAGGGCGCGCACATCACCGCCGGTGACGTCACCCTGCCCAAGGGCGCCGCTCTCGTCGACGACGCCGATCTGCTGCTCGTCGCGGTCTCCGTGCCCGCGGCCGAGGTCGCCGAGGAGAGCGCCGAGGAGGCTGCTGCTCCGGCCGCCGCCGAGGAGTCCGCAGCCGAGTGATCTGCTGAAGATTTTCCGGAAGGGGGCGCGAGCATTCGCGCCCCCTTCCTCATATACATCGAGAGGGATCGAGCATGGCATCCACCTGGCTCATCGTCGGCCTCGGCAACCCGGGGCCCCGGTACGCGCCGACAAGGCACAACATCGGGCAGATGGTCGTCGACGAGCTCGCCGAGCGACGTGGTGAGCGGTTCCGGGAGCACAAGGCCGGCGCGCGCGTCGTGGAGACGTGGCTGCGCCCCGGCGGGGACAAGCTCGTGCTCGCCAAGCTCAACTCGTTCATGAACGTCTCGGGCACGCCGGTCGCGGCCCTCGCGCGCTTCTACTCCGTCGAACCCGATCACGTGGTCGTGGTGCACGACGAGCTGGACATCCCCTACGACAGCATCCGGCTCAAGGTCGGCGGCGGCCACGGCGGCCACAACGGCGTCCGCGACATCGCCCGTGCATTGACCACTGCCGATTTCCCGCGAGTGCGGGCCGGCATCGGCCGCCCGACCGGTCGTCAGGACCCCGCGGACTGGGTGCTCGCACCGTTCGGCACCGTGGAGCTGAAGACGCTGCCGAACTTCCTGTCGGACGTCGCGGATGCCGTGGAGCAGCTGATCGACGAGGGACTGGTCGCCGCGCAGCAGAAGCACCACTCCCGCGCCTGACGCGAGCCGAGCGGGTTCGCGCGGTCAGATGCCGCCGGATGCCGAAGCGGCCGCGCCGATTCCGAGGAAGATCGAGACCGCCAGGAAGAATCCGAACGGTCCGAGCACCGCCAGCACGATGGCGGTGACGCCCAGGCCTCGCCCGCGCCGCTTCGCCGCGGCGATGATCCCGAGCACGATCGCGCCGACGCCCAGCACGGTGCCGGACCAGAACGCGACCTCAGCCCAGAGCACCTGGGTGCGCACCGGGGTCAGGATCGAGAGGTCGTCGGCGAGCGAGGAGTCGATTCCGATGCGGGCGTTCGGGAGGATCGCCCCGATCTGATAGGCCATCACGGCCGCCACGATCGGGACGATGATCACGGCGATCAGCGCCACGATCAGCGCCATGGCTCCCGTCGTGCGCGGTGCGGGTGGTGCGGCCGGCGGAACCTGATAGCCGCCGACCGGGTGGCCGCCGGCCGGGTAGCCCCCGGCGGGGACGCCGTAGGCGCCCGGGGGAGCGGCGGGCACCCCTGCGGGCGCCGTCGCCGGAGGCGGTGGTGGCCCGACGGGGCTGTCGCCACCGGGGACGGGAAACTGCGGGGTGCTCACGACATCCTCCGGATCACTTGTGCGCGGGCGCCCTCAGAGGCGACGCAGCAGTCCGACCTTGTCGTACACGTCGGCAAGCGTCGCGTCCGCGACCGCGTCGGCCTTTGCCGCGTTCATGGCCAGCAGTCGGTCCAGCTCGGCGGGGTCGGAGAGCAGCGCGTTCGCACGATCGCGCACCGGGCCGAACTCCTCGACGACGACCTCGGCGAGGCCCTTCTTGAATTCGCCGTATCCGCGACCGGCGTACTCGTCCTCGATCGAGCCCACCTGGCGCCCGGTGAGGGCCGCGTAGATGGTGAGCAGATTGGAGACGCCGGGCTTGTTCTCGCGGTCGTAGCGGACGGATCCCTCGGTGTCGGTCACCGCGCGCATGATCTTCTTCGCCGACTTCGCCGGGTCATCCAGCAGCCACAGCACGCCCGCCTCGCTCTCGGCGGACTTCGACATCTTCGAAGACGGATTCTGCAGGTCGTAGATGCGGGCGGTGTCCTTCTGGATCACGGCCCTAGGAATCGTGAACGCCTTGCCGAATCGCTTGTTGAAGCGCTCGGCGAGGTCGCGGGTGAGCTCGACGTGCTGCTTCTGGTCGTCGCCGACCGGTACGAGCTCGCTCTGGTAGAGCAGGATGTCGGCCGCCATCAGCACGGGGTAGGTGAACAGCCCGACCGAGGTGGAGTCGGCGCCGTAGCGCGCGGACTTGTCCTTGAACTGCGTCATCCGACCGGCCTCGCCGAAGCCGGTGATCGTGCTGAGGATCCAGGCGAGCTCGGCGTGCGCACGCACGTGGGACTGCACGTACAGTGTCGACTTGGACGGCTCGATGCCCGCTGCGATGTACTGCGCGGCGGTGCGACGGGTCTTCTCCCGCAGCTCGGCCGGATCCTGCGGAACCGTGATGGCGTGCAGGTCGACGACGGAGAAGAACGCGTCGAACGACGACTGCATCTCGCGCCACTGCAGGAGAGCACCGATGTAGTTGCCGGCGTGGAGCGAGTCGGCGGAGGGCTGCATTCCTGAGTAGAGGCGTGGTTTCATCACAGGTCAATCCTATTTGTCGGAGGTGTAGTCGACGATCACGGGCGCATGGTCGCTCCAGCGCTCCGCATAGGTGGCCGCGCGGGCGACGCGGTACCCGGTCGCGCGCGCGGCGAGGGCCGGCGTCGCCAGGTGGTAGTCGATGCGCCAGCCGCTGTCGTTGTCGAAGGCCTGGCCGCGCATGGACCACCAGGTGTACGGGCCGTCGACCTCGCCGTGCGCGGCCCGGCCCACGTCGATCCAGCCGAGTCCCGTGCCGCCGTTCTCCGACGCGTAGGGGCGCGTGTCGCTGAGCTGGCCGACCATGCCGCGGCCGATGCCCTCCTGGCCGGCCACGGGCTCGCCCGCAGCGCCGAGGAAGCGGTCGAAGTAGGCGCGCTCGCGGGCGAGGAAACCGGACTTCTTCACGTTGCCCTTCCAGTTCAGGATGTCCAGGGGACGATGTCCCACATTGAGATCACCTGTGACGAGCGCGAGGGCGTCGTCTGCGCCGAGCTGCGCCATGCGCGTGCTCATGGCGTCGAGGAACTTCCACTTCTCCACCTGCTTGGGGGTGTCGGCCTCGCCGGAGTGGACGTAGGCGCTGACGACGGTCAGAGGAACGCCGTCGATCTCGAAGTCGGCCTCCAGCCAGCGACCGGCCGAGTCGAAGTCGTCCGCTCCCAGCGTCGTGCGCGAGGCGATCGCCGGCGTGCGGCTGAGCACGGCGACACCGGCTCTGCCCTTGGCGGTGGCGACGTCGTGCAGCATCGACCAGCCGGGGAAGGCCTCCTCGAGGTGCTCGTCCTGTCCGCGCACCTCCTGAAGCGTGAGGACATCGACGGCGGCAGCATCCAGCCAGGAGTGCATGCCGTTGCGGACCGCCGCGCGGATCCCGTTGACGTTGACAGAGGCGACGCGCAGATGGGGCATGTCTCCAGCCTAACGACGGCCGGCGACATCCATCCGCACGAGCGGCTCGTTGCGATCCTGCGCGCTCAGCGCGATCCAGGAGGCGGCGAGCAGGATGACGGATGCCACCAGACGGCACCACAGCAGCAGGGCCACCATGACGGCGAAGGTGGCCAGCAGGGGATTGCCGGGGGTGTGCGAGAGCAGCAGTCCGGCGCCGAGCTGCAGCAGGGCGACGGCGAGTCCGCCCATCGCCGCGCCGGGCCAGATGGTTCGCCAGCGCAGCGACGTGCCGGTGAGGAATCGCACCAGCAGGGCGATGGTGGCCGTGTCGATGGCGATCAGGACGAGCACGGTGGATCCGCGCAGCAGCAGGTCGTTGACTGTGCTTGCGATGCTCAGTCCGAACAGGTCCAGCAGCTGTGTCAGCGCCCAGACCCCGCCGACGCTGAGCACCGCTCCGACCAGCAGCGCGAGGCCGAACGCCAGTGCGGCCACCACGTCGCGCAGTTTCAGCAGCAGGTAGCTGCGCGAGTCGAATGGCAGTCCGAAGATGTCGCGCACGGCGCGACGTGTGAAGGTGACCGCGCCGATGGCCGTCCACATGGCCACCCCGGTGGCGATGAGTCCGGTGATCGTGAAGGTGCCGGCGGCGGACGCCACCAGCTCGTGCACATCCGCGCGGTCCGCGATGCCGTTCTGACCGATGATCCCCGGCAGATAGCTGTTGGCCACATCGATGAGCGCATCGATGGCGGGGCCGCTGCCGCCGAGCCAGACACCCGTGGCGGCGAAGGCGACGTAGAGCAGCGCGAACAGGGCGAACAGAGCCTGGTACGCCATACCAGCCGACAGCAGGAAGCCGTTGCGGCGCAGAAAGCGTCGCCAGACGCGAATCGGGAAGAGCGCGGCCGTGCGACGCGCGAAAACGGTGGCGCGCCCGGCCGAACGAGTCAGTCGGGCGCGCACGCGGATGCCTTCGGGTCAGCGACCGCCGCGGAGGACGGCCTGCTTGACCTCGGCGATGGCCTTGGTGACCTCGATGCCGCGCGGGCATGCCTCGGTGCAGTTGAAGGTCGTGCGGCAGCGCCACACGCCCTCCTTGTCGTTGAGGATGTCCAGGCGCACGTCGGCCGCGTCATCGCGCGAGTCGAAGATGAAGCGGTGCGCGTTGACGATCGCGGCCGGGCCGAAGTACTGTCCGTCGGTCCAGAACACGGGGCACGACGAGGTGCACGCGGCGCAGAGGATGCACTTGGTGGTGTCGTCGAAGATCGCGCGGTCGGCGATGGACTGCACGCGCTCCTTGCCCTTCTCCGGGGTGGAGCTGGCGATCAGGAACGGCTGCACCTCGCGGTACGAGGCGAAGAACGGCTCCATATCGACGATGAGGTCCTTCTCCAGCGGCAGACCCTTGATGGCCTCGACGTAGATCGGCTTCGAGATGTCGAGGTCCTTGATCAGCGTCTTGCAGGCCAGGCGGTTGCGGCCGTTGATGCGCATGGCATCCGACCCGCAGATGCCGTGGGCGCAGGAGCGGCGGAAGCTCAGCGACCCGTCGACCTCCCACTTGATCTTGTGCAGGGCGTCGAGCACGCGGTCGGTCGCGTACAGCTCGACGTCGTAGTCCACCCAGCGCGGCTCGGCGTCCTGCTCCGGATCGAAGCGGCGGATGATGAAGGTGACCAGGAAGGACTGCACACCGGAATCGTTCACGGGTGCCTCTGCGACGGCGTTCGACATGCTCAGTACTTCCTCTCCATCGGCGGGTACTTGAGCTCGCCGTTCTCATGCTTGGTGAAGACGACGGGCTTCCAGTCCAGGCGGATGTGATCCGCCGGCGTCGACGAATGCGGGTCGCCGGTCAGATACGCCATCGTGTGTTTCATGTAGTTCTCGTCATCGCGGTTCGGGAAGTCGTCGCGCATGTGACCACCGCGGCTCTCCTCGCGGTTCTGCGCCGCGTAGACGACGACCTCGGCGATGTCGAGCAGGAAGCCCAGTTCGACGGCCTCGAGCAGGTCGGTGTTGAACCGCTTGCCCTTGTCGTCGACGTGGATGTTCCGGTAGCGCTCGCGCAGTTCCTTGATCACTCCCAGCACGTGCTCGAGCGACTCGTGCGTGCGGAACACCTGGGCGCCCTTGTCCATCTCGTCCTGCAGCGTCTTGCGCAGCACGGCGATGCGCTCGGTGCCCTGGTTGGCGCGCAGCCCCTCGACCATGTCCTTCACGAACCCGGCGGGGTTCTCGGGCATCGGCACGAATTCGGCAGTCTTGACGTACTCGACCGCGTTTCGTCCCGCGCGCTTGCCGAAGACATTGATGTCGAGCAGCGAGTTGGTGCCCAGGCGGTTGGAGCCGTGCACCGACACGCAGGCGCACTCGCCCGCCGCGTACAGACCCGGCACGACCGAGGTGTTGCTCTGCAGCACCTCGGCGTTGTTGTTGGTGGGGATGCCGCCCATCGCGTAGTGCGCGGTCGGCATGACCGGGACGGGCTCGACGACCGGGTCGACGCCCAGGTACGTGCGAGCGAACTCGGTGATGTCGGGGAGCTTGGTCTCCAGGACCTCGGCGCCCAGGTGCGTGCAGTCCAGCAGCACGTAGTCCTTGTGGGGACCGGCGCCGCGCCCCTCCTGCACCTCCTGGACCATGCTGCGCGCGACGATGTCACGCGGGGCGAGGTCCTTGATGGTGGGAGCGTAGCGCTCCATGAAGCGCTCGCCCGAGGCGTTGCGCAGGATCGCGCCCTCTCCTCGTGCGCCCTCGGTGAGGAGGATGCCGAGGCCGGCAAGGCCGGTCGGGTGGAACTGGAAGAACTCCAGGTCCTCCAGCGGCAGGCCCTTGCGCCACAGGATGCCGACGCCGTCACCGGTGAGGGTGTGCGCGTTCGAGGTGGTCTTGAAGATCTTGCCGAAGCCGCCGGTGGCGAAGATGATCGCCTTCGAGTGGAAGACGTGCAGCTCTGCGGTGGCCAGGTCATAGGCGACGACACCGGCGACCTGGGTGTCGCCGTTCTCGTCCTTGACCGTGATCAGGTCGAGGACGTAGAACTCGTTGAAGAAGTTGATGCCCAGCTTGACGCAGTTCTGGAACAGCGTCTGCAGGATCATGTGGCCGGTGCGGTCGGCGGCGTAGCAGGCGCGGCGCACCGGGGTCTTGCCGTGCTCGGCCGTGTGACCGCCGAAGCGGCGCTGGTCGATCTTGCCCTCGGGCGTGCGGTTGAACGGCAGGCCCATGTTCTCGAGGTCGATGACCGCGTCGATGGCCTCCTTGGCCAGGATCTCGGCTGCGTCCTGGTCGACCAGGTAGTCACCGCCCTTGACGGTGTCGTAGGTGTGCCACTCCCAGTTGTCGTCCTCGACGTTCGCGAGGGCTGCGGCCATGCCGCCCTGTGCCGCACCGGTGTGCGAGCGGGTCGGGTACAGCTTGGAGATCACGGCCGTGCGCGCGCCGGGGCCCGCTTCGATCGCCGCACGCATCCCGGCGCCGCCGGCGCCGACGATGACGATGTCGAACTCGTGGTAGTGCACGCCGTCGCGCACGACGGAGTCGGAGGTCTGAGTGTCAGTCACTGTATGTTCTGCCTTCTTCGTCTTACTTGCCCAGAGCCTGGCAGGTGTCCCAGAGCGCGCCGTCCTCGAAGACGCCCGCGCACGGGTCGAACGTGAACACCACGAGGGTGCCCAGGATGATCAGGAGCGCGGCCGCGAGGCCGAGCGCCCAGACGAGCGCGGTGCGCGCCTTGGCGTTGCCGACGTAGTCGTTGACGATGGTGCGCATGCCGTTGGCGCCGTGGATGAGGGCGAGCCAGAGCATCAGCACATCCCACCACTGCCAGAACGGGGTTGCGAACTTGCCGGCGACGAAACCGAAGTCGAGGGCGTGGATGCCCTCGCCGACCATGAGGTTGACGAACAGGTGGCCGAAGATCAGCACGATGAGCACGACGCCCGAACCGCGCATGAACAGCCAGCCCCACTTCTCGAGGTTGACGCCGCGTCGGCGACGGGCGGCGGGCGCGACAGGTGCAGCAGTCTGCGTGGACATCAGTGACCCCCTCCGAAGCCGGCGAACGCGAGTGCGAGGTGGCGCGGAACGAAGCCGGCCATGATCACTACCCACACGCCGAGGACGATCCAGAACAGCTGGCGCTGGTACTTCGCGCCCTTGGACCAGAAGTCCACCAGGATGATGCGCAGACCGTTCATGGCGTGGAACACGATGCCCGCCACCAGGACGACCTCGCCGAAGGCCATGATCGGGTTCTTGTACGTGCCGATGACGGCGTCGTACGCCTCGGGTGAGACCCGGATCAGCGCCGTGTCGAGGATGTGCACGAGGAGGAAGAAGAAGATCGCCACCCCGGTGATGCGGTGCAGCACCCAGGACCACATGCCTTCGCGACCCCGATAGAGGGTGCCCCGTGGAGACTTAGAGGTCGTCTCCGAAACCGACGGTGTCAAGCGTGTGCTCGTGGACACGTCGTCCTCCCTGCTCGATGTGACGTCGGGTCCGTGCATCCGGGCACGCCCGACCTCCATCATCCTATTCCTGTCAGAACGCTGGGTGCGACGAAGGGGACCCTTAGCGTGTTCGCCCAGGACGGGCAGGGCCGGGGCCGATAGGTTGGAGCGCATGGCGCGAATCGATGACTTCCACGCGGTGATCCCGGCCGGCGGCATCGGCAGCAGGCTGTGGCCCCTGTCGCGCGCGGACGCGCCGAAGTTCCTGCACGACCTGACGGGTTCCGGTCACTCGCTGCTGCGGGACACCTGGGATCGGCTCGAGCCGCTCGCAGGTCCTGACCGCATCGCCGTGGTCACCGGGCGCGCGCACCGCGCCGCCGTGGAGGGCCAGCTGCCCGGCATCCCGGATGCCAACGTCTTCCTGGAATCCGAGCCGCGCGAGTCCGCGGCCGCGATCGGCCTGGCCGCGGCGATCCTGCATCGCCGCAACCCGGACGTGATCATCGGCTCGTTCAGCGCCGATCACGTCATCCGCGGCACGCAGGTGTTCGAATGGGCGGTGCAGCAGGCGGTTCAGGTCGCACGGCAGGGCTACATCGTCACGATCGGCATCCCGCCGACTGAGCCCTCGGTCGGCTTCGGCTACATCAAGCGCGCCGAGGAGATCGTGGTGGAGGGTGCTCCCGAGGCGACACTCGTGGAGCGCTTCGTGGAGAAGCCGGACCTCGCCACGGCCAAGGAGTACCTGGCCAGCCGTGACTACCTCTGGAACGCCGGCATGTTCATCGCCAAGGCGAGCGTGCTGCTCGATGAGCTCGCCGCGAACGAGCCCGAGCTGCACGCAGGCCTCCTCGAACTCGCCGAGGCGTGGGACGACCGCGAGCTGCGCGGACCCGCGGTGGATCGCATCTGGCCGGGGCTGAAGAAGATCGCGATCGACTACGCGGTCGCCGAGCCCGCGGCCGAGCGCGGTCGGCTGGCGGTGATCCCCGGACATTTCGACTGGGATGACGTGGGGGACTTCGCCTCGCTCACCAAGCTCATCAACCACGGTCGCAAGAACGACCTCGCGGTGTTGGGGCCCAGGGCCCGGGTGCTCTCGGACGCCGCCAGCGGCATCCTGGTCAGCCAGACCTCGCGCGTGATCAGCCTGGTCGGAGTCAAGGACATCGTCGTGGTGGACACCGAGGACGCCCTCCTGGTCACGACGGTCGAGCACGCGCAGCGCGTGAAGGGCGTCGTGGAGTCGCTCAAGCTCACCGGGCAGGGGGACGTGCTCTGAGTCCGATCGTGGGCGTCATCCAAGCGGAACGCCCGCATCGCATTGCGGAATTGTAACCATTCGCCAGCTCCGGCGGCCGAAAGGTGCGCAGGAACGTAACCGTGGGTAACTTGGATCGATCCGCGATGTCCGCGGGAACGATCTCATGGGGAGGCAAACAGTGCCCATCTCTACGACCAGGAAGATGCTCGGTGCGACCATCGCAGCCGGCGTCATCCTCGCCCTGGCCGGCTGCGGCCAGGCTCCGACGACCGAGAAGCCCGGCAGCGGCAGCGGCGACAAGCCGGCAGCCGACTTCCAGACCTGCATCGTGTCGGATGCCGGTGGCTTCGACGACAAGTCGTTCAACCAGCTGTCCTTCGAAGGCGCCAACAAGGCCGCCGAGGAGATCGGCGTGCCGATCAAGAAGGCCGAGTCCAACGCCGAGACCGAGTACGCGCCGAACGTCGAGAACATGGTCTCCGAGGGCTGCAACGCCATCGTCACCGTCGGATTCGCGCTCTCGGCCGCCACGGTCGAAGCGGCAGGCGCAAACCCCGACACCGACTTCATCCTGATCGATGACGCCGGTGGCGACGCCAAGCCGGAGAACGTCAAGCCGCTGCTGTACAACACGGCCGAGGCCGCGTTCATGGCGGGCTACCTGTCGGCCGGCTACTCGAAGACCGGCAAGGTCGGCACCTTCGGCGGCATGGAGTTCCCGACCGTGACGATCTTCATGGACGGCTTCAAGCAGGGCGTCGACTACTACAACACGGAGAACGGCAAGAGCGTCGCCGTGGTCGGCTGGGACGGCAAGACCGGCTCCTTCACGGGCGGCTTCGAGGCCAACCAGGACGCCAAGACGGTCGCGACCAACATCATCGACCAGGGTGTGGACGTGCTCCTGCCCGTCGGCGGTCCGATCTACCAGTCCGGCCTGCAGGCCATCAAGGACTCCGGCAAGGACATCGCGCTGATCGGTGCTGACGCCGACCTGTTCAACACCGACCCGACCACGGCCGACTACGTGCTGACCTCGGTGCTCAAGGAGATGGACAAGTCGACCTACGAGGCCGTCATGTCCGCCGCGGACGGCGAGTTCAGCGGCGAGCCGTACGTCGGCACGCTCGAGAACGGGGGCGTCGGAATCGCCCCGCTGCACAACTTCGAGAGCAAGGTCGACGGCGAGCTCGTCAAGAAGCTGGACCAGATCAAGAAGGACATCGTCGACGGCAAGATCACCGTCACGTCCTACCTCGACTGAGGTGAATCGCAGCGGGGAGGCCGGCCCTCGGCCTCCCCGCTGTCGTCTGCCCGGGCGACCCCCGACGCAGGCGACTTGTCACGAATAGGATCGAACACATGAAGCTCGAGCTGCGCGGCATAACGAAGAGGTTCGGCGCACTGACGGCCAACGATCACATAGATCTGGTCGTGAACCCCGGGGAGATCCACTCCCTGCTGGGCGAGAACGGCGCCGGCAAGTCCACGCTGATGAACGTGCTGTACGGGCTGTACCAGGCCGATGAGGGACAGATCCTCATCGATGACGTGGTGCAGCACTTCGACGGCCCCGGCGACGCGATGAGTGCGGGCATCGGCATGGTCCATCAGCACTTCATGCTCGTGCCGGTCTTCACCGTCGCCGAGAATGTGATGCTCGGACACGAGAAGACCTCCTTCGGCGGCCGGCTCGATCTGGCAGCCGCGCGGCGCCAGGTCACCGAGATCTCCGAGCGATTCGGGTTCGACGTCGACCCGGATGCCGTGGTCGAGGATCTCCCGGTCGGCGTGCAGCAGCGCGTCGAGATCATCAAGGCGCTCTCGCGCGATGCGAACATCCTCGTCTTCGACGAGCCGACCGCCGTGCTGACTCCGCAGGAGACCGACGAGCTGATGGCGACGATGCGCCGGCTCAAGGAGCAGGGCACCGCGATCGTCTTCATCACCCACAAGCTGCGCGAGGTGCGAGAGGTCGCCGACCGGATCACCGTGATCCGGCTGGGCAAGGTCGTCGGCGAAGCCGAGCCGACCGCGTCGAACACCGAGCTCGCGTCGCTGATGGTCGGTCGCGCCGTGGAGCTGACCGTGCACAAGGGCGCTCCGGAGTACACCGACAACGCCCTTGTCGTCGACGGACTGACCGTGACGGATGCCGCGGGAACCGTGCTCGTCGACGACGCCTCCTTCGAGGTGCGCGGCGGCGAGGTGCTGGCCGTCGCCGGCGTGCAGGGCAACGGACAGACCGAGCTCACCGAGGCGCTGATGGGCCTGCAGGACAAGGTGCGCGGCAGCATCCGCCTCAACGGTCAGGAGCTGGTCGGCCGCAGCGTGCGGCACATCCTCGACGCGGGCGTCGGCTTCGTCCCCGAGGACCGCGGCGTGGACGGACTGGTGAAGGAGTTCTCGATCGCCGAGAACCTCATGCTGGACCGCTCCAACGGTGCCCCGTTCGTGAAGGCCGGCGCGTTGCAGCTCGGGGTGCTGGACCGCTTCGCGCGCGAGAAGATCGCCGAGTTCGACATCCGCACCCAGGGTCCGTCGCAGCCCGCCGGACGCCTGTCCGGCGGCAACCAGCAGAAGGTGGTGCTGGCGCGCGAGCTCAGCCGCGACCTGTCGCTGTTCGTCGCGGCTCAGCCCACCCGCGGTGTGGACGTCGGATCCATCGAGTTCATCCACAAGCGGGTCATCGAGACGCGCGACTCCGGCGTGCCGGTGATCGTGATCTCCACCGAGCTCGACGAGGTCACTGCCCTCGCCGACCGGATCCTGGTGATGTACCGGGGCCGGATCGTCGGCATCGTGCCCGGCGACACCCCGCGCGAGCAGCTCGGCCTGATGATGGCCGGTGCCGTGACCGACGCCGGCACCGTGAACGAAGGAGCACAGGCATGACCGCCGCTCAGACGCAGGCGCCGGTTCCCCCGGTGCCCCCTGTGCCCGACACGACGCCCGGGCCCTCCCGCTGGCGCGAGGCGTGGAACCGCGTGGCCTCCGGCAACGCCCTGGTCTCGGTTCTCGCCGTCGTCGCCGCCGTGATCGTCGGATCGATCATGATCGCGCTGACCGACACGGATGTGCAGGCCGCCGCCGGGTACTTCTTCCAGCGTCCGGGTGACACGTTCGGCGCGATCGGCAGTGCGGTCGGCGGCGCGTACGCCGCGCTGTTCCGCGGCTCGATCTACAACTTCAACGCGGACTCGTTCGCGATCGGCATCCGTCCGTTCACCGAGACGCTCAAGTTCGCGACGCCGCTGATCGCGGCCGGCCTCGGCGTCGGCCTGGCGTTCCGCGCCGGCCTGTTCAACATCGGCGGCCAGGGGCAGATGCTGATGGCGGCCGCGGCTGCCGGATACGTCGCCACCACCTGGAACCTGCCCTTCCCGCTGCACATGCTGGCCGCCCTCGTGGCCGGTCTCGTGGCCGGCGCGATCTGGGGCGGCATCGCCGGGCTCCTGAAGGCCAGGACGGGCGCGCACGAGGTGATCGTGACGATCATGCTCAACCACATCGCGTTCTATCTGCTGGCCTGGATGCTGGCGACCCAGGGCCTGCTGCAGGCGCCGGGCTCCAACAACCCGAAGACCGCGCCGATGGCGGACAGCGCTGTGCTCCCGCAGATCCTCGGGCCGATGTACAAGCTGCACCTCGGCTTCCTGTTCGCCCTGATCGCCGTCGCCATCACCTGGTACCTGCTGGAGCGCTCCAACCTCGGCTTCCGCTTCCGCGCGGTGGGCGAGAACCCCGCCGCGGCGCGCACGGCGGGCATCTCGGTCGGCCGGATGTACTTCCTGGTCATGGTCATCGCCGGGGCCCTGGTGGGCCTGGCCGGCGTGAGCCAGGCGCTCGGCACCGAGCCCGGCGGCTTCAGCGGCGGCATCGACGCCGGGATCGGGTTCGATGCGATCACCGTCGCGCTGCTGGGCCGCTCGCGGCCGATCGGCATCCTGTTCGCCGGACTCCTGTTCGGCGCTTTCAAGACCGGTGGCTTCACCATGCAGGCCTCGCAGGGCGTCCCGATCGAGATCGTCCTGGTCGTGCAGTCCCTGATCGTGCTGTTCATCGCGGCCCCGCCGCTGGTGCGTGCGATGTTCGGCGTGCCGCAGCCCGGCAGCCCGTCCCGGCGACAGCGCCGCGCAGCGAAGAAGGAGGTGGCGGCATGAGCGTCCAGACCCTCGAGGCTCAGCCCCGCACCGTCGCCGTCGTCTCCTGGAAGACGCCGATCATCCTCGCCGTGGCCACGGTCCTGGTGGCGCTGCTGCCGCTGCTGGTGCCGCGCTCCGGCGATGCCACGTTCCGCTTCGCGGCGGGAACCGACGCCATCCGCGTTCCGGACATCATCGTGCCCGGTACGGCTGCAGCGCTGCTGTGCGTACTGATCGGCGCGATCGTCACCGTGATCTCGTTCGTGCGCGCCGCTCGGCGCCGGACGACACCGCTCTGGCTCGTCGCGGTCTTCGCGATCGCGCTGATCTTCGGATTCCTCGCCTGGGCGGCTGCCGGCAGCACCGGCACGCTGCCGATGATCAGCCTGCTCAGCGGCGCGCTGGCGCTGGCCACGCCGCTGATCTTCGGAGCCCTGGGCGGTGTGATCGGTGAGCGCGCCGGTGTCGTCAACATCGCCATCGAGGCCCAGCTGCTCGCCGGCGCCTTCTCCGCCGCGATCGTGGCGTCCCTCGCCGGAACGCCGTGGGCGGGCCTGGTGGCCGCCATGGTCGCCGGTCTGCTTGTGGCGCTGGTGCTGGGCGTGTTCGCCATCACGTACTACGTTGACCAGGTCATCGTCGGCGTGGTGCTGAACGTTCTGGTCATCGGCATCACCACGTTCCTGTTCCGGCAGGTCCTGGCACCGAACCAGGCGACCCTCAACACGGTCGAGCCGTTCAAGCGGCTCGCCATCCCGGGCCTCAGCGAGATCCCGGTGATCGGCCCGATCCTGTTCCGTCAGACCATCGTCGTGTATCTGATGTACGTGATCGTCTTCGTGGTCTGGTACGGCATGTACCGCACCCGCTGGGGTCTGCGGATGCGCGCCGTGGGCGAGCACCCGCAGGCAGCGGACACGGTCGGCATCAACGTTGCCCGCACCCGCTACATGAACGTGCTCATCGCCGGCGCCATCGCCGGAATGGGCGGCGCGTTCTACACGCTGGTATCCGTGCCCCGGTTCAACCCCGAGATGACCGCCGGCGCGGGCTTCATCGCCCTGGCCGCGGTGATCTTCGGAAAATGGGATCCGATCAAGGCCACCCTGGCCGCGCTGCTGTTCGGCTTCGCCACCAACCTGCAGAGCGTGCTCAGTGTCATCGGATCCCCGGTGCCCAGCCAGTTCATGCTGATGCTGCCGTACATCGTGACGATCTTCGCCGTGGCGGGTCTGGTCGGACGCTCGCGTCCGCCGGCAGCCGACGGTGAGCCGTACATCAAGTCTTAGACGCAGTCAGAGGAGAGAGATGACCGACATCGACTGGGACGACCTGCGACTGGTCGCCACCGACGCGATGAAGAGGGCCTACGCGCCGTACTCCCGCTACCGGGTGGGCGCCGCGGCGCTCGTCGACGACGGCAGAGTCGTCGCGGGATGCAATGTGGAGAACGCCTCCTACGGCGTCGGGCTGTGCGCGGAGTGCGCGCTCGTCGGCGACCTGCACATGTCGGGCGGCGGGCGCCTCGTGGCCTTCGTGTGCGTGAACAACGACGGCGAGACGATCATGCCATGCGGCCGCTGCCGTCAGCTGCTGAGCGAGCACGCCAGCCCGGAGATGCTGCTGGAGACCGTCTCCGGCATCCGCACGATCGACGAGGTGCTGCCCGACCGGTTCGGTCCCGCCGACCTGGAGATCGTCCGGTGAGCGCCGCGATCGAGCCGTTCGACGCCGTCGATGTCATCCGCTCCAAGCGCGACGGCGGGGCCGTCGGCGAGGCCGCCCTGCGCTGGATGATCGACGCGTACACCCGCGGCTACGTGTCGGATGCGCAGATGGCCTCCTTCGCGATGGCGATCTTCCAGCGCGGTATGGAGCGCGACGAGATCCGCGTGATGACCGATGCGATGATCGCGACGGGCGAGCGGATGAGCTTCGCCGCTCTCGGCAAGCGCACCGTCGACAAGCACTCGACCGGCGGTGTGGGAGACAAGATCACCCTGCCGCTGGCGCCTCTGGTCGCCGTCTTCGGCGTGGCCGTGCCGCAGCTGAGCGGCCGCGGTCTCGGGCACACAGGCGGCACGCTGGACAAGCTGGAGTCGATCCCCGGATGGCGCGCGGCGCTGTCGAACGAGGAGATGTTCGCGCAGATGCAGGGCGAGGTCGGCGCGGTCATCTGCGCCGCCGGCTCGGGACTCGCCCCCGCGGACAAGAAGCTCTACGCACTGCGGGACGTCACCGGCACCGTCGAGGCGATCCCGCTGATCGCCTCGAGCATCATGTCGAAGAAGATCGCCGAGGGCACGGATGCCCTGGTGCTGGACGTGAAGTTCGGCAACGGCGCCTTCATGCAGGACATCGACCGCGCCCGCGAGTTGGCGCGCACGATGGTGGCGCTCGGCACGGATTCGGGTGTCGCGACCACCGCACTGCTGACGGACATGAACGTGCCCCTGGGCCTGGCCATCGGCAACGCCAACGAGGTGCGCGAGTCGGTCGAGGTGCTCGCCGGCGGCGGTCCCGCCGATGTGCGCGAGCTGACCGTCGCTCTCGCCCGCGAGATGCTCGCGCTGGCCGGACAGCCGGATGCCGACGTCGAGGCGGCGCTGGACGACGGCCGCGCCATGGATGCCTGGAAGGCGATGATCCGCGCGCAGGACGGCGACCCGGATGCCGAGCTGCCTACCCCGCGCGAGACGCACATCGTCCGCTCGGCCGTCGACGGCGTCGTGAGCCGCATGGACGCGCTGCCCTTCGGCATCGCGGCCTGGCGACTGGGTGCGGGCCGCGCGCGCGCCGAGGACCAGGTGATACACGCCGCCGGCATCGACCTGGCCGTCAAGCCCGGCGACCGGGTGAGCGCGGGCCAGCCGCTGTTCACGCTCTCCGCAGACGACGACGCGCGGTTCGCCCGGGCGCTGCAGGCGCTGGACGGTGCGTACGAGGTCGGCCAGACCGCCCCCGTGGCGACTCCCATCGTGCGCGAGCGCATCACCGCCTGAGAACGACCGACCGGCACTCAGCTTCACCCCGACTGACACGGAGACCTCATGAGCATCGACCAGAACGGCGACAAGAAGGTGCAGGGCGTCTCCCTGCGCGCACTGCCGAAGGTCTCGCTGCACGACCACCTCGACGGCGCCCTGCGCCCGGAGACGATCCTCGAGCTCGCCGGCGCTGCCGGGATCGACGCTCCGGCGACGGATGCCGAGGGGTTGCGCCGCTGGTTCGCCCGGCAGTGCGGCACCGGATCGCTGCCCGAATACCTCGCCACGTTCGATCTGATCGTCGCGGTCACGCAGACCGAGGCGGCCCTCACCCGCATCGCCCGCGAATACGTCGCCGATCTGGTGGCCGATGGCGTGATCTACGGAGAGGTGCGCTGGGCTCCCGAGCAGCACACGGTCGGCGGGCTGAGCCCGGACCGGGCCATCGCCGCCGTGCAGCGCGGGCTGGAGGAGGGCGAGGACGACGCCGAGGCCGCCGGACGCAGCATCCGGGTCTCGCAGATCGTCTCCGCACTGCGGCAGTCCGACCGATCCCTGGAGATCGCCCGGCTCGCCGTCGCGAACCGCGAGCGGGGTGTGGTCGGCTTCGACATCGCCGGACCCGAGGACGGCTTCCCCGCCTCGGCGCACCGCGAGGCGTTCGATTACTTGGCATCCGAGTTCTTCCCTGTCACCGTGCACGCGGGCGAGGCGGCAGGCCCGGCCTCCATCCGTTCCGCGCTGCTCGACGGGCGCGCGCTGCGCCTGGGCCACGGCGTGCGCATCGCGGAGGATCTGCAGATCATCGAACGGGAGGGCGACGAGGTGCAGGTGCAGTTCGGCGACCTGGCGCGCTGGGTGCGCGACCGGGAGATCCCGCTGGAGCTCGCGCCCAGCTCGAACCTGCAGACCGGGGCCATCGCGCAGTGGGGCGAGGAGATGGCCGACCATCCGTTCGACCTGCTGCACCAGCTGGGCTTCGCCGTCACAGTGAACGCCGACAACCGCACCATGAGTGAGACGTCGCTGACCCGCGAGCTGGCGCTGCTCGTCGACGCGTTCGACTACGACCTCGAGGATCTCGAGACCTTCCAGTTCAACGCGGCATCCGCTGCCTTCCTCCCGGTGGAGGAGCGCGAGGAGCTCGTCGAGATGATCGCCGAGGGCTTCGAGCACTGATTCGTCGGCCCCCTCCAGTGCGTGGAGAGGGGGTGCGCCGATCGCCGACTGTGGCTAAAATCGGCCAGATGGCGCGGACCGGAGGAGCGCACAGGGGCAAATTCCGCATCGAGGTGCTCGGTGCGGTGCGCGTGCGCGCCGATGGGAAGGACGTCACTCCTCCAGGCAGGTTGCAGCGCCTCCTCGTCGCGGCGCTCGCCGCGCGACCTGGCGGCCTGCCTGCGTCGGAGCTGTGCATGGCCCTCTGGCAAGACTCCTCCCAGGCCGCACGTCTGCACCTGCTGGTGCACCGCACCCGCACCGCCATCGGATCGGTGGATCTCATCGAACGCACCGATGAGGGCTATCGGCTCGCGGTCGCGTCCGATGCCATCGACGTGCGCACACTGGAATCCGACGTGCCGGGTGCTCCGGCAAAGGTGCTCGAGCTGCTGCAGGGGGAGCCATACGCTGGGTGCGAAGGAGCGTTCTTCGAAGAGGTTCGTGCGGAGACGGAGAGCACCGTGCTCGGGGCGAGACGCTGTGCCTTGGAGCGTGCGGCAGCCGGCGGAGACGACGAGCTCGTGCTGCGCTGGGTCGGTGCGGCACGCGAGAAATCTCCCTACGACGAGCAGCTCGCCGCCGTTCACATCAGCTCGCTCGCTCGCATCGGACGTGTGGGGGAGGCACTCGCGGAGTACGAGGTTCTGCGTCGGCGCCTGGCGGATGAGCTCGGTGCGGACCCGGGCCCGTCATTGCAGGCACTGCACCTGAGGATCGTGTCCGGCATCGTCGAGAACGCGCGCCCGAACCAGCAGCCACCTGCCCAGCCTACGTTGATCGGTCGGGAGAGCGCCTTGGCGGCGTTGGACGGTCTCGGTCCCCGGAACCCGCTGGCGATAGTCAGCGGCACGGGCGGTGTGGGGAAGACGGCGCTCGCCGTGGCATGGGCGACGAAGGAGAGAGACCGATTCCGCGACGGCATCCTCCACGCGGATCTCGGCGGATACGGCATCGGCGCCCCCGCAGAGCCGCAGGCGATCCTCGCCCGCTTCCTGCGCACCCTGGCGTCCCCGGTTCCGCACGGCGCGGACACGTCGGAGCTGGCATCGCACTTCCGCGCCGCGACCGATCGCAGGCGGCTGCTCGTCGTGCTGGACAACGTGCGCTCGGAGGCGCAGGTGCGTCCGCTGCTGCCGGCGGGCGACGGCCCGGTGGCGATCATCACCGGTCGGGAGCAGATGCTCGGGCTCGGCGCGCAGTTCCCCGCCCTCTCCGTGCAGCTGATGCCCCTCTCACCCGACGCCGGCGCGCAGGTGGCGCGCAGCCAGTGTGCGAGCCTCGACGAGGTGGCCGCCCGACGGCTTGCCGAACGCTGCGCTGGTCTGCCGCTGGCGATAGCGGTCGCCGCCCGAGCCGTTGCCGCGGGGGTGCACCGCGAGATCGTGGATGATGCCGACCGCGCAGGGGGGATGCTGGAGATGCTGGAGACGGGAGATGCGGCGTCGGATGTCGCGACCGTGCTGTCCTGGTCTCTGGAGGACCTGGATCCCGTCGCGCGTCGGATGTTCCGACTGCTGGGACTCGTCTCCGAACCGCTGACCAGACCGGCCATCATCGCCCTCGCCGGCGGGGATCCGGCCGCAGCGCGAACCGCGGTCCGGCGACTGGAGCGAGCGAACCTGCTCATCCGATCCACCGCCGGACGCCTGACGATGCACGATCTGCTGCGTGAGCTGGCCGCGCGGGAATGGCTCGCAGGTGAGGTCCCCGCCATCGCCGAGGTCGTCACCACCCTCCCGGAGGGTCCATAAGGGCCGTCGCGCCGGTCGCACCACGAGGAAGCCGGCCTACACCGCGATGCGCTCGCTCAGCTCCGTCGCCTCCTGCAGCGCCCGAACCACCGTGATCGGGTTCGCCGGCACTCGTCTTACATGCGAGCATGCATCCAGCTCGGGCAGCTGGTCGCCGACCACGATCGCCGCATCGGCTGTGAGCAGGAGCTCGAGGTCGTTGCGATCATTGCCCAGTGCCACCAGCCGGTGACCGGCGGTGTGCAGCCGTCGTACCCCGGCGGCCTTGTTGACGCCGCCGGCGACGATGTCCGCATCGCCGGTCGCGTGGGGGTACACCTCTGCCGCATCCCCGGCGAGCAGTGCCAGGGTCTCGGCCCAGATCGCTCCCGTCGCTACGCAGATCTTCACAACGTCCTCCAGCATCGGCGACGTCTCACCGAGAGTGATCCGCGAGTCCATGCCCATCCAAGGCAGCGCGTTCGCGTCGCTGGCGGCGAACCGGTCGCCATACTCCAGGCAGAAGCCCTCGCCGCGGTCACGAAGCCACATCACGAGCATGTGCACGAGCACGGGGTCGATCCCCTGGCGGGCGACGGTGCCGCGCTCTGTGGCGACGATGGCGCCGTTGCAGCACACCTGCCCCAGATCCCGCCCCAGTACTCCGAACCATTCGCCGACGACCCGGGGGGAGCGTGCCGTCGCGATCGTGACCGCGGTACCTTCGCGGCGTGAGAATGCGCTGAGCGCATCCAGGATCGTCGCGTCGGGACGCTTCCCGGCGAACGAGATCGTGCCGTCGAGGTCGGTGGCGATGTGCAGGCTCATCGCAGGACCTCCGCGCGGACGGAAGCCGGTGCGCCGGTCCGTCGCCGATCGGCCGTGACGAGCAGCACGATCGATGCCGAGGCGAGTCCGATCAGGGCGAAGCCCGCCGACCAGAGCAGGGCCGTGCCTACGGCCGCGCCGGGATCCGCGCCGACATCGGCTGCTGCCGGGACGGCCCCGATCGCGGTGAGCACGGCGATGCCGAGCGCGCCGCCGATGTTCTGCGCCGTGGTGAGCAGACCCGCTGTGGTCGCCCGGAATTCGAGTGGTGTCGCATCCACGGCGCCCACGGACGCGGCGGGGAAGCACAGCCCCAGCGAGAGTCCGACTCCGGCCATGGCGGGGATCATCGCGATCCACACCGGCAGGAGCTCGGTGTTCGGCGGGAGCTGTGACACAGGCAGCGCGTGCGCGTGGGTCAGCACCGACTGCGCCCAGCCGAGCCAGCTGAGGCTCAGGGCGAACACCACCGCGCCGCTCGCGAACACCCGTGGCGCGCCCCACCGGGTGACCAGACGGGAGCCGATGCCGGCAGTCAGACTGAACGCCACCGGCTGGGCGACGATCAGCAGCGCCACGGTGAGCGCCGCCTCGCCGTTCGCGCCGGCGTGCGCGAGGCTGAGCACATACATCGAGCCGACGACGCCGGCGAAGAGTCCGCCCAGGGCGAGGCAGGCGGCGATGAAGCGCGGTTCGGTGACGACGGCGCGCGGGATGCCGCGTACACCCCGACGCAGCATCAGCCAGCAGGCGGCGACGACGAGCAGGGCCAGTTGCGCCAGCATCCGCAGCGGTTCGGAGGTGCTCATCGAGCCCAGCAGGTGGACGGCGAGCATGAGCCCGACCGTCAGCACCACGGCACCGAGCACATCGGGCCGGCGACCGTGATGCTGGGCGGCGGAGCGCAGCCCCCACGTCGCCGCGAGGACCAGCAGCACCACGGGCACCGAGATCAGAAAGCTCCACCGCCACCCGAACCAGGTGACCGCGGCACCTGGCACGACCAGGCCGAGTGAGAATCCGATCGCGCCCATCGTGCCGTAGATCGCGACGGCCCGGTTGCGCTCGAGCCCCTGCGGAAGGCCGGCTGTGATCAGCGCGAGTGCGGCCGGCGCGCTGAGCGCCGCACCCGCCCCCTGCACGATCCGGCCGGTGACGAGCGATTCGGCCGACCAGGCCAGCGCGCACAGCACGCAGCCGAGGCCGAAGAACACGATGCCGAGCAGGAAGATCCTGCGCCTGTCGAACGAATCGGCGAGACTGCCGGCGATGGGCAGCATCCCGGCATAGGCGATGAGGAAGGCGCTCGCCACGAACTGCAGCGATCCCTCCCCGAGTGCCAGCTCGGCGCGCAGGGCGCCCAGCTGGACGTTGATTCCCGACGTGCTCATCCCCTCGAGGAGCAGCGCCAGACAGATGATGATCATGCGGAAGCGGCTCACAGCGGCCATCTCCGACTCCCTCCGTCGCCGGCGGATCCGGCGTCAACGAAGGAGTGTGCCTCCGGTCGCTTTCATCGGACTTTCCTCTTCCGTCAGGAAAGCAGCGCGATCACCGCGCGCACCAGCACGATGATCGCTCCGGCCCACGCGCACAACAGCATGATCCGTCGTGCCAGAGCGAGCGGTACCCGCCGGGCGGCGAACGCTCCGAGGATCATCCCGCCCGCCGTGCACGCCGCGAGGACGGCGATGTCGGGCGCCGGGATCGTCGGCAGTCCGCGCAGGGCGACGGACACCAGCCCGTAGCCGAGAAAGACGATCTGCGCGCTCGCGGCGAAGCGCCGCTGCGGCCAGTCGTCGCCGAGCGCATAGGACGCCAGCGCGGGGCCGGACAGCCCGCTGGAGGCGTGCATGAATCCGGCAAGGGCGCCGGCACCGATCGCGCCGGGCCGACCGCGCACGTGCCGGGCGATGCGGCCGAGCCGCTGCACGCTCAGGGCGAGGACGCCCATCGCACCGATGAGGAACAGCAGCGCGGTCTGGGGGAGTGCTGCCGCGGTGAGCGCACCCACCGGAGCGGCGACCAGTCCGGCGCCGAGCAGCCAGAGGGTGCGCGGCCAGTCGACGTCGCGCCAGGCGCCTGGAACGGCGAAGAGCGAGGCGATGACCGCCAGGAGCACGGCGACCGTGACACCCTGCACGGGTCCGTAGGCGATGACGATGGGACCGATCAGCACCAGCACGAAGGCGAGACCTGTGACGCGCTGGACGACGGCGGCGACGACCGTGACGGCCGCGATGACGACGAGCATGGGACTCCTGGGGGCGGTTCGGCGACCTAGCCGCCCCCAGAGAGCCTAGAGGGAACCGGTGATGTCTGCCGCGCGGGCGACGAATGCGTCTCGCACGGCGGGGAACAGCGGATGCTGCGCCTCGAGCCCCGTGACCTCGGCGGCCAGTGCTGCGGCATCCTCGGTGCGCAGCCGACGCTGCAGCTCCACGGACTGCTCGTCCTCGGGATCATCGAAGGCGAGCGCGGCGCCGACTGCGACGAGCAGCCCGGCCGTGCTCAGACCGCGCTCGGCTGCCTCCGCGGCGGGGCCGATGAAGCGCTCGTGGCGGGACAGCTTGCGCAGCGGCTGGCGTCCCACCCGCCACACCGTGTCCGGCAGGGCCGGGTTGGCGAAGCGGCGCAGGATCGTCGCGCGGTACTCGGCGAGCTCCTGCGGGTCCAGGCCGTGCTTGACGGCCAGCAGCGCGGAGGTCTCCTCGAGTGCGGCGGCCACCCGAGCGGCGATCGCCTGGTCGGCCAGGGCGTCGGAGATGCGCTCGATGCCCGCCCGAGCGCCCAGGTACGCCGTCGTGGCGTGTCCGGTGTTCACCGTGAACAGCTTGCGCTCGATGTAGGGCGCGAGGTCGTCCACGAAGTGCGCGCCGGGGATGCTCGGCGGGTTCTCACCGAACGGGCCGCGCTCGATCGCCCACTCGAAGAACGGCTCGACGGTGACGTCGATGCCGCCGCCGTCGGGCTGACCGGGCACGATGCGGTCCACCGCGGTGTTGGCGAACACCGCCCGGCCGGCGAGGGCCCCCCAGTCCTCGCCGGCTCGTGCGATGATCTCCTGCTTCAGCAGGTCGGTGGCGCCGATCGCGTTCTCGCACGCCATGACCTGCAGCGGCGCGGCCGCCGGGTCGCGGCGACGCAGCGCGTCGACGATGGGTGCGGCGACGAAGCGCAGCACCGTGGGGCCGACGGCGGTGGTCACCACATCGGCATGCGCGATCTCGGCGATGAGGCCCTCGGGGTCCTCGGCGCTGTTGATCGCCCGGAAGCCGGTGACCTGCGTGTCGGTGCCGCCCTCTCCCACTTCGTGCACCGTGTAGCTGTCGGCCGCGTTGATCGCGTCGACCAGCCCGGCCGCGACGTCGGAGAACACCAGCTCGTAGCCGCCCTGATGCAGCAGGAGCCCGACGAAGCCGCGGCCGATGTTGCCGGCGCCGAAGTGGACGGCCTTCATGCCTCGTTCACCGCCGACAGGAGCTCGAAGAGCTCTTCGGGGGTGGCCGCGGCGTTGAGCTTGGCCACATCGTCGTCATCCGAGAAGAGGATGGCGATCTGCGAGAGGATCTCGAGATGCTCGCCGTCCTTCCCGGCGATGCCGATCACGAACGTCGCCTGATCGCCGTCCCAGTCCACGCCGCCGTCGTAGCGCACGACGCTGAGCGCCGAGCCGAGCACGGCGTCCTTGGCGTCGTTGGTACCGTGCGGGATCGCCAGACCGTTGCCCATGTACGTGGACACCGACGCCTCGCGGTCGTGCATCGCCTGCAGATAGCCGGTCGTGACGGCGCCGGCGGCGACGAGGGCGTCGGCGGCCTCCTTCAGAGCCTCATCGCGGGTGGCGCCTGCGGGGTGGATGCGGACGCGGTCTAGTGTGAGAACGCTCATTTCTCCTCCTCCTGGTTTCGGACCATCTCCACGACCTCGTCGTACTTCGGCGAGTTCATGAAGTTGTCGACGGACACGTGCACCGAGTCGGGCGACTGGGACTTCGCACGGTCGGTCAGCTGCTGCTGGGTGATGACCAGATCGGCCGTGCCGTCGAGGTTCGCGATCGCCGCGTTGGTGACCGTGACGCCCTCGATGCCCGCCTTCTTGATCTTGTTGCGCAGCACGCTGGCGCCCATAGCCGACGAACCCATGCCGGCATCGCACGCGAACACGATGTTCTGGATGTGACGGGTCGCCACTGCGGTCGGGGCCGATGCGGAGGTGGCCAGGTTCGACAGCGTGCTGGAGGACTTGCCCTTGTTGCTCTCGGTCTGTGCGATGGCGGCCGCGAATGCCGCGTCGCCGCCGCCCTCGGCTGCCAGATCGCGCTTGCGGCTGGCGAGCAGGAACGGCATGCAGACCACGAAGGTCACAGCCGCGGCCAGCACGACCGAGAGGATCACGCCGAGGTGGCTTCCGGGCGCGGTCTGGAACAGCACGGCGAAGATCGACCCGGGAGCGGCAGGGGCGACCAGACCGGACTGGAAGATCACGTTGGTCAGCACACCCGTGGCGCCACCGGCGATGAGGCCGACGATGAGCACGGGCTTGGCGAGCACGTAGGGGAAGTACACCTCGTGGATGCCGCCGAGGAACTGGATCACTGCGGCGCCGGGAGCGGTGGCTCGAGCGGCGCCCACACCGAACACGGTGATCGCCATCAGCAGGCCGAGGCCAGGACCCGGGTTCGCCTCGATGAGGAACAGCAGGCTCTTGCCGGTCTGCGAGGACTGCTCGGTGCCGAGCGGGGTGAACACACCGTGGTTGATGGCGTTGTTCAGGAACAGCACCTTCGCCGGCTCGACGATGATGCTCGCCAGCGGCAGCAGTTGCGTGTCGACCAGCCAGCCGACCGCGCCGCCGAGGATCTCTGTGACCCACTTCATCACCGGGGCGAGCCAGAAGAAGGCCGCGAGCGACGCGAAGAACGCCACGAATCCGGCGGAGAAGTTGTCGACGAGCATCTCGAAGCCGGGCTTGATCTTGCCCTGCCACGGCTTCTCGACCCACTTCAGGATGAGGGCCGTGAGCGGGCCGGCGATCATGGCGCCCAGGAACATGACCGTTCCCTCTGCTCCGATGATCACGCCGAATGCGGCGACGGCGCCGACGACGCCGCCGCGGTGCCCGTGCACCATGCGACCACCGGTGAAGGCGATCAGCAGGGGCAGCAGGTAGTTGATGATCGGGCCGACCAGACCGGTGAAGGTGGTGTCGCCGATCGTGCCGCCGCCGAGGATGGCGGAGTCGGCCCAGCGCCAGGACTCGATCGGGCCGTCGTTGCCGACCCAGCCCTTGTCGATGAAGAGGGCGGTGATGATGCCCCAGGCGATGAAGGCGGCGATGTTCGGCATGATCATGCCGGACAGGAAGGTGCCGAATCTCTGCACTCGGACGCGGGCTCCGCCCTGCGTCGTCGCGGGTGACGTCGTCGTCATGATGTCATCTCTTTCTTGTCTCAGGTGGGTAGTGGATGCGGGAGGGTCAGTTCCGGGATGCGGCCTGGGCGGCGGCACGCGCCCCGTCGGCGTCGTCGGCATCCAGCGCGGCGGCGGCGATGCGGCGTGCGTCCTCGAGGCTGTGCTGCGCGATCGATCGGCGCACGTCCGAGAGCGCCGCGGGCGCCATCGACAGGCTGGTCGCGCCGAGTCCGACGAGCACGACGGCCAGCAGCGGGTCGGCCGCGGCCTCGCCGCAGATTCCGACGGGCTTGCCCGTGCGGGCGCCGGCGTCCCCGACCTCGCGCACGAGGCGGAGCACGGCCGGGTGCCACGGGTCCTGGAACGAGGCGACCGAGCCGAGCAGGCGGTCGGCGGCCATCGTGTACTGGGTGAGGTCGTTGGTGCCGATCGAGGCGAAGTCCGCGTGCGCGAGCACCCGGTCGGCCAGCAGCGCGCTGGCGGGGACCTCGACCATGACTCCGGCGGTCTTCAGCCCGTACTCGCGGGCCAGCTCCGTGAAGTACGCCGTCTCCTCGACGGTGGTGACCATCGGCGCCATCACCCACAGGTCCGCTGACGTCGCGGCATCCGCCTCGGCGAGCGCGGTCAGCTGCTCGCGCAGGATGTCCTCGCTGGCGCGCAGCGCCCGAAGGCCGCGCAGACCCAGTGCCGGGTTCTCCTCGTGTGCGTCGTTGAGGAAGGCCAGGGGCTTGTCGGCGCCGGCATCCAGCATCCGCACGACGACCTTCTTGCCCTCGAACTGCTGCAGCAGCTCGATGTAGGTCGCCCGCTGCTGCTCGATCGTCGGCGCCTGCGATGCCGACAGGAACAGGAACTCGGTACGGAACAGGCCCACGCCCTCCGCACCGCGCGCGACGGCGTCGGCGGCGTCGGCGGGCTTGCCGAGGTTCGCCAGCAGGCTGATGGCCGTGCCATCGGCGAGTGCGCCGGGAGTGACGGGACCGGACTCCTCGGCGGCGCGAGCCGCGATGCGGTCGGCGACCGTGGCGATCTCGGCCTCCGACGGGGAATCGTTCACGGTGCCGGAGGCGGCATCGACGATGACCGTCTGCCCGTCGGTGAGAGAGGCGGCATCGGCTGCGCCCACGACGGCGACGATGCCCTTCTCGCGGGCGAGGATCGCGGTGTGCGAGGTGGGTCCGCCGTCGGAGGTGATCAGCGCGAGCACCTGGTCGAGCTTGAGCAGCGCGGTGTCGGCGGGGGCGAGGTCACGTGCGACGAGCACGAACGGATGCCCTGGATCGGGCACACCGGGGGCGGCGACGCCCTTCAGGTGCGCGAGCACGCGCTGGGAGATGTCCTCCAGGTCTGCGGCGCGCTCGCCGAGATAGCCGCCGACGGCCTCGAGTGTGGCGCGGAAGCCGGCGAAGGCGTCGTGCACGGCCCACTCGGCGGTGCTGCCGTCATCGAGGCGGGAATCGATCTCGTCCATCAGAGTGGGGTCCTCGGCGATCATCGCCTGGGCCTCGAGGACCTCCGCGGCGGCACCACCGGCGGAATCCGCCCGCTGCTGCAGATCGGCCGCGACGGCGGAGACAGCCTCGCGCACGCGGGTGCGCTCGGCATCCGCTCCGGCCGCGCTGGTCTCCTGGGTCGGGATCGGCGGCGCCTCCGTCATCCGCACCACCGGTCCGGACGCGACGCCCTGACCGATGCCGACTCCGCGCAGGGTGCTCATGCCGCCTCGTCGTGATCGGTGGTGAGCACCTCGGCGAGCGCGTCCAGCACGTCTTCGGCGTTCTCGCCGTCGGCGGTGAGGACGACATGGTCGCCGAAGTCGATGCCCAGTGCGACGACGGCGAGGATGCTTGCCGCGTTGACCGCCTTGCCGGAGTCCTTGGCGATGGTGACGGGGATGCCGGCCTCCTTGGCCTTCTGCGCGAACAGCTTGGCAGGGCGGGCGTGCAGGCCGTGCGAGGATCCGACGCGTACGGTGCGGGAGGTGGCGGTCATGGTGTTTCCTTCCGGTCGTGCGGCGCGGCCATCGCGTCGCGGACGAGACGCAGCGTGCGGCTGCCGTCGAAGTCGGTGAAGGCGTCGCCGGGGAGGGTGACGACATCGGCGCGCCCGTCGAGCGCAGTGCGGATGGCATCCGCGCGATCGGCGATGTGCGGGCCCACGAGCACCAGGTCGATGCCTGCGGCGGCGAGCGCCGTGTGCTCGGTGCCGGATTCGGTCGACCACGCGAGTCCCGCGCTCATGGCGGCTTTCGCGAGCCGCTGAGCGACGAACGTGCTCGACGCACCGGCGCCGCACACCACGAGAATCCGCATCGATCTTCCTTCCCACATACAGTGTGTCCGAGGCTCTCAGCGTGCTTCCAGCAAGCTTCTTTCCGCCCCTGCGGAACACGGGTTTCCGCCCGGGTCGGCGCTCCTGCTGGCATCATGGAGGCGCGGGGTCGTCGATGAGGAAGGCGGGCGGATGTCGCGTCAGCGTCAGGATCAGCTGCTCGCCGTGCTCCTGCGGCAGGACTCCTGGGCGACCGCTTCGAGCCTCGCCGACCAGCTCGGGGTGACTCCGCGCAGCATCCGCTCCTACGTGGCGGCACCTCAACGCCCGCACCGCGGGCGGCGATGCCGTCGAGTCGGGTCCGGCCGGATACCGCGCGGGCCCGCACGCCGCCGATGCCGCGGTGACACCGGAGTCCCTGGGCACGCCGCGCGGGCGCCTGCACCGCCTGACCCGCACGCTCATCGATGAGGCGGACGGCATCGACGTGTACGACACCGCCCTGGCCCTGCACGTCAGCGAGACGACCCTCGAGAACGACCTGGCCCGCGTCCGGGCGCTGCTGGACGGCAGCGACGTCCGGCTGGAACGAGACCGCGATCGCCTCCGGCTGCGCGGCGACGAGCACTCGCTGCGCCGGCTGCTGAGCAGGCTCGCGCAGGATGAGATGGACGCCGGGCCCCTGCGCGCCGACGCCCTGCAGCGGGCACTCGCGCCCGAGGCGGTACCTGCCCGCGCGGTCGGACCGTTCAAGGCGGAGCTGGTGCGCGAGCTCGGCGCGCTCGGCTACTTCGTCAACGAGCTGGCCATCAGCGACGTGCTGCTGCACATCACCATCGCCGCCGAGCGGGTCGCGGTCGGCCGGGCACTCGAGGAGCGCGCCGGCGTCGCGGATGACGCGACCACCGCTGTCGGCGAGTCGATCGCGCGGCTCGCGCAGCAGCACTTCGGCGTCGCGCTCGGCGACGGCGATCGCGAGCACCTGGCCAACCTGGTGCTGACACGCGTGGTCACGCCGGGGGAGCAGGCGCACCGCCGCGCCGCGCGCAGCACGGATCCGGTGGTCGAGCAGGCGGTCCGCGCCGAGATCGAGGAGGCCGCGCGCGATTATCAGGTCGACCTCGTCGACGATGCGTTCATCGAGCGGCTCACCCTGCACGTGCAGAACCTGCTGCGGCGCTCGCAGGAGCAGGCCTGGACGCGCAATCCGCTCACCCAGTCGCTGAAGGCGTCGTATCCGATGATCTTCGACGTCGCCGTCTCGATCGCCAGCGGCCTGCACGACCGCCTCGGCGTGCCGCTGCAGGAGGACGAGATCGCGTACATCGCGATGCATGTCGGCGGACGTCTGGAGCGCAGCAGGGCGGCGGATGCCATCCTCACCGCGACCATCGTCTGCCCCGGCTACCAGGAGCTGCAGGAGCTGCTGCGCTCCAGCGTGGACCGCTCGCTCGGCCGCCTCATCGAGGTCGTGCGGGTGGACACCAGCGTGGACCCGGACTGGTCGTCGCTGGACACGGATCTCGTGCTCAGCACGATCCCCGTGGCCGGTGCCGACGAGCGCATCGTGCGCATCAGTCCGTTCCTCGCCGAGGCCGACATCGAGCGCGTGCAGCAGGCGGCCGCCCGCATCCGCAGGGCGCGACGGCTGAGCAGGCTCCGTGAAGAGCTGCAGCGCTATTTCTCGCCCGAGGCCTTCGTCGTCCCCGTTCCGGACGCGGGTCAGGAGCAGATCATCCGACTGCTGGGCGGGCGGCTGGCGGCGGCCGGGCTGATCGGCGAGGACTACATCGAGAACACGATCGCCCGTGAGCGGATGTCCTCCACCGCATTCACGGATGCGCTGGCCGTGCCGCACGCCCTGCAGATGACCGCACAGCGCACCGCGATCGCGATCGGCATCGCCGACGGTTCCGTCGCCTGGGGTGGCGGACGGGTGCAGGTGGTGGCGCTCGCCGCGTTCAGCGAGGGCGATCGCGAGGCGTTCCAGACGGTCTTCGAGCAGCTCGTGGAGGTGTTCAGCGAGCGCGACAGCGTGCAGCGCATCGTGCGCCGCTCAAGCGCCTTCGACGAGTTCCTGGACGAGCTCGTCGCCGTGATCGACGGCTGAGCCATCGACGGCCGACGGACCGGTCCGTCGCTCAGGACGGGCTGAGCACGGCCTCCAGCGCGTCCAGCAGCGCGTGCGCCGCCGGGGAGTCGGCGACCTCGAGGGTCACCTCGTCTCCGGTGGCGATCGCGAGATCCATCACGGCGAGCACGCTGGAGAGGTCGGCGCTCTCCCCGGAGCCGGTCGACAGCACGACACGGGAGTCGTGGGCCTGCACGAGGCGGGCGAGCTCCGCGACCGGGCGCGCGTGCGCCCCATCGTCCACGCCGACTACGACCCGCCTGCGCAGAGTGCTCATTCCCGCTCCGCGAGCAGCTCCCGCACGGCGTGCTCCAGTTCGGCGACCGCTGCCGCGGCGTCGGCTGCGGAGTCCGCGCGTGCGTCGATGTACACCTTCAGCTTGGGTTCGGTGCCGCTGGGGCGCACCACCACCCGCGAGCCGTCCGTGAGGCGGTAGCGCAGCACGTCGCCCACCGGCATCCCCGACTCGCCGCGCGAGAGATCGTCGACGCTCTCGACGCGGCGGCTGCCGAAGGAGGACGGATGCTGACCGCGCAGCGAGGTCATCGTGTTCGAGATGATCGACACGTCCTCGACGCGGATCGACACCTGACCGCTGGCGAAGTGCCCGATCTCGGCACCGAGTTCCTCCAGGAGCCCGGCGATGGTGGTCTCCCGTACGCGGGCCTCGGCGGCCAGGCCCAGCATGGCGACGGCCGCCGAGATGCCGTCCTTGTCGCGGACGGTGCCGGGATTGACGAGATAGCCGAGCGCCTCCTCGAAGCCGTAGACCATGCCCGGTGCACGCGAGATCCACTTGAAGCCGGTGAGGGTCTCGTGGAACCCCAACCCGTACGCGGCGGCGATCGCGCCGAGACCGGGGGAGGAGACCAGCGAGCAGGCCAGCGAAGCGCCCGGCCCCGGTGTCTGGCCGTTCTTGGCCTCGCCGTTCCGGGCCTCGCGCGCGGCGCGCCAGCCCAGCAGCAGGCCGACCTCGTTGCCGGTCAGACGGCGCCAGCCGCCCTCGACGTCCGCGTCGGGGATCGCCACGGCGAGGCGGTCGGCGTCGGGGTCGTTGGCGATGATGAACTCGGCATCCGCCGTGCGGGCGCGGGCGAACGCGAGATCCATCGCCCCGGGCTCCTCGGGGTTCGGGAACGAGACCGTCCGGAACGTCGGGTCGGGATCGCGCTGCTCGTCGACGATGCGCGGCGCCGGGTAGCCGGCGGCCTTGACGACGCGGGAGAACGTCTCCCAGCCCACGCCGTGCATCGCGGTGTACACCCAGCGCATCTCCTGCACGCCGAACGGTGCGGGGGCGACGGCGGCGGTCGCGGCGATGTAGGCCTCCACGACCTCCTCGCCGGCCGTCTCGTACGCGTCCGAGCGGGGGAGCATCCTGACGTCGCCGGCATCCGCCACCCGCTGGATGTGCGCCGCGATCTCGGCGTCCGCCGGTGAGACGATCTGCGAGCCGTCGTCGTCGCCGCCCAGGTACACCTTGTAGCCGTTGTCGTCGGGCGGGTTGTGACTGGCGGTGACCATCACCCCTGCATCCGCACCGAAGTGCCGCACCGCGAAGGCGAGCACCGGCGTCGGCAGCAGCCGCGGCAGCAGGACCGCGCGAAGACCGGCTCCGGCGAACAGCTCGGCCGAATCGAGGGCGAACCGGCGGGAGTTGCGGCGCCCGTCATAGCCGATCACGACCGTGGGACGGGGTGTGCGGGCCAGCAGGTAGCCGGCGAAACCCCCGGCGGCCTGGGCGACCAGCACCCGGTTCATCCGGTTGCTGCCGGCGGCGATCGCCCCGCGCAGGCCGGCGGTGCCGAAGGCCAGTCGAGATCCGAAGCGGTCGTCGAGATCGGCGATCGCCGCCGCCTCACCGTTCGCGGCGCGGGTGATGATTCCGGCGAGCTCGTCGCGGGTCTCGGCATCCGGGTCCTGACGCAGCCAGGCGCGGGCCTGGTCCAGCCGTTCGTCGGTCGAGGCGGTCATCACAGCGCCTCGATCACGCGCGCCAGCAGTGCCGAGATCACGGGCTCGGCCTCGCGGCCGGCCTCGATGACCTCGGTGTGGCTGAGCGGAGTCTTCTGGATGCCGGCGGCCAGGTTCGTGATGAGCGAGAAACCGAGGATCTCCATGCCGGCTTCACGCGCGGCGATGGCCTCGAGCGCGGTGGACATGCCGACGATGTGTCCGCCGATGGCCTTGGCCATCTGCACCTCGGCCGGCGTCTCGTAGTGCGGACCGCGGAACTGCGTGTAGATGCCCTCGTCCAGGCTCGCATCGACCGTGCGGGCGATGTCGCGCAGGCGCTGCGAGTACAGGTCGGTCAGGTCGATGAAGGTCGCGCCCTCCAGGGGCGAGTCGGCCGTCAGGTTGATGTGGTCGCTGATCAGGACGGGCTGTCCCGGCTTCCAGGTCTCACGGATGCCGCCGGCGCCGTTGGTGAGCACCATGGTCTTCACCCCGGTGGCGGCCGCGGTGCGCACGCTGTGCACCACACGGCGAACGCCGTGACCCTCGTAGTAGTGCGTGCGGGCGCCGATCACGAGCACATTGCGGCCGTCGGCGGTGCGGATGCTGCGCAGCGTGCCGACGTGTCCCTCCAGCGCCGGCTTGGAGAATCCGGTCACCTCGGTGGCCGGGATCGTGGCGACGGTCTCGCCGATGAGCTCGGCGGCTTTGCCCCAGCCCGATCCCAGGGTGAGGGCGATGTCGTGGTGGTCTACCCCGGTGAGGCGCGCGATGTCGGCGGCGGCCTGGGCGGCGACCTCGAACGGGTTCGAGTTCGGGTCGTCGAGGGGGTGCGTGAGAGTGTCTTGCATGAGTCCACTCTAGGAATGTGCGGGGCGGTCTGCCAGTACGAGAGAATGGAGTACATGTCTCAGACTTCCTTCGCCAACAGGCAGAGCGTGGCCGTCCTCGGTGGCGGCCCCGGCGGGTACGAAGCAGCACTCGCCGCTGCGCAGCTGGGGGCCGAGGTGACCCTCGTCGAGCGCGTCGGCGTCGGCGGCTCCGCGGTGCTCACGGATGTGGTGCCCTCGAAGAGCCTCATCGCCACGGCGGATGCCGCTGTCGCCATCTCCGAGGCGACCGACCTGGGCGTGCAGTTCTACGCGAAGGGCGGCGACGGCAAGCCGCTGAAGCCCGAGATCGCGATCAATCTGGCGGCCGTCAACAAGCGGCTGGTCGCCCTCGCGGGCCAGCAGTCCGAGGATATGCGGGCCACGCTCCTCGAGGCGGGGGTGCGCATCCTGTCCGGCCACGGCCGACTCGAGGGGCCGAATGCGATCGTCGTGGCGACCGGTCCCGGTGGCACGGACTTCGACCGCGTCGAGGCCGATACCGTGGTCGTGTCGGTGGGCGCCTCTCCGCGCGAGCTGGATTCGGCCAAGCCCGATGGTGAGCGCATCCTCACCTGGACGCAGCTGTACGACATGAAGGCGCTGCCCGAGCACCTGATCGTGGTGGGCTCGGGCGTCACCGGCGCCGAGTTCGCCTCGGCGTACATGAACCTCGGAGCAAAGGTCACCCTGATCTCCAGCCGTGACCAGGTGCTTCCCGGTGAGGACAGGGACGCCGCGAAGGTGCTCGAGAAGGTCTTCAAGCGCGGCGGCATGCAGGTGCTCTCGAAGTCCCGCGCCGAGAAGGTCGAGCGCACCGATGACGGCGTGATGGTGACGCTGTCGGACGGCCGCACCGTCGAGGGCAGTCACTGCCTGATGGCGGTCGGCTCGATCCCGAACACCGCCGGCATCGGGCTGGAGGAGGCCGGCATCGAGCTGACCGAGTCCGGTCACGTGCGGGTCAACCGTGTGGCGCGCACCTCGGTTCCGAACGTGTACGCGGTCGGAGACTGCACGAACTTCTTCCCCCTGGCCTCCGTCGCCTCGATGCAGGGCCGCACCGCGGTGTTCCACGCGCTCGGCGACATCGTCATCCCGCTCGAGGTGCGCAAGATCACGGCGAACATCTTCACCGCCCCCGAGATCGCGACCGTCGGATTCTCGGAGGCGGACATCGAGAACGGCCTTGCGGACGGCTTCGCCTACAAGCTGCCGCTGGCGGCGAACCCGCGCGCGAAGATGATGGGCATCAAGGACGGCTTCGTGAAGGTCATCGCCCGCAAGGGGTCGGGAACGGTGATCGGCGGCGTGATCGTGGCGCCGAAGGCATCCGAGCTGATCTACCCGCTGGCGATCGCTGTCGAGCGCCGGCTGAACGTCGACCAGGTCTCGCGCGTGTTCGCCGCCTACCCCTCGCTGTCCACGAGCATCACGGACGCGACCCGGGCGATGCACGTCGTGAACTTCGGCTGACGCTTCGACGGGCTCAGCGACCCAAAGCTCAGCGACTCAAGATTGGGTCCCTGAGCCTGTCGAAGGGTCGGTCAGCTGATCGTGAGCAGCTGGTGCCCGGCCGAGACCGTGGTCCCGGCGGCGGCGCTGATGTTGCCGACCACGCCGTCCTTGTGCGCTTGCAGCGGCTGCTCCATCTTCATGGCCTCGAGCACGACGACCAGGTCGCCCTTGACGACCTGCTGGCCCTCTTCGACGGCGACCTTGACGATCGTGGCCTGCATCGGCGACTTCACGGCATCGCCGGAGGCCCCCGAGTTGGCGCCGCTGGCGTGCGTGCGTCGCGACGGCGGCACGGCCACAGGACGGCCCGCGGTGCCGGCGACCGACGCGGTCACGCGGTCGGGCAGGCTGACCTCGAGGCGGCGGCCACCGACCTCGACGACGACGGTGTGGCGGCCGGGCGCGACGGCCGGGTCGTCCAGCTCGCCGTCCCAGGCCGGGATGTCGTTGACGAACTCGGTCTCGATCCAGCGCGTGTACACGCCGAACCGGCCGTCCTCGGCGGTGAACGCGGCGTCGCGGACGACCTTGCGGTGGAACGGGAGGACGGTGGGCATGCCGGCGACCTCGAACTCGTCGAGGGCGCGGCGGGCGCGCTCCAGCGCCTGGGCCCGGTCGCGACCGGTGACGATGATCTTCGCCAGCAGCGAGTCGAACGCGCCCGAGACGGTGTCGCCCGCGGTGACGCCGGAGTCCAGGCGCACGCCGGGTCCGCCGAACGTCTTGAAGATCTTGATCGGTCCCGGCTGGGGGAGGAACCCGCGGCCCGGGTCCTCGCCGTTGATGCGGAACTCGAAGGAGTGGCCGACCGGCGTCGGGTCGTCGTAGTCGATGGTGCCGCCCGCGGCGATACGGAACTGTTCGCGCACCAGGTCTATGCCGGTGATCTCCTCGGAGACCGGGTGCTCGACCTGCAGGCGGGTGTTCACCTCGAGGAAGGACACGGTGCCGTCGGCGCCGATGAGGAACTCGCAGGTGCCAGCGCCGACGTAGCCGACCTCCTTGAGGATGGCCTTCGACGCGCTGTACAGCTGCGCGTTCTGCTCGTCGGTGAGGAACGGCGCCGGCGCCTCTTCGACGAGCTTCTGGTGGCGACGCTGCAGCGAGCAGTCCCGGGTGGAGATGACGACGACGTTGCCGGAGGCATCCGCAAGGCACTGCGTCTCGACGTGACGGGGCTTGTCGAGGTACTTCTCGACGAAGCACTCGCCGCGGCCGAAGGCCGCAACGGCCTCACGAGTGGCCGACTCGAACATCTCGGCGACCTCGTCCAACTCGCGGGCGACCTTGAGCCCTCGCCCGCCGCCGCCGTACGCCGCCTTGATGGCGATCGGCAGACCGACCTCCTTCGCGAAGGCGACGACCTCTTCGGCGGTCTCGACCGGTCCGGGGGTTCCGGGGGCCAGGGGCGCACCGACCTTCTCGGCGACGTGACGCGCGGTCACCTTGTCACCGAGGGCCTCGATGGCCTCGGGCGACGGGCCGACCCAGATCATGCCCGCACCGATCACCGCGCGGGCGAAATCGGCGTTCTCGGCCAGGAACCCGTAACCGGGGTGCACGGCGTCGGCGCCGGAGCGGCGCGCGATCGACAGGATCTTGTCGATCTGCAGGTAGGTGTCGGCGCTCGTGGAGCCTTCGAGCGCGTAGGCCTCGTCGGCGAGGCGCGCGTGCATGGCGTCGCGGTCCTGGTCGGCGTACACGGCGACGGACGAGATCCCGGAGTCCTGAGCGGCACGGATGATGCGTACGGCGATCTCGCCGCGGTTGGCGATGAGGACCTTGGCGATAGCAGGCATGGGTTTCAGCCTAGCGAGTGCCGGGCCGATCCTTTTGACGACTCTCGACAAGAAATCCGCGAAAGTGTGGTCCGGACCGCATGAATCGTGGTCAGTGTGACGTCCACAGCTCCGTCCAGGTCACGCCGAGCTCGATGGCCAGTGAGCGCAGCGTGGACAGCGACATGCCGACCACCGTGGACGGGTCGCCCTCGACGCGGGTGATGAACGCGCCGCCCAGGCTGTCGACGGTGAAGGCACCTGCGACGAGCAGCGGTTCGCCGCTGGCCACGTAGGCGTCGATCTCGGCATCCGTCACGTCCGACGCGAACGTGACGCTCGCCTCGGCGACGCGGGCAGCCTCGACGGGCGCCGCGTCCGGGCGCACCCGGAACACGCTGTGCCCGGAGTGCAGCACGCCGGTCGCGCCCCGCATCCTCTCCCAGCGCTCCCGCGCGGCCTCGGCGGTGTACGGCTTGCCGTACACGCGGCCGTCCATGGCGAACATCGAGTCGCCGCCGATGACGATGCCGTCGAAGTCCGGATGCTGAGCGGCCAGCCGCCCGACGACATCCGCGGCCTTCGCCCTGGCCAGCAGGAGCACGAGCTCCTCGGGCGTCAGCGGAGCACCGCGCTCGGCCTCGGCGGTGGCACCCACGGCATCCTCGTCCACCCCGGGGGAGAGGATCAGCGGCTCGATTCCGGCCTGCCGCAGCAGCATGAGACGGGCGGGGGACGTGGATGCCAGGCAGACGCGCATGATTCCACGCTATCCGGTGTGGGATCCTGGAAGGATGACCTCCTCGCAGCTCACGCTGGACCTCGACATCACCGGCATCGCGCACGGCGGCACGTTCATCGCCCGCCATGAAGGGCGGGTCGTCTTCGTGCCGGACGCCATCCCCGGCGAGCGGGTGCGGGTGCGCATCGCCGATCCCGGCTCGGATGCCGACGCCAAGCGCTTCTGGCGCGCCGAGACCCTCGAGGTGCTCGAGGCGTCGCCGCACCGTCGCCCGCACGTGTGGGCGGAGGCCGACGTGTCGCGCGCGCCGGAGGACCGCGTGGGCGGAGCCGACCTCGGGCACATCGCGCTCGACGAGCAGCGGGTGCTGAAGCGCCGCGTGCTGCAGGAGGCGCTGGACAAGTTCGCGGGCCCCGGCATCGAGGCGCCCGAGGTGAAGGCCGTGGACGGCGGCGACGGCACCGGATGGCGCACGCGCGTCTCGCTGCACGTCGACGCCGACGGACATGTCGGACCGTTCGCAGCCCGGAGCCACCGCGTGATCGACGTGGCCACGATGCCGCTGGCGCGCGCCGCCGTCGCCGAGGCGGCCTTCGCACTGCGTGCGCAGAAGCCCGGCCGGGTGGATCTCGTCGAACCCGCAGACGGACGGGTGCGGGTGCTGCCCCGGCCCGAGGGTGCACGCCGCGGCAGGCAGGAGACGATCTTCGAGGTCGCCGGCGGCCGGCGGTTCGCCGTGGATGCGAACGGGTTCTGGCAGGTGCATCCGCACGCCGCCGAGACGCTGCAGAACGCAGTGGCCGACGTGGTCGCCGGCCGGATCGATCCGGATGCCACGCACTTCGACCTGTACGGCGGCGTCGGATTGTTCGCGGCCACGCTGGGCCAGTACGGCGCCGGCGACATCGTCACCGTCGAATCCGACCGCCGCGCCACGGAGCACGCCAGCGCGAACCTGCAGGAGTTCGACGCGCACCCCGTGACCGCGCGGGTGGACCGCTTCCTCGCGGGCCTGCCGGACACCACGCGGGCCGGCGCGATCGTGCTGGACCCGCCGCGCGCCGGCGCGGGGCGCGAGGTGGTCGAGTCGATCCACGCGCTGAACCCGGAGGCCGTCGTCTACGTGGCCTGCGATCCGGTCGCCCTCGCGCGGGATCTGGGCACGTTCCGCGGGCTGGGGTGGAAGGCCGAATCGGTGAGCGCGTTCGACCTGTTCCCGCACTCGCACCATTTCGAGGCCGTCGCCCTGCTGACCCGCTGATGCGGCCCGCGGCTGACGGCGCCGCGGCGCGCAGTAGGCTGGCGGCATGAGCACCGTCGCCCTCATCGACGACCACGAATCGGTCCGTCTGGGACTCGAGGCCGCCTGTCTGCGCGACGGCGAGCAGAAGGTCGTCTTCTCCGGCGCCACCGTCAAGGAGTACCTGACGTGGCGTTCTGCGACGGGGGCGCCACCCGCAGAGGTGGTGCTGCTGGATCTCACGCTGGGCGACGGCACCACCGTCACTGAGAACGTCGCGACGCTCGCGGCCGACGGTGCCAGCGTCGTCATCCACAGCGTCGCCGACCGGCCCGCTGCTGTGCGCGAAGCGCTGGTGGCGGGTGCAGTCGGCGTGGTCAGCAAGTCGTCGGCGCTGGATGACGTGCTGGATGCCATCCGCACGGTCGCCCGTGGTGAGGCGCTGAACAACGTGGACTGGGCCAGCGCCGTGGACGGCGACCGAGACTTCGCCGACGCCCAGCTCTCCACACGGGAACGCGAGGTGCTGCGGCTGTACGCTGCCGGTCTGCCGTTGAAGTCGGTGGCCGAGCGCCTGGGCGTGGCCTACTCCACGGCGAAGGAGAACATCACCCGCATCCGGGTGAAGTACGTCGACGTCGGGCGTCCTGCGCCGACCAAGGTCGACCTGCTGCGCCGTGCGATGGAGGACGGCATCGTGGCCCCGGATGGGGTGTCGAGTGCCTGAGACCCGCAGCATCCGCGAGGCGTGGAGCAACATCCCGTCGCCCGGTGAAGTGGGAGTGGGGCTGGAACGGTTCACCGGACAGCGCATGGAGCGCATCCTCGCCGTCGTGGGTGCGATCGGATCGGCCGCGCTGGGCGCGCAGGCCATGCTCAGCGCGATCAGCCGGCTGCAGAAGCTGGATGGCCCGCACCTGGCGATCATGATCATGGTGTTCGGCCCCCTGGTGTGGATGATCCTGGCCTGCGTGACGGGACGCTGGGTGAAGCAGGCCGCGGGGACGTTCGCGGTCGTCTACGTACTGGCGCTGCTGCTGTGGCCGTCCGTGGTCGAGCGCACGCTGTCGGAGGCCGCCAGCCAGCCGTGGATCTTCTTCCTGGTGAACATCGGCGTGATCGCGGCGATGCTGGCTTTCGTGCCGAAGCTGCAGCTCGCCTGGGCGCTCGGTCTGCCCCTGATCTACGGATACGTGCGGCTCGCGCAGGGCGACTTCACGCAGAGCTACTGGATCACGACGGCCTTCGACGTGTCGTTCACGCTCATCCTCGGAACGGTGATCGTCTCGCTGGCGTGGATGTTCCGTCAGGTGGCCGGCGGAGTCGACGAGGCCAGATCCCGAGCGGTGGAGTCGTATGCGGCCGCAGCTGCGGCATCCGCCTCGGAGGAGGAGCGCGTGGCGATGGCCGCGCTCATGCACGACAGCGTGCTGGCGGCGCTGATCGCCGCCGAGCGCGCCGACAGCGAGCGCGAGCGCACGCTGGCCGTCGCGATGGCCAGAGAGGCGCTGACCCGACTCGCGAACACCGAGGCGTCGATCGCGCAGGAGGGCAGCGACGAGCCCGTGCACCGCTCGCAGATCGTCGCCGAGCTGCGACGCACGCTCTCGGAGCAGGGTGCGGATGCGGTGGTCGAGGAACGCGGTGCTCCGACGGAGGTGCCTGGCCGTGTGGCCAGGGCGATCGTGCTCGCCGCCCGCCAGGCGATCGGCAACGCGCTCGCGCACGCCGGCGGCCACGGGCTGCATGTGGTGGTGGAGTCATCGGGAGCGGATCGGCTCACCGTGCTGGTTCTGGATGCCGGGCCCGGATTCGATCAGGGTGCCATCGGTGAGGACCGGCTCGGCATCCGCGCGTCGATCGTGGCGCGGATGGCGGCGGTCGCGGGCACATCCGAGATCAGATCGGATGCCACCGGCACGACCGTCGAGCTCAGGTGGGAGCCGTCATGAGGCGCAGCGTCCGCAGCATCACCACAGCCTTGGCCCTCGGCTTCGCGCTGTACTTCGCCGCGCGCGCGATCTGGTGGATCGAACAGCCCCGCGGGCCGCTGTTCATGGTCGCCGCGATCGTGCTCTACCTGGCGGCCATCCTCACCGCGGTGCTGTCGTCGCGGGCGGGGACGGTGCGGATGCCGATCGCCGCAGCGGTGCTCGCCCTGATCGCGAGCGCGGCAGTGCCGACGCTGGTGACGCTGGCCCTGGATCCGGGCATGCGGGGCGCGCCGTTCGCGACCTGGTACATCGGGGCGATCGGGCTGCTCGCGGTCATCTGCATCGTGCGGCGCAATCCGCTGATCGGATGGATCATGCTGGTCATCTTGATCGCCGCGGCCTCGGTCTCCTTGGGGATGGGCGAGGCGTTCACGCTGGGGCTGGTCGGCTCGATCACGTGGGTGGTCGTGGCCCAGCTGCTGGTGCTGTTCTGGGATCGCGCGGTGCGTGACACCGAGCGTCTGGCGGACATCCAGCGGGCGGTGTCGGCCTGGCATGCCACGCAGCTGGTGCGTCAGCGCGAGCGGCGCGTGCGGGCGCAGCGGGCGCTGGCGATCGCCGGCCCGCTGCTGACGCGCACGGTGGCCGCGCACGGTGCTCTCACGGCGCAGGAGCGGCTCGAGGCCCGGCTGGCGGAGGGCACCATGCGGGACGAGTTGCGGGGCGCGAGCCTGCTCAACGATTCGGTGCGCCAGGCGATCTCGGATGCCAGGGTGCGCGGCGCCGTGGTGACGGTGTTCGACGAGGGCGGACTGGAGGGCACCGAGGAGGAGCGCCTCAATGAGATCCGCGATGAGCTCGCCGAGGTGCTGGCGAAGGTGCGCTCGAACCGGGTGATCATCCGGGCGGGCCGCGATGACGAGATCGCTGTGACCGTGGTGGGACGCGAGGCCGGTGGCGCGCACGACGACGACACCGTGGATCTGTGGCACGCGATCCGTCGCGTCGCGGACTGAATCGCCGAGCCCTGCCTGGGCGGGGAGGAGAGTGGGCGAGGGGCGGCGAAGCCGCCCGCCCCTCGCCAGCGCGAGACAGTTACCCGAAAACTGCCCGCAAGGGGGCGGTACTGCGTCTGTCTACCCTGGGACAGAGCAGCCGCCTAACGCGAAGCGTTGGTATCAGTCTGGCGACTGTCAAGAATTCTGTCTGTAGGTATTTCGGGGGACAGCCTTTTGGCCATCGGCCACGTCCCTTTTGGCCATTCAGCCTTTGACTGTTCAGCCGGTGGCTGTTCAGTCTGTGGCTGTTCAGCCGGAGAAGCGGCCCCACGGGATGTCACGGCGCAGCGGCTTGCGCAGGCCGCGCTGCGTGCGCTGCCAGACCGAGATGTGCTTCTCGTCGGCGACGGCTTCGTCGGTCTCGCGCACGTACGCGTCGCTGACGACCGCGAGGAGCGCTGCCAGCTCTTCTTCATTGGGGGTGCCGCGGACGATCTCGATGCGCGGCGTGTCGTCGGCCTCGGTCACAGCGGGATGTTCCCGTGCTTCTTGGGCGGCAGGTCGGCGCGCTTGCCCTTGAGGGCGCGCAGCGCCTTCGCGATCGACACGCGGGTGTTGGCGGGCTCGATGATGCCGTCGATCTCACCGCGTTCGGCGGCGAGGAAGGGCGAGGTGACGCTGTAGGTGTACTCGTTGGCCAGGCGCGTGCGCACGGCGGCCACGTCCTCGCCGTTCTCCTCGGCCTTCTTGATCTCACCGCGGTAGAGGATGTTCACGGCGCCCTGGCCGCCCATGACGGCGATCTCGGCTGTCGGCCAGGCGAGGTTCACATCGGCGCCGAGCTGCTTGGAGCCCATCACGATGTAGGCGCCGCCGTATGCCTTGCGCAGGATGACCGTGACCAGCGGAACGGTGGCCTCGGCGTAGGCGTAGATGAGCTTCGCGCCGCGGCGGATGACGCCGGTCCATTCCTGGTCGGTCCCGGGCAGGTAGCCCGGGACATCGACGAGGGTGACGATCGGGATGGAGAACGCGTCGCAGAAGCGCACGAAGCGGCTGGCCTTCTCGCCTGCTTCGATGTTCAGGGTTCCGGCCATCTGCGAGGGCTGGTTGGCGATGATGCCGACGGAGCGGCCTTCCACGCGGCCGAAGCCGATCACGATGTTCGGGGCGAACAGGGGCTGGACTTCGAGGAAATCGCCGGCGTCCACCACATGCTCGATGACGGTGTGGATGTCATAGGGCTGGTTGGCGGAGTCGGGGATGATCGTGTTCAGTCGCTGGTCGGCATCCGTCGTCTCCCATTCGAACTCGGAGGCGTAGTCCGGCAGCTCGGCCATGTTGTTGTCGGGGAGGAAGCTGAGCAGCGAGCGCGCGTAGTCGATCGCGTCGTCCTCGTCGGAGGCGAGGTAGTGTGCGACGCCCGAGCGGGTGTTGTGCGTGTAGGCGCCGCCGAGCTCCTCCATGCCGACGTCCTCGCCGGTGACGGTCTTGATGACGTCGGGGCCGGTGACGAACATCTGGCTGGTCTTGTCGACCATGATGACGAAGTCGGTGAGGGCGGGGCCGTAGACGGCGCCACCGGCGGCCGGTCCCATGATGATGGAGATCTGCGGGATGACGCCCGAGGAGCGGGTGTTCATCTTGAAGATCTCGCCGTACTTGCTGAGGGCGAGGACGCCCTCCTGGATGCGGGCTCCGCCCGAGTCGAGGATGCCGACGACCGGCATGCCGCTGGTGAGGGCGAACTCCATGATCTTGATGATCTTGTCGCCGGAGACCTCGCCGAGCGAGCCGCCGAAAGTGGTGAAGTCCTGCGAGTAGACGGCGACGGTGCGGCCGTGGATGGTGCCGATGCCGGTGACGACGGAGTCGCCGTAGGGACGGTTGCGGTCCATGCCGAAGGCGGTGGTGCGGTGGCGCACGTACTCGTCGAACTCGACGAAGCTGCCGGTGTCGACGAGCATCTCGATGCGCTCGCGGGCGGTCATCTTGCCCTTGGCATGCTGCTTCTGCTGGGCGATCTTCTCGGGCTCGACGACTGCTTCGTCGAATCGAGCGCGAAGGTCCGCGATCTTGGCGGCCGTGGTCGAGAGGTCAGGGGTGTCCGTCACGGATTCCACCCTATCGTCGGGTGCGGCCGAGGCGTTGGACGACGTCCACAACGGGTTCGGGATTCCTTTGGTGGCAGGCGCAGTGCGGGCCGATCGTCACGATCTCAGCAGCCGGGTGCGGTGGGGTTTTCGGTGCAGGTGTGGGCGACGAGGGCGGTGTGTGCTTCGTAGATGTGGATGTGTTGGGTGGTGCCGGTGATGGTGAGGGTGCCGGTGATGGGGATCCAGCCGGTGCCGAGGTCGATTTCGGCGGTGTAGGTGGTGTTGGCGTGGGCTGTGTAGGTGCCGCGTTCGGTGTAGGTGTGGCTGGTGTCGGTGGGGGTGAATTGGGGGAGGTGGAGGTGTTCCCAGGTGTTGCCGCTGGTGGTGGATGTGCGGGTGGTGGTGTCGCCGTAGTGGAAGGTGAAGGTTTTGGGGGTGAAGCGTGCGGTGAGGGGGTAGCCGAAGAGGGTGCCGTTGCGGGTGTGGGTGGTGGCGGTGGTGGTGAAGTTGGTGGGGAGTCCTGCGACGCCGAGGTTGTTGGGTTCGCCGGTGAGGGTGGCGGGTGCGGGGGCGAAGCTGGCGAGGTCGGTGATGGAGAACGCGGGCGTGGCTGGTGTGATGCCGTCTTCGGTCGGTTCTACGTCCTTGGGTGTCAGGCGGAGGCATTCGTCGAGGCTGGTCCACTCGACGCACCGGTTGTCGAACGGGTGCGTCGGCTTCGGCGGCTTCGGGGTGACGGGGATGTTCGCGATCGGGTTGGTTGGCGAGTGATGGTTTGAGTTGTTCGTATCTCCTCGCCACGTCTGAGTCTGACTGACATCAAGTGTTGCGTTGTCCGGATCCTTCGAAATGACGGCTGTCGCCCCGCCGATCTCTTCGGGTGGTGGCGGGTTCTTCGCGAAAGCGGCAAGCGGCGCGGCGACCAGAAGCGTCACGACCACACCGATTGTGAGTGACGCTCTCAACATGTGAAGCCCTCGTCAACCTCATGGTTCGAGGCAATGCGTAAGCCGGTCGTGGTAGGGCCAGGCTTGAAGGTCACCTTTCGTGCCGCGCGTGGCAACCTTCCTTCAGGAAGAGCGGAGCTGCCATCTGACCGGAGAAGATCCACGGCAGATACGTCAATGCAGAGTTGGACTACGACTTCAACGTTTGACGCTGTCAGCGGCTCAAAGGAGTCGAAGGTCGAATCTCCCGTGCGCGTGAGTTCCTCCGCATGGTAAAGAGTCAGCGCCTCCTTCTCCGAGGCGAGCGCGGTTCCCGTATTCCAGGAGTAGACGGGCTCAAATGTGGACGCATCCGAAATGTCTGTCGAGTTCAGCGCGTCGGTGTATGCCCCGTACGTCTCCTCTGCCGCGGCAAAGGCTTCTTCGTCCGATGCGAACAACGCGGTCTTCGTCGGCTTGGGTTCCGGCTCGGGGGTGCAGGCGGCCAGCATCCCGAGCGCGAGCAGACCGGCGGACAGCGCACCGACGGCGCGGAGGGACGAGGTCGCGAAAGTCACCCGGACACGGTAACCCGAATGGCGCGGCTCTCGCTGGAGTTATCCACAGATGGCAGACTCGTGCCGCGCGGTTCAGAAGGGTGCGTGGGCGTCGGTGGACGCTGCCCAGTCGATGTCTGTTCTGGGAAGTGAGGGCTGTTCGGCGGGGGCTGGTGGTCCGCTGGGCACGAACATGACGCGTCGGGGTGGCCGATCATTGTGGGTGCGTCCGGTGGGGCTGGTCCATTGGAGGGTCCAGTCGGGGAGTTGCCGGACGGTCCAGCGGTGCGCATCGGGAATGTCGGGATGCTTGAGCGCGTGGTGCGTCTTGCAGAGATTGGCGAGGTTGCGCAGCTCGGTGCGCCCGCCCTTGGCGTAATCGAACGTGTGGTCGGCCTCGCAGCGGTGCACGGGCATGCGGCATCCGGGGAAGCGGCAGTGCTGGTCACGGGCACGGAGGTATCGGCGCATCCCGGCGGTGGGCATGTACGTGTCGGTCTGTGTGACGAAGCCGGTGGGATCCAGGAACAGCCTCGTCCAGCTGGTGGCATGGCCGGCAAGGATCCGGGCGGCGTCGGGGTGCAGTGGCCCGTGGCCGTCGAGCTGCGCGGACCGGTCGTCGGCGCCGGTGAGAGTGTTCGCGCTGATGGTGACCTGGACGTGGGCGGTGATGTTCTCCAGCCCGGTGCCCTGGGCGTCGGTCGGGGAGGCGCCCAGGAGCAGGTCGGTGAGCAGGTCAGCGCGGATCTGATCGAGGGTGCGGGCATCGGCGGGGATGTGGGTGACCTGCGGGCCGGCGGCGATCATCGCATCGACATGCGCCCAGTACGCGTCCAGTGCCTCTGCGGTGTCCTCTTCGAACGGGTCGCGGGTGAACGTGCCATCCCCGAAGATCACCCCATCATCACCACCGCCGTCGTCGTGGTCGTCGGGGAGGGTGGGGTTGCGGTGTTCTGGGTGCTGCTTCTGGTAGCGGCCCATCTGGGTGAGGCGGTCGATGATCGCCTGCACCAGGTACTCGGGGAGGACGGCTTGCAGCATCGCGAGCCCGTCACCGAGCGGCCGAGAACTGATACCCCGTTCCGCTACCGCATTCTCATGCCGTTCGGTGAGGCTGAGCCCCACCAGTGCGGCCGCGAGTTCCCGCACGTGCGCGCGGGTGCGGGCGGGCGCATCCCGGGAGGCGAACTCCAACGCGCCCGCCTCGTAGAAGCCGAGCGTGTCCGGGTGGATGCTGCCGGCGGTGATCGCTTGGGTCACGGCCGTGGACGCGTGCAGGATCTCCCGCACGTGCGCGGCACTGACCTCCCCTCCCGTGAACGCGTCTTGCAGGGCGGGGAAGCCGTCTGCGAGGGTGCGGGCATCGGTGAACGCGTGATCGGCGGCGCCCTGCGCGATTCGTCCGGCCGCGGAGTACTCCGCGAGCATCGACCGCCAGATCGCGTCCCGATGCATCGGGGTGTCCACCACATCCTGATCCATCAGCGCGAGCCGGTCCGCCAGCAGACCCGCCGAACGCGCCTCCAGAACGGCGATCTGCCTACGCGTCTGGACCCACTCATCCAGCAGCGCGGCCTGCGCTTCACGGTGTGCGATCGGGTCGGTGGGCATGCCTCCAGCGTAGTACAAAGATTCGAAAATGGGAAGTGTTCGTGGAGAAGATCTCAGGTGCGTTTCCGACGTTCCGGCTCGCTGACACTCGCTCAATGACCGGAAAGCGCGGGCCCTTCGACCGGCAAGCGGGACCAGGTCGCTCACACCACGAATCTCCACACGTACTCCAGGCCATCCCGCTGTCGGAACCAGGCGATCGTGACCACGACATCATCGAGTTCGGAGCCGCACAGGCACAATTCGATGCTCTCGGCCGGCAGCATCTGACCCCACAGGTCCACGAGATCCGCAGGTGAGGCGTCGCTGCGCATCACTTTCACGAAGTCGACGGGTTCCGCCCCTGCGTTCATGACGACCGGATGACTCCGGTCAGCGCGAGTGACCACCCACGGCACGCAATACGCAGTCGGTGGCGGACCTTGGGCCGGATCGATGGAGTGCAGCATCCCGCAAAGCTAAGGATGGCGACGGACGCCGCATCCCCGCGAACGACAGCCCTTGCAGAACCTGGGGAGAAGTCGTTTCAGTTCTCGGATGTGGAGGAGGAATCGACCTCGCCGACAACATCCGGCTTGCGTCTCCTCAGACGTGACGTGACGTTCGATCCGAGCAGACGGGCTCCGTGCAGCATCCGCCACTCCAGCTTCTCGCTGCCCGGCACCGGCTCCAGTTCCTTCGGCAGCCAGGCGGGCGCCGCACCGAACGCGCGGCGCGAGTTGTTCAGCACACGCCTGCCGAGCAGATGGTTGCCCGCGCCGCCGATCACCGCGCCCACACCGAACGGCATTGCCTTGCCGATGAACGACGCCCCGCCGCGCGACGCGAACTGACGGATGAACTCCGACTTCAACCGGTCCACCAGAGGCCCCATCGCCGCGCGGGGGAGCGACTTGGTCACCAGCTCGCCCCAATAGGAGGAGCGGGTGCCGCCCTTCCCGGTGGCCTGCTTGGTCAGTTGGGAGACGAGGTCGACGCCCTCCTTGCCGAGCATCAGTGCCATCACCAGGGCTCGGGCACGCTCCGGATCCTCGATGGCGATGCCGTGCACCTCGGCGACGGACTGCGCGAACAGTGCGGTCGACTCCATGAAGCCCACCGTCTCCGCGCCCGACAGCGCGAGCGTGATGCCCGTGCCGATCCCGGGGATCACCGCGGTCGCTCCGACCGCGGCTCCGCCGGTGGTCACCGCAGCGAGGTAGCGGGTCTCGAGGATCGCGACGATCTGCTGGGTCGTCGCATGGGGATGCCGCAGACGGATGCTGCGGATGTGCGCCACGACGAGCGGACGCTGCACGGCGAGAACGCGATCCAGACCGCGGGCGGTCCACCGGCGTCTCCCCGCCTCGGAGGGCACGGCAGATCGCGATTCCCCCTCATCGGGGAGGATGTACAGCGGATGAACCTTCTCGGACATGTGGCGATCATAGGCGCGGCATCCGCGAGAAAGCCGAAAGCCGCCTCCCTGCGGGAGACGGCTCTCAGAAGTCCTTCGACAGGCTCAGGAACCCATCTGGATCACACGTAGAGGTTCGCGCGCTCCAGGTCCTCGGCGAAGTCGACCTCGACCGCGTACAGGTCGGAGACGTCCATCGGCTCGAGCAGCAGGCCGTCCTCGGCGATCGCCAGCTCGAGGCCGCGCTCGAAGTAGTCCTGATCCTCGACGCGCTGCAGCTGGCGGATGAACGCCTTCTTGTCAGCGGAGGAGATGTAGTTGATGCCGACCGCCTCGCCGAGACCGCCCTTGACGGTCTTCGACAGCTCCTTGATGAAGCCCTCGGCGGTGACGGTGTACTTGACCTCTTCGTCGCTCACCTTGGAGGTGTTGACGGTCACGAAGGACTGGTCGCGCTCGATGTACTCGATGGCCCGGCCCAGGATGCGCGGGTCGAAGACGACGTCGCCGTTCATCCACAGCACCCCGCCCTTGCCGGTGGCGTTCAGCGCACGCAGCAGGCTCTTCGAGGTGTTGGTCACGTCGTAGCGCTCGTTGTGAACGTACTTCGCGGTGGGGAACGCCTCGATGATCGTCTCGGCGCGGTAGCCGACGACTGCGTTGATGCGGGCGTCGTTGCCGAATGCCGCGCGGATGTTGTCGTGCTGCTGCTGCATGATGGTGCGTCCATCGCTCAGCTCGGTGAGCGGCTTCGGCAGTGCGCGGCCGAGGCGCGAGCCCATGCCTGCGGCCAGGATGACGGTCTGAAGAGTCACGGTTTCTCCTAAAAAGAACTGGTGTTCACCGCCGATTCATCGACGGGACACCTCTTCGTGCCAGCAACATGCTACTGATTCCACCTGGGAGACCCCGGAAGGAGGCCGTCGCCGTTGCCGTTTCGTGATCGTTTGCACACCTCTCACTCAGGCTCGGAAGCGCGTGCCGGCGGCGTTCCGGAGTACCGAGATTTCAGCGGGAACGCGCGCCTCGGGTTGATAGCGTAGTACCCGTGACTGCTTCTCGGGACTCCGGAGACGACCGCATCGACATCTCTCAGAACGAGAACGCGGATGCCGCTGATGCGCCCGCGGCCCAGAAGAAGTCTCCGCGTGCGACCGCGGCATCGACCGCCCGCAAGACTCCCGCGCGCAAGACGGGCACCTCCGCGGCCAAGTCAGGCGCAACCAAGTCGGGCGCCGCGAAGACGGATGCGGCCAAGACGGATGCTGTGAAGAAGGCCGCTTCCACGACCGCCGCAGCGAAGACAGCGGCAGCTCGACGCACTGCTGCGGCCACGGCCGCGAAGACCGCCGCGGTCAAGAAGGCGACGGCGACATCTGCCGCGACCAAAGCCGCCGCGAAGTCGAACGCAGCCAAGACCGCGTCCGAGAAGGCCGTCGCCGCTGCCAAGCAGGACGCGGCTTCGCTGAAGCCCAAGTCGACGACGGCCAAGAACACCAAGCCCGCCACGGCGAAGGCTCCTGCGGCCAAGAGCACCGCCACGAAGAGTGCAGCGGCGAAGAGCACCGCAGCGAAGTCGACCGCGGCGAAGTCGACCGCGGCGAAGTCGACGTCCTCCCCGGCGAAGATTCCCGCGACCAAGTCGGCGACGACCAAGGCCACCGGCGCCAAGGCTCCCGCGACGAGGGCCGCCTCGGCCAAGACTTCCACGGCGAAGTCGACCACCGCGAAGTCGACTGCTGCGAAGCCCACGACGACCACGCGCACCTCAGCCAAGGCCGCGCCGGCAAAGCCGGCCGCCACCAAGACCGCCGCCGAGCCGGCAGCCACCAAGACCGCCGCCACCAAGACCACGGCTTCCAGGACCGCCGCCGCTCAGCCGGTCGCGGACGCACCTGTCGAGCTGACGGTGGGCCGCGAAGGGGCCTCGTCCCCGCGGCTGGTCGCCGCGTCGAACAGCGCCGAGGCCCCGACCGAGGCGAGGCCGCCCCGGGGAACGCCCACGGCCGCAGGCCCGACGTTCGATGCGCCCGCGGTCGCCGCGATCGCCGACACGACCCCAGACGCCGTTCTCCCCGTCGACACGGCTCCCGACGATTCCATCGCGCCGAGTTCGACCGAGGACCGCGGCGACGCGATCCGCATCCGTGGTCTGGTCAAGCGCTTCGGCGACACGCATGCCGTCGACGGCATCGACCTGACCGTGCCCGCCGGCTCGTTCTACGGCCTGGTCGGCCCCAACGGCGCGGGCAAGACGACGACACTCTCCATCATCGCCGGATTGCTGCGCCCGGACGCCGGCACGGTGCACATCAGCGGCATCGATCAGAAGGCGAACCCGCTCGGAGCCAAGCGTGCGATGGGCGTGCTGCCCGACCGCCTCCGCACGTTCGACCGCCTCACCGGGCGTCAGCTGCTGCACTACTACGGTCAGCTGCGTCGCCTGAATCGTGCGGTCATCGACAAGCGCGTCGGCGACCTGGCGCGCGCCTTCGACCTCACCGAGGCGCTGGGCCGCGTGGTCTCGGACTACTCGGCGGGTATGACCAAGAAGCTCATGATCGCGGGGGCGCTGATCCACTCGCCGCGCGTGCTCGTTCTCGACGAGCCGTTCGAGGCCGTCGACCCGGTCTCCTCCGGAGTGATCCTCGACATCCTGCGCTCCTATGTCTCCCACGGCGGCACGGTCATCCTCTCCAGCCACGGCATGGATCTGGTGGAGCGGGTCTGCTCACGCGTCGCGGTGATCGTCGACGGCGAGGTCCTCGCGGAGGGGACCATCGACGAGGTGCGTGCAGGCCAGTCGCTCTCGGCACGGTTCGTCGAGCTGTCCGGCGCGGGTTCCGAAGTGGAGGGGCTCGAGTGGTTGCACACGTTCTCCGCCTGAGGCTGGCCCTGCTCGCAGGTGCCCTGCGCGGTGAACGTCCGGGGCGCAAGCTGTTCGCGCTTCTCGCGACCGTCGTCGTCACCATCGCCGTCTGCATCGCGGTGATCGGGCTCAGCAGCGCCACGGTGGCTCCCGCGGGCACGCTGACGGTGCTCGCGGCCGCGGCGACCTTCCTCGCCTTCTTCCTCGCCCCCATGCTGACCGGTACGCCCGATCAGCTCGATCCGCGCAGGTTCGGCCCATTCGGGGTCGACGAGAAGCGGATGCCGTGGATCCTCGCGCTCGCCTCGCTGGTCAGCATCCCGAGCCTCGCCCTCATCGCCGTCAACATCTGCTTCGTCATCATGGCGGTCGCCGTCGGCGGGGTCGCGTGGCCCGTCGCCGTGGCTGCGGCGATCGTCGCGGTCGTCTCCACCGCGGTGGTCGCCCGCATCGGCATGGCGATCAGCGCGATCACGTTGCCCGAGCGCCGGTCGCGCGAGCTGACCGTGCTCTTCACGATCCCCGTGATCGTGGTCGCGTTCCCGGTCGCCGCGTACTTCGCCTCTCTGAAGTGGGACGGCCGGGTGCCGGAGTCGGTGGCGGCCGCGGCCACCGTCGTCGGATTCTCCCCGATCGCGGCTCCGCAGGCGTTCCTCTTCCATCTCGCCGAGGGCGACACGGGAGCCGCGTGGGCGAGCGGGCTCATCGCCCTGGCATCCCTGGCGCTGCTCCTGGCCCTGTGGGTGCACCTGGTGCGGCGCCTGCTGACGACCACCGAGCGTCCGTACGCCACCCGCGAGCGCTCGGGGCTCGGCTGGTTCGGCTCGCTGCCCGCCAATGCCTTCGGTGCGGTCGCCGCGCGCAGCCTGGTCTACTGGCTGCGAGATCGCCGCTACATCGTCAACATCCTGGTCGTGCCCATCGCCGGCGTTCTGACCGTGTTCCCCCTGATGGTCGCGGGTGTGCCGCTGTGGGCGGCCGCGCTGGTGCCGGTGCCGCTGATGGCGCTGTTCTTCGGCTGGCTGCCGCACAACGACGTCGCCTACGACTCCACGGCGCTGTGGATCCACATCGCCAGCGGTGTTCGGGGGCTGCCCGACCGGCTGGGCCGGCTGGTTCCCGTGCTGCTCGTGGCGATCCCGGTGCTCGCGATCGCCGTGTCGGTCACCCTCGCCTACATCGGGTACTGGCACCTGCTGCTGCCCCTGATCGGTGTGGCGGCCGCCCTGCTTCTGACCGGTCTCGGCATGTCGAGCATCGCGTCGGTCGTCGCCCCATACGCGGTGTCGCGCCCGGGCGACAGCCCCTTCCAGCAGCCGCAGCGGTCATCGTCGCACGGCTCGTTCGGCGCCGCAGGCACCTTCGTGGGGGCTCTGATCTTCAGTGCACCGACGCTGTGGCTGTTCGTGCTGACCGTCGTCGAGGGCGACGAGCATGCGCCGGCCGCATTCTGGACGGGCATCATCACCGGCGTGCTCGTGCTGTTCGGCGGCGCCGCGATCGGCGGGGCCATCTTCGAGCGCAACGGCGCACGGCTGATGGAGTTCGTCGAGACCACCTGATCCCGGTGCCGGGACGGCGGCTAGAATCTCCCCATGAGTACTCCGCTGGACAGCCCCGATCAGGGTGGCGTGGCAACACTTGATCGCGAACTCGAAGAGCTTCTCCGCGAGGAGAACCTCGAGCCCGGCGACCATGAGCGCTTCTCGCATTACGTCAAGAAGGACAAGATCCTCGAGTCGGCCATCACCGGCAAGCCGGTGCGCGCCCTCTGCGGCAAGAAGTGGACTCCGGGGCGCGACCCCGAGAAGTTCCCGATCTGCCCGACGTGCAAGGAGATCTACGAGAAGATGGTCGGCTAGCCCCGATCAGCGTCAGTCCTGATCCAGAGACCGTCAGTCCGCGTCGACAAACACCGTCGGGATCGCCGGGTCCGACTTGCTGAGCGCGAGCGCCCGCACGGGAAGTTCCTCGCGAACCCGCAGGTGATGCTCGCGAGCTGATGCCGTTCCGGCCGGACCCTCGTATGCGGAGTCGATCTCGCCGGCGTCGACGAGCAGGACCTGCAGCGCCCGTCCCTCCGGGTGATCGGAGGCGGTGTCCAACTGCTCGAAGCCGTCGGCGACCATGATGGTCTCGGCAGTCGCCACGCCGTCCTGCAGGGAGCGGAAGGCAGCCTTGCGCCCACCCTTGGAGCCCTTGTCGGTGGATGCCTTCGCGACGGCGACCCAGCCGCCGTCGGCATCCTGACGCGCCACGAGCTTGTAGACCATGCCGGCGGTGGGGTAGCCGGAGCCAGTGACGACCGAGGTGCCGACCCCGTAGAAGTCGACCGGTGATGCTGCCAGAGCGGCGATCGCGTACTCGTCGAGGTCGCTCGTGACGGTGATCTTGGTCCCGGTTGCGCCCAGTTCGTCGAGCTGTGCGCGGACCTCGGCCGCGACGATCGGAAGATCGCCGGAGTCCAGGCGCACGCCACCCAGCCCGGTGCCCGCCACGCGGACGGCGGTCTCGACGCCGGTGCGGATGTCGTAGGTGTCCACGAGCAGGGTGGTGCCCACACCGAGGTTGTCGATCTGCGTGCGGAACGCGGCCTCCTCAGTGTCGTGCAGCAGCGTCCAGGAATGCGCGGCGGTGCCCATGGTGGGGATGCCCCACCGCCGGCCGGCCTCGAGGTTGCTCGTGGCGCCGAACCCGGCGATGTAGGCGGCGCGCGCGGCGGCCACGGCGGACTGCTCGGCGGCGCGGCGCGAGCCCATCTCTGCCAGCGGACGCTCCCCGGCGGCGATACTCATCCGCGAAGCCGCGGTGGCGACCGCGGAGTCGTGATTGAGCACGCTCAGCGCCAGGGTCTCCAGCACCACGGCATCCGCGAACGATCCCTCGACGGTCAGGACCGGGGAACCGGGGAAGTACAGCTCGCCCTCGCGATAGCCGCGGATGCTGCCGGTGAACCGATAGTGCTCCAGATACTTCACTGCGGCCGCATCCACCACGTCGTGATCACGCAGGAACCGCAGCTCTTCGTCGCCGAAGTGGAAGTCGCGCAGCAGCGACAGCAGGCGCCCCGTCCCGGCGACGACGCCGAAGCGGCGCCCGCCGGAGAGTCGCCGTGAGAACAACTCGAAGACGGAGGGCCTGCTCGCCGTGCCATCGCTGAGCGAGGCGGCGAGCATGGTCAGTTCGTAGCGGTCGGTGAGGAACGCGGAGCTCATCCGCTCAGTGTATCGGCGTGCCGGATCGGGAATACTGATGTGAAGGCCGGATCGTCCCCGGCCGCCGAAGTGCGAACGCAGAAGGAGCCGACGATGGCGCAGGCCGAGCTGGAGCGTCTGGCCAATGCCGTCCTGTGGCCAGGGTTCCTCGGACGCACCGTGCCCGGCTGGCTGGCGGATGCCCTGGCGAACGGCCTCGCCGGAGTCGTCTACTTCGCGCAGAACCTGGACGGCGACACCGCGGCCCTGAGCAGCGACATCCACCGCATCGCCCCGCTTGCACTGATCGGCATCGACGAGGAGGGCGGCAGCGTCACCCGCCTGGAGACCTCCACTGGTTCCACCCTCCCGGGGGCGGCGCAGCTCGGGATGCTGGACGACGTGGAGGACACGCGCGCCACCGGGTACGAGATCGGGCGCCGCGTCGCCGCGATCGGCGCGGATGTCGTGATCGCACCCGTCGCCGATGTGAACACCGACCCGCGCAACCCCGTCATCGGCGTGCGGGCGTTCGGCTCGACCACCGACCTCGTCTCCCGGCATGTGGCGGCGGCCGTGCGCGGCATCCAGTCCACCGGCGTCGCAGCGTGCGCCAAGCACTATCCCGGGCACGGCGACACGCACACCGACTCGCACCACGACCTGCCGCGCCTGACGCTGAGCCAGGACGAGATCGACCGCGTGCACGTGCCGCCGTTCGCGGCAGCGGTGGATGCCGGCGTGCTGTCGATCATGACCGCGCACATCGCTGCACCGCAGTGGGGCGACGCGCCTGCCACGCTCAATCCGCTCGTGCTCGGCCGCCTGCGTGCGAGCGGCTTCGACGGTGTGATCGTGACGGACGCACTCGACATGGCCGCGATCCGCGAGACGGTCGGCATCGGCGGGGGAGCCGTGCGTGCGCTCGCGGCCGGTGCCGACCTGCTCTGCATCGGCAACCCGACGAATCCGGGCGAGCGGATGCTGCCGGACCAGGACGAACTGGACTACCTTCAGGCGCGCGATGCCATCGTCGTCGCGATCCGCTCCGGCCGACTGCCGCGGGCGCGCGTCCAGGAAGCGGCGCGTCGGGTCGCCGCGATGGCCGAGGTCGTCCGCTCCCGCGGCCCGGTCGCGGAGATGCCGTTCGACCCGGATGCCATCGCCGATCGCGCCCTGCGGATCGACGGCGCGTACGCCGCCTTCGACGATGCCCCGACCACGGTGCTCGACCTGCGTCGGGCGTCCAGCCTCGCCGTCGACAGTGCGGGCGCGCACGTCGCCCTGGCGCTCGCCGCCGGAGGGGAGATCTTCCGACTCGACGCGGATCGCGCATCGGATGCCGGGATCGACGCCGCGATCACCGGCGACGGACAGCGCGTGGTGCTCGTCGACCGCATCGATGCGGGTTCTCCGCAGCGGACAGTGCTCGACCGCATCCGCTCGGCCCTGCCCGGGGCCGTCGCCGTCAACGTGGGTCTGGCCGTCGATGACGCCGGCCCCACCGTCACCGCCTCAGCGGCGAGCCTGCTCGCGGCACGAGTCGCCCGCCGCGCCCTGCTGAACCCGCCCGCCTGAGTCCGCCCACCGCCCCGGAAGAGGAACCATCATGACCGACCGCGCAGAGCTGCGATCCACCCTCGAGACGTTCGCGACCGAGCGGGTGGATCCGCGCTTCGCCGATCTCGACACGCTCGACACGCGCGCGCAGGTGCGACTGATGGCCGAGCACGGCCACCGTGCGGTCGACGCGGTCGCCGAGGCGGGGGAGAGCATCGCGCGGGCCGTGGACGGGATCGTCGAGCGGATGCGTCAGGGCGGCCGACTGATCTACATCGGTGCAGGCTCTCCGGGCAGGATCGGCGTGCTGGACGCCAGTGAGATCCCGCCCACTTTCGGCGCCGATCCCGGTCTGGTCGTGGGCGTCATCGCCGGGGGAGAGCACGCGCTGCGCTCTGCTGTGGAGAACGCCGAGGACGACGCCCCTGCCGGGGCCGCGGCGCTCGCCGAACTCGAGGTCGGCCCACTGGACAGCGTGGTCGGCATCTCGGCATCCGGTCGCACGCCCTACGTGATCGGCGCGCTGCGTGCGGCGCGCGAACGCGGCGCACTCGCGATCTCGCTCGCCGGAAACAGGTCGGCGCAGATGTCCTCCGACGCCGACATCGCGATCGAGGCGGAGGCGGCTCCCGAGATCGTGGCGGGCTCCACTCGTCTGAACTCCGGCACCGCGCAGAAGCTCGTGCTGAACATGCTCTCCACCCTCGCGATGGTGCAGCTCGGCAAGGTCTACGGCAACCTCATGGTCGACGTGCGCTCCACCAACGAGAAGCTGCGCGCCCGCGCCGAACGCATCGTCATCGCCGCCACCGGATGCACCCCCGACGAGGCCGCGGCGGCGCTCGCCGCCGCGGATGGATCTGTGAAGCTCGCGATCGGGATCGTGGCGTCCGGCACCGACGCCCAGGCCGTGCGCGACGCGCTGAGCGCATCCGACGGACACCTGCGCGTGGCCCTCGGTGCGCTCGGTTCCCGCCCGGCATCCAGCCCGGCCGAGTAGCAGCCGAGTAGGCTTGAGCATCATGAACGACGCGCCCATCGGCATCTTCGACTCCGGAGTCGGCGGGCTGACGGTAGCCAGGGCCATCCGCGCTCAGCTGCCGCAGGAATCGCTCGTGTACATCGGCGACACCGCCCATTCGCCCTACGGTCCCAAGCCCATCGCCGACGTGCGACGGTACAGCCTCGAGGTGCTCGACACCCTCGTCGACCAGGGCGTGAAGATGCTCGTGATCGCCTGCAACACGGCATCCGCCGCCATGCTGCGCGACGCCCGCGAGCGCTACGACGTGCCCGTCGTCGAGGTGATCGGCCCCGCCGTGCGCCGGGCCGTCTCGACCACCCGCAACGGCCGCATCGGAGTCATCGGCACCGTCGGCACCATCGGCTCCCGCGCCTACCAGGACATGCTCGAGGTCAACGAGCGGCTCGAGGTGTTCACCGCCGCGTGCCCGCGCTTCGTCGAGTTCGTCGAGGCAGGCATCACCGGCACCCCCGAGGTGCTCGCCGTCGCCGAGGACTACCTCGCACCGCTGCGGGATGCCGATGTCGACACGCTCGTGCTCGGCTGCACGCACTACCCGTTCCTGCGCGGTGCGATCAGCTACGTGATGGGAGACGGCGTCTCACTGGTCTCCAGCGACGACGAGACCGCCGCCGACGTGTACCGTCAGTTGGTCAAGCGCGACCAGCTCGCCGCGTCGGATGCCGTGCCCAGCTACGTGTATGAGGCGACCGGTCAGTCGGCCGATGAGTTCACGATGCTCGCGAACCGCCTGATGGGGCACGAGGTGCGCGATGTGCAGCTCGTGCAGACCGGCGTCATCGACCTGCCCTACCTGGCCGACCTCGAAGCGGAATTCCCGCACACCTGAGCTCCGGCGCACACCTGAGCACCCCATCCGAGAGGACCCCCATGTCAGACATCGTCCGCGCCGACGGCCGCAGCACCGACCAGCTCCGCGAGGTGACCATCGAACGCGGCTGGTCCGCACACGCCGAGGGCTCTGCGCTGATCAGCTTCGGCGGCACCAAGGTGCTGTGCACCGCGTCGTTCACCAACGGCGTGCCGCGCTGGCTGACAGGCAAGGGGAAGGGGTGGGTCACCGCCGAGTACGCGATGCTGCCGCGGGCCACCAACAGCCGCAACGACCGCGAGAGCGTGAAGGGCCGGATCGGCGGGCGCACGCACGAGATCTCCCGCCTGATCGGCCGCGCCCTGCGCGCCGTCGTCGACACCAAGGCTCTGGGCGAGAACACGATCGTCATCGACTGCGACGTGCTGCAGGCCGACGGCGGCACGCGCACCGCCGCGATCACGGGCGCCTACGTCGCCCTCGCGGATGCGATCGAGTGGGGCCGCGAGAAGAAGTTCATCGGCAAGAACTCCACCCCGCTGCTGGACACGGTCGCCGCGGTCTCGGTCGGCATCATCGACGGCGAGCCCATGCTCGACCTGGCATACGTCGAGGACGTGCGCGCCGAGACCGACATGAACATCGTCGTCACCGGCCGTGGGCTGTTCGTCGAGGTGCAGGGAACTGCCGAAGGGGCGCCGTTCGACAAGCGCGAGCTGGATGCGCTGCTCGAGCTGGGTGTGAACGGCTGCGCCTCGCTCAAGGAGCAGCAGCTGGCGGCGCTGGCGGGCGCTTCGACAGGCTCAGGGTCCCAGGTTCGATGAAGGTCGTCCTCGCCACGCACAATCCGCACAAGGTCGCCGAGTTCCAGCAGATCGTCGCGGCCACGCGCCCCGATCTCGAGGTCGTCGGCTACGACGGGCCCGAGCCGGTCGAGGACGGCGTGACGTTCGCCGCGAATGCGCTGATCAAGGCGCGCGCGGCCGCCGCCCATACGGGGCTGGCGGCGCTGGCCGACGACTCCGGCATCTGCGTCGACGTGCTGGGCGGCTCGCCCGGTGTGTTCTCGGCCTACTGGGCCGGGCAGAAGAAGGATGCCGTCGCCAACCTCGAACTGCTGCTGGACCAGCTGCACGACGTCGCCGACCCGCACCGCACCGCGCAGTTCCACTCCACGATCGCGCTGGTGACGCCCGACGGCACCGAGCGGACCGTCGTCGGGATCTGGCCGGGACGGCTCGCGAAGGAGGCGTCGGGGGAGGGCGGCTTCGGCTACGACCCGATCTTCATCCCGGATGGTCAGGATCCGGCATCCGAGCGCACCGTCGGTCAGTTCACGGATGCCGAGAAGCAGTCCGAGTCGCACCGCGCCCGGGCCTTCCAGGCGCTCATTCCGCTGCTCGCCGCACTCTGACGAAGACGCGGTCACGGAGCTCGAGCTCCGTGACCGCAGTGGCCGTCCTTCTCAACGAGCGAGGGCGAGCAGGACGAAACCTGCGATGAGGACGGCGACGCGGACGTAGTGATACCGATCCCACCGACGCATCTGCTGCTTCCAGTCCGCGGGCCTGTTCTCGGGCGTCCACATCTTGCCGCGGTTGTTGATCGGGACAAGCAGTACGACGGACATGATCACGCTGAGCAGCAGCATCGCCGCGCCGGCGATGATGAACGCGGTACCGTCTCGACCCCAGGCGATGAGCGCCCAGATCACGCTCAGCACCAGCGAGCCGATGTACCAGAACGGCATCAGGGCGCCGAGCATGCGGCCGCCGTGGGAGCGGCCGAGCTGGTTGCTGTCGTCGGGGAGGGCGTTGAAGATGCGGCTGAGGATGAAGGCGACGGAGAACTCGACGCCGACAAGGATGCCGACGACCACGATCGTGGCGACCTCGAAGACAGTGATCATGATGCTCCTTTTTCTAGTGCTGCTAGATGTGCGTTCGACGCTAGCATGATCGACGCTCGAAAATCTATCGATGCTAGAATCGGGGCATGTCTGTACAGGATCGCAAGCAGCGTGCGCGGATGGATCGAGAGCGGCTCATCGTGTCGACGGCGCGCGAGATCGCTGAGCAGGAGGGCTGGGACGCCGTCACGACCCGGCGTCTCGCGGAGCGCATCGAGTACAGCCAGCCCGTGCTCTACAGTCACTTCCGCGGCAAGCGGGAGATCGTGGGCGCCGTTGCGCTGGAGGGTTCGAGGGAACTGGCTGCGGCGGTCAGGGCCGCTGCGGCGGGTGCAGTCACTGCACATGACCGCGTAGCGGCCCTCACGCGTGCCTATCTCGACTTCGCCACCAGGAACCCGGCGGTCTACGACGCGATCTTTCAACTCGACGGAGGCCTGGCATTCGCCCAGGAAGACACCCCGGAGCCGTTGAAGGATGCTTTCGCCGCGCTTCAGGACAACATCGCCGATCTCGCAGGCGAGAACGTGTCCTCCGGGCTGCTCACGGAGGTGTTCTGGGCCGCGCTGCATGGTCAGGTCACGCTGTCGCGGGCGGGCAGGCTTCCCTCTGAAGGCGTCGAGGCCCGGATCGAACTGCTCGTAGATCGCTTCACTGACGTCTGAAGCCGGTGACGCCATCCGGCATCGCGATGCTGGCCGCACCGTGGCAGGGAGTCTCTGCTCACGGCAGAGCCGCTCTGAGCGGATTCGCGTGCCCGGATCTCGACGGCGGCGCACGCTGGAGGCATGACCGAAGAGAAGACCACCGCACAGTTCGGCCCCGAGGCACGTCGAGCCCTGTTCCACGATCGGGTGCTCGTGCTCGACGGCGAACTCGATGATGACAACGGCACGCTGCTGATGACGCAGTTGCTGGCGCTGTCCGCCGAGGACCCCGTCGCCGACATCGCCCTCTGGATCCACTCACCTGGCGGCTCCGTGCCGTCGATGCTGGGGATCCGCGACATCATGAATCTGATTCCGAACGATGTGGCCACGCTCGCACTGGGAACCGCGGCCAGCGCCGGTCAGTTCCTGCTCTCGGCCGGCACGAAGGGCAAGCGTCGCGCTCTGCCGCACGCACGGATCCTCATGCATCAGGGCTCCGCGGGCATCGGCGGGTCGGCCGGTGAGCTCGAGACGCAGGCCGACGACCTCCGACACGTGCGCGACACCGTGCTCGGTCTCATCGCACAGGACACCGGTCAGCCGATCGAGCGCGTCTTCACCGATTCGCTGCACGACCGCTGGTACACGGCGGCGCAATCCGAGGAGTACGGATTCATCGACGAGATCGTCGACTCCATCACGCAGATCTCGCCCCGCAGAAGGCAGCGGATCGGACTCGGATCGGATGCCGCGGAACTCGCTCAGGCAGGACAGCACTCATGACCGGTTACACCATCCCCAACGTCATCGCCCAGCATCCGCGGGGCGAGCGGATCATGGATGTCTACTCGCACCTGCTCGCGGAGCGCATCATCTACCTCGGCACGGGCATCGACGCGGGCGTCGCGAACGCCCTGATCGCCCAGCTGCTGCACCTCGACTCGGACAACCCGGACTCCGGCATCCAGCTCTATGTGAACAGCGAGGGCGGCGATCCGGGAGCGGCGCTCGCGATCTACGACACGATGCGCCATATCCGTCCGGCGGTGGCCACAACCGTGGTCGGTCAGGCGATCGGTCCGGCGGCACTGCTCGCGGCGGCTGGAACGCCGGGCCAGCGTGCGGCGCTCGAACACGCCCGCATCGTCCTGCACCAACCGGCGGGGCAGTCGCGCGGGGCGATCCCCGACCTCATCCTCGCGGCTGATGAGGTGGTGCGGGTGCGCTCCGACATGGAGCTTATCCTCGCCCGCCACACAGGCCGGTCGGTCGCCGAGCTGCGTGCCGACACCGACCGGGACCGCGTGTTCACCGCACCCGCCGCCCTGGAGTACGGCCTGATCGACACGGTGATGGGCGAGCGGTCCACGCCGTGAGGGGCGCTGCGCGCGGCCGGACGTCTCAGGCGGCGAGTGCGAACGCGCCGCGAACGGCGGACACGGCAGCGGATGCCGGTGCCGCGGCCGCGCGCAGCTGATCGGTCACGTCGCTGGCGAGCTCGATGAGCGTGGTGTCCAGTGCGCCGGCGATGGCGGCGATCATCTCACTGGACGGCTCCTTGAGGCCGCGCTCGACCTCCGAGAGGTACTGGGGTGAGACGCCCGCCGTCGCGGCGGTCTCGCCGAGGGTCTCCTCGCGCTCGAGGCGCCGCCGACGCATCTGCGCACCGAGCATCTCGCGCCAGAGCGGTTCGGGCTCGACCTGCGGGCGGTGCGGCGACGTCGAGGCAGCGGGGAACGGGATCATCTCGGCCATGGTTCACGGTAACGCCGTCCGCCGACGCCGCGACAGCCGTTCTGCTCAGAGCAGAACGGGCTCGGGCGTGCCCGCGCCTTCCATGCCTCGTCCCGCAGTTTCCGGCCCGCGAGTCGTGGACCAGGGCACAGCACGCGAGTATCGTCGGCTCGGTGGACTACGAGGACGGACGCTCCGGCGGAGCAGCCCAGCTGTATTACCAGTGGCACGGGCGAGCCGGGGACGAGCCGCCGCTGCTCCTCGTGCACGGCGGCGGATCCACGATCGAGTCCAATTGGGGTGCGCTGATCCCGGCGCTCGCGGGAACACGTCGCATCCTCGCCGTCGAGCTGCAGGGTCATGGACGCACCCCCACAGGGTCCGGCCCGGCGTCCTTCGAGCGCTCGGCGGACGACCTCGCGGCGCTGCTGATCGAACTCGACACGGGGCCGGTGCACGTGCTCGGTTTCAGCAACGGCGGTCAGGTGTCGCTGCAGCTGGCGATCCGGCATCCCGAGCGGGTGGCCCGACTCATCGCCGCCTCGGCGCCTTTCCGGAGGGACGGAATGATCGACGGATTCTGGGACGCCATGGCGACGAGTGGATTCGCGGACATGCCCGAGGTGTATCGGCAGGCCGACATCGACGTGAGCGGAGATGTCGCGCACGCGGAGCGGATGTTCGCGCTGGATCGCGATCTCATGACCGGATTCCACGACTTCCCGGATGACTCGCTGGCGACCATCGTCGCCCCCACACTCGTGGTCGCCGGTGACAGGGACGTCATCACACGTGACCATGCGGTGGCCCTCGCCGCGCTTGTTCCGGGTGCGCGGCTGCTCATCGTGCCCGGTGGACACGGCGACTATCTGGGCGAGGCATTCGCCGCGGACGGCGACCTCCGAGCGATGTCGCGAGCACTGCCGCTGCTGACCGGGTTCCTCGACGACGAGTTCTGATCCGCGTGCCGAGTCGCGGCGTGCCGCGAATGATTCTCATCCCCATTCCCAACTGGACGGGATCAGGCTCCACCGGCGTGCTTCCGGCCTAGCCTGGAGTCATGCACGATCACGCACCCGTCTCCGGAGGCATCCGCGATGCCGGCCACCGGCGTCTGCTGACCGTCTCGCTGTCGCTGACCGTCGTCGTGATGATCGTGCAGGTCGTCGGTGCGATCCTCTCGGGGTCCCTGGCGCTGCTGGCCGACGCCGCCCACATGTTCACCGACGCGTCGGCGCTGGTGATCGCACTGATCGCGACCGCTGTCGCGGCCCGCCCCGCCGACGACCGGCGCACCTTCGGCTATCAGCGCGCGGAGGTGTTCGGCGCCCTCATCAACGCCGTCATCCTCAGCGTGCTCATGGTGGTCGTCGCGATCCAGGGCGTCCAGCGGCTGATGGACCCGGGCGAGGTCGACGTCGCCGGGCCCCTGATGCTGGTCGTCGCCGTGGTCGGCATGGTCGCGAACGCGATCTCGATGTGGCTTCTGAGTCGCGCGCAGCGCACGAGCATCAACGTGCGCGGCGCGTATCTCGAGGTCATGGGCGACCTGATCGGCTCGGTGCTGGTCATCGTCGCCGCGATCGTGATCGTCACCACGGGGTGGATGCCCGCCGACGCGATCGCCTCGCTGCTCATCGCCGTGATGATCCTGCCGCGCGCGATCTCGCTGCTGCGCGAGGTGTTCTCGGTGCTCGCGGAATCGGCGCCCAAAGGCATGTCGGTGACCGAGATCCGCGACCACCTGAAGCGGTATCAGGGGGTGGTCGACGTGCACGACGTGCACGTGTGGCAGCTCACTCGTGGAGCGCCCGTGTTCACCGCGCACGTCACCGTCGACTCCGCGCTGTTCGCCGCCGGGCGCTCGGCGGAGCTGCTGGCCGAGCTGCAGAACTGCCTGGCCGAGCACTTCGACGTGGAGCACTCCACTTTCCAGCTGGAGCCCGCGGGCCACGACGACTGCGAGGCCACGCACGCCTGAAACTGCGTCGTCCGTCGGAGCGTCAGGCCTCGCGCCGCACCTCGGCAGGGGACTTGTCGGGGCGCAGCCCGCGCCAGCGCGAGTGGCGGAGGATGCCGCCGGGTGTCCAGTCCGCGAACTCCACCTCGCCGACGAGCTCGGGACGCACCCACAGGGCGTCCCGCGCCTCCGGCCGTGGCACGCCCTCCGCGGGCGCCTCGTCAGTGCGCAGCAGGTCGAGACGCGCGCTCAGATCGCGCAGCATCCGGTCGGTGAAACCGGTGCCCACCTTCCCGACGTACTGCAGTGCGCCCGCGTCGTCGGGCACGGCGAGGAGCAGAGAGCCGATGGTGCCGCCGCGGTCGCCCTTGCCCGGCCGGATGCCGATGATCACGACCTCCTGGGTGCGGGTGTTCTTCAGCTTCAGCCACGCCGAGCTGCGCGCGCCGGGGCGGTACCCGGAGTCGGGATCCTTTGCGACGACGCCCTCCAGCCCGTGCTGCCTGCTCATCTCCACCGCGGCGTCGACGTCGTCGAAGACGGGTGGCACCTGCACCGGGTCTTCGAGGTCGGATGCGAGCTGCTCGAGCAGCTCGCGACGCTGCCGCAGCGGCATCCGGGTCAGGTCGTGGCCGTCCAGATGCAACAGGTCGAACAGCATGTATACGATCGGGGTGCGCACGACCTCCCGCTCGATGTCGCGGCCCTTGGTGAGGTGCATCCGGTTCTGCAGGCGCGTGAAGCTCGGCCTGCCCTGCGCGTCGAAGGCGACGATCTCGCCGTCGACGACGGCATCGGTGGCGGGCAGGTGCGGGGCGCCGTCGGCGGTGAGCTCGGGGTAGCGCGCGGTGATGTCCGTGCCGCTGCGCGCACGCAGCGTGAAGCTTCCGTCAGCCCAGGTGCCGATCGCGCGGATGCCGTCCCACTTGATCTCCGCCCAGGCATCGGCGCCGCGTGCCACGCCCATACTGCCGGTCTCCGCCAGCATGGGGGAGTACGACGCGGGCCGCTCTGCGGCCGTGGCGGCCTCGGTCGGAGCGGACTCAGGAAGATCGGAACGCGGGGTGGCGGGCCCACGCGCCCCGGAGGCTCCGGCCGACGCGGAGCGGCGGGTGGCGTGGGGCGTGGGGACCATCCGGTGCAGCAGCCACTGGGACTTCTCGCCCTCGCCGCCGGTGCGGATCAGCGCCAGGCGCGCGGAGCCCAGCCGCCCACCGGCCTGACCGGTGAACGTGCCGATCACCTCGTCGTCGCGCCACTTCTCCAGCGCGACGACGCCGGTGTCCCACACGGTCATGGAACCCGCACCGTATTCGCCACGGGGGATCTCGCCCTCGAAGTCCAGATACTCCATCGGATGCGGCTCAGTCATCACCGCCAGATGATTGCGATCGGTGGACTCCGGGATGCCCTTGGGCACCGCCCAGCTGATGAGCACGCCGTCGCGCTCGATGCGCAGGTCGCAGTGCAGGCTGCTCGCGTGATGCTCCTGGATCACGAAGCGCGGGTCGCCTCCGGGGGCGATGTATGCCGTGCGCGGCATCGGCTCCGGTGTCTTGGCCGCATCGCGTTTGGCGAGATAGGCGGCCAGCGCCGAGCTCGGCGGCGCGAGGGCCGCAAGGGGGTCGATCCCGGCATCCATCCGCTCCAGCACTTCCTCGAACTCGAGGTGACGCAGCTCGGGATCGTCCAGCTCCTCCCACGTGCGGGGGGCCGCCACCCAGGGGCGGGCGCGCCCGCGCAGCGAGTAGGGGGCGATGGTCGTCTTGGAGGCGCTGTTCTGGCTCCAGTCGATGAACACCTTGCCGCCGCGCGCCGACTTGGCCATCGTGCCCGTCGCGAGGTCGGGATGATCGGCCTCGATCAGCCGGGCGAGCTCCTTCGCGACCGCGGAGACGTCGTCGCTGGTCTGCCGGCCTGTGCCGTCGTCGGAGGTGGGCAAACGGGCGTACAGGTGGATGCCCTTGCTGCCGCTGGTCACCGGCATCGGCTCCAGCCCCATCCCGGTGAGGATGCCGCGAGCCACTCGCGCCACCTCGGCGCACTGCGCGAGCCCGACACCCGGCCCGGGATCCAGGTCGAGTACCAGCCGGTCCGGCTTTCCCCGCCCGCCGGAGTGCGTGAATCGCCATTGCGGCACGTGCAGTTCGAGAGCGGCGATCTGCGCGAACCATGCCAGGGTCGCCGCGTCATCGGCGAGCGGATACTCCTTCGGACCGTCGGAGTGCTCGATCGGCATCCGCCGCACCCAGTCCGGCGCGCCCTGCTCGAGCTGCTTCGTGAAGAAGCTCTCAGCGGGAGCATCCGCTGTACCGACGCCGTCCACCCAGCGCTTGCGAGTCACCGGGCGACCGCGCAGGTGCGGCAGCATGACGGGCGCGATCCGCGAGTAGTAGGAGAGGATCTCGCCCTTGGTCGTGCCCGCGTCGGGGTAGACGACCTTCTCGAGATTGGTGACGCGCAGACGGCGGCCGTCGACCTGCACGACCTGCCCGCTCGCTGCCATGGGGACAGAGTAGTCGGCCGAGGTCAATCCCTCTGGCCGGAACGGCTGTGACTGGCGATACTGGGGGGATGAGGAGCATCTGGAAGGGCGCAGTGACCTTCGGCCTGGTGAATGTGCCGGTCAAGGTGTATTCGGCGATCGAGGACCATGACATCTCGCTGCACCAGGTGCATGACGAGGACGGCGGGCGCATCCGCTACCAGCGCGTCTGCGAGATCGACGGCAAGCCCGTCGCATACGCGGACATCGACCGCGCCTATGTCGACGACGACGGGCAGACGGTCGTGCTCACCAAGAAGGATCTCGAGGCGCTGCCGGCAGAGAAGAGCCGGGAGATCGACGTGGTGGAGTTCGTGCCCACCGAGCAGATCGACCTGATGATGCTGGACCGGCCGTACTATCTGGAACCCGACTCCAAGTCGCCGAAGGCGTACGTGCTGCTGCGCAAGACGCTCGAGCAGACCGACCGCACCGCGATCGTGCGGTTCACGCTGCGGCAGAAGACGCGCTTGGCGGCGCTGCGCGTGCGGGGCGATGTGCTGGTGCTGCAGACGCTGCTGTGGGCCGACGAGGTGCGCGAGGCGGCGTTCCCCGCGCTGGATGAGGACGTGAAGATCAGCAAGAAGGAGCTGGAGCTCGCGTCATCGCTGGTCGACAGCTACTCCAGCGACTTCGAACCGGAGTCGTTCGTCGACGAGTACCAGAAGGAGCTGCGGACCCTCATCGACGCGAAGATCGAGGCCGGTGAGACCTTCGACGTGTCCGAGACCTTCGCCGAGGAGGGCGAGGGCACCGGCGGCGAGGTCATCGACCTGATGGAGGCGCTGCGCGCCAGCGTGGAGAAGTCGAAGGCCGCACGCAAGGACGCAGGACAGAAGGCCGATGCCGAGCCGGCGGACAAGAAGGCAGGCGGAAAGAAGAAGAAGGCAAGCTGAGCCCGGTTCTAGTGGTTGCCGTCGCCGTCCAGGTCGGGTGCGCGGTCGAAGACCTCGGCGTCGAGCTGCAGGTTCTGCGCCTCGACGGCATCCGTCTCGAGGTCGCCGCCCGCGGCGGCCGCCTTCTTGGCCTTGTGACGCTCGACGAGGTAGTGCCAGAGCGTGACGACGGCGGTGCCGCCGACGGCCAGCAGCAGGATGATGTCGATGTAGTCGACGACGAGGTCGCGGATCCACGGGATGTAGGCGATCAGGTAGCCGAACATCGTGAGGCCGAAGCCCCAGAGCACCGCGCCGATGAGGTTGTAGAGCGAGTAGCGCTTCCAGGGCATGTGCCCCACGCCCGCGGCCACCGGCGCGAAGGTGCGCACGATCGGCACGAAGCGGGCGAGGATGATCGTGATGCCGCCGAAGCGCTCGAAGAACGCGTTGGTGCGCTCGACGTTCTTACGGCTGAACAGGCCCGATTCCTTGCGCTCGAACACCGCCGGCCCGCCCTTGTGACCGATGAAGTACCCGACCTCGCCGCCGACGAAGGCGGAAAGGCCGATCAGCAGCGCGACGACCCAGATGTTCAGGCCGAAGATATCGCTGGTGTGCGTCAGCAGACCAGAGATCACCAGCAGCGTGTCGCCGGGCAGCAGGAAGCCGATCAGCAGACCCGTCTCAGCGAAGACGATGAAGCACACCACGAACAGGGCCCAGGCGCCGGCGCCCTGGATGATGTTGGCAGGATCGAGCCAGGGGATGAGCGCAGTCGGCGCCTGAATCAGCGAGTGAAGCAAGGGGGATCCCGTCGTTCGTTATTCGGCGGTGGGGGGAAGGAAGCCGGAGTGCGGGAGATGGGACTTGAACCCACACGCTCGAAAGCACAGGAACCTAAATCCTGCGTGTCTACCAATTCCACCACTCCCGCGCGTGCTCAAGTCTATCGATGCGGGCGTTCGGGATTTCCGTAGATCTGCTGAGCGTGCGCAACCTCTGTGGATAACTTTGACGGGCATCTGGCGGACTCTGCCAGGATGCCTGCGTGAGTCATCCGTCTCTAGTCGTCGCCGAGAGGGTTCGTCGGCGACTGCGCCTCGAGCACACCGATCCGTCCTCGCATCCCGACGAGGCGCGGCACATCGCGCAGACCGAGGTGCGCCGCCACAACGACCTCGCGCTGCAGCGCGGCGAGGCGATGATCGATGACGAGGCGGCGCTCGTGCGCGACGTGCTGGCATCCGTGTCGGGATTCGGAGCGCTCCAGCCGCTGCTGGACGATCCTGAGATCGAGGAGATCTGGCTGAACGGGCCCGACCGCATCTTCATCGCGCGCGGCGGCACCACCGAGCGGGTGGACATGCGCCTGACGGATGCCATCGTGCGCGATCTGGTGGAGCGGATGCTGCAGGCCACGGGTCGCCGTGTCGACGTCAGCCAGCCGTTCGTCGACGCCTCCCTGCCGGACGGTTCGCGCCTGCACGTGGCCATCGCGGACGTGGTCCGCGGCTCCTGGGCGGTGAACATCCGCAAGTTCCTGACGCAGCACCGCACGCTGGAGTCGCTGATCGCCCAGGGATCGGTTCCGCGGGACTTGGCCGATCTGCTGCACCGGGCGCTGCTCGACGGGCGCAGCATCATCGTGTCCGGCGCGACCCACGCGGGAAAGACCACGCTGCTGGGGGCGCTGCTGGCATCCGTCGCCGACAAGCAGCGCATCGTGACCGTCGAGGAGACGTTCGAGCTCGCCGTGGACGGCCCCGATGTCGTGGCGCTGCAGGGTCGGCAGGCCAGCCTGGAGGGCACCGGTGAGATCACTCTGCGCCGACTTGTGAAGGAGGCGCTGCGCATGCGCCCCGACCGCATCGTCGTCGGCGAGGTGCGCGATGCCGAGGCGCTGGACCTCGTGCTCGCATTGAACACAGGAGTTCCCGCGGCCGGAACCATCCATGCGAACTCCGCCGACGAGGCTCTCGACAAACTCGCGCTGCTTCCGCTGCTCGCCGGACGCAACATCGATCGCTCGTTCATCGTGCCGGCGCTCGCCACGTCGATCTCCTACGTCGTGCACTGCCGGCGCGAGGCGGACGGGTCCCGTCGGATCGTCGAGGTGATCGCACCGACGGGCGAGGTCGTCGACGGGCGCATCGTGACGACCCCGGTCTACCGAGCAGACGAGACCGCATGACCCTGCTGATCGGGGCACTGCTCGGGGCGGGGCTGCTGCTGTGCGCATCGCCCTGGCTGTGGCCGGCGCACGAGCGTGTGCCGAAGCCGCCGAAGCGCGGCCGCTTGAGGAGACTTCTCGAAGAATCCGGTCATGCGCGCTCCTCGGAGCGGACACTCGTGGTCGTCATGGTCGCGATCGGTCTGGTCGCGGCGGCTCTGGTCTGGCTGATCACCACGCTGGCGCTGCTCGCCCTGATGGCGGGGATCGCCGGCGCCGCCGCACCCGTGCTGTACCTCCGCGGCCGACGGCTCCGACTGCGCAAGGCGCGCAGGCAGCTGTGGCCCGACGTCTGCGATCTGCTGGTCGCGGCGATCCGCGTGGGACTCTCGCTGCCTGATGCCGTGGCCAGCCTGGCGGATTCCGCTCCACCGGCGATCCGGCCCGCGTTCGCGGTCTTCGCGCGTGACCTGCGCGCCACCGGGCGCTTCGAGACGAGCCTGGACCGACTGAAGGACACCCTCGCCGACCCGATCGCCGACCGCATCGTCGAGACGCTGCGCATGGCACGCCAGGTCGGCGGCACCGAGCTGACCGGCGTGCTGCGCGCCCTGTCGGCGTCGGTGCGAGCGGATGCCGCGCTGCGCGGCGAGGTGGAGGCCCGTCAGTCGTGGATCCGCGGTGCGGCTGTGCTGGGAGCCATCGCGCCCTGGGTGATCCTCGCTCTGCTCGCCATGCGGCCGGAGGGGCGCGACGCCTATGCGAGCCCCGAGGGAATGCTGGTGATCGTGATCGGCGCGATCGTCTCGGTGATCGCCTACCGGATCATGCTGCGCATCGGCCGACTTCCCGAGCCTGCGAGGTGGTTCGGATGACTGCCATCACCGATGTCGCGCTCGCCGTGCTGCTCGGCGGAACCTTCGCCCTGGGCGTGCTCGGGGTGCTGTCCGCGCTGCCGCGGTGGGGTGCGGTGCCGCTGGATCGCCGCATCGCCCCGTATGTCCGCGACGTGGTCCCCGACGAGGCGCTGCCCGCCGGCATCCTGCCTCGGGTGGGTGTGCTGCCCGTGCAGGGCAGGCGGATGTGGGATCGCGTGCGCGCGGTGTTCGAGCGCGTCATCGGCGGTGGGGACGCGCTCGCGCAGCGGCTCGCTCAGGCCGGATCAGTTCAGACTCCGGCCGCGTTCCGTGGACGTCAGCTGGCCTGGGGCATCGGCGGTCTCGTCGCCGGAGCGGTCGTCGTCGTGGCGATGGCGATCACCGGACGGATGTCGCCGCCCGCGGTGCTGCTGCCGCTCATCGCGGGCGCCGCTGCCGCGGTCATGTACGACATGCAGCTGACCGCACGCGCCAACGCACGACGGGCGCGCCTCGCCGAGGAGCTGCCGACGACCCTGGAGTTCCTGGCGCTCTGCCTCTCGGCGGGGGAGTCCCTCCTGGATGCGCTGCGCCGCGTGTCGGGGATCGGAACCGGGCAGCTCACGCACGAACTGCGTCAGGCCGTGCTGGCGGTGCACACCGGCTCTCCGCTCGCCGACGCGCTCGGTGAGACCGCCACCCGTCTGCAGCTGCCCGGACTGTCGCGAGCGGTCGACCAGATCGTCGCCGCGCTGGAGCACGGCGCCCCGCTCGCCACGGTGCTGCACTCGCAGGCGGCGGACGCCAGGGACGAGGCCAAGCGCGTGCTGATCGAGCAGGCCGGGCGCAAGGAGATCACGATGCTCCTGCCACTGGTGTTCCTCATCCTCCCGATGAGCGTGCTCTTCGCCGTCTATCCAGGACTCTTCATCCTCCGGCTCGGCCTCGGCTGAGCCCCGACACAAGGAAACGACATGACCACGATCAGAAGATGGTTCACCGCAGGCAGGACGCTTGGAGAGGATCTGGCCGAGGACGAACGCGGAGATGTCCCCGGCTGGGTGCTCGTGACCTTGATGACAGCCGCGCTCGTGGTGGTCATCTGGGCCGTCGCCGGACCCGCCCTGGTGAACCTGTTCGAGCAGGCCATCTCCCGCGTCTCCGGCATCTGACCGGTCGGCATGCCCGCCCCGTCACCGCTCGCCGATGAGCGCGGATCCAGCCCTGTCGAGTTCGTGCTCGTCGGTGCGCTGCTGACCGCGCTCACACTTGCGGTGCTGCAGGTCGCGTTCGCGATCTACGTGCGCAACGTGGTGCACGACGCGGCCGTGGAGGGCGCGCACTACGCGGCGCTCGCCGACACGGACATCGCCGAGGGAGCGGACCGCACGCGTGCGGTCATCGGCAGAGCCATCGGGTCGGGATACGCCGAGGAGGTTGCGATCGGCCAGGATAGCGCGCTGGGGCACGAGAGCGTCGTGGTGCGCGTCCGCACCACCTTGCCGGTGCTGGGACTGATCGGCGTGCCGTACGGGATGGAGGTGGAGGCCCGTGCGCCCGTCGAATCGTTCGAGGATGACTGACCGCCTGCTCGCCGACGAGACCGGTTCCGCGGCGCTGGAGTTCATCACCGTCGGGGTGCTGCTGCTCGTGCCGCTGGTGTATCTCGTGCTCGCGCTCGGCGCCATCCAGGAGCAGACGCTGGGCGCCGAGGCCGCAGCCCGGCACACGGCACGGGTGATCGGTCAGGCGCCGAATGCCACCACGGCCGCCGCCCATGGTGATGCCGTGCTCGCGAACACAGTCCGCGAGTACGGGATGGATGCGGATGCCGTCGACGTGCAGATCACGTGCCGACCTGCGACGGCCGCGTGCCCGGCCGCGGGAAGCACAGTGATCGTCACCGTCACCACCCGGGTGAGTCTGCCCTTCATGCCGCCGATCTTCGGCCTCGATCGGATCGCCGCGATCCCCGTCGAGGCGCAGTCCGCGCAGAAGACCTCGAGGCTGTGGGGGAGCAGCTGATGCTGTTCCACAGGCTCCGAGATCTCGCCGATGACGAGGACGGCAGCATCCTCCCGCTGGTCCTCGGCTACGTGCTGCTGGCCATCGCGGTGATCTTCGTCTGCGTCTCTGCGACCGACCTGTACATCGCGCAGAAGAGACTGGACTCGCTGGCCGACGCGGCCGCGCTCGCCGGAGCTGACGGGTTCACCCTCGAGGTCGCCGGCGACGGCGTGCAGGCGGAGCTGACCGACGCGGGCGTGCGCGAGCAGGCGGATGCCGTGGTCGCCGCGATCGCTCAGGATGCCCGGATCGTGTCGGCGAGAACTCCGGACGGGGTCTCCGCGCGGGTCACGGTCGCTGCCTCCTGGCATCCGCCGCTGTTCTCGCCGTTCGTCCCCGACGGCGTGCCGCTGGAGGCGACGGCGACCACCCGCACCGCGCTGCGGTGAGGCGGGCGCTACTCCGGCTTGCGGGGCAGGTACTTCGGCGTCCAGCGCAGGAACCCGATGGCGCCCACCAGCGCGACCACGCCCATCAGGCCGGTCGCCAGAGACAGGGAGAACGCCGCGGTGATCGCGGAGACGGCCACCGGGGCGGCCGCACCGCCGGCATCCGTCAGCGTCCGCCACGACCCCAGGAACGCCGCGGGATCGCGTTCGGGCGCCAGGTCGGCGCCGAAAGTGAGCAGGATGCCGCTGGAGAGACCGTTGCCGACACCCAGGACGGCGGCGAACGTGCCGTACCAGAGCATCGCGGAATCGAGGTCGTGCGTGAACGACAGCGCCACGAACCCCAGACCCATCAGCGAGAGGGCGGGCATGGCGGCCCAGATGCGCCCGAACCGGTCCATCACCTGGCCGCTCGCATAGAACAGGGCGAAGTCGATCGCTCCGGAGATGCCGACCACCAGCGCTATGGTCGTGGCATCCAGACCCAGCGAGACGCCCCACAGCGGCAGGATGACCTGCCTGGCCGAGCGCACCGCCGACAGGCAGGCGGCCGAGATGCCGAGCCGGGCGAGAACCGTCCGGTACGCCCACATCGTGCGGAACACGCCGCGCTGATCGGCCACGGGGATCGAGCCGGTGACCACCTCGCCGGTGTCCTCGGCCACCGCGGCCCCTGTGGGCTTGAGCAGTGCGGGAATCGTGCGCTCCGGGTCGGGCCCGAACAGCACCAGCACCACCAGCACGGCCACGCAGGCCAGTAGGAACCAGACCGTCGACAGCTCCGTGCCGGTCAGGCTGATGAGACCCGCGGCGACGAACGGTCCCACGAACACGCCCAGGCGGAAGCATCCGCCCAGCAGAGACAGCAGCCGCGCCCGGAAGCGGATCGGAACGCGGGTGGTCATGAACGCGTGCCTGGCCAGACCGAACGCGGCCGCGCAGAAGCCCAGGACGAACACCGCGGCGGTCAGCAGCAGCAGCGACGACGCCATTAGCATCCCGACGCCGGCGAGCATCGCGGCAAGACCCGCGTAGACCATCGTGAACCGCTCGCCGATCTTCGACACCAACCAGCCCGACGGGATGTTGCCGCACAGCTGGCCGATCACCAGCGCCGACGTCACCAGCGCGGCCAGCGGGACATCCGCCCCCAGCTCGGTGGCGAACACCGGGATCAGCGGGATCACGGCGCCTTCACCGAGGGCGAACAGGATCGTCGGGAAGTAGACCATCGGTCCGAACTGCCTGATGACCTTGCCGACGCTTTCGTTCACACGCCCACGCTAACGCGATGCCGCGCAGAAACTGCGCAAGCGGCACGATAGGCTGAACCGACATGTTCGAACTCGATCTCTCCGCCGACATCCAGGCCCTGCGACACACGTTCGGCGACATCCGCGAGGTCGTCGACGTCGAATCCCTGCGCAAGGACATCGCGCGCCTCAGTGAGGAAGCCGGGGTCCCCGATCTGTGGGACGACCCCGAGCAGGCTCAGAAGGTGACGAGTGCGCTCAGCCACAAGCAGGCCGACCTCAAGCGCGTCACCGACGTCGACAGCCGCCTCGACGACCTCGAGGTGCTCGTCGAGCTCGCCGTCGAGATGGAGGACGAGGAGTCGGCCGCCGAGGCGCGCCGCGAACTCGCCTCGCTGACCGAGACGATCAACCAGCTCGAAGTGCAGACCCTGCTGGACGGCGAGTACGACGAGCGCAACGCGATCATCACGATCCGCTCGGGTGCCGGCGGCGACGACGCCACCGACTTCGCCGAGATGCTCATGCGCATGTACCTGCGCTGGGCCGAGCGCCACAAGTACCCCGCGAAGGTGATGGACACCTCGTACGCCGAGGGCGCGGGCATCAAGTCGGCGACCTTCGAGATCGCGGCGCCCTACGCGTTCGGCACGCTCTCCGTCGAGGCCGGCACGCACCGCCTCGCCCGCATCAGCCCGTTCGGCTCCGCCGACAAGCGCCAGACGTCCTTCGCGGCCGTCGAGGTCATCCCGCTGATGGAGGAGGCCACCGAGGTCGAGATCCCCGAGGGTGACATCCGCGTGGACGTCTTCCGCTCCTCGGGCCCGGGCGGCCAGTCCGTCAACACCACGGACTCCGCCGTGCGCCTGACACACCTTCCGACCGGCATCGTCGTCTCGATGCAGAACGAGAAGTCGCAGATCCAGAACCGTGCGGCCGCGATGCGCGTACTGCAGACCCGCCTGCTGCTGCAGCAGAAGGCGGAAGAGGCGGCGAAGAAGAAGGAGCTCGCGGGAAACATCACCGCCAGCTGGGGCGACCAGATGCGCTCGTACTTCCTCTACGGCCAGCAGCTCGTCAAGGACCTGCGCACCGGCCACGAGTCCGGCAACCCGGCGAACGTCTTCGACGGCGATCTCGACGACTTCATCTCGGCGGGCATCCGCTGGCGCAAGCGCAAGGAAGAGGACTGAGCCTCATCCGCCATCGACAAGGGCCCAGGAGCAATGCTCCCGGGCCCTCGTCGTGCGGCTGATCCGACTACTGCGTGAGGCAGGCGTCCTCGGCCTCGGTGACGGCCTGCTGCACCTCCGCGTCATCGCCGGACTGGCCGGTCGAGAGGTCCCACAGGGTCTCATCCGACAGGTCGGAGTCGTACAGGTGCTGGCCGATGCAGGCGGCGACGTCCGGCTCGGTGTACTGCTCGAAGCCGTCCTGACCCAGGGCGAGCAGGGTGTACCCGGCGGTGATCATCTCGGGCGAAGGGCGGTCCATGGACTCGAACGCGTCGGTCGACAGCGGGGTGGGGAAGCTCGACGGCAGATCCTGCACCATCGCGGTGGCCGCGGAGATCAGCAGCACCACGACCAGCACGATGCCGCCGATGATCCCGCCCACGACCGACAGCGCGGCGCCGGTGATCCCCGGCCACTTCTGCGTGCCCTTCTTGAACAGCGCGATGATCGAGATGACGAGCGCGGCGAAGAGCACCACCAGCCCCGGGATCACGGTGAACAGCGTGGGGATGCAGGAGAGGATCGTTCCCAGCAGGGCCAGGCCGAGCCCGATGAACCCGAGCACGGACACCGTCTTCGGGCTCTGCGGAGCGGCAGCGTAGGCCGGCGCCGCGTAGGCGGGAGCCATGTACGCGGGGTTTCCCGCGGTCGGCGCCGCGTACGCAGGAGCGACGGGAGCGGTGGGAGACGCGGGCGGCGCGTAGGCCGGCGCCGTCGGGGCCTCGTAGGCGGGTGCCGCGAACGCGGGCGCCTCGTACGCGGGTGCCTCGTACGACGGGATCGACGCCTCGGGCGCTTCCTCCGTCGTACCCTCGGACGGCGCGCTCGCGCGGGGGATCTCGTCCCGGCGGGCCGTCGCGTCGAGATCGAACTCCTCGGAGGCGTCGGCCGCGGCATCCGTCTCCGCCGCTGACTCAGCACGCGCCTCAGTCGTCGCATCCGTCTCAGCAGCGGCGACCGGGGTCTCCGCAGCATCAGCTGGAGCAGGCGGTGCCGGCTCCGCCGGAGCGAAGTGCTCGGTCCATTGCGCGCCGTCCCACCAGCGCTGTCGGCCTGAGCCGTCGTCGTACCAACCAGCAGGAACAGTCATGGCGCCCTCTTCGTCGTGTCTGTCCGCGTGCGGTGACGCGAACCCCCTCATGGCGCGATCCGCGCCCCTACGTGTATATCAGGCGCGGTGGACGCGTGCGTGACCGCGGGCGCCGTCGGCTTCACCCGGGGGAGTGTCGCTGGTCCCCGGATCGGAAGCCGCGCTTAGGCTCGAATGGCCATGATCAGGTTCGAGAACGTCACCAAACGCTATCGCGGCACCAAACGACCTGCGCTCTCCGATGTCGACTTCAACGTCGAAGCCGGAGAGTTCGTGTTCCTCGTGGGAGCCTCGGGCTCCGGCAAGTCGAGCTGCCTGCGACTCATCCTCCGCGAGGACGTGCCCACGACGGGTCGCGTCGCCGTGCTCGGGCGCGATCTGCGCTCGCTCGCCAACCGCAAGGTGCCCTATTTCCGCCGCCACATCGGGTCGGTGTTCCAGGACTTCCGACTGCTGCCGTCGAAGACCGTCTACCAGAACGTCGCCTTCTCGCTGCAGGTGATCGGCTCATCCCGCGGTTTCATCCAGCAGGCCGTCCCCGAGGCGCTCGCACTGGTGGGCCTGGACGGCAAGGCCAAGCGGATGCCGCACGAGCTGTCCGGCGGTGAGCAGCAGCGCGTCGCGATCGCCCGTGCCATCGTGAACCGTCCGAAGGTGCTGCTCGCCGACGAGCCGACCGGAAACCTCGACCCCGCCACGTCGGTGGACATCATGCAGCTGCTCACGCGCATCAACGCCGGCGGCACGACCGTGGTGATGGCCACGCACGAGGCAGGATTCGTCGATCAGATGCAGCGGCGCGTGATCGAGCTGAAGGAAGGCGTCATGGTGCGCGACGAGCTGGGAGGCGGCTACGGCGACACCTCCAGCATCCCGCGGCTGACGCCCGAGGCCGTCCCCGGCGCCGCCGTCGCGGCCGCCCGCACCGCCGTGCAGGAGGTGCAGCGGCAGACCGTCGCGATCACGACGGTGAATCCGGATGCCGCCGCGCGGCCCGCCCGTGCGGATGTCGTACCGCCCGCCCCTGCGGAATCCCCTGCAGATGCATCCGCGGACATCCAGCCCGAGTCTGCCGCGGAGTCGCCCGCTCCCGCGGAGGCCGCGGCCCCTGCGCAGGCGCCCGCCGCGCCGCGCACGAACCCGATCTTCATCCCTGACGTTCAGGTCGATGAGCTGGGAGTGGCCGATCGCCTGGGCCTCTCCGACGATGACGAGGAAGTGGGGCCCACCTCGTGAGGATCGGACTCGTGATCGGCGAGGCCCTGCTGGGTCTGCGCCGCAATCTCTCCATGGTGATCTCGGTCGTGCTCGTCACGTTCGTGTCACTCACCTTCGTCGGCGCCGCCGTACTCATGCAGACGCAGATCAGCACGATGCGCGCCTACTGGGGCGAGAAGGCAGAGGTGACGGTCTACATGTGCTCGCCGCTGTCCACCTCCCCGAACTGCATCGGCGGAGAGGCCAGCCAGGACCAGATCGACAAGGTCGAGCAGTCGCTCAAGGGCGACGCGCTCGCCCCGCTGATCACCTCCGTGACCTTCCAGAGCAAGGAGGACGCGTTCCAGGACATCGTCGACCAGCTCGGCGAGGAGCAGGCCAGCGTGATCGGCGTGGACAACACCTCGGTCGACTTCCGCGTCACCATGAAGGACCCGCAGCAGTCCGAGGTGATCAGCGAGGCCTTCGGCGGCGAAGCCGGTGTGGAGGCCGTGAAGGACCAGCGCAAGCTGCTCGATCCGCTGTTCTCCGCGCTGACGGTGGCGACCTACATCGCCGTCGGCGTCGCGGCCCTCATGCTCATCGCCGCAGTGCTGCTGATCGCGACGACGATCCGGCTGTCGGCGTACGCCCGACGCAAGGAGATCGGCATCATGCGGCTGGTGGGCGCCTCGAACAGCTCCATCCAGACGCCGTTCGTGCTCGAGGGAGTGTTCGCGGCGCTGCTGGGCTCCGCGCTCGCGAGCTTCGCGGTGCTGGCCGGCGTGCGCTTCGGGGTCGAGGGATACCTCGCCGAGCGCGTGCCGTTCATGCGACCCCTGGTCGGCATGCAGGAGGCGGCGTTCGTCGTCCCGGTGCTGATCGGCATCGGTGTGCTGCTGGCGGCGCTGTCGGCCGGATTCGCCATCCGGCGGTGGCTGCGCACGTAGCCGCGGTCGTCCCCGCCCGTTATATGCTTATGGGCTGTCTGTCGTCAGGAGAACAACATGCCCAGGGAACGCGGGGAGAAGGTCGTCGCGACCAACCGTCGCGCGCGTCACGACTTCAACCTCGAGAAGTCGTACGAGGCGGGCCTCGTGCTCACCGGCACCGAGGTCAAGTCGCTGCGTCAGGGACGCGCGAACCTCAGTGACGGGTACGCGTTCATCAAGGGCGGCGAGGCGTTCCTGGATTCCGTGCACATCCCGGAGTACTCGCAGGGGCACTGGACCAACCATTCCGCGAAGCGCGTGCGCAAGCTGCTGCTGCACCGCGAGGAGATCAGCAAGCTCGAGCACGCCGTCTCGGCCGGCGGCTACACGCTGATCCCGCTGAAACTGTACTTCTCCGACGGGCGCGCCAAGGTCGAGATCGCACTGGCCAAGGGCAAGCGCGAGTTCGACAAGCGTCAGACGCTGCGCGAGCGCCAGGACACCCGCGAGGCCGAGCGCGCCATGCGGACCCGCAACCGCACGGGCGAGTAGCCCGCCGACAGGATCAGGGGAGTAATCCTCAGACCTCGCGCAGCTCCCGCTTGAGGATCTTGCCGCTCTGATTGCGCGGCAGCGCGTCGATGAAGCGCACGGCCTTGGGCACCTTGAACGAGGTCAGTCGATCCTTCACGTGAGCGATGAGCTCGTCGGCCGTGAGCGACGCCGCGGGCTTCAGCACGACGCACGCCACGATCGCCTCGATCCATTTCTCATCGGGCACGCCGATCACCGCGACCTCGGCCACATCAGGGTGCGTGTAGATCGCGTCCTCCACTTCGCGGGAGGCCACCATGATGCCGCCGGTGTTGATGGCATCCTTGATGCGGTCGACGACCGTCAGGTAGCCGGCTTCGTCGCGGACCACGAGGTCGCCGGAGTGGAACCAGCCGTCGCGGAAGGCCTCTGCCGTCTCCTCGGGCTTGTCCCAGTAGCCCTGGGCCAGCTGCGGTGAGCGGTACAGCACCTCACCGGCCTCCCCGTCGGGAACGTCGGCGCCGTTCTCGTCGACGACGCGGGTCTCCACGAACAGGATGGGGCGACCGGCGGATGCGGGGCGCTCCTCGTGCTCCTCGGGGCGCAGCACCGTGGCCAGCGGTCCGATCTCGGACTGGCCGAAGCAGTTGTAGAACCCGAGGTCCGGGTAGCGCTCGCGCAGTCGGTTCAGCACCGTGACCGGCATGATCGACGCCCCGTACTGCGCCTTGACCAGCGACGACAGATCCGCGCTGTCCAGGTCGGGGTGGTTCGCCAGCGGCACCCACACGGTCGGCGCCAGGAACAGCGACCCGATCCGCTCCTCGCCGATGGTGCGCAGGATGCGGGAGATGTCGGGCGCGGGAAGCAGCCGGATCGTCGCGCCGATCGCGAGGTACGGGAGCATGAAGACGTGCATCGCCGCCGAGTGGTACAGCGGCATGCAGATCAGCGGCGCGTCATCCGGCTTCTGGTCCAGTGCCACGATCACCGCGGAGTACTCCGCCACGAGCGCCGCGTGCGTGAGCATCGCGCCCTTCGGCTGCGAGGTCGTGCCCGACGTGTACAGCAGCTGGACCAGGCTCTCGCCGTCCACATCCGTGGGAAGGTCGACCACGTCGCCGGCGCCGGCGCGCTGCAGGAACGAGCCGTCCTCGTCGCGCAGCACGTCGACGAGCTCCACAGCGGTGTCGGCGTGCACCGCGTCGAAGTGCTCGCGCAGCTGCGGATCGACCAGCGCGGCTCTCGCCCCGGACTGGGCGATCAGGTAGGCGAGCTCGGCGCCGTGCAGTGCGTAGTTCACCGGCACGTGGACGAGTCCGGCGCGGGCGATGGCCAGGAAGGCGATGACGTAGGCATCCGAGTTCGTGCCGTACGTGACCACCCGTTCGCCCGCATTCAGACCGCGTCCGCGCAGGTCGGCCGCGCCGCGGCTGACCGCGTCGTCGAGCTCCCGGTAGGTCCAGTCCCGCCCCTCGAAGCGGAGTGCGACGGTGCCGGGCGTGCGTGCGGCGCTGCGTCGGAGGACTCCGTCGACGGTGTTGGTTCGCCAGGGCTGAGGTACGGACGTCGTCGTCATGCCCTTACGCTAGTCGCCTCTGCGGGTCAGGCCGGCGCGAACCCGAACGTCTCGCCGAGAAAGCGCAGCTCGGTCTCCAGAGACGAGACGATCGTCTCCGCCCGGCGGAAGCCGTGGCCCTCACCCGGGTACAGCACGTACTCGTGCGGGATGCCGCGGGCCTCGAGCGCATCGCGGATGGCCTCGGACTGCGAAGGCGGCACGACCCGGTCGTCCTCGCCCTGCAGCAGCAGCACCGGCACATCGATGCGCTCGGCGTGCGTGAGCGGTGACCGTTCGATGTAGACGGCCTCGGCCTCGGGAAGCGGGCCGACCAGGCCGTTCAGGTAGAACTTCTCGAAGTCGTGGGTGTCGGATGCCAGCATCCGCAGATCCGCGACGCCGTACCGGCTGATGCCGGCGCCGAACGCGCCGCCGCGCACCAGTGCGCTGAGCACGGTCCAGCCGCCCGCCGAGCCGCCGCGGATAGCGATGCGGCGCGGGTCGGCGAGACCGGCATCCGCCAGTCCTCGGGCCGCGGCGATCACGTCGTCGACATCGACGACTCCCCACTGGCCGTTCAGTCGCTCGCGGTACGCGCGTCCGTAGCCGGTGGATCCGCCGTAGTTCACGTCGAGCACACCGATGCCGCGGCTCGTCCAGTACGCGTAGGCGGTGGATGCCGCACCCGACACGTGCGCGGTGGGCCCGCCGTGCACCATCACGATGTACGGCGGCAGCTCGCCGTCGGGCGCGGTCGCGCCCGGGTTCGTCGGGCGGTAGTCGAAGGCGTGCACCGCGCCGTGCGGGCCGTCGAAGGTGATCGGTCGGGCCACCGGGATCCAGTCGGTGTCGATGGGCTCGCCGCCGCTGATCGCGGTGATCTCGCCGCTGTCGACGTCGACGCACCACAGGCCCCGGGCGACGTCTGCGCCCGCGCCGGAGATCAGCACCCGGACACCGGAGACGTCGTCGATGCTCGCCTCGCCTGTCACGGGAACATCCAGAACGCGCTCGTTCCCGGTGGCCGGGTCGATCAGGACGACCTCGTCCGCGCCGTTCGTGCGCACCGCGACGATCCGGCCGTCATCGAGCACGCCGTACCAGCGGTTGCCCAGCACCCACAGGCCGCCGCCGGTGTCGGCATCCGCGACGGCGGCGACCTCGGAGCCCACGGCCCGCGATGCCGGCTCGCCGGCATCCTTATCCGGTGTCGACGTGAATTCCGCGCGCCAGAGATTCCAGCGCCCCGTCCGGTCGTCGAGATACAGCAGAGACTCGTCATCGATCCAGCTCGGCTGGAGTCCGGCCGCGGTGCCGACCGACCACGCGGCCGAGCCGTCCTGGCTGCGGATGCGGATGTGTGCGCGCTCCCACGGCATCTGCATCCCGCTCCATGCGACGAACGCCAGATGCTGACCGTCCGGCGACAGTGCAGGGTGCGCCACGAAGTGCCGTCCCTGATCCCACACCTGCACCGCCGCTTCGTCGTCCGCGGCAGAGCCGTCCAGCGGGATCTCCACGATCGCCCGCACATGCTCCGCCGCGCGCAGATCCTCGCGCACGGCGAACAGCCGCCCCTGCTGCAGGGTCAGCCCGCCGTACTGCGGGCCCGGGGCGGTCAGCGGTTCCGGAATGCCGCCGCGCGGCATCCGGTGCACCCGCTGGTCTTCGGCGTTCACGAAGAACAGCGTGCCCTCGGCATCCGCCGTCCAGGCCCCTCCGCCGTACTCGTGCACCCGGGAGCGCGCATTCCACGGCTCCGGCAGGATCTCGGACCCCGACGAGCTGCGCACCGTGACGCGTCCGCCCTGCGAGGGCACCGACTCGCCCCACCAGATCTCGTCGCCGACGAAGCGGGCGCCGTCGATGCGCGGGGCGGACTGGGACACGTCTTCGGCCGAGAGCGGCGAGGGCCAGGAACCGTAGGGCATGCTCATGGGCTCGAGCCTATCCACGCCGCCGCATCGACACACTTCGTCAGCGGCTGACACACGGCGTCACACAGCGTGCGCCGGGCGGCATCCGCGTTCTACCTTGCTGAGACACCCTCGGCCGTGCAGCGCAGCCGACCCGGATCACAGATCAGCAAGGAGACAGCGATGAGCCCTGTGCCGTTCTCCAGCACTGTGCCGTTCTCCTTCGAGCTGTATCCGCCGCGCTCCGCCGAGAGCACCCGCGCGCTGCACGACACCATCGACCGTCTCGCTGCGGCTGGACCCGACTTCCTCTCCGTCACATACGGCGCCGGCGGTTCCACCGGCGGCCGCTCGCTGGACGTGCTGCGCTACATCCGCAGCCACACCGCCGTGGAGCCGCTCGCGCACCTCACCTGCGTGGGCAACACGTATGCCGGTGCCGCACGGCTCATCCGGGAGTTTCTGGATGCCGGCATCCTCAGCTTCCTCGCCCTGCGCGGCGACCCGCCCGCCGGGCACCGGGAGGGCGAGCCGTTCCTCGGCGACCTGGAGAGCTCGGCCCAACTGGCGCAGCTGATCGACCGTGTCCAGGCAGAGCGCGCGCCGTACGAGGAGTCTCCGGTGCCCGGCAACCCGGGGGCGGTGCGCGTCGCACCCCGCCGCAAGGTGAGCATCGCGGTCGCCGCGTTCCCGAACGGGCATCCGCGCTCTGCCTACTCCAGCCAGCACGTCGATGCGCTCCTCGCCAAGCAGGCGGCAGGCGCCACCCTCGCGATCACGCAGCTGTTCTTCCACCCGGACCACTACCTGGCCTTCGTCGAGCGCGCGCGCCGCGCGGGAGTGACCATCCCGATCCTGCCCGGCATCATGCCGATCACCTCGCCCGCCCGCCTCGCGCGCGTGCTCGAGCTGACCGGCGAGGAGCTGCCCGGCGAGCTGTCGGTCGCCCTCGACATCGAGCCGACGGCCGAAGGACGCCGCCAGGTCGGCATCGACTGGGCCGCCGACCTCGCCCGCGACGTCGTCGCCGGGGGAGCGCCCGGAGTCCACCTCTACGCCTTCAACCAGCACGAGACCGTGCTGGATGTGCTCTCGCAGGCCGGCATCGTGCCCGAACTGCAGCTGTCCCGTTCATCGAAAGGAACATCATGACCGCCTTCCCCACCGGGACGATCCTCGGCTACCCCCGCATCGGACGCCGCCGCGAGCTGAAGAAGGCGGTCGAGGCGTTCTGGGCCGGCCGCATCGACGAGAGCACCCTTGAGCAGACGTCCGCAGAGCTGCGGGCCGCGAGCCGCGAACGCCTTGCCGAGCTCGGTCTGGGACGCGACGACTCCTCGATCCCCGAGTCGTTCTCCTACTACGACCAGGTGCTCGACGCCGCCGTCACGGTCGGCGCGATCCCCACCCGCTTCGAGGACCTCCGCGAGGCGGACGGCACGATCGGTCTGCCCGCGTACTTCACCGTCGCCCGCGGCGAGGGAGATCGCGCGCCTCTGGAGATGACGAAGTGGTTCGACTCGAACTACCACTACCTGGTGCCCGAGATCGGGCCCGAGACCACCTTCTCGCTGTCCAGCGACCGCCTCGTGCGCCAGGTGACCGAGGCTGCTGACGCCGGCCTGCGCACCCGTCCGGTGATCGTCGGACCGGTCACGCTGCTCGCGCTGGCGAAGGCCTCGGACGACGCTCCCGAGGGCTTCGACCCGCTCTCGCGTCTGGATGACGTCCTGCCCGTCTACGTCGAGCTGCTGGCGAAGCTGAAGTCCGCCGGCGCCGAGTGGGTCCAGATCGACGAGCCCGCACTGGTCAGCGAATCGCTGCCGGCATCGACGGCGCAGCTGGCGGATGCCGCACAGCGCGCCCTCGCCGTGCTCGGCGGATCCGCCGATCGCCCCGCGATCTTCGTCGCGGCCCCGTACTCGGACCTCGGCGACACCCTCGCGGTGCTCGCCGCCGCTCCCATCGAGGCCATCGGCGTCGACCTCGTGCGCGGTGCGGTTCCCGCCTCCCTCCCCGACCTCGGCGGCAAGACGCTCGTCGGCGGCGTCGTCGACGGACACAACATCTGGCGCGGCGACCTGGACGGGGCCTTCGCGAAGCTCGAGGCGCTGCGTGCCCTCGGCGCGACCGCGGTCGCGGCATCCACCTCCACATCGCTGCTGCACGTGCCGCACGACGTGCAGGACGAGACGAAGCTCGACGCACGTCTGGTCTCCTGGCTGGCCTTCGCCGACCAGAAGGTCGGACAGATCGTCACCCTCGCACGCGGTCTCGCCGAAGGGCGCGCGGCGGTCGAGGACGAGCTGTCCGCGGCGTCCGCCGCCCTGGCGGACCGTCAGGATGCACCGGGCGTGCGCGACGGCTCGGTGCGTCAGCGTGCCCTCGCCGAGGCGGACTTCTCCCGCGATGCGTACGAGGTGCGCGAGAGCGCTCAGGAGGCGCTGAACCTGCCCGCGCTGCCCCTGACCACCATCGGCTCCTTCCCGCAGACCGCCGACATCCGCCGTGCCCGCGCCCAGTTCGGTCGTGGCGAGGTGCCGAAGGACGACTACGAGGCGTTCCTGCGCTCTGAGATCGACCGCGTCGTCGCCCTGCAGGAGGACCTCGGCCTGGACGTGCTCGTGCACGGCGAGGCCGAGCGCAACGACATGGTGCAGTACTTCGCGGAGAACCTCGACGGCTTCGCGGTCACCGAGAACGGCTGGGTGCAGTCGTACGGATCCCGCGCGACCCGTCCCTCGATCCTCTGGGGCGACGTCTCGCGTCCTGCGCCGATCACGGTGAGCTGGGCCGCATACGCGCAGTCGCTCAGCGTCAAGCACGTCAAGGGCATGCTGACCGGCCCGGTCACGATCCTCGCGTGGTCGTTCGTCCGCGACGACCAGCCGCTCGGAGACACGGCCAACCAGGTGGCGCTGGCCCTGCGCGACGAGATCGCCGACCTCGAGGCCGCGGGCATCGCGATCATCCAGGTCGACGAGCCGGCGCTGCGCGAGCTGCTGCCGCTGAAGAAGGCCGACCAGCCCGCGTACCTGGACTGGTCGGTGGGGTCGTTCCGCCTGGCCACCGGCGGTGCGGCAGCGGCCACGCAGATCCACACGCACCTCTGCTATTCGGAGTTCGGCGTGGTGATCGACGCGATCCGCGCCCTGGATGCCGACGTCACCTCGATCGAGGCGGCGCGCAGCCGCATGGAGGTCGTCGCCGACATCGCGCACCACGGCTTCGACCACGGCATCGGACCCGGCGTCTACGACATCCACTCGCCGCGCGTGCCCGGCGTCGCCGAGATCGAGGCGCTGCTGCGCCGCGCGGTCGACGAGCTGCCGCTGCGACAGCTGTGGGTCAACCCGGACTGCGGTCTGAAGACGCGCGGATACGACGAGACCGTCGCCTCGCTGCGCAACATCGTCGAGGCGACGCACCGCGTCCGTGAGGACATCGCCGTCCCGGCCTGAGCGCCGATGACAGGAGAACGCCCTCCCCGTGCCACTTGGCCAGGGGAGGGCGTTCTCGCATGCGGGGGAGGCGTCAGACGGCGCGCAGCACCGCCACGACCTTGCCGAGCACCACGGCCTCATCGCCGAGGATCGGCTCGAACGCCGAGTTGCGGGGGAGCAGCCACGTGTGCCCGTCACGACGGCGGAAGGTCTTCACCGTGGCCTCGCCGTCGATCATCGCAGCGACGATCTCGCCGTTCTCGGCGGTGTTCTGCGTGCGCACCACGACCCAGTCGCCATCGCAGATCGCGGCGTCGATCATCGACTCGCCGCTCACGTTGAGCATGAACAGGTCGCCCTTGCCCACGAGCTGACGGGGGAGCGGGAAGATCTCCTCGACCTGCTGATCGGCGGTGATCGGCACGCCCGCCGCGATCCGCCCCACCAGAGGCACCAGGGCTGCATCGCCCACGGCGGGCCCGGTGTCGGCGGGATTCTCGGTGCTGGTGCCCGGAAGGTCGATCAGCACCTCCATGGCACGGGTCTTGCCCGGGTCGCGGCGCAGGTAGCCGCTGAGCTCCAGCTGGCCCAGCTGGTGCGTGACGCTGGAGAGCGACTTGAGGTTCACGGCGTCGCCGATCTCGCGCATGCTCGGCGGGTAGCCGTGCCGGGCGATCGAGGTCTGGATGACCTCCAGGATCGCCATCTGCTTCGCGCTGAGACTCTTGCGCCGACGGGTGCGCGGAGCCTCGGATGCGGGAGAGGGGGGTGTCGCTCATCTGGTGCTCCTTCATGCGGTCCAGCCGGTGCCGATCCGCGTCCCCGCGGGCATCCGGTTCGAATGTCGGTGGCCCATGGTGGGCTGTCCTTATCGAAACCGTATCCGAGTTTTCTCGGAAAACGGAAGATTCGTTCGAGCGTGTCGACAGATTCTCGACCGGATGTTCGAAGAATTCTTGACAGATGTTCGATATCGAAGATACATTCGGAACGTAGCTTCGCATCCGGCTTCCCCGGCCGGATGCCGGATGCGAAAGCTGCACCACTTCCGCCGGTGGGACGGCGGGGAACCCAGAGGAGCCTCACATGAGCACCATCAGCATCCAGAGCCCCGCGATCCTTCGCGACGCCACCGGTGTCTCCGGGCGTTCGATGCGTCGGACCACACTGCGGCTGACGGTGCGCGGGCGCCGCGTCCTCGCCGCAGCCGCCGCCGCCCCGCTGGCAGCCGGCATCGCCTTCTCCGTGCTGGCCGGCGGGTCCGCACTCGCCTCTGGCGAGCAGGGCGCACCGGTGTCCTTCGAGACAGTGACCGTGATGCCGGGCGACACCCTGTGGTCCATCGCGGCCGCGGCTGCTCCCGACGTCGACCCGCGCGACGTGATCGATGACATCATGCGGTTGAACAACCTCAGCGGCGGCACCATCCAGGCGTACTCGTCGATCGCGATCCCCACCGAGTACTCGCACTGACGCTTCTGCAGGCTCAGCCGACCTGTCGCTCGTCATCCGGAGGCCGGTGACGGCCGCTCGCTCTACGATGGGAAGGGTGACCTCCCTCGACGAGCTGCCCCTCCGCGACGACCTTCGCGGGCTCACCCCCTACGGCGCGCCGCAGGCGCCTCTGCCGGTGGCGCTGAACGTCAACGAGAACACGCATGCCGTTCCCGAGGCCGTGGTCGGCGAGATCCTGGATGACGTCGCCATCGCGCTCAGCGATGTCAACCGCTACCCCGACCGTGAGTTCACCCGACTGCGTGAGGCGTTCGCCGACTACCTCGGCCACGGGCTGACCGCAGCGCAGATCTGGGCGGGCAACGGTTCGAACGAGGTGCTCCAGCACATCATGCAGGCGTTCGCCGGCCCCGGGCGCACGGCATTCGGCTTCGCCCCCACTTACTCGATGTACCCCCTGATCACCCAGGGCACCGGCGCTGCGTGGGTCGCCGGCACACGCGAGGGCGACTACTCGATCACCGCGGAAGACGCCGCAGCCCAGGTCCGGGCCGTGGCCCCCGACGTCGTGCTGCTGTGCTCGCCGAACAATCCGACCGGCACACCGCTCGGACTCGACGTCGTCGAGGCCGTCTACGACGCCGCCCCCGGCATCGTGATCGTGGACGAGGCCTACCACGAGTTCGCGCCGAAGGAGGCGCAGTCGGCGCTCACCCTGCTCGAGGGGCGCCCGCGGCTGGCCGTCTCGCGCACCATGAGCAAGGCGTTCGCCTTCGCCGGTGCCCGCGTCGGCTATCTCGCGGCCGATCCGGCCTTCATCGACGCCCTGCGCCTGGTGCGGCTGCCTTACCACCTCAGCGCGCTGACCCAGGCCGCCGCGACCGCCGCACTGCGCAACGCCGGCGTCATGCTGCAGATGGTGGACGAGATCGTCGTGCAGCGCGAACGCATCTCGGCATCGCTCGAGGCGCTCGGCTACCAGCCTCATCCGTCCTGGTCGAACTTCGTCCTCTTCGGCGGCGTCGCCGACCCGAAGGCCGTCTGGCAGGCGCTGTACGACCGCGGTGTACTGATCCGCGATGTCGGCATCCCCGGCCATCTGCGCGTCACGGCCGGCACCGAAGCCGAGTCCTCCGCATTTCTCGAAGCCCTCGCGTCGATAGGATCACCCTCATGAGCGACCCCCGCACCAGCCCTCGCACCGCGCAGCGCACCCGCAGCACGTCCGAGTCCACCGTCGAGGTCGAGGTGAACCTCGACGGCACCGGCCGCAGCGAGATCAGCACCTCGGTGCCGTTCTTCGACCACATGCTGACCGCGTTCGCGAAGCACTCGCTCACCGACCTCACCGTCCGCGCCACCGGTGACACGCACATCGACGCGCACCACACCGTCGAGGACATCTCGATCGTGCTCGGTCAGGCCATCCGCGACGCCCTCGGCGACAAGTCGGGCATCTCGCGCTACGGCGACGCCCTCGTGCCGCTGGACGAGGCTCTCGCGCAGGCCGTCGTGGACATCTCCGGACGCCCCTTCCTCGTGCACGAGGGCGAGCCCGCCGGGTTCGAGTTCCACCTCATCGGCGGACACTTCACCGGCTCGCTGGTGCGGCACGTGTTCGAGGCGATCACCTTCCACGCCGGCCTCACGGTTCACGTGCGCGTGATCGGCGGACGTGATCCGCACCACATCGCCGAGGCCGAGTTCAAGGCCTTCGCGCGCGCGTTCCGGCAGGCCAAGTCCCTGGATCCCCTCGTCGAGGGCATCCCGTCCACGAAGGGCGCCCTGTGACGCGTGCACCCCGTGTCGTCGTCTTCGACTACGAGTCGGGCAACGTGCACTCCGCCGTCAAGGCGCTGGCCGCGGCCGGAGCGGATGTCGAACTGACCGGCGACCGCAAGGCCGCACAGGAGGCCGACGGGCTGTTCGTCCCCGGCGTCGGCGCCTTCGCCGCCGTCGCGGCCGCGCTGCGGGCGCACGGCGGCGACGAGATCATCGGACGCCGCCTCGCGGGCGGACGTGCGGTGCTCGGCGTCTGCGTCGGCATGCAGGTGCTGTTCGAGCACGGCGTCGAGCGCGGCTCTGACACGGTGGGGCTGGGGGAGTGGCCGGGCACGGTCACCGAGCTGAACGCCCCGGTACTGCCGCACATGGGCTGGAACACCGTGGAGTCCGGCGAGGGCAGCGTGCTGTTCCGCGGGGTCGAGGGGGAGCGCTTCTACTTCGTGCACTCCTTCGCCGCGACCTCCTGGGATCTGGACGTGATCGCGCCGTTCCACCAGCCCGCGCTGACCTGGGCGACGCACGGCGAGCGCTTCCTCGCCGCAGTTGAGAACGGCCCGCTCTCGGCGACCCAGTTCCACCCCGAGAAGTCCGGCGAAGCCGGCATCCACCTGCTCCGCAACTGGGTGGAATCCCTCGCCTGACCGGCTGATCCGTCGACGGCACGCACCGGCGGTCGGTCACACGGGGTTCCTCGTGTTGAACCCTGCATCGGGGCGGACTAGTCTCAGGAATCGTGTTCGCACGCAGCGGCCATCCCCGAACCAAGGACGTCATGAACGACTTCGCGCAGTCTCCCTCGCTGATCCTCCTCCCCGCGGTCGACGTCGCGGGCGGAAAGGCGGTCCGCCTCACGCAGGGTGAGGCCGGTACGGAGACCAACTACGGCGACCCCGTCGACGCCGCCGGTGAGTGGGTCGACCAGGGCGCCCAGTGGATCCACCTCGTCGATCTGGATGCGGCCTTCGGGCGCGGCAGCAACGCCGGCATCCTGCGCAAGGTCATCAAGCAGTACCGCGGGGTGAACATCGAGCTCTCCGGCGGCATCCGCGACGACGCCACGCTGGAGGCGGCGCTGGAGTCCGGCGCGAACCGCATCAACCTCGGCACCGCGGCGCTGGAGAACCCCGAGTGGGCGGCCGATGTCATCAGCCGCTACGGCGAGGCTGTCGCAGTGGGGCTCGACGTGCGCGGCACCACGCTCTCGGCGCGCGGCTGGACGAAGGACGGCGGCGACATCTGGGAGGTGCTGGAGCGCCTGGAGGAGGCCGGCTGCAGCCGCTACGTCGTCACCGACGTCACGAAGGACGGTACGCTGCGCGGACCGAACCTCGACCTTCTGCGCGAGATCACCTCGCGAACTCCGAAGCCCGTGATCGCCTCGGGTGGCGTCTCGAGCCTCGATGACATCGCGGCCCTGCGTGAGCTGGTGCACCTGGGCGTCGAGGGCGCCATCGTCGGCAAGGCTCTGTACGCCGGGCAGTTCACCCTGGCAGAGGCGCTGGATGTCGCGGGCGACTGACGACTCCTCCGATCACGCGCACGGCACCGATCACGCGCACGGTACCGATCACGCGCACGGTACCGATCACGCGCACGGTACCGATCACGCGCACGGTACCGATTCCGCCGGGGTGCCCTGGGCCGGACGCACGTTCCAGGCCAACCCCGGCTCCGGTGACGACGGCTCCGCAGACCCCGCCCTGCTCGACGCGCTGCTGCGCTTCCGGTCGGGCGACGGCTCGCAGGTCGAGGTCGTCGACGCGTTCCGCTCTGCACGCGTGCTCGTCCCGCTGGTCGCCGAGAAGGGCGACGAGGGTGTGGGTCCCACGGGCTTGAAGGTCGACAAGACGCAGGAGCTCTCGATCGTCACGGTCTCCGGCCCCGACGGTCGCCGCGTCCAGCCGGCGTTCTCGTCGGTGGACACGATGCGCCGGTGGGATGCCGCAGCGCGGCCGATCCCGGTCGAGGCGATCCGCGTGGCGCTGTCGGCGTCGAGCGAGGAGACCGACCTGATCGTGCTCGATCCGGCCTCCGACACCGAGTTCGTGCTGCGCCGCCCCGCGGTGTGGGCGATCGCGCAGGAGCAGCCCTGGGAGCCGAGCTTCCTCTCGCCCGAGGTCTTCACCGCGCTGCGCGAGAGCATCGGTCACGAGTTGGCCGTCATCGACGTCGCGGTGGCGCCGGGGGATCCGGATGCCAGGATGCACGGCCCCGAGCTGATCGTCACCCTCGAGCTGATCGACGGCCTGGACCGCGAGACCCTGGACGCCGTGCTCGCCCGCCTCGCCCAGCGCTGGGCGGCCGATGACCGCATGGCCGTGCTGGTCGACTCCCTGACCGTGAAGCTCACCCGCTCGGCAGGCTGAGCAGGGTCAGCCCGCTATGGTCGTGGCATGCGCAGACTGCTCGCGGTGATCACTCTCGTGCTGTCCGGCACGCTGACGACCGCGTGCATGCAGCCGTTCGCCGACGTCTGCCCCGCGATCGGCTACGTCACCGGACTGCAGGTGGATGCCACCGGCATCACGGACGCGACATGGGTGCAGTTGTGCGCGGACGAAGCCTGCTCTCCGCTGCCGGGGGAGACTGAGTCGACCGACATCCGGATCGGCGTGAACGAGGACGATGGCATCTGGGCCTTCTCGTTCCTGAGCATCGAGATGCCAGATGACGTCACGATCCGGGCCACGGATGCCGATGGCGCCGTGCTGCAGGAATCCGAGCACCACATCGACTGGGCTCACTCTACGGAGCGCTGCGGCGGCCCGTCGACCGCAGAGCCGATCGTGCTGGTTCCCTGACCCGCGCTGCCCTCATCAAGGTCACACGCAGACGCGAGGCGGAGGCCGGGAGGTTCCCGGAGCGAGCATCGGGGAGGGACCCGCGCAGCGGGAGGGGCACCCGCTCTGCGAGCGCAGGGAACCTCCCGGCCGTAGCCGGCAAGCGGGGTCAGGTGACCGGCCCGGTCCACTTCTCGCCGGGGCCCTTGCCGATGGCGTCCTGGATGGGGGAGGCCTCGCGGAACGCGAGCTGCAGGGAGCGCAGGCCGTCGCGCAGCGGGCTGGCGTGCGCGCTGCTGATCTCCGGGGCGCCCGCCGTGATCAGACCGGCGAGGGCGTTGATGAGCTTGCGCGCCTCGTCGAGGTCCAGCTGCGCGTTCGGGTCGTCGGCCAGGCCCAGCTTCACGGCGGCCGCGCTCATCAGATGGACGGCGGTCGTGGTGATCACCTCGACGGCGGGCACGTCGGCGATGTCGCGGGTGGCAGCGGTCGCGGCTTGCTCCTGCTCCGCCCAGCGCTCGTGGCGGTCATCGGCGTGCTCAGCAGGAATCGTCACTTCGGGATGCTTTCTGGTAGACTTCTGCGGGCTTCGGAGCTTCGTGTTCCGAATCGAAAGAGGATTCATTCCCACCCGCGCTTGCCGTTCCAGGCTACCGGGTTCCACACCCCGCCGGACTCCGGTGGAATGGGTGTCACAAGCCGGTGCATCTGAACGCATCGGCGGGTGGGGAGACTCTGATTTCGCCTCGGGATGCAGACAGCATCGCGGTGGCTGAAACCACGTCTAAGGAGCTCCGCATCAGCGATCCCCGTACAAATGAGCGCATCCGCGTCCCCGAGGTCCGCCTCGTCGGTCCCGCGGGTGAGCAGATCGGTGTTGTCCGCATCGAGGCAGCGCTGCGTCTGGCCCAGGAGGCCGATCTCGATCTCGTCGAGGTGGCCCCGAATTCCAAGCCGCCCGTTGTCAAGATCATGGACTACGGCAAGTTCAAGTACGAGGCCGCGCAGAAGGCGAAGGAAGCACGCCGCAACCAGGCGAACACCATCCTCAAGGAGGTGCGTTTCCGCCTGAAGATCGAGGCGCACGACTACACGACCAAGCTGAAGCGCGCCGAGGGCTTCCTGAAGGCCGGCGACAAGGTCAAGGCCATGATCCTGTTCCGCGGTCGCGAGCAGTCGCGCCCCGAGCAGGGTGTGCGTCTGCTGCGCAAGTTCGCGGAGGACGTGGCCGAGCTCGGTGTCGTCGAGTCGAACCCGACGATCGATGGCCGCAACATGGTCATGGTCGTCGCACCCCTGAAGAACAAGTCCGAGGCGAAGGCTGAGCAGAACGCGGTTCGCACCGCGCACAAGCAGGCCTCGCGCGACGCGAAGTCCACCACGGGCGACGCAGACGCGCCCACGGACGAATCCGCGGCCTGAGCCGCCCCACAGCTCCCGCCTCGTGCGGGTCACCCACCGTCGCCAACCTAGGCGCCACACGAAGGAAGAGAAGATGCCGAAGCAGAAGACCCACTCGGGTGCGAAGAAGCGCTTCAAGATCACCGGCAGCGGAAAGCTGAAGAAGCAGCAGGCCGGCATGCGCCACAACCTCGAGCACAAGTCGAGCCGCCGCACGCGTCGCCTGAACCAGGACCAGGTTCTCTCCAAGGCGGACACCAAGGTCGCCAAGAAGCTTCTCGGTCGCTGAGCGCTCGAACGTACGAATAGGAATACAGGAAAATGGCTAGAGTCAAGCGCGCGGTAAACGCGCACAAGAAGCGTCGCGTCATCCTCGGACGCGCCTCGGGTTACCGTGGCCAGCGTTCGCGTCTTTACCGCAAGGCGAAGGAGCAGGTCACCCACTCGCTCGTCTACGCGTACCGGGACCGCCGCAAGCGCAAGGGCGACTTCCGCCGTCTGTGGATCCAGCGCATCAACGCCGCTGCCCGCCAGAACGGCATCACGTACAACCGCTTCATCCAGGGTCTGGGTCTCGCGGGCGTGCAGGTCGACCGTCGCATGCTCGCCGACCTGGCCGTGACCGACGCCGCGGTGTTCACGTCGCTCGTCGAGATCGCGAAGAAGGCTCTTCCCTCGGACGTCAACGCTCCGAAGGCCGCTGCCTGATCGATCTGATCCGATCCGAGACGGGCGTCTCCCCCCGGGGAGGCGCCCGTCTCGTCGTCTGCGGCCCCTCTGGACTCATCAGTTCCCCCTCTAGACTGAGGGCGTGCTCGAGAATCCCCGCTCACCCCGAGTCCGTGCCGTCGCGAAGCTGACCAAGCGCAGTGCGAGGACCGAGACCGGTCTCTTCCTGCTGGAAGGGCCGCAGTCCGTCCGCGAGGCGCTCAACTACCTGCCCGCCGCGATCGTCGAGCTCTTCGCGACCCCGACGGCCTGGGACAAGCATTCCGACGTCCGCGCGCTGGCGGCGGAGATCGACCTCGAGGTCGAGTTCGTCACCGAGAGCGTGCTTTCGGCCATGGCCGACACCGTCACGCCGCAGGGGATCATCGCGGTGGCTCGTCAGACTCCGACCTCGGTGCGCGACATCTTCGCGGCATCCCCGCGCCTGATCGCCATCTGCGAGGAGGTCCGGGATCCCGGCAACCTCGGCACGATCATCCGCGCCGCGGATGCGGCGGGAGCGGATGCCGTGGTGCTGACCGGCCGGACCGTCGATCCGTACAACCCGAAGGTGGTCCGCTCCACCACCGGTTCGCTGTTCCACCTTCCGATCTCGGTCGGGGGAGACCTGGCCGATGTGATCACCCGTGCGCAGGGGGCGGGGATGAAGGTGCTCGCCGCCGACGTGAAGGGCGATGACCTGCTGGATGCCAGGGCTGCGGGTGTGCTCGCCGAGCCCACCGCCTGGCTCTTCGGCAACGAGGCGCACGGGCTCGACGACGACGTGCTCGGTCTCGCCGACCATGCGCTGCGACTGCCGATCTTCGGCAGGGCCGAGTCCCTGAACCTCGCGACCGCGGCGAGCGTGTGCCTGTACGAGAGCGCATTCGCCCAGCGCGCCTGAGTCGCGAGCGCGTGCGGTTCGGTTACGAATAGGTAAAGTCTGCCGGACGTCCTCGGAGCGTCCTGGCCCTGCTCTAGTGTTGAGGAATGGCAGAGAGCAGAGACGCCCTCGTGGTCGTCGAGAACGTGCAGAAGCACTACGGCGAGTTCCAGGCGCTGAAGGACATCAACCTCACCGTCGACAAGGGCGAAGTCGTCGTCGTCATCGGGCCCTCGGGGTCCGGCAAGTCGACGCTGTGCCGCACGATCAACCGTCTCGAGACGATCACGAGCGGTGAGATACGGATCGACGGCAAGACGCTTCCGGCGGAGGGCAAGGGCCTGGCCAACCTGCGGGCCGAGGTCGGCATGGTCTTCCAGTCGTTCAACCTGTTCGCGCACCTGACGATCCTCGAGAACGTCACGCTCGGACCGATCAAGGTGCGCGGTCTGAAGAAGGCGGATGCCGAGAAGGAGGCGATGGCGCTGCTGGAGCGCGTCGGCGTCGCGCAGCAGGCCTCCAAGCTCCCCGCACAGCTCTCGGGCGGACAGCAGCAGCGTGTGGCGATCGCCCGCGCACTCGCCATGCACCCGAAGGTGATGCTGTTCGACGAGCCGACCAGTGCCCTGGACCCCGAGATGATCAACGAGGTCCTCGACGTCATGGTCGGCCTCGCCAAGGAGGGGATGACGATGATCGTCGTCACCCATGAGATGGGCTTCGCGCGAAAGGCCGCGAACCGTGTGGTCTTCATGGCCGACGGGCAGGTCGTCGAAGAGGCGACGCCCGAGGACTTCTTCCTGCATCCGAAGAGCGACCGGGCCAAGGACTTCCTGTCCAAGCTCCTCACCCACTGACCTGCAACCACAGCACACGAAGGAGAAACCCATGCGACGCACACGAGCACTCGCAGGTATCGGCATCGCGACGGTGGCGCTTCTCGCGCTCACCGCCTGCAACAGCGGCAGCCCGTCCAATCCGGGCGGCGGCGGTACGGACGGCGACGGCGGCGGCGACGCCGCCCTGTTCGAGGTCGCCAAGGATGTCAAGGTCGACGGCAGCCCGACCTTCGAGAAGATGACCGAGGCCGGCGGCGTCACGATCGGCGTGAAGGAGGACCAGCCCGGTCTCGGCTTCCTCGACGCCACGACCGGTGAGCGCAGCGGCTTCGACATCGACATCGCCCGCTGGATCGCGGCATCCCTCGGCTTCGACGAGAAGCAGATCACGTTCAAGCCGATCGCCTCGGCCAACCGTGAGCAGTCGATCGTGAACGGCGACATCGATTACTACGTCGGCACCTACTCGATCAACGACAAGCGCAAGGAGCAGATCGACTTCGCCGGTCCGTACTTCATCACCGGTCAGGGCCTGCTCATCCGCAAGGACGACCCGGACGCGACCAAGCTCGAGGACTTCGCCGGCAAGACGGTGTGCTCCGCGACCGGCTCCACGCCGATCCAGAACATCAAGGCGAACTTCCCCGACATCAAGACCCAGGAGTACGACCTGTACTCCGCGTGCGTGCAGGACCTGATCGACAAGAAGGTCGACGCGGTCACCACCGACCAGGCCATCCTCATCGGCTACGCGTCGATGTACCCGGACGAGGTCAAGGTCACCGGCGGCCTGTTCACCGAGGAGCGCTACGGCGTCGGCCTGGCGAAGGGCGATGACGCGCTGCGCGCGCACATCAACAAGCTCTTCACCGATGGCGGCGACGTCTGGCAGAAGATCTTCGACAAGAACCTCGGCAAGTCCGGGATCAAGGTCGAGCAGCCCGAGGTCGACGCGTACTGATCGCCATCCGGGGCGGCTCCTGCGGGAGCCGCCCCGGACATTCCAGAGAGGGGAGGGCGCGTGGACGTCATCTTCGGCAACCTCGACCTGTGGGGCGAGGCCATCGGGAACACCCTGCTGGTCTTCTTCCTCGGCGGGATCATCGCGCTCGTGCTCGGCGTGATCGTCGGCGCGATGCGGGTGTCACCCGTGCCGATCGCACGCGCGGTGGGCACGGCGTACGTGAACATCATCCGCAACACCCCGCTGACCCTCGTCTTCTTCTTCTTCGTCTTCGGGTACCCGCAGCTCGGGCTGCCCGACCTCTCGAACACGACGCTCGGCGTCCTCGCGATCGGCATCTACACGGCCACCTACGTGGCCGAGGTGCTGCGCGCCGGTATCAGTACGGTTCCGGTCGGCCAGGCTGAGGCGGCCCGCGCCATCGGCCTGCCGTTCGGCCAGGTCATGACGCTCGTGATCCTGCCGCAGGCGTTCCGCTCGGTGGTGCCGCCGATGATGAGCGTGTTCATCGCGCTGCTGAAGAACACCACGGTCGCCGCCGGCTTCTCGATCGCCGAGCTCGCCGCACTGCGCGCCACGATCAACGACGCGCCTGGACGACCCGGAAACCCGATGGAGGTCCTGCTCTGGGTCGCCGTCGTGTTCGTGGTGCTCGTTCTGGCGATGAGCGCCGTCCAGCGCCATCTCGAGAACCGATGGAGGATCGCACGATGAGCTCCGTACTCTACGACGTTCCCGGTCCCCGGGCCATCGCGCGCAACCGCATCCTCGCGGTCATCACGGTCGTCGTGGTCGCCGCGGCCATCGGCTTCGTCGTCTACCGCATGGCGGTGATGGGGCAGTTCGCACCGCAGAAGTGGTACGTCTTCTCCTTCAGCAACGTGTGGATGAGCATCATCAAGGCGCTGGGCCAGACGCTGGGGGCATTCGCCCTCGCCGCTGTGCTGAGTCTGACGCTCGGCTTCGTGCTCGCGATCGGGCGGCTCTCCGAGCACGCCTGGGTGCGGGTGCCGGTGACGATCATCACCGAGCTCTTCCGTGCAGTGCCGGTGCTGGTCTTCATGATGCTGCTGTACTACGGTCTTCCCGTCGTCGGGATCAAGATGGATCCGTACTGGGCGGTCGTGCTCGGCCTGATGGTCTACAACGGGTCGGTGCTCGCCGAGGTGCTGCGTGCCGGCATCGAATCGCTTCCCCGCGGCCAGAAGGAAGCCGGTTACGCGATCGGCCTGCGCAAGGCCGGCGTGATGCAGCTCATCCTTCTGCCGCAGGCCATCCGCGCCATGCTTCCCGTGATCGTCGCGCAGCTCGTGGTGACGCTCAAGGACACCGCGCTCGGCTTCATCATCACCTACCCGGAACTGCTGTACTACGCCAAGCTGCTCAGCTCGCAGCAGGGCCGGCCGATCCTGCAGTCCGCGTTCGTCATCGGAGGCATCTACATCGTGCTCTGCCTGATTCTGTCGGGCATCGCGAAGTGGCTGGAGATCCGCACGCGCCATTCGCCGAAGCTGAAGGGCTATACGCCGGATGCCGGTGGCGGAGATCCGCGGATCCACGGCGGTTCGACCGTCACCGAGGTCATCGCCATGCAGCGCGCCGGCGGCAAGTTCGACGCGGGCGGAGGGGTCGGGCCGACCGTCTGACCGGCATCACTCCCGGAGGGGCGACGGGCCGGGGCATCCACAGGATGCCCCGGCCCTCTGCGTGAGAGTCAGCTCGCGATGACCGCGTCGTACAGGTCGCCGAAGCGGGCGCGCAGGTCGTCGTAGTACTGCTTCTGCGCGGTATCCGGTTCCGTCAGGTCCGTCTCGGGGATCGTCGCGAGCGGATGCTCCGCCTGCAGCACCGAGAGGGCCAGGGCGGCAGCACCCCGCATGGTCACCCGCTTGACGTCCACGACCTGCACCGGGAAGCCGAGCGCCTGCGCGACCGGGCTCATGAACCCGGGGAAGGCGCCGGTCACGCCGCCCGACGCGATCACTCGGGTGATGCCGGGGTTCACCTCGAGCAGCTGCTCGAACACCCGGGCGTAGGAGACGGCGATGCCCTCGACGGCCCCGCGCCAGAGCTCACGGGGCCCTGACGCCGAGGAGATGTCAGCGAACACGGCGCGCGCGTCCCCGGCCCAGCCCGTGGCGCGCTCACCGGTGAGGAACGGCAGCACGAGGGGCGTGCCCTCGGCCGGCGCGGCGCGCAGCAGCTCGTCGATCTCGTCGTACGACAGCGGAGCCAGGGTGCTCTGCAGCCACAGGGTGACGCGTCCGACATCGTTCAGAGCGCCACCGACGATGGACTGCGAGCGGGACACGCGGTACGCCCACAGGCCGGGTGGGAGCACTTCAGGGGTGCCGTCCACGATCACTCGGATCGCACCGGACGTCGCCGCCGACATCGCCGCCGTGGTCGGCTCGTCCGCGCCGACGCCGATGTTGGAGGCGTAGCCGTCCGGGACGGCGGGGAACCAGGCGGCGCCCTCCAGCGCCGGCCAGCGGCGGGCGACCTCAGAGGAGACGTCGGTGATCGGGTCGGCCGGGTCGACGATGGGCGCGAAGCGGCTGCGATCGACGCCGACGGCCTCGAGCAGCTCGTCGTCCAGCTCGCAGGTGTGGCGGTTGAGGATGCCTGCCCACGCCATCGTCGACGTCGCCGCGCCCTCGATGCCGGCGAGCTTCGCGTAGACGTACTCGCCGAGCGAGAGGAATTTCGCGGTGCGGGCGAACTCGTCCGGGAACTCGTCCTGCAGCCACAGCATCCGCGGCGGGTGATAACTGGTGTGCAGGCGTGCGCCGATGCGCTGGTGCACGGCCGTCTCGTCCAGCTGTTCGCGCAGCCTCGCCAGATGAGCGGAGGAGCGGGAGTCCGCGTAGGTGAAGCAGGGCGTGAGCGCGTCGCCATCGGCATCCACGCACACCAGCGACGAGGCGAACGTGTCCATCACGACAGCGCGCACAAGTCCCGGATCGACGCCCTTCAGTGCGCCGTCGATGACCTCGGCGACCTCGGCCACGATCTGGTCGGCATCGACCTCGGCCGTGCCGTCCGCCGCCTCGGTGAACGCGTGGTCGGCCTTCACGAGATGCTTCTTGACGGGCCGCGCATAGGCGTCGTACAGACATCCGCGGGTGGACCCCGACCCGATGTCGATCGCCAGCACGTAGGGGGCCGGCGCGGATGCGAGCTGGATGCTCTCCGTGGTCGGGATCTGCACGTCGGTCATGCTCTCGCACCTCGTTCTTCGGTTCGCGGTCCTCGTCGATCCTATCGGCGAGTATCGTGTGCGATGCGGTTCGGGTCCTCAGTGATCGGCCGCAGTGAGGAGCAAGTCATGAATGCACTCGCCAGCGGGGCTGCCGTCCTGCACGCGGCAACGGCAGCGGCAGCCGAAGCGACGAAACCCGCCGCGGGCACCGCGCAGCTGATCATCGCCGCCGTCGTCTCGATCGCACTCATCGTCGTGCTGATCGTGTGGGTGAAGATGCATCCGTTCTTCGCCCTGATGCTCGGCGCCGCCGCGATGGCACTCGCCGCGAACATCGGTTTCGAGCACGCCTTCACGTCGTTCTCCACCGGACTCGGCTCGACAGTGGGCGGCGTCGGAGTGCTGATCGTCCTCGGCGCGGTCATCGGCAGGTTCCTGACCGAGTCAGGCGGCGCCGACGAGATCGTCGACACGATCCTCGCGAAGACGCCGGTCAAGCGCCTCACGTGGGCGATGGCTTTCGCCGCCTTCATCATCGGAATCCCGCTGTTCTTCGAGGTCGGCGTCGTCCTGCTGATCCCGATCGTGATGCTGGTGGCCCGACGTGCCAAGCTGCCCGTCATCCTCATCGGCATCCCGGCCCTCGCCGGCCTCTCCGCACTGCACGGCCTGGTGCCGCCGCACCCCGGACCCCTCATCGCCATCGAGGCGCTGCACGCCAACCTGGGACTCACTCTCGCCTTCGGCCTTCTGGTCGCCATCCCGACCGTGATCATCGCCGGTCCCGTGCTCGCCAGGCCGATGGCACGGTGGGTGCCCGTGGAGGCATCAGGCAAGCTGCTCGCACCGGTCACCGAGAACGAGGGCAGGCGCCCTGCGTTCGGCATCGCGCTGTCGGTCGTGCTGCTGCCGGTCGTGCTGATGCTGCTGATGACCGTGGTCACCGCGATGGGCCTCGACGGCAGCATCCTGGGCAAGATCCTCATCTTCGTCGGCACGCCTCTGCAGGCGCTGCTGATCACCTCGCTCTACGCGATGATCGTGCTCGGCACCGCGCTCGGGCGCAGCATGAGCGAGGTCGCCAAGATCACCGGCGACGCCTTCGCCCCGATCGCCTCGATCCTGCTGATCGTGGGCGCCGGCGGCGGCTTCAAGCAGACCCTGGTCGACTCCGGTGTCGGCGAGGTGATCGGCAACGGCATCGCCGGATCCGGCGTGCCGCTGCTCGTGGCCGGCTGGCTTGTCGCCGTCGTCATCCGCCTCGCCACCGGTTCCGCGACCGTGGCCACGATCACCGCGGCGGGCATCATGGCGCCGCTGGTCGGCGACCTCAGCAGCACCCACGTCGCACTGATGGTGCTCGCGATCGGCGCCGGCTCCGTGTTCCTCTCGCACGTCAACGACGCCGGATTCTGGCTGGTGAAGGAGTACTTCGGACTCACCGTCGGACAGACGTTCAAGACCTGGAGCCTCATGGAGTGCGCCGTCTCGGTCGTGGGGCTGGCCGGCGTCCTCGTGCTGGGCCTGATCGTCTGACGCACGGAACCGCCGTGTCCACCGGCGCGGGAGCGCTGCTCCCGCGCCGGTAGACTCGATTCTCGTGTCAGACTCTCCCGAAACACCCCAGATCACCCCGGAGGCGGTGGAGTCCGCCGTCGACGCCGCACTCGTGGCGATCGCGGCGGCATCCGATACCGCAGAGCTGAAGGCCGCCCGCGCCGCGCACGTCGCCGAGGGCTCGCCACTGGCCGTGCTGAACGCCTCGATGCGTCAGGTCGCTCCCGAGCACAAGGCCGCATTCGGCAAGCTCGTCGGACAGGGCCGGGGCAAGGTCACGCAGGCGCTCGCCACCAAGGAGGCCGAGCTCGCCGAAGCAGAGATCGCCGCACGCCTGGAAGCGGAGCGCGTCGACATCACCGCCGTCGCCTCGCACTCGCGCGTCGGCGCCCGTCATCCGATCTCCCTCATGCAGGAGCAGATCAGCGACATCTTCGTCGGGATGGGCTGGGAGATCGCGGAGGGCCCCGAGCTCGAGCACGAGTGGTTCAACTTCGATGCGCTGAACTTCGACGAGGACCATCCCGCGCGCCAGGAGCAGGACACGTTCTACGTCGATCCCGTCTCCCGCCATCTCGTGATGCGCACGCACACCAGCCCGGTTCAGGTGCGCTCGATGCTCGACCGCGAACTGCCGATCTACGTGCTCTGCCCCGGGCGCGTGTACCGCACCGACGAGTTCGATGCGACGCACCTGCCGGTGTTCACGCAGTTCGAGGGGCTCGTCATCGACAAGGGCATCACGATGGCGCACCTGAAGGGCACCCTCGACCACGTGGCCAAGCAGATGTTCGGAGCCGAGGCGAAGACCCGGTTCCGCACGAACTACTTCCCGTTCACCGAGCCCTCCGCGGAGCTCGACCTGTGGCACCCCACTTTCAAGGGCGGGGCGCGCTGGATCGAGTGGGGCGGATGCGGGATGGTCAACCCCAACGTGCTGCGCGCGGCGGGCATCGACCCCGAGGTGTACAGCGGGTTCGCGTTCGGCATGGGCGTCGAGCGTGCGGTGATGTTCCGCAGCGATGTGAAGGACATGCGCGACATGGCCGAGGGTGATGTGCGCTTCAGCGAGCAGTTCGGGATGGTGGTGTGATGCGCGTTCCGCTTTCCTGGCTGCGCGAGTACGTCGAGGTCGCAGCGGATGCGACGCCGGAGGACGTCCTGGCGTCCTTCGTGTCGGTCGGCTTCGAAGAGGAGGACATCCACCGCTTCGAGATCTCCGGTCCCGTCGTCGTCGGGCAGGTCCTCGAGCTCACCCCCGAGCCGCAGAAGAACGGCAAGACCATCAACTGGTGCCAGGTGGATGTCGGCGAGGCGAACGGCGGCATCCGCGGCATCGTCTGCGGCGCGCACAACTTCGTCGTCGGCGACAAGGTCGTCGTGACCCTGCCCGGCGCGGTGCTGCCAGGGCCCTTCCCGATCGCCGCTCGCAAGACCTACGGACACGTCTCCGACGGCATGATCGCCTCGGCTCGCGAGCTGGGCCTGGGCGACGAGCACGACGGCATCATCGTGCTCTCCACGCTGGGACTCGACCCCGAGGTCGGCACGGATGCCATCGGCCTGCTGCACCTGGACGATGTGGCCGTCGAGATCAACGTCACCCCCGACCGCGGCTACGCGTTCTCGCTGCGCGGTGCGGCACGCGAGTACTCGCACGCCACCGGAGCCGAGTTCCGCGACCCGGGCGTGCGCGACTTCGCCGAGCTGCAGCCCGGCTCCGGCTTCGCGATCACGGTCGACGACCGCAGCCCCATCCGCGGCAACGTCGGCGCCCGCGAGTTCGTCGCGCGCGTCGTGCGAGGAGTGGACCCGTCCCGGCCCACGCCGCCGTGGATGATCGCCCGACTGGGCCTTGCAGGCATGCGCTCGCTGGGCGTGCTCATCGACATCACCAACTACGTGATGCTCGAGCTCGGCAACCCGATCCACGGCTACGACCTCGACAAGCTGCAGGGCGGCATCGTCGTGCGCCGCGCGACCGAAGGCGAGCGGATGACGACGCTCGACGGACAAGAGCGCGCGCTGCACACCGAGGACCTGCTCATCACCGACGGCTCCGGCCCGATCGGCCTCGCCGGTGTCATGGGCGGCGGCGCCACCGAGATGAGCGGCACCACCCGCAACGTGCTCATCGAGGCGGCCTCCTTCGACCCGATCACGATCGCTCGGTCGGCCCGGCGGCACAAGCTGCCGAGCGAGGCGTCCAAGCGCTTCGAGCGCGGCGTCGACCCGCTGATCCCGTTCGTCGCCGCCCGCCGTGTCGCCGACCTGATGGTCGAACTCGCCGGCGGCACGCTCACCGACGAGGGCGGTGCGCTGTACGCCGACGTGGACATCGCCGGCATCGACCTGCCCCGCGGCTTCACGCAGGGCCTGATCGGCGTCGACTACACCGATGGCGAGATCACCGGCGCCCTCGAGATGGTCGGCGCGGAGATCACCTCCGTCACCGACACCGGATGGCATGTCATCCCGCCCAGCTGGCGTCCCGACCTCACCGACAAGTGGACGCTCGTGGAGGAGGTCGCGCGCATCCACGGGCTCGACCGCATTCCGTCCGTGCTGCCCACCCCGCCGTCCGGACGCGGCTACACCGCTCTGCAGCAGGGACGCAAGCGCGTCGCGGACGCCCTTGCCGCGGCCGGTTTCATCGAGACCCCGGCGTTCCCGTTCACCACTGAGGAGCAGAACGACCTGCACGGCTCCGCCGCGGGAGAGCACCAGCCCAGCATCCGTCTGGCGAACGCGCTCGACGGGCAGGCGCCGTACCTGCGGCGTTCGCTGGTGCCGGGCCTGCTGCAGACCGCGCACCGCAACATCTCCCGTGGGCTCGTGGACCTGGCGATCTTCGAGACCGGCGCCGTCTTCGCCCCTGAGGAGGGCGTCGGCTACGGCACCGACTTCATCCCGCCGATGGCGCAGCGCCCGAGGGCGGAGACCCTGGACGCGCTGAACGCGGCGATCCCGCCGCAGCCTCGTCACGTGGCGGTGCTGCTCACCGGCAACGCCGTACCGCGCCAGCCGGGCCGTGCGGCCGAGCACGCGAGTCTCGGCGACGCGCTGGACGCGGTGCGCGTGATCGGCGTCGCGGCCGGCGTCGGCATCGACGTCGCGCAGACGCAGCGTGCCGCGCTGCACCCGGGGCGCGCGGGCGTCCTCAGCGTGCGCGGCGAGGAGGTCGGCTACGTCGGCGAACTGCATCCGCAGGTGTCGGCGGATGCCGATCTGCCCGGACGCGCCATCGTGCTGGAGCTCGACCTCGACCGCGTGCTGACTCTGGCGGGGGAGCGGGTCGTCGCGGCATCGCTGTCGACCTTCCCGGCCGCCACGCAGGACGTGTCCCTGGCAGTGGATGCCGGGATCGCGGCATCCGAGGTTCGTACGGCGCTCGTCGAGGGTGCGGGCGAACTGCTCGAGTCGGCGACCCTGGTCGACGACTACCGTGGCACCGGACTCGATGAGGGGCAGAAGAGCCTGACGTTCGCGCTGCGATTCCGCGCCGCCGACCGCACTCTCACCGCGGCGGAGGCGACCGACGCGAAGCTCGCCGGGGTGGCGGTGGCCGCCGAGCGCTTCGGCGCCGCCATCCGCGACTGACGTCGTCCGTCCGAGACCCCTCCCGACCCCTGTGGATCGGGAGGGGTCTCGTCGTAGAGTCGGGGGATGAGCGACTATCAGGTGACCGAGATCGGTGCGCTGGAAGACTGGCGGACCTTCCACGGCGGCTTCGACGAATCGCGGTCTCGCGACGGCCGTCGCGTCGTCGATCACGAACTGACGATGCAGTACATCGGCATGACCGCCAACGCCCTCGTGCCTGGCGAGGAGGCCGGATACTGGCACGTGCACGAGAAGATCGAGGAGATGTACGTGTTCCTCGGGGGTCGTGGCCAGATGGGGCTGGACGACGATGTCGTGGATGTCGCGGAGGGAACCGTCGTGCGCGTGGGACAGGGCGTCTGGCGAACCTGGCGCGCACTGCCGGACAGCCCCGGCGAGCTGCGCTGGCTGTGCATCCGCGCTGGCGGCGAGAGCCTGCCGCACCTGCCCGATGACAGCAGGCGCGGACCGGATCGCCCGATGCCCTGGTGACCTGCGCTTCGCTGTCGGCTGATTCGCTTCCGTCCGGCGCCTGATCGTGCTGGCATGGGCGTCATGACTCAGGTGCTGGTGCTCGGTGGAACAGGATGGCTCTCGGGACGGATCGCCGAGCGCTGGCGGGATGCCGGTGCGCGCGTCACCTGCGTGGCGCGAGGCGACCGGCCGGCACCGGAGGGCACGGTGCTCGTCCGCGGAGATCGGGACCAGGGCGCCTACGACGCTCTGATCGGGCAGCACTGGGACGAGGTCGTGGACATCTCCTCGACGGCGCGGCACGTGCGCGAGGCCGTCGCGGCGCTCGGCGACCGCGCCGGGCACTGGACCTACGTGTCGTCCATGTCCGTGTACGACGAGGACGAGACCATCGGACTCGACGAGACCGGGCGCCTGCTCGCGCCGGCTCAGGACGGCGACGAGTACGACTACGGTCGCGAGAAGGTCGCGGCCGAGCAGGCGGTGCGCACCCTGGGCGAGCGCGCGTTCATCGTCCGTCCCGGTCTCATCACCGGGCCCGGCGATCCGAGCGACCGATTCGGCTACTGGGCGGCGGCCGCAGACCGTGCCGGAACAGGGCCGATCCTCGTCCCGGAGCGCGGCGATCGGTACGTGCAGGTCATCGACGTCGACGACCTCGCCGACTTCCTCGTCGTCGACGGGCGGCAGGGCGTGGTCAACGCCAACGGCGACGTCCATCCCTTCCTGGACGTGCTGGAGCGCATCCGAGCGCTCGTCGGGCACACCGGCGAGCTGGTCGAGGCGCCGGACGCCTGGCTCGAGGAGCACGGGGTGCGGTACTGGATGGGGGAGCGCTCCCTGCCGCTGTGGCTGCCCGCCGACATGCCCGGTTTCACCCGGCGCCGCAACGACGGCTACCGCGCGGCCGGCGGCGCGGTGCGATCGCTCGATGAGACGATCCGCCGGGTGCTCGACGACGAACGGGCGCGGGGTGTGGACCGTGAGCGTCGCGCAGGGCTGTCCCGCAGCGACGAACTGGAGCTGATCGACGCATTGCGCGGCCAGGGGGCGCACGCTCGCTAGACTCGCAGCCAGTGACACGGGGTGCCGCATCCGCGGCTGAGAACAGACCCGTCGAACCTGATCTAGTTCGTACTAGCGAAGGGATGTCGCAATGAGCGATACGCCATGCCTGCCCGCCGAAGGGCGCCCGTCCACCGATGTCGCGGCGTCCGCCGCCCAGTTGCTGAGCCGACTGCGGTCCGCACCGCCGCTCACGCACTGCATCACCAACTCCGTGGTGACCGGATTCACCGCGAACGTGCTGCTCGCGCTGGGGGCGGCGCCGGCGATGGTCGACATCGTCGATGAGTCCGGGATGTTCGCCGCCGCGGCATCCGGGCTGCTGATCAACCTCGGAACACCGACGCCCGAGCAGCGCGCCGCGAGCCGCGAAGCCGCGCGGGGAGCGGTCGCGGCCGGAACACCCTGGGTTCTCGACCCCGTCGCGATCGGCGCTCTGCCCGTGCGCACACGGCTCGCGGGCGAGCTGGTCGCACTGCGGCCCACCGCGATCCGCGGCAATGCCTCTGAGATCCTCGCGCTGGCGGGCCTCGGCGACGGCGGACGCGGTGTCGACGCCACCGACACTCCGGATGCCGCGGCCGCCGCGGCACGCGCACTCGCCGCGCGCTGGGGGAGCACGGTCGCCGTGTCCGGCCCGGTCGATCTGATCACCGATGGGCGCCGCGTCATCCGCATCGCCAACGGCGACGCCCTGCTGACCCGGGTCACCGGTGGCGGCTGCGCGCTCGGCGCCGTCATGGCCTCGTTCCTCGGCGCCGCCCGCGGCAGCGGCACAGACGTCCTCACCGCGGTCGCGGCGGCGTCTCTGGTGTACACCGTGGCCGCCGAACGCGCCGCGGCGACCGCACCCGGACCGGGCAGCTTCGCGGTGGCACTGCTCGACGCGCTCGATGCGGTCGACTCCGACGAGATCCTCGCCGCAGCACGGGTCGAGGAGGTCGCGCCGTGAACAGCGACATCTCACTGCATCTCGTGACCGATGCCGCACTCTGCGGCGAACGCGGCGTCGTCGCCACGGTCGACGCCGCTGTCGCCGGTGGCGTCGCGGTCGTGCAGCTCCGCGACAAGACGGCGACCGATGCCGAGACGGTGGACCTGCTCGTGCAGCTCTCGCAGATCATCGACGGTCGCGCCCTGCTCGTGGTGAACGACCGGCTGCCTGCGGTCATCGACGCCCGCGCGCGGGGCGCACGCGTCGACGGGGTGCATCTCGGGCAGTCGGACATCTCCGTCGAGCGCGCGCGTGCCCTGCTGGGACCGGATGCCCTCATCGGACTCACCGCGAACACTCCCGCGCATCTCGACGCTCTGCGCGCCCTGCCGGAGGGGACCGTCGACTACATCGGCGTCGGAGTCATCCGACCGACCTCGACGAAGCCCGATCATCCGCCGGCACTCGGCGTCGACGGATTTCGTGCGCTCGCCGCATCCAGCCCTGTCCCCGCCATCGCCATCGGCGGAATCGGCCGGGACGACGTCGCAGCGCTCCGCGATGCCGGTGCGGCAGGCGTCGCCGTGGTGTCGGCGCTGTGCGCCGCCGATGACCCGCAGATCGCGGCGCGCGCGTTCCGTCGTGAATGGCGACGGGACAGGCCGCCGAGAGTGCTGAGCATCGCCGGCAGCGACCCGTCCGGCGGGGCGGGCATCCAGGCCGATCTGAAGTCCATCGCCGCCCACGGCGGCTACGGGATGGCGGCGATCACGGCGCTGACCGCGCAGAACACCCGCGGCGTGAGCGGCGTGCACGTGCCCCCGGCGTCGTTCCTGCGCGCGCAGCTCGACGCGCTCGCCTCCGACATCGACATCGACGCGGTGAAGATCGGGATGCTGGCGGATGCCGAGATCATCCGCACCGTCAGCGACTGGCTCACCGCCCACCGGCCGGACACCGTCGTGCTCGACCCGGTGATGGTGGCCACCAGCGGAGACAGGCTGCTGGATGTCGACGCCGAGACGGCGCTGCTCGAGCTCGCGCGCCAGGCGGATCTGCTCACCCCGAACCTCGGCGAACTCGCCGTGCTCGCCGGGCGTCCTCTCCACACGTGGGCCGACGCCCTCGTCGCGGCGCAGGAGGTGGCGGCGCTCACCGGGGCGCTCGTGCTCGCCAAGGGCGGTCACCTGCCGGGCGATGAGACACCGGACGCCCTGGTCGGCTCGGCCGGCGTTCTCGCCGAGTACCGTGGACGGCGCATCGAGACGACCAGCACGCACGGCACCGGATGCTCGCTCTCCTCGGCCCTCGCCGCCACGCGCGCCCGGGGCATGGACTGGGTGCAGGCAGTGGAGCACTCGCGGGCGTGGCTGCGCGAATCGCTGAGCGCAGCCGATGCGCTCGACGTCGGTCGCGGTCACGGCCCCATCAGTCACTTCGCCGGGCTGTGGCAGCGCGGCGGACTGGCCGCACGGCCCCACGCGGATGCCGTCCGCGAGGACTGGTGGAGCGGCATCGCCGACATCCGGCGGGACATCGACGACCTGCCCTTCATCCGCGGGCTCGCCGACGGCACCCTGAGCCGTGAGCGTTTCCTGAGCTACCTCGCGCAGGACGCCCTGTATCTGCAGGAGTACGCCCGTGTGCTCGCCGAGGCCGCGCGGCTCGCACCCACCCCGCAGGAGCAGGCGTTCTGGGCGGCATCCGCGCAGGGCGCCATCGCGGGAGAGGTCGAGCTGCATGCGTCCTGGATCACGCCGGGCGCCGGCGTCTCGGCGACGACGTTCGCCGCTGCGGCCGACGCCACCACCACGGCTTACCTGGATCATCTGCGTGCCGTGGCGTTCGGCGGGGACTACGCCGTGCTCATCGCCGCGCTGCTCCCGTGCTTCTGGCTGTACACCGACCTGGGGGTGCGCCTGCAGGCGGGGGAGTTCGGCGATCGGACGCACGATCCGCGGCATCCGTACTCGTCGTGGCTGGCCACCTATGCGGATCCGGCGTTCGCCGCCGCATCCGAGCACGCGATCGGTCATGTGACGCGGGCGGCGGCGCAATCGGACGAGGATCGGCGCCGACGCATGCATCGGGCGTTCGCCGCATCGGCCGCGCACGAGCGGGCGTTCTTCGACCGGTGACGGGACCGAGGGCATGTGACGCCCTCGATTTGCGGATGCGGCGGAATCGGCGCTACTGTCACGGCATGCCTTCGGTCGCCTCGCTCCCGCTCCACTCGAGCGTCGCAGACGTGCGCCGACGCCGCCTCGGCCGCCGATTCTAGGCGACCCCGCGCAGCCTGAGCCGTCGTGGCTCGAGGTCGAAGCCGGTGTCGCCGCCCCGGCCAGGCCCGTCATCGGGCGCACCTCGACCGTTAAGGTAGAACCATGACGTATTCCGTCGCCGTCTCCGGCGCATCCGGCTATGCGGGAGGCGAGATACTGCGGATCCTCGCAGCTCACCCCGACATCGAGATCCGCACCGTCACCGCGCATTCCAACGCAGGACAGCCGCTGATCGAGCACCAGCCGCATCTGCGCTCGCTGGCGCACCTCACCCTGCAGGACACCACTCCGGAGATCCTCGCCGGGCACGACATCGTGTTCCTCGCCCTGCCGCACGGCCAGTCCGGGCAGTACACGGATGCCCTGGGCGACACCCCGTTGGTCATCGACGCCGGCGCCGACCACCGGCTCACCTCCCAGGACTCCTGGGACGCCTTCTACGGCGGCGCATTCCACGAGCCGTGGGCCTACGGTGTGCCTGAACTGCTCACCGACTCGGGTGCCAAGCAGCGCGAGGTGCTGCGCACCGCGACGCGCATCGCCGCGCCCGGCTGCAACGCCTCGACGGTGAGCCTCAGCCTCGCTCCCGGCGTCGCCGCCGGTGTGATCGACCCCTCCGACATCGTCAGCGTGCTGGCTGTCGGCCCCTCGGGGGCGGGCAAGAGCCTGAAGACCAACCTGCTCGCATCCGAGGTCCTCGGCACCGCCAATCCCTACGCGGTGGGCGGCACGCACCGGCACATCCCCGAGATCAGGCAGGCGCTCGCCGCGGCCTCCGGGGTCGCCGGCGAGAGCATCCGCATCTCGTTCACTCCGGTGATCGTGCCGATGGCGCGGGGCATCCTCGCGACCTCCACCGCGCCCATCGCCGAGGGCGCCACCGACGTGCAGATCCGCGACGCATGGCAGAGCGCCTACGGCGACGAGACCTTCGTGCACCTGCTGCCCGAGGGGCACTTCCCCCGCACGGCGGACGTGCTGGGTGCGAATACCGCACTCATGGGCCTGGCGATCGACCGGGCGGCGAACCGCGTCGTCGTGGTGACCGCCGTCGACAATCTCGTCAAGGGGACCGCCGGCGCCGCCGTGCAGTCCATGAACCTCGCGCTGGGCCTCCCCGAGGACCGCGCCCTCACCGTGAACGGAGTGGCGCCGTGAGCGTGACCGCACCCCAGGGATTCGAAGCAGCCGGCGTCGCCGCAGGGTTGAAGAGCACAGGCAAGTCCGACGTCGCCGTCGTCGTCAACCGCGGCCCCCGCAAGGTCGGCGCGGCCGTGTTCACCACCAACCGGGCCAAGGCCAACCCGATCCTGTGGTCGCAGCAGGTCATCGCCGACCGCACGGTCGAGGCGATCGTGCTGAACTCCGGCGGGGCGAACTGCTTCACCGGCGCGTTCGGCTTCCAGACCACGCACCTCACCGCGGAGAAGACCGCTGAGCTGCTCGGCGTGAGCGCAGGCGACATCCTGGTGTGCTCGACCGGTCTGATCGGCACCGGCGACGAGGTGTTCCGCGGCAAGGTGCTCGACGGCGTCGAGCAGGGCATCGCCGCGCTCAGCATCGACGGCGGGACCGCCGCCGCCGAGGCGATCATGACCACAGACACGGTCTCGAAGACCGCGGTGGTCGCGCAGGGCGGCTGGACGATCGGCGGCATGGCCAAGGGTGCGGGAATGCTCGCGCCGGGACTCGCGACCATGCTGGTCGTCATCACCACGGATGCCGACCTGGAGGCCTCCGAGGCGGATGCCGCGCTGCGCAGGGCCACCAACGTGAGCTTCGACCGCCTCGACTCCGACGGCTGCATGTCCACCAACGACCAGGTCACGCTCCTGGTGAGCGGTGCCAGCGGCATCCGCCCCGACCTCGACGACTTCACCGCCGCGCTCACCGAGCTCTGCCGTGAGCTGGCGCAGAAGCTGCAGACGGATGCCGAGGGCGCCAGCCACGACATCACGATCGAGGTCAAGAACGCCGCCACCGAGGAGGAGGCCGTCGAGGTCGGACGGTCCGTGGCACGCAACAACCTCTTCAAGGCCGCGATCTTCGGCAACGACCCGAACTGGGGCCGCGTGCTCGCCGCCATCGGCACCACGAGCGCGCAGTTCGACCCCTACGACGTGGACGTGTCGATGAACGGCGTGCGTGTCTGCTCGGCGGGCGGTCCCGACCGCCCCCGCGAGGACGTGGACCTCACCCCGCGCGCCATGCACCTCGAGATCGACCTGAAGGCCGGCGACATCACGGCCACGATCCTCACCAACGACCTGACCCACGATTACGTGCAAGAGAACAGCGCCTACGCCTCATGACGGATCTGCAGGACACCGCACCCGAGGAGGCCGCCGTCAAGGCCGCCACCCTCATCGAGTCGCTGCCGTGGCTGAAGCGCTTCCGCGACCAGATCGTCGTGGTCAAGTACGGCGGCAACGCCATGGTCAGCGAAGAGCTGCAGGACGCCTTCGCCCAGGACATCGCCTACCTGCGCTACGTCGGCGTGCAGCCGGTGGTCGTGCACGGCGGCGGCCCGCAGATCTCTCAGATGCTGGACCGTCTCGCGATCCCCAGCGAGTTCAAGGGCGGCTACCGCGTCACCAACACCGAGGCGATCAGCGTGGTGCGGATGGTGCTCACCGGGCACGTCAACCCCACGCTCGTCGCGAAGATCAACTCGCACGGGCCGATCGCCACAGGGCTCAGCGGTGAGGACGCCGGCCTGTTCGGCGGGCGTCGTCGCGGCGTGATCGTCGACGGCGAGGAGGTCGATCTCGGCCGCGTCGGCGACGTCGTCCAGGTCGACCCGACCCCCGTGATCGATCACCTGACCGCCGGGCGCATCCCCGTGGTCTCCTCGATCGCCCCCGATCTCGACCACCCCGGTCAGTCGCTGAACGTCAACGCCGATGCCGCGGCCGCGGCGCTCGCCATCGCGCTGGGCGCACGCAAGCTCGTCATCCTCACCGACGTCCCGGGGCTCTACGCCGACTGGCCGAACCGCGAGTCGCTCGTCTCGCACATCACCTCCAGCGCACTCACCGAGATGCTGCCCTCGCTGGAGTCGGGGATGATCCCGAAGATGCGCGCCTGCCTCGACGCCGTCGAGAACGGCGTGGATGCCGCGGCCATCATCGACGGGCGGGTGCCGCACTCGGTGCTCGTCGAACTGTTCACCAGCAAGGGAATCGGCACGGAAGTGGTCGCACAATGAACGACTGGAACGACGACGCGGCACGCGATCTGATGAGCCTGGGCGGGCGCCTCGCGCTGCTCACGCACGGCGACGGCTCCTGGGTCTACGACGCCGACGAGAACCGGTACCTGGACTTCCTCGGCGGCATCGCCGTGAACTGCCTCGGCCACGCCCACCCCGTGTTCGTGGAGGCCGTCTCGCGTCAGGCCGCCACGCTGTCGCACGTGTCGAACTACTTCGCGACCCCCGGTCAGCTCGAGCTCGCCGCGCGTCTGAAGCGCCTGGCCGGCACCGGGGAGCAGGGACGGGTGTTCCTGGCGAACTCGGGCACCGAAGCGAACGAGATGGCGATCAAGCTGGCGCGCCTGCACGGTCAGCCATCCGGTCGCACCACGATCCTCGTCCTGGACGGCGCCTTCCACGGTCGCACCATGGGCACGCTGTCGCTGACGCCGAAGGCCATGTACCGCGACCCGTTCCTGCCGGCCGTGCCCGACGTGGTCACCGTGCAGCACTCGCTCGAGAGCCTCGAGGCGGCCTTCGCCGCAGGCGGCGTGGCTGCGATGATCGTCGAACCCATCCAGGGCGAGGCGGGTGTCGTCGAGTTGCCCGAGGGATTCCTCGCCCGGGCTCGCGCCCTCGCCACCGCGCACGATGCGATGCTCATCCTCGATGAGGTGCAGACCGGTTCCGGGCGCACCGGGGAGTGGTTCGCCTTCCAGCGCGAGGGGATCGTGCCGGACGCCATCACGCTGGCCAAGAGCATCGGCGCCGGCTTCCCGCTCGGCGCGCTGATCACGTTCGGCGCCGCCAGCGATCTGTTCTACCCCGGCACCCACAACTCCACCTTCGGCGGCAACCCGCTGGCCAGTGCCGTGGCGAACGCCGTCCTCGGCCACATCGAGGACGAGCACCTCCTCGAGAACGTGACGGCCAGGGGAGCCCAGCTCCGCGAGGGCGTCGCGGGGCTCCCGCTGGTCGAGGGCACCACCGGTGCGGGACTGCTGATCGGCATCCGCCTGTCCGCCCCGGTCGCCGCCGAGGTGCGCGAAGCCGCGCACGAGCGCGGACTGATCATCAACGCGCCCACCGCCGATGTGATCCGCATCGCACCCGCTTTCACCATCGGCGATGCCGAGGTGGCCGAGTTCCTCACGCTCTTCCGCGCTGCACTCGACACCGTCGCATCCGCACACGACACCATGGAGACCCCCGCATGACCCGCCACCTGCTTCGCGATGACGATCTGACCCCTGCCGAGCAGAGCGAGGTGCTCGATCTCGCGGTCGAGCTGAAGAAGGACCGCTGGTCCAACAAGACGCTCGCCGGTCCTCAGACCGTCGCGGTCATCTTCGACAAGTCCTCCACCCGCACCCGCGTCTCCTTCGCCGTGGGCATCGCGGATCTCGGCGGCTCGCCGCTGATCATCTCGACCGCGAGCAGCCAGCTCGGCGGCAAGGAGACGCCCGCCGACACCGCCCGGGTGCTCGAGCGCCAGGTGGCGGCCATCGTGTGGCGCACCTACGCGCAGTCGGGGCTGGAGGAGATGGCGCGCGGCACCCGCGTGCCCGTGGTCAACGCGCTCTCCGACGACTTCCACCCCTGCCAGCTTCTCGCCGACCTGCTCACGATCCGCGAGCACAAGGGCGAGCTGAAGGGCCTCACGCTGACGTTCTTCGGCGACGGGCGCAGCAACATGGCGCACTCGTACCTGCTGGCCTGCGTCACCGCCGGCATGCACGTGCGCATCACCTCGCCCGAGGCCTACGCGCCGCGTGCGGATGTCGTGGTGGCCGCAGAGAAGCGCGCAGCCGAGACCGGAGGTTCGGTCACGCTGCTCACAGACCCGCGCGAGGCCGCACTCGGCGCGGACGTCGTCGTCACCGACACGTGGGTATCGATGGGCAAAGAGGAGGAGAAGATCGAGCGCCTGCGCGACCTCGGCGGGTACAAGGTGACCCGCGAGATCATGTCGCTCGCCGACCCCGAGTCGATCTTCATCCACTGCCTGCCCGCCGACCGCGGCTATGAGGTTGACTCCGAGGTCATCGACGGACCGCAGAGCGTGGTCTGGGACGAGGCCGAGAACAGGCTGCACGCGCAGAAGGCGCTGCTGGTCTGGCTGCGGGGCAAGCAGGCCGAGACGCAGGATGCCGCATGAGCGGCGCACACGGCACGAACGACGGCGCCCTCTGGGGCGCCCGCTTCGCCGGCGGCCCCTCGCCGGAGCTCGCCGAGCTGAGCCGGTCCACGCACTTCGACTGGATCCTCGCTCCCTACGACATCGCCGGCTCGCACGCGCACGCCAAGGCCCTGGAGGCAGCCGGATACCTGGATGCCGACGAGGCGCGCATCATGCACGCCGGGCTCGACGCGCTGGCCGCGAGGATCGCCGACGGCACGCTGCTGCCCGACCCGGGTGACGAGGACGTGCACGGCGCGCTGGAGAAGGCACTGATCGCCGAGGTCGGCGCCGAGGTGGGCGGCCGGCTGCGCGCCGGACGCAGCCGCAACGACCAGATCGCGACGCTGGTGCGGATGTACCTGATCGACCACGCCCAGGTCATCGCCCGCGACCTGCTGCGCGTCATCGACGCGCTGGTCGCGCAGGCCGAAGCGCACCCTGATGCCATCCTGCCCGGCCGCACGCACCTGCAGCACGCGCAGCCCGTGCTGCTGGCGCACCACCTGCAGGCGCACGCCTGGCCGCTGGTGCGCGAGCTGGAGCGCCTGGTCGACTGGCGCCGCCGCGCCGGCTTCTCACCGTACGGCGGGGGAGCGCTCGCCGGTTCCACGCTGGGGCTCGACCCCGCGCTCGTCGCACGGGAGCTGGGCCTGGACCGTCCCGCCGAGAACTCGCTGGACGGCACGGCCGCCCGCGATGTGGTGGCTGAGTTCGCGTTCATCGCCGCGATGACCGGCATCGACCTGTCGCGGCTGAGCGAGGAGATCATCCTCTGGAACACCCGCGAGTTCGGCTTCGTCACGCTCGACGACTCGTATTCGACCGGGTCGAGCATCATGCCGCAGAAGAAGAACCCCGACATCGCCGAGCTCGCGCGAGGCAAGTCCGGGCGCCTGATCGGCAACCTGACGGGTCTGATGGCGACGCTCAAGGGCCTGCCGCTCGCGTACAACCGCGATCTGCAGGAGGACAAGGAGCCCGTCTTCGACTCCGTGCAGACGCTCGAGGTCGTGCTGCCGGCGTTCGCGGGCATGATCGCCACGCTGCGCTTCGACACCGACCGGATGGCCGAGCTCGCGCCGCAGGGCTTCTCGCTGGCGACCGACGTCGCCGAGTGGCTCGTCAAGCGCCGGATCCCGTTCCGCGACGCTCACGAGATCTCGGGCGCGCTGGTGCGGACCTGCGAGGACCGCGGGATCGGGCTGGAGGATGCCGATGACGAGCTGCTGCGCTCGGTGTCGGAGCACCTGACGCCGGATGTGCGCGAGGTGCTCTCCATCGAGGGTTCGGTCGCATCGCGCGCGGGTGCCGGAGGCACCGCACCGGTGCGCGTCGCCGAGCAGCGTGCCGAGCTCGTCTCTCGCGCGCAGGCTGCGGCTCACGCACTGGGGCTCTAGCAGCTTGCACTGATAAGACGAGAACATCAGAGAAATTCTTATGTTCTCCAATTATCAGTGATACCCTGATGTCATGACCGTCGCCGTGACAGCCGACATCATCGGCTCCCGACAGCTCCCCGACAGAGCTGCCGCGCAGCGTGCGTTCGATGCGGCGATCGCCCGGGTCGAACGTGATCTGCCCGTATCGGTGCGCGGGCTGCGTCCGACCGTCGGAGACGAGCAGCAGGCGGTCTACCCGACCCTCGAGGCGGCCCTCGGCTCCGTGCTGCTTCTGCGACTGGCGCTGCCCGACGGGGTGGAGTTCCGGTACGGGATCGGGATCGGCGATGTCGGATCCGTCCCCTCCGCGGCCGCCGCGGAGGGCATCCCGGACGGGCCCGGCTGGTGGGCGGCACGCAGCGCCATCGAGCAGCTGCAGACGCTGCAGAAGCGCACCGCACCGCAGGCGCGCACCTGGATCGTCGCCCACGAGAGCGCCGAGGACGCGGATCCGGATGCCGTGCGCTGGGCCAACGCCTACCTGCTGGCCAGAGACGAGCTCATCGGCGCGATGAGCGAGCGCACCCGCAGGCTCACCTACGGGCGCTGCCTCGCACGCACGCAGGCGGAGCTCGCCGCCGACGAGGGCATCACGCAGTCCGCGGTATCGCAGGCGCTGTCCTCCTCGGGGGCGGGAAGCATCGTGGAGGGCTACCGACTGCTCGGGCTGGGCTGAGCGCCCCGGGCCGAGCTCCGGGCCGAGCTCAGATCAGGGCGAGACGGATGACGGTGCCGATCGCGCCTGACCAGAGCAGGCTGGCGAGCGTGCCGATGATGAAGCGCTCGCGCGCTTCGGACTCGGCCAGCTCCGGGAAGCGGCCGATGCCCTTCACCGCGATGATCGCGGCGATGGCCTCGGGGAAGCCGACCGCGATCGCGACGACGGTGCAGATGCGCTCCAGATAGCCGATCACCGTGCCGCCGCGCATCAGCGTCCGCGCATGAGCGGGGTCGGCATCGTGCGCGGCGATGATCAGGATGCCGCCGTCCTCGGTCTCGCGGACACGCTTGCCGGTGGCGATGTCGAGCGCCCGCCGGGTGAAGGGGTTGCCGCCTATCGTGGCCGCCGCGAAGCCCAGCACCGTCAGCGGGATGCCGAGCAACGGCGTCGCCGCGGGCGGCAGCACGATCACGATGGTCACGGCAGCGGCGACCAGCACGCCGGCCACGGCCATCACGGCCGTGGTGGGCTTGCGCACGTTCGCCAGTGACAGCACCAGCACCACGAGCAGAACCGCGATGATGGCGCTGGACAGGACCGCGGAGAAGAAGGGGTCGACGAACGTCATGGCGCCCAGCATGGCACGGGCATCCGACGTCACGACGGAACGGGCCACGCGATCCGCGCTGATAGCCTGGAGCGCGTGTCGAATACTGATCTGACGACCGCCGCACCGGCGCTCGACCCCACGTTCGAGAACGTGTGGGATGAGCTGCTGTGGCGCGGCCTCGTCCACGTGTCCACCGATCAGGAGGCGCTGCGCGCCCTTCTCGCCGGGGACCCGATCACGTATTACTGCGGCTTCGACCCGACCGCACCCAGCCTGCACCTCGGCAACCTCGTGCAGCTGCTGCTGCTGCGCCGGATCCAGCTCGCCGGGCACAAGCCGCTCGGGCTGGTCGGCGGCTCGACGGGACTCATCGGCGACCCCCGCCCCACCGCGGAGCGCACGCTGAACACGCGCGAGACCGTGGAGGAATGGGTCGGCCGACTGCGCGCCCAGGTGGAGCGCTACCTCAGCTTCGAGGGCGACAACGCCGCCCGGATGGTGAACAACCTCGACTGGACGGCGCCGATGTCGGCGATCGACTTCCTGCGCGAGATCGGCAAGCACTACCGTGTGGGCACGATGCTGAAGAAGGACGCCGTCGCCGCGCGCCTGAACTCGGATGAGGGCATCAGCTACACGGAGTTCAGCTACCAGATCCTGCAGGGCATGGACTTCCTGGAGCTGCACCGCCAGTACGACTGCGTGCTGCAGACCGGCGGAAGCGACCAGTGGGGCAACCTCACCAGCGGCACGGATCTGATCCGTCGCGCGGAGGGCGTCTCCGCGCATGCCATCGGCACGCCGCTGATCACCAACAGCGACGGCACCAAGTTCGGCAAGAGCGAGGGCAACGCGATCTGGCTGGATGCCGAGATGTGCAGCCCGTACCGGATGTACCAGTTCTGGCTGTCGACCGCGGACGGCGACGTGATCGAGCGGCTGAAGATCTTCACGTTCCTCACCCGCGCCGAGATCGAGGAGTACGCGGGGCTGGTGGAGTCGGAGCCGTTCCGCCGCGCCGCCCAGAAGCGCCTCGCCCTCGAGGTGGTCGCGACCGTGCACGGTCTGGACGCGGCGGCCGCGGTGATCGCGGCATCCGATGCGCTCTTCGGGCAGGGCGACCTGTCGACGCTGGATGCGGCCACCCTGCGCTCCGCGCTCGAGGAGCTGCCGAACGCGACCGTCGAGGCCGGCACGCCGGTGGCGGACGCACTCGTCGCGACCGGCCTGGTCTCGAGCGTGTCGGAGGCGCGTCGCGCCATCTCGCAGGGCGGCGTCACCCTCGACGGGGAGCGCGTGGCCGACGACACCGTGTCGGTGCAGGGGACCCTGCCCGGCGGCGTGTCCGTGCTGCGTCGCGGCAAGAAGACGCTGGCCGGCGTCTTCCTCACCTGATCCGGCGGGCACCGGATGCCGTTCACGCCCAGCCATGCCGTCGTGGCGCTGCCGTTCGTGCGCACGCCGCTGGTGCCGGCGTCCATCGCGATCGGCGCCATGACGCCGGATCTGCCGCTGTTCCTGCGCGGCACCGGACTGTCGTACGGGTTCACGCACCAGCCGACGAACATCGTCTGGACGGCGCTGATCGCGTTCGTGCTTCTGCTGGTGTGGCGCACCGTGCTGCGGCCGGCGCTGGTCGCGCTCGCGCCCGATGCCCTGGCCGCGCGACTGCCGGAGGAGTGGCGGACCACAGGGCCTGGCGCGGCGCTCGACGTCGTGGTCCCGCGCCGAAGGTTCGGCGACGTGGTGCTGTTGGCGGTGTCGCTGCTGATCGGGGTGCTCTCGCACATCGTCTGGGATCTGTTCACGCACGAGGGACGGTGGGGCGTCGAGACCTTCCCGATCCTGCAGCAGGCGTGGGGTCCGATGCTCGGCTACAAGTGGGTGCAGCACGGCTCGAGCGCTCTCGGCCTGCTGATCCTCGCCGTGTACGCGCTGCTGTGGCTGAAGCGAGCCGAGGCTGTGCGGCGCGCGCGGCCGCTTCCCGTGTGGCTGCGGTGGTCCTGGTATCTGACGCTCCCGGCGTTCCTGATCGCGGCGTGGCTGCTCGGGCTGGCAGTGTACGGACCTCTGACGGAGGCCTTCACGCTGCAGCACCTCGCCTATCGGACCCTGCCGGCCGCATCCGGCCTCTGGGGCGGGATGACGGTGCTGCTGTGCGTGGGGATCGTGCTCACCACTCGGGCGCGTCTGCTCCCCACGGACGAGGAGCGGCGAACAGCTCAGGAGCACCCGGCCAGGTGACCGCCGGCACCACGGTCGTCACCTCGGCCCCCGCGACGTCGAAGCGCTGAGTGCGCACCGGGGCCTCCGGCATCGGCACCGGTTCGGCGCGCGGCATCCCGAGCAGTTCGGCCGCGACGCGACGCAATGACGTGCGCACGTACCAGCCGCCGCCCTCCTCGGCACGCCGACGCAGCGCCGCCGTGATCCCCGACGCCAGCAGGTAGCCGGCCGAGTGGTCCAGCGCCTGCGCGGGAAGCGCACCCGGCGTGACCCCGTCGGCGGACTCGATCCACGAGATCCCGCAGTCGGCCTGCACGATGCTGTCGAAGCCGCGCGGCGAGTCCGCGCCCGGCCAAGCGCTCAGCTGCGCGATGACCAGGTGCGGATGCCGCGCCGCCACCTGTGCAGGGTCGAGGCCCAACCGGTGCGTTCCACTCGGCCGGTATCCGAGCACGAGGACGTCCGCGTCGGCGAGGAGCACCTCGAAGCGGGCGCGATCCGCGGCGATGTCGAGCAGCGCGGAGCGCTTGCCGTGGCCGGTGTCCAGATGCTGCTGTGCGATCTCCGGGCGATCGGGTGGATCGATGCGCAGAACATCGGCGCCGGCGAGAGCGAGGGTTCGCGTGGCCACCGGGCCGGCGAGGACGCGGGTGAGGTCGAGCACCCGGACGCCCATGAGCGGGAGGGCGGCATCCGTGGGGAGCGTGCGTCGTGAGGACTCGACCGACCGGGCGAGGGAGATCAGCGGGAGCCGCCGCAGCGCGGCATCCGTCTCGGGATCCTCGGGTCGCACGTCGACGCAGATGCCCCCTGCCGCGGTGATGGCAGCTGCTGCACCTCCGGCAGCCGTCGAGCCGAGGGCGGAGGCCAGCTCATCGGGGCCGGCGTCCGGAGAGAGTCCGAGAGCAGCCCGCAGCGCGGTCGCGTGGTGCGGGTAGTTGGCGTGCGTGCGCACCCAGCCGTCGGATGTGCGCCAGAACCCGGACAGCGGTGACCACACCTCGGGTGCATGACCGTCGATGCGCAGGTATCGATCGCTCCGGTACGCGGCGGCGATGCGATCGGGAGTGGGGGAGATGGGGCGATCGGATGCCAATGCGGCACCCGCCACCGCGACGCTGCACCAGGCGAGCTCTCCGACGTCGAGGCGGGAGGGCAATGGCACATCGCGCGGGGCAAGCGCTTCCGAGCCGTCGGGCCGGAGCCCGAGCTCGCCGAGCAGGCGGGCGAGAAGCCCGGAATCACGCGGATCCGACGTATGCGTCATGGGGGAGACCCTACGCCGCAGCCGGGTTCCGCGCGGCGCCCGAGCACCCGCGACACGCCCGGGATGCCGTCCGGATTTGCCGGATCCCGGGGATCCACGTAAATTATTACTTGTTCGCCCCAAGCGGTTGAGCGGAAGGCCCGAAGGGCCTGGCTCCCCACCAAGAGGCGAACGACAATCCTCATCTTCCTCTGACGGAAACGTTGGTGTAAGGTAAGGAGTCCGGCTCCGGTCAGGCTGCTCGTCAGCCCCGGTTCCG